>JAIQFO010000086.1 GCA_020073215.1 Terriglobia bacterium | reverse complement strand
CCCACTCTAAATTTCGCAAAGAACGCGAAATTTAGAATGGGCCACCCGTCATCCGAGACAGCAGCGGAAGTCCTGTCGAGGTCAGATTGAGATCCTTGCTTCTCCACCCATGGAGATTCACGATGGCTCGGGCAGCGTCAAAGAGTGGTAATGAAGGGAAGGGTGGGCCAACCCCCGCATTTTCAGGCATCATTTCCCTTCGGACGCCGAAGTTCCCTGAGCGGGGTTTCCGGCATTATGCACTCACTCTGCGGTGGATCAGCACGACGCACGTCAGCAGGTGGTGTTTCTCGACGAAATGCCACGGGACTACCGGTCCAGCCGCATTTGTCACAGGTCGGCCGCTCCCACTCAACGTCGGGAAGGTCTTCGCGATAACCCCTTTGAGGAGACAATCTGTGCGAACCGCAAGACGGACATTGTTCAGGCACTCCCCGGACGTGCAGGATGACGGCGGATGTAGCCAGGCTTATCGCATTCTCGGTAGTTGCTATGGCCGCTTCGGCATCGTGCCATCTCGAAGATTTTGAATGTGTCAGCCAGTTCGTGAATTTCCAGGCACTTTCAAGGAGCGTCTTGAACAAGTGTCGCCTGTCATCGTGAGCTGCTCCCGCAAGGGCTACAGAACAGATATGATCGGCCCACGCCTTGAGGTCAGCCTTCTTAGGTGGTTCTTCCTTTGAAGTCCACGGGATGACGGTCTGAGCGGCCTTGATAAAAGCCAGCATTGCTTCACGACACCTCACGCCGATCGACTGATAGTCTGCCACCTCAGATGCTTGGGTGAGTGCATCATTGGCCTCCCGAAGGTAGCGGTAAGCTTCGGCGAAGGGCTCCACCGGAAGGTCTGACAACTTCTGGCGGTCACTGCGCGGTATACGCAAGCAAAGCCCAATATGAAATGTGAGAGCCAGATCCATATTAGGAAACTGGTCCTGGGAATAGAGATTCATGGGCGCCGTAATCACCCACCAGCGATCAACGTTCGTGTGTACGTCCCACACGTCATGCATGACGTTCAGAACGTTCTCTGAGTACACCTTTTGCACGAACTGCACCGTCAAGTCCGGCGCCTCGGACTTCACGTAGTTCGTGACATGCTGGATTTCTTCCTCCGTGGCGGGCAACATGCTTTATTCCTCTTAACGGTGGTCCTATTTTGTCCTATTCGGATGTATTTGACATGGGTCTCTTCTCATGCCATTTAGAACATGATAAAGGA
Source organism: Terriglobia bacterium (assembly GCA_020073215.1). GTDB lineage: Bacteria > Acidobacteriota > Terriglobia > Terriglobales > Acidobacteriaceae > Acidiflorens. Next base: position 12,216 of record JAIQFO010000086.1, on the reverse strand, counting down.
CGTTATCATCGTGGATCTGCCGGGTGCCCCACCTTTCGCGCTTTTCGAAAGGTGGGATTCCACGGTCCTGTTCCTCTTGGGATTTTGCGGGCTTTGAGCCGGCGGGGTCGGATTGGCACGCGGACAGGAGTGTCCGCGCTACACGACGCAAACCTGTGCACGTCCCAACACAGCTTACGATGACTCGGCACTCGAATCCCACCCTTGCGCACAGAACGCGCAAGGATGGGACACCCGACGGCGCTGTGTTGCTCCACCCTAAACCTTCCCGGATCGTTATAGAATGCATCCCATTGGGGCAGGAAATCTTCGTGGGAGATTCCTCATGGCAACCTCGGTGGCTGGTGGTTCTGCGGGTTCATCCTTCGCGCGGCCTCGGCCTTTTCCGGCCATATTTGTCGGTGGCCTGATTGTCGGCGTGTTGGACCTGGCTTACGCGATCCTGGTTTACAGTCCTGAGAAACCGATTCTGGTTCCGCAGACTATTGCCACCGGCGTCCTTGGCATGAAGTCGTATAGCGGAGGGACACAGACGGCCGCGCTGGGCGTCGTCCTGCATTTCGTGATCGCACTGGGCGCGGCTACGGTCTACTACCTGGCCAGCCGCAAGCTTACATTTCTGGTCAGTCGCGCCGTCGTTTGCGGGCTCGTTTATGGCGCGCTGGTTTACCTGTTCATGCATTTCGTGGTGGTGCCACTCTCGGCGGCGCCGCACCGACACACACCGTTCATCTACAAGGCGACGGAGTTCGTCGAGCACTGGTTCTGCGTCGGCCTGCCCATCGCGCTCTCGGTGCGCCGCTATTCGCGCTGAAACTTCTGGCGACCGTCCGGTCACGGCTGGGATTTTGCGGATGGAACTGGAGAAAATCGGGTCGTTTTCTTGCCGATCGTTTTCCCGCCGATCGTTTACCCGCCGATCGTTTTCCCGCCGATCGTTTACCCGCCGATCGTACCAAATTGAATGCTTCCTCAGGCAGGGTGGCGTAGTGGTTGTTGGGGGAAGGAAGGATGAAGCACCACTACGCCACCAAGGAGACGGACACAGTGGGGCGCCTGCTCTTACAGCACCAGGTGATCTGTGACAGCGCCCCACGGCTGTCCGGTTAGTAAAGTGGAAATAAAAGTTACAACGGATGTCCGGTTTGTGTCTGTTCAATTTTGAACAAGTTGTTGAATAAAGGCTCGGGGGGAAAGACCCTCTGCGCATGTGCGAACCGTAAGCTTTCGGGCGGTGTCGACACGCGGACAGAGCCTGCCCTGAGCGAAGTCGAAGGGAGTGTCCGCCCTACACGTTCTCAGCCGTGGAAATCTCCGCACAGGTTACGATGACGCGGCGCTCGAATCCCACCCCTTCGGCTTTGCTCAGGGCAGGCTCTTGCGCACAGAACGCGCAAGGATGGGGCACCCGACGGCGCTGCGCAAGGCTAGCTTTTCAGAGCCGCCGGACTGTCTGCCCTTCGCCCAAGGCTGCCAGAAGTTCTCGCGCCGTTTTTCCGAGCACGGGATGGCGCGCTTCGGGAGCAATCTCGACCAGCGGTTCCAACACAAACCGCCGCAGGTGCATGGAAGGATGCGGAATCTTCAAGCCCTGTTCGTCCACCACGGAATCGCCAAACAGGACCACGTCGATATCAATCTTGCGCGCACCTTTGTCGCGCAGGCGGATGCGTCCCATCGCCGCTTCGATCCGCAACGCAAGCTGGAGCAGTTCTCTGGGCGTCTTTTCGGTTTCAATCGCCGCCATGCAGTTCAGGAACCATGGCTGGTCTTGGACCTCAACCGGTTGGGTCTCATACAGTGCGGAGACTGCCAGCACACGCCCCGCGCCTTCCAGTTGTGCGACCGCTGCGCGCAGGGTGGCCGCACGATCTCCCAGGTTCGATCCCAACGACAGATACGCCGTTTCGCTCACCTCACCAGTTTAAGTGAAAGGCGCAAAATCCGGAAAAACTGACGGGAACGGGTGAAATCCTAAGTGCATCCCAACCAGACGGCACGGAAGGTCACACAAAGGTCTGAAATCGCCCGTGGCTGTCCTTCGTGTTCTTTTGTGACGAAGGCACGCTTTTTGTCCAGTACCAAGGTCACTTTCTTCGCTGGTTGGGTACCGTTAGTATCGAAAAAGTCATGAATCTGGACTCTCTTCTCATCAGCGGGGATGCCGCTTTGCTGGGCGTGCTGCGTCCGGCACTGGAGAATATCTCGGTCGACGTCGAGGTTTGCGCGGAGTCCAAGCCCGGAGCCGGCCTGCTGGCGAAGCGCAAGTACGATGCGATCATTATCGACTGCGACGATTTGCCAGACGGCGTTGATCTGCTGCGCCGCATCCGTCAGACGCAAAGCAATGCGCGGTCGGTAGCCTTTGCCGTGGTGAATGGGAAGACGACGACCCAGGAGGCGTTCCAGTCCGGCGCCAACTTCGTTCTGCAGAAGCCGCTCACGCCGCTGCACGCCACCCGCTGTCTGAATGCGGCGCTCAATTTCATGGTGCGAGAACAGCGCCGGTACTACCGGCATCCGGTGGAGATCGCCCTGCGGATCGTTCTGGCGCACACCCAGGAACTGACCGCCACGACGACGAACATCAGCGAGGGAGGCATGGCCATCCGCCTCATTGGCAAGTTGCTGCAGGGGGCGCAGGGTCAGTTCCGCTTCACGCTTCCCGGCGCCAACATTTCGCTCGAACTGAAAGGCCAAGTCGCCTGGGCTGATGGAACCGGGCACGCCGGTATCCGCTTCGTTGAGGTTCCGCAAAGCTCGCAGTATCAGCTGGAGAAATGGCTGACCGACCACTTGCGGGGAGAACTGCCGGAGCGGCTGCACGACAACCTGACGCCTCCCTAACCGATCGCTCGGCCTGGCCAGTTCCCGTTTCCGGGAAGATCCCACCCAACCCGGCATCCAGCTTATAACTTGCGCCCTGTTCCGGCTGTGGCACTGTAGAGATACGGCTTAGTCGAACTCATGGTCACACTCGAAGAAAGAATCGCGAAAACGCAGCGGCTGCTGCGCCGCCTGGAAGAGGACCAGCCCTATTTGCAGGTGCGCTTGTCCGCGCTCGGGGCCGAGCACCGGCAGAGCGTCCATGCTTTTGCCGGGCGCATCCGCGCCGAAGCCGAAGCCGAACTGGCGCGCCTGCTGGCAGAACGCGCGTCGCTCGTCGCCTAGCCGTGCCCTTGCCAAAACCTGGTTGCACTGGAGTTTCTGCGCTGCCTGCGAAGTCGTGCCCTTGCTGAAACCTGCTCGAATCAGAGTCCTTCCGTAGCCTGCTAGACGCTAAGACTCATCGCCGATGCGAGCGCTGGCATTGCCGTTTCCTCTTCAAGCACGGTTTCTTCCCAATACGAGCGGTCGCGCAAAATGCGCGACACGAGCGCGGTATGCATGGCGTGGCCGGCGCGGTCGGCCACCACTGAGCCCAGGATCTGCTTCCCGATCAGCGCCAGGTCTCCGATCAGGTCAAGGACTTTGTGGCGCACGAACTCGTCGGGGAAACGCAACGGCGGATTCAGCACTTCGTCGCGGTTCATCACGATGGCATTGTCGGTCGACGCGCCTCGGATCAGTCCCTGCTGCCGCATGGCATCGGCTTCATGCAAGAATCCGAACGTGCGGGCCGGCGCAATCTCGCTCAAATAGCTGCCATTGGTGAGCCGCACGCAGAAGCTCTGCTTGCCGATCAACGGATGAGGAAAGTTTATGGAATACGAAACCGAATAGGCATCGGCCGGATAGACGGCAATGAATTTATCGCCCTCACGCAATTCGATCTCGCGCACGATGCGAAGATAGGTGCGGGCTTTGCGCTGTCGGCGGATGCCGGCCTTTTGAATCATCTCGACAAAGGGACGGGCGCTGCCATCGAGAATCGGCAACTCGAGATTGTCCAGTTCGACGATGGCATTGTCGATGCCGACGCCGGTAAATGCCGAGAGCAGGTGCTCGGTGGTGGAGATGAGCACGCCTTTCTTCATCAGGCTGGTAGCGTAGCTTACGCGGGCCACATTGCGCCCGCTGGCCTCGATGGGGAAGCCGTCGAGGTCGGTGCGGTGGAAGACGATTCCCGTTCCGGCGGGCGCGGGCAGAATCCGCAAGGTGACGGGGGCGCCGCTGTGGAGGCCGACTCCTGCGCAGGTCACCGCAGCACGAATTGTTTGCTCGTGTGTCAACGGGGGACGGTGTAAGTCTTTTGTTGTGTATCAGCTTACCGTGACGGGCAGGTTTCCGTATGTGGCAAAACAGCCACACTCCGTGGCCTGTTCCACTATGGGAAAGGCTAAGTTGTTCAGACGGTTATGGATGTTTGGGGGTATCCAGGGAGGAACTTGGGCCGGTTTAATGGTACTTCGGCAGGTTTTTGACCAAAACTCTTAGCGTTTCTTCGGCGGCGCTTCCGGGTCGTACGACACAGTCGCGTCGAACATCGAATCCGGAAGCTTCTGGTTGTAGCTCGCGGTGGTGACGAAACGCTGCTGCGAAGTCTCTCCGTTGAAATAACGGGTGATGGAGTGGGGGGTCCAGATTCCCTGCACCAGTTTGTAACTGTCGTAAACCTCGGCTTCCACGTTCATCTGTTTGTCCTTCGGATCGCGCCACGAATAACTGATCTTGACCGGATAGTGGGTGTTCTGGTCCAGGTAAACGCTCACCGAATCGTTCTGGCTGTTGAGCAGCGTGATGCCTTCGGTTTCCTTCCCGTCCACTACCGACGGACCCTCGTAGAACAGGGCCACGTTCTGATCGCGGAGCCACTTGCGGAATATGTATTCCAGGGAATGCTGCCGGCGGCGAAGATAGTTTTGCAAATCCTCCTTATCTTGCGCCGCTGTTCCCTTGTAGGTTGTCTCGAATCCTTTGTCGCCGTTGTGAATCAGGACAAGGTCGAACTTGTTCTTGACCTTGATGTTGCCGACGTCGATCGTTCCCGGAATTATGTGAATGTCCTTGATGTGGATGACTTCGAAGCGGTCTTTGTCCGGATACTGGACGTAGTAGTTGTAGGGAGTTCCGGTGCTGCTGGTGCGTCCGTGATAAAGCCGATAGTAGCGGCCGGTCTCACTCCTGTTCTCGTAGGTGAGGTAGGGTTGTCCTCCCATCGTCTGGATGGTCTGATCGAGAACGGCTCGCGCCTGGCGGGCGTTGTCGGAATCGTTCAGCTTGACGGCGGGCTGGGAGGGGGTTGGCAGAGCGGGCGCTGGAGGGGTTTGAGCCGCGCCCAGCGCGCCCAGCAACAAAGCAAGAACAACCAGAAGACGATTCATGACTCTATTGGGTTAGAAGCGCCCGACACCATTTTAGCTGTCTGGGTTTCGACGTGGGTCCGCCGTTAGGCGATAATTACTGCGGTCGCAATAGAAATGGAACGACAATCTGCGTTTGCATGGCCAGTGGCTCTCCCTGCAATAGATAGGGCTTGTATTTCCATTGTCGAACTGCTTCGAGAGCCGCAGGAACAAGCAAGTTCGGTCCGCTGACAACCGACAGTTCACCAACGTCTCCGTTCTTATCAATCAAGGCAATTAGGGTGACCGAGCCTTCGATGTGTTTCTGCCGGGCACCATCTGGATACTCGGGGGCGACCCCCTTAATCAGCAAGGCTTCGGAGACACGTTGGGAGACTCGAATGCGTTGGGGACGCGCCGCGCCCGCCGGAAGATGACTGACGACGATTCCCCCCCATCGGAGTCGGCTGATCTCGAAAAGACAGGCGCTGCAGCGAGTTCACCAGACCTTCCAGTTCCTCGGCAGAATCAGTGACAAAGGTCCAGCCAATGAAATAGCCGTTGAACTTTGTGCAAACGAAAGCTCCCCACTGGGAACCGCCTTTGAAATCCTGCCTGTAGTCTCCCCGAACGAAGTGCTGCCCCGCAAAATCTACAGGAAGTGCCTCACGAAGCACTTCTCCTCCAGTTGCACCTATCGGCCCTCGAACAAAATTGGACGCAAACGCTGGGGTGCCCGCGGAGTAACCATTCGCGTCCATGGCGCTGATCACGATTCGACTGCCACCGTGTTTCCGGTCCCCTCGATCAATGACGAGCAACTCCAGGCCGCCACCGGTAATCCGTTTGGCCTCTCCTTCTCGGTCTGCTCCGACGCTCTCACGGTTCACTTGCCACCCCTCGGGTATCGGAAACCAGAAGCCGAGAAATTCGTTGGCATAGGTATTGCTGACGATGGTGCCGTGTTCCGGCCCCGGCGTGCCCGCGGTGGCATCAGGCCTTCGAGCCCTAGCCAGTGAAGCGACCAGTACACTGCCAACGACGAAGTGAAACCAAGCGCGCTTCATGAAATACGCTCCTATCCCACCAGCACCGCCCCGCCATTCACGTTGAAAACCTCGCCGGTGATAAACCCGGCATAGGGGGTGCAGAGAAACAGAATGGGTGCGGCGATCTCGTCGGGCGTTCCCACGCGGCCGAGCGGGATGCCGCCAAAGATCTTGGCGCGCGTGGGCGGATCGTTCAGCGCCGGGGCCGACATGTCGGTATCCACCCATCCGGGAGCCACCGCGTTGATGTAGATGTGGTCGCGCGCCAGTTCGGTGGAGAGGCCTTTCACCATGCTGATCAGCGCGCCTTTGGTGGCCGCATAGTCACAGTGGAAAGCTTCGCCGCGCTGGCCGGAGGTCGAACTGACGAGCACGATGTGGCCGCCGCCCTGCTTCTTCATCTGCCCGACTGAATGCTTGACGAGGGAGAAGACGCTGTCGAGATTCACGGCAATCGTGCGATGCCATTGTTCGTCCGACATGCGTTCAATGGGGGCATCCTCGGGCGGCCAGATGCCGTGGTTCGCGACCAGGATGTCGAGACGTCCGAAGGCGGCGATGGTGGACGAGACCAGTTGCTGGGCCGCGGCTGCGGTCGAAAGATCGGCTTGCACGGCGCGACAGTTGTCCTCGCCGCATTCACGTGCCAGAGCCTCAGCTTGCGCCTTTGCCGCTTGATAATTGAAGACAACTTTCGCGCCCGCGGCCGCAAACATCCGCACCGTTGCCGCGCCAATTCCGCGCGATCCTCCGGTGATAAGAGCAACTTTGGAATCGAGGGTCAGGTTCATAGGGCATACAAGTATCGCACGGCGAATGCAGGCTCCGGCAGTGCCAGCGGCTTCTGTGGCGAACCATGCTTGTTGTCGCCACCGGCGGGCTGCCGAGCCGCGCTCGGCTTGGACGGGCGGGGCGCCCGTCCCCACACAAACCGGTCCCAGCCCGCTATTTGTAGCGCAGACTTTCGACGGGATCGGGTTGGGCGGCAGGAATGGCGGGCACCAAAAGAAAGGCGGCCCACTCGGCCGCCCACTCCAAACTAACTCGCGGAGCGCCGGGCGTCCCCGCCCGGCTGGACGGGCGAGACGCCCGTCCCTCCACCGGAGAACTCGCTACGCCGTCGCTGGCCGCTCGCCGCCTTTGGCGGGAGCCCGTTCCGGCTTGATCACCTGCTGCACGCCGTCGTCGGTCTTCGACGGCAGCGGCTTGATCGGCGGCAATTCCTGCCCATCCACCAGCAGCTTGATCTCCGAGGCGTCCAGCACTTCACGTTCGATCAGCGCCTTGGCGATCCGGACCAGCGTGTCACGATTCTCCGAGAGGATCCCCTTCGCCGTCGCGTAGCCAACGCCCACCATCTTCCTGACTTCTTCGTCAATCTGGATGGCGGTGGCTTCGCTGTAGTCGCGGTGTTGCGCGATTTCGCGTCCCAGGAAAATCTGCTCTTCTTTCTTGCCGAAGGTCAGCGGCCCCAGGTCGCTCATGCCCCACTCGCAAACCATCTTGCGCGCCAGTTCGGTCGCCCGCTCAATGTCGTTGCCCGCGCCCGTCGACATCTGGTTCAGGAAAATCTCTTCCGCGATACGCCCGCCCATCAGGATGGCGATTTGCGTGTCGAGATAATTCTTGTAGTAGTTGTGGCGATCGTCCACCGGCAACTGCATGGTCAAACCGAGCGCCATTCCGCGCGGAATGATGGTCACCTTGTGCACTGGATCGGAATGCGGCAGCATGGCAGCCACCAGCGCGTGTCCGGCCTCGTGGTACGCGGTGTTTTTCTTCTCTTCGTCGGAGAGCAGAAGCGACTTGCGTTCCACGCCCATCAGCACTTTGTCCTTGGCCAGCTCAAAGTCATACATCAGCACGGCCTTGCGATTGGGACGTGCCGCCGCCAGCGCCGCTTCATTGACCATATTGGCCAGATCGGCGCCGGAAAATCCCGGCGTGCCGCGCGCCAGAACCGACAGATCAACGTCGTCGGCGAGAGGAATCTTGCGGGTGTGGACGCGCAGAATTTCTTCGCGTCCGCGAACATCGGGACGATTCACCACCACGCGCCGGTCGAAGCGCCCCGGGCGGAGCAGCGCCGGATCAAGCACATCGGGACGATTCGTCGCCGCCATCAGGATCACGCCATCGTTCGATTCGAAGCCGTCCATTTCGACCAGTAGTTGATTCAAAGTCTGCTCGCGTTCGTCGTGTCCACCGCCGAGGCCAGCGCCGCGGTGACGTCCGACGGCGTCAATTTCGTCGATGAAGATGATGCAGGGAGCGTTTTTCTTGCCCTGCTCAAACAGGTCACGCACGCGGCTTGCGCCCACGCCTACGAACATTTCCACGAAGTCGGAGCCGGAGATGGAGAAGAACGGAACATTTGCTTCGCCGGCGACCGCTCGCGCCAGCAGGGTCTTGCCCGTTCCCGGAGGTCCAACCAGCAGCACGCCCTTGGGAATGCGTCCACCTAGTTTCTGGAACTTCTGGGCCTCGCGCAGGAACTCGATGATTTCGCGAAGCTCTTCCTTCGCCTCATCCACGCCGGCCACGTCTTTGAAGGTGATCTTTTTCTGCTGCATGGAAAGCAGACGCGCCCGGCTCTTGCCGAACGACAGTGCCTTGTTTCCGCCCGTCTGCATCTGCCGGATCATGAAGAACCAGAGCGCGCCCAGCAGCACCAGCGGCAAGAGGTTCAGAATCCAGCTCGGCCAGGTGCCGTTGCTGATGTCCTTGAAACTGTACGGAACACCTTTCTCCGTCAGCTTCTTGTACATGTCGGGATAGCTCCCCGGCGGTACCGTGGTATGAAATGGGGCGTCGGGGCTCTTGAACTTGCCCTTCGCTTCCTGGCCGATGAACAACACGTCGTGGATATTGCCCTGGTCCACGTCGGCCATGAATTCCGAGAAGCCAATTTCTTTTTCCTTCTGGGCGTTGGTACCGGTTTTTACGACCTGCCAGAGCAGGAAGGCCGAGACCACAATGACCGCCCAGAAAAGTACCGTTTTGATCGTTGAATTCACCTAAAACTCCTCGAAGTGCAGCCCCATCTCTGTCAAAAGTAAAGACGCCGCTACAGGCTTATTGGATGCCGGAGGCGGGAATTCGACTGAGAAAAGACTACCCCTCTTGCATTTTAGACCTTTTCCGAAGAAAACGGGGAAACGGTAGGAAGTGACAGAAGTCACGAGCCAAACCGGGGTTTGGTTTCCTGCGAGGGTAGGGGGCTCGGCGGTGCAACTCCAGGGGAGCGGCGATTTTGCATCTGGCGGATCATGAAAAACCACAACGCGGCAAGAAGAATGAGAGGGAGCAGATTGAGGATCCAGTTCGCGCGACTCTGTTCGGTCTCCTCCTTGAACCAGATTTCTACCCCATGTTGCTGAAGAGCTTCGAGCATCGCCGCCTGGTTGGCTGGCGCAATGACGCGAAACTTACCTCCCTTGGCGTCGGACCCGGAAACCACGCTCCCTGCGATTGTGACTTTGCTGACTTGATCGTTCGCAACCCTTGCCAAGAAATCGGAGTAGCTTATCTCGGGGGCAACCGGGGCAGAGGCACCCTTCCTTGTGACCTGCCAGAGCAGGAATGCCGACACCACGATGACCAACCAATACAGAGCTGATCTTGCTGAATTCATCTCGACACCGACTCAAATCGTTGCGGCCAGGTAGGGGAGGTTTCGACCCGTCTGCTCAGGACTGCCCAATCCGTAGCCGCAAAGGAACGCGTCATCCACCAGGAATCCGAAATAGTCGGGCTGCAGGGGCACCCGGCGGGCCGACTGGCGATCGAGCAACGTAACCAGCTTCACCGAGGCCGCGCCGCGTCCTTTCAGGTCACTCATCAGGAACTCGGTGGTCACCCCTGAGTGCACCAACCCCTCGACCAGCAACACATGCTTGCCCTCAATCGCCAGTTCGTGGCTGAAAAAAATCTCGAGCACTGCGGATTCACCCTGTTGGGTCTGCTTGTACCTGGGTTTGATGAAAGCGCAGACGATGGGTACATCCACCGCCCGCACCAGGTCAGCCATGAACAGGAAGCTGTTTTCCAGAATTCCCAGGGCGACCACGGTCTGGCCGCGATAGTCGTCGGAAATCTGGCGGCCCAGTTCGCGGACTCTCTTCTGAATTTGGTCGGCTGAGATCACCTGGCGTAATCCATTCGGCGAAACAGTCATAGCGGAAGTGGCGCCTCCTGCGTACCAGCTGTCAGCTCTCAGCCATCAGCTCTCAGTAGGATCTCGCATTGCTGACGGCTGACCGCAATGTTACATCATGCCCGCGATCTCCCGAATCCAAATTGCTTGCGCAGCCCCGGCCGGCGCGCGAAAAGCCGCCGGAACCGTTAATCCCCGCATCCAGACGAGCCCGCAGCCTGCGGCGACCGCAACCGGCCAGAGCTTCTTCTCAACGCCGGTGGCATGGCGGTCGCTCAACAGTTCCTTAACTTTTTTTGCCTTCGCGGTATGCGCCGGCCAGTAACGGTCGCCCGCCCGCCAGTTGCGGATCAGCACTTTGTTCGGCATGCGCCCCAGATCCAGCAACTGTCCGCGCCCATCTTCCGCAACGCTCGCCACATCGACCACGCGAGCTTCGACGCACGCGCCCAGTTCAGGAATTGTCACGGCGCCCGGCACGACTAAAGCGTACTCATAATCGGGCGCTTGTCGATGCCCGGTTTCCTGCGGGCGAGCGAAGGGCTTGGATTCCAAGCGAAGGTCCGAACGGCCACGTCGAAGAATCCCTTCGGGCAGCTCCATTTCCTTGCCCGCCGGACCGTGCGCCAATTCGAGCGCCTGCTCAATCAGGCGGAACGAGATACTCAAATCGCGAGCATTTGCTTTCAGCCACGCGCGCAGCAGGCGGCGCTGCGCGGCTAGCGGAAGCGCCAGCAGCCGTTCCACCGGAAGAGACGCGGCTTGCCGCGTCTTACGCGCCGCAGCCCCGGAAGGGGAATTTGATTTCGAAGAACCTCTGGTATCGCTAAAGCGATACCCTGATACGAAGCCAGCCTTTTCTTTCGTCTGTTCAGCCACCGAGGGCAGCTGGGGCGCGATCTCGGGATGCCCGAGCTGCCAATGCTCCTCCTCGGCGCGGGCAATCTCCGCCAGTTCGGCCGTGTGTTCGATCGCGGCTTCGCCAAATTCTTCTGCAATCAGCGGCAGCAGGCGGTGCCGCACGCGATTGCGGAGAAAAGCAAGGTCCCGATTCGACTGATCTTCGCGCCAGTCTTGCCCGCTCTTGCGCAAGAATTCGATCAATGCGGCGCGCCGGAAGCCGAGCAGGGGGCGTACCACTTCTCCAAACGCGTGCCCGTGGTCTTCGAATACGATTCGCGGATGAATGCCGGATAGACCCTGAATGCCGGTTCCGCGAAAAATGCGGAGCAGAACTGTTTCCGCCTGATCGTCGAGCGTGTGCGCCGTCGCAATCTTGGCCACGCGGCCCTGGCGCGCGAGTTGGCGGAAAAAGCCGTAGCGCAGTTCACGCCCGGCCGCCTCGATGCCGGAAGCGGCGGGGGCGTTTACCGGGGCTGCCTGGAGATGCAGGTCCAGGCCGTGCTGCCGCGCCAGGTGCGCTACAAAGCGCTCGTCCTTGTCCGACTCGGCTCCGCGCAGCTTGTGGTTGACATGCGCAACCGACGGCACGATTCCCAGCTCGGCTCGCAATTCGAGCAGCAGGTGGAGCAGCGCGACGGAATCCGCTCCACCGGAAACCGCCACCGCCACGCGGTCTCCCGCGCGCATCGACTCCTGCTTTCGAATTGTCTTTAACAGCTGCTCGGCCAGCGCGTGCACGGAGAAATGGTACAGGAATCAGTACCCAGTACCCAGTACCCGGTTGCCAGTGGCGGCGGCGCTGAGACTGGCACGCGTGATCATGCTGGCGAGAATCCCAGGTTAGCGCCCAAAGAACGGGCGCGAACCTGGGGCACCGATGGGG
>JAIQFO010000023.1 GCA_020073215.1 Terriglobia bacterium | reverse complement strand
TATTTCAGTCGCACTTTGTTACTGGCTTTGATGTTCCAAAAAATCAGGTCCTATTAGTGTTCTCTCCCTTATTTTCAGAATTTTTCGGGAAAAGGGGGCTTTCTCCCACCATTTCCTGCATGATATTCTCTTTCCCCTGTTTCTTTACGTATGAATACACGATGAGCCCCACGATGACGCTGGATATGAAGACAAAGATCATGTCAGACATGGTATCAAAATTGTTCGCCTGCATCGGTCCGGCAAGGCTGCCACCAAAAAAGGTGTCCACTGCAAATTCATACATCTCCCAGGCGTATTCCATTACCATACCAAATGCAACCGTAAACAGCCCGATAAACAGGGCATCCATGCGATAATCCCGTATCTTGTCGATAAAGAGAATAGCAAGGAACCCTATAAGGGAAACGATAAACCCTGACACGAAGTGGGCGATGTTATCCCAATAGGGAATCTTGACATACCGTCCCTGGATATAGCCTGACAGGTGGATGAGGATGGCAAGAGAAATGAGGAAATAAATGAACCAGGGAAATTTGATCTTCGCAAATTTCGTGATAATGTAAGGGACCATACCCATGAAGAACATTGCAATCCCGATTGATATTGCACTCACATCTGCGAGGACTACCGCATACAGAACATTCAACCCAACAAGTGCCTGAATGATATATGCGAGGTACATGCCAAACGGACGACCGGTCATGAATGAGAGCTTCATCATATCCGTTTATTTATCTTGCGATAAATGGCGTTATTGACTCTACTGGGAATAACCGTGAAAACGCGGGAAAATGAGATGGTGTAAGGAAAATAAAACAGATACAAATTTTGGGGCTGTACTAGATTAGAGTTTTATATATCCCCCCACAGCCTCAACGTTTCGAGTTGTTGCATGGGTGTTCCGTAATTAAACATGAACTCACACTTGACGAGCCACCGAGTGTAGCTCAGCCACCCCAGCCGTTGACAATCCGCCGAATATCCCAGCTGCCTCACATCACCGCGCCATCAGCGCGAACACACCCCATCCAAGGTATTCACGCGTGTACGCGGCGTAGCGTTTTGGTTCCAAAGTCAGTTTGGCTCTCACATCTTTCGCGAAGTCGTCGTCGGGATTCGCTTCGAGCCATCGGCGCATGGTGAGCCACTTGGCTGCCTCGTACCTGTCCCAGCTGTCTTGGTCTGCCAGAACCATTTCCACGACGTCGTAGTCGAGGTCGCCGAAAGACGCGAGAAGTTCTGGAAGCATGAGAAAGTCTGAGATGGAACCGGCAAGGCATCCCTTGGCAACTTCTTCCGTCGGCGGTAACTGCAGCCAGTACGGCTCACCGATGAGGATGATCCCCCCGCTGCGGAGGCTCTTTGCCAGAAGCTCGATGGTGCCGACGACTCCCCCACCGATCCACGTGGCGCCGAGACAGGCTGCCACACCGACCTTTTCGTCGGCGACGTAGCCGGCGGCGTCGCCGTGGATGAACTCGACTCGATCGGCGACGCCGAGTTCTTCAGCACGGAGTTTCGCTTGCTCGGTGAATAACTGGCTCATGTCGATACCGGTGCCGCTGATTCCGTAATCGCGTGCCCAGGTGCACAGCATCTCGCCCGAACCGCTGCCGAGGTCGAGCACACGGGTCCTCGGTTCCAGGCGCAACGCTGCTCCGAGAGTGGCGAGCTTTTCGGGTGTGAAAGGGTTGTGGATGCGGTGAGCACTTTCGGTGACGGTGAAGATCCGTGGAATGTCCACTGCCGGGACGCTTTACGTGTGAATGGATTCGTACGCCACTAACAGTACCACTAATAGCACGCAAAACGCGATTAGAGCGATTGAGCGTCTCATGCAATCGTCACTACATTTAGACACCGCTGACGCTGCTTTAATGCCAACGAGCGTGAACAGGCGTTCTCACAACCTTGCGCCATCTGTTCGCCTTTTCCCGGGGATTTTGAGTGCTAACGCGATATTTCGGCAACTATCCGCTGAGCCGCGTCATCTGTGATCGGAGTCACTGATGTTCCCACATGCTGAGCAGAAGATTGAGTTGTTGCACCTGTTTGAGATGCGATGCTTCCTGAGGTAGCGGTCCGGTTTTGGCAATTACTTGCGAAAGCTTGCGTGCCGCGCGGAGAAGAGATGAAGAAACACGTCATACATGTAATCCTGCTCTTCGAGTTGTTGTGTGCGGCGGCACCCGCGCAAAGAACGGAAACCATTCCCGAAGGCAAGTTCGTGAATAGTTGCGCAAACCCTAGATCGATGCCCTTGGACGTTGTGGTATGGCATCGAGATAAGAAATATGTTGATGAAGTGCCGGTCTTGCGATTCCCAGATAAACACGCTTTCTTTTTCATTTCCGGTATGAGTATCGACGCGGACGGCGCTCCGAATGCGTACCATCCCGACGACACGGGCCTCGATGAACTGGCGAACGCTGGTTCGCCAACCCGTTGGGATGGCATCATTACTGATCAAGAAGGCAATCCATTGATTCAAGAGGAAAGCGATCCTTTCCCCGGTTACTACATCTCCTGTACCTCGCTTGCAGACGAGAACAAGGACTTCACTGACCCAACTCGGTATGTGGATGCCACCGACATTCCTTACGTAGCGTTGCCAGAAGAGGTTGCGGACCGAGGAGGAGCGCGGTTGGGAGATTTCGCCTTTGTCATGAACCTCCGCAACGGTGAATCGTCCTTTGCAATCTATGCGGACATTGGCACCTTAGGTGAAGGCTCTGTGGCGCTGGCCGACGCCCTAGGGATCTCGTCCGATGCACGCCGCGGAGGTCAGCCTGACGGAATCCTGTATGTGTTGTTCCCGGGTTCCGGGAACCTGCAGCCTCGGACGATGGGTGAGATCCAGAGCGAGGGCGAAAAGCTGCTGTCCCATTGGGGCGGAATGAAGAAGTTATCTTCCTGCGCAACGACTAACGATGATGCGGTCGCTCGCGGAGAGTTTTAGTACCGCTCCGAACGCCACTGGATTGCATCGTTGGAGAAATCAGGCGTGGGTGTTGAAAAAGTGCGTCAAGGGAACGTCTTCTTCGGTTGCGAGTATGCCGCTGCCGAGTTCTTCTTCTATCGTTCGGCTAAGTAGTGGCTGGCAGAACAGGTCTTGCTGGTTGGCTGAGGAACCGCACTAGTCGTTTGATGTTCTGGGCCGCCGCTGCCAGGAAGAACTGCTCCCGCACGAACTTCAGTCTGCGCAGGCGCAAGCGACGCAATCCGATCTGATGCTTGAGTTCCGCGAACAGGGCTTCCACCTTTTTTCTTTCCCGCTGTGCCTTCGCGAACTCTGGTGTGTTGACCAACTCGCGAGCGCGTTGGCGGGCCCTCTCATCCATGTGAATGGCGAGATACTTATATCGCCCACTGGTGCATTGCGCTTTTTGCGAACATGCCCCACAACGCTTGCCGCTGCCGATATAGGCGTGAGCACGGTTGCGAACATTCAGGCCGACATAGTTGAGCTGGTCCCCAGCTGGACAGAGATAGCTGTTGCTCTCGGGGAGATAGGTAAATTGTTCGGGGCCGTAATAGGGGCTGTTCTTTCTGTGGATACTGTCGCGGGTTCGCATATAAGGCGTGATGCTCCGATCCGCCAACCATTGCAAGAACTCCCCGTTCCCGTAGGTCGTGTCGGCCGCCACCGCGTCTGGCGCTCGTCCTTGCCATTGCGTGAAGCGAGTGAGCATGTCCTGCGCGGCCACCGTTTCCTGACTCATTCGTGCGGCCGTCGCTTGTACTCCCACGATTACGCAACTGTGATTGTCCACCAGATAGTTGTCGTAGTACCCCAGTCGGGCCGGAGTCCCACCCTTGGTGGCGTAGGTCGCATCGGGATCCGTGGTCGATACCTGGTCCTGCTGATGCACCGGTTCTTCGGTGGGGTTTTGCTGCTCCAGTTCCACCAAGTACTGGCGCACGGTGTGATTCACTTGCGCCGCTTCCGCTAACTGCTCGCGCGGAATGCGGCTCTCCTTGGCCGCATTCGCCTCCACGAAACTGCCATCGACCGACAGGTGCTTGCCCTGCACCAATCCCACTTCCACACACTGGAGCACGATCTGCTCAAACAACTCCTCGAACAGCTTCGATTCCTGGAACCGTCCGTGCCGGTTTTTCGAGAACGTGGAGTGATGCGGGATCTCCTGATCGAAGCCCAGACCGGTGAACCAGCGCCACGCCAGGTGCATGCGCAGTTCCTCCACCAGTCTCCGTTCGCTGGTGATGCCGTACAAATAGCCGATCAGCAGAATGCGCAACAGAAGCTCGGGATCAATCGAGGGACGGCCGGTATCGCTGTAACTCGCTTTCAGCTTCTCCCGCACAAAGGCAAAACTGATGTGCTTTTCAATCAGCCGCAACAGGTGGGTTTCAGGAACCTGATCTTCCAGGCGGAAGTAATAGAACAGCGCTTCGGAGCGGTCGTGTTGCCCCATCATGATCAGCAGGCCTCCGACGATCAGAATCAAACAGAGCATGTGCGGATGCTTTCTTCTATCATGCTTCTGCTAAATCTCACCTGCTAATCTCAGTGACTTTTTCAACACCCACATCTGTTGTCAACAATTGAGTTTCGGTTGGTTTTCAACTTCTCCCCAAATCCTAGCGGCAGAGCGTTCTAGTATACTTTTCCTAATTTCAATTGGGACACTCTTCAACGGAACAATTCTCCGGGGGAAGCCGCGATGACTCTCAGGTTTTTGGAATTAGTTCATTTAAAGAACAGTTCTAGCTTTCGGATTCGACGTCATGCTCCGGCTATTGTGGCCTCTCTGTCGCCAACAGCAATCAGCATCGTTATCGCCGCCATGCTGATCACGACAGTGGGCTGTGGTGGTGGTTCATCCCAGCAAGGTGGCAGCGCTGGTACGGCGACATTTTCTCCCACGTCAGGCCCCGTAGGCACGATGGTGACGATCACGGGCGCCGATTTCTCTTCACCACAATCGGTGAGCATCGGTAATGTACCAGCGATTGTCGTCAGCCAGTCGACCAGTTCGTTACTGGCGTTAGTCATGCCCGGAGCGACATCTGGCGCTGTGAGCGTGACGACACCAGCTGGAACGTTTAATGGCAAAAGCATGTTTAGTGTCACTGCTACTGGCGTCCCCACAACGCAGCAAGGTAATAAACTCACGGGTTCGGGAAACGTCAGCCCATCCCAACAAGGGTATTCGGTCGCGGTGAGTGCGGACGGCAACACTGCCGCGGTGGGCGCTCCGAACGATAATTCGGGTGTGGGTGCCACGTGGGTATTTGTCCGCTCCGGCACTACTTGGACGCAGCAGGGCAGTAAGTTAGTTGGAAATGGAACTGTAAGCAACGCTGGGCAAGGTTCTTCAGTCGCTTTGAGCGCGGATGGCAACACTGTTCTAGAAGGCGGACCCTACGATGATTCGCATGTAGGTGCTGCCTGGGTATTTACGCGTTCAGGTTCCAGCTGGACACAGCAAGGCAACAAGTTGGTTGGAAATGGCGCCGTGGGCAACGCTTGGCAAGGTACTTCAGTCGCTTTGAGCGCGGACGGCAACACTGCATTCATAGGTGGTCCTGAAGACAGTTCAGGTGTAGGCGCGGTGTGGGTTTTCACTCGGTCAGGCTCAGAGTGGACGCAACAAGGCAACAAGTTGGTCGGAACTGGATACACTTTTAGCCCAGCCGAGGGAGCGACTATCGCCCTGAGCTCTGACGGAAACACGGCTCTGATCGGGGGCTTTGTCGACAACTTAAATGTCGGAGCTGTTTGGGTGTTTGTGCGCTCCGGTACAACCTGGACGCAACAAGGTAACAAATTAGTGGGAACCGGCTCTGTTGGTATGTCCCAGCAGGGGACTGCGGTTGCTCTCAGCGCGGACGGCAATACCGCTCTGATCGGCGGTTCGTACGATAACTCAGGCGCAGGCGCGGCGTGGGTGTTCACTCGCTCAGGTACGAGCTGGGCACAACAGGGCAATAAGCTAATCGGAACTGGAGCGACTCCCTATGCCAATCAAGGGTACTCCGCCTCACTCAGTGCGGATGGGAACACAGCCATCGTGGGAAGCAAAAGCGATGGGGTTTGGGTATTCACTCGCTCTGGCTCAGCGTGGACTCAGTCTGGTAACGCGCTTGTGGCAACAGGCGCTATTGGCACAGCTATTCGAGGATACTCTGTGTCTATCAGCGCAGATGGGAACACGGCTTTGACCGGAGGGCCTGGCGATAACTCCTATACGGGCGCGGCGTGGGTCTTCACACCGTAGCGAGTGTTGCAAATCTCGAACCGGTTGGTCCGAATGAGCATCGTGCTTTGTTCTTGATGGCAAATAGGCATAATTCGTCGGTTGGCGAAAAATCCCGATTTCACTCATTGACCCGGATCGGGCTAAATCTTCAATACACGTAATCGCCTGCTTTCGAATGTGGCAGCGAGGCAGTTCGACCGCGATCCCCGGGGCCCCTGCTTCGCTATTCCTCAGATCAATTCATACCGCTTCAGACTGGCTCCATGGACATTCTCGGCCAGCGGGGGCAGGATCGCACCCAGTTTTTGTGGGAAACGGATGACAACCTCTCCACCAGACTTCACAGCTATGAGAGGGGGGTCGTGTTATGACTCACCTAGAAGAGCAAGAAATAGAAATGGAACGACGCGCCGCCGAATTTGAGAAACTACTTGAACAGGTTGACCGCCTATCAACTGCCCAAGAGACGACACGCCCTGAAAATGATGCCGAAAAAAAGAAAACGCCTAAAGCCTAAAAGTCAGGCTACCCGGCCCTTGTCAGGCCCACTTGTTTTCCTCGCTCTTCCGCTTCATGGATCAGTTCTGCGCCCATGAGATCCTCTTCGAGAGAGATCCCACTTAGGTCCGCACTGTTCGCGACTCGGACCAAAGCCTCCGAAATGCGGTTGACTGCCTCCCGGATGAAGCGGTCCTGTTTGGCGGCATCAGTGAGGTTCGAAGCCATCATCACCTGGGTAAGGGCATTGCGAACGTGGTGGTTCAGAAAGGCGAGTTCCACGGTTCGCCGAATGGATCGCTTGCGGGCCTGTTCGAGCGCAATCGTCACCAAGGAAATGACCACTAGCGTGTCCACCAGAGGTCCGGCCCCCGCGCTGATGTACCACGCGGCGTGGCGAAAGTACAACGCAGCGCCCGCGGCCATTCCCAGGAGCGCAGCCATCATACCTAGGACCAACGCAGTGGTCAGAGATTGCAAGAAGGACGCCGAACTGAACCCCGAAGTTCTCTTGGAGTGCTCGTAGGAGTGAGCTAACTCGTGCTTATCAGCTTTCATGACAACACCCCCTCACCGATTCGGGGCACTAATTACAGTCACTCTATCACTCGCCGCCTTTCTCGGTAGCGTCCTTTCGTATCGTTTATGGTACAGGTGGCGCATCCTGTAGCAAAATTCAACAGTGACATGATTCCTTGCTCACGATCCCAAGAAGAAGGATTTGGTGCGCTGCGTGAGCTTCCCGCAAAGAGCCTCGGAGGCAACCGGAAGAAGAAAAACTGACGGTAGACAATGAAGTTGCGAACCGGAAAGATGGTATCCGCGCATTGTTGGCGAAAAATCCCCATAACACTCATTGACCGGGTTCTGAGTGTTAACGCGTCAATTTCCCGCTGGCGCCGGCTTGGAGACTGGCTTTGGGTAGCTGCTCGCCTCATCGGAGTAATCGGTAATTCGCTTGATGCGGCCGTTTTCGATGATTGCGATGGTGGCGCCACGTTGCGATATGTGCATGCCTACAACCGGCCCGATGGGGCTGTCTCCGGTGTGCGTAGCCGTCCACGTCCACTCTGCGGCGACGTAGGACCCGGATTGGAATACGTTGGTTAACTGCCACTTGAAATCCGGCTCGGATCGAAGGCAGGTGCGCAACCATTCCTTAATCTCGGCGCGGCCTTTGGCATGAACGCCTGAGCCCACGTCTTCGTGGATCGCGTCCGCAGTAAGAAGCTTGTCGAAGGCTGCGAAGTCACGGCGATTCCATGCCGCGATGTATGCTTCCAGCACCGACTTCGGCGTGCTCGGCGTCGCCGGGTTCGGTTGCGACGCGCAGATCTGCACCACAGTGCAGAGAAGAATGGTGACACCGATCGCCAATCGTCTCATTCGTAAACCTCCTCGACGAGATCAGGCGTTTCCAGCGTACGCCTTCGGGTCAGATAGCTGTTGTGAAATCCCCATAGCGCTCATTGATAACGGGTTTCGATTTGTGAGCTGGGTTTTGCTTTCATGCCAGTTTTCAGTGGTCGAACGGTGGAACCGAACAAGCACTGGGGACCGTGTCATAAACGTGTCCCTGCAATCGTCATCGAATGCGCCGAGGCCGCCATTCTCGCAGCATTCCTCAGGCACCTCCGTGCGGGCTTTGTTTTCTCGGCAAGTGGTTGATGTCATATGATTTGAAACGAAATCTCGGCCTTCAGCCAACTAATCGGCCGTCAGTCATCAGTTGTCTGGATGAGCTCTGACAGAGACTTC
Organism: Terriglobia bacterium; assembly: GCA_020073215.1. Lineage (GTDB taxonomy): Bacteria > Acidobacteriota > Terriglobia > Terriglobales > Acidobacteriaceae > Acidiflorens. The sequence continues at coordinate 61,659 of JAIQFO010000023.1, read as the reverse complement.
AGGTTAAAAGATGCCATTGGGACTTTCCATATCGAAAACTCATAAAGTTTTATGGGCGATTTTTTCATAAGATTTCGGCCTGTCGCTCTCGCCTTACTTCGCGTGCGGTCTAGTAGCAAGGATGCTAGAGATTTGAGGTGCCCCTGCCTATGTCTTTTATTGCTTATGACTTACGACCAAAGCCGCCATCTTCGGTAGCTGTCTTGTAATTGTGGCAAGACAAGCAGAGAGGTTGGTGATTCCTTCTATCCCAGAAGAGTCTTAGGTCTCCCTTATGAGGTACCTTGTGATCGACTACTTGACTAGGGACTCGGATGTCATGCTTGCGGTAAGGGTCGATACAATAAGGATGCTGTTTAAGGTAGTCTGCTGTGTAGATTTGCCACTTGCTATCGTATCCTCGCTGGCTGGCTGTGGGTCTGCCTGCATCCTGTCTCTTTCTCAATTCGCTTTGATGCTCAGGACAATAGCGACTGTCAACTAGAGCAGAGCAACCAGGATGGGCGCAGGGTTTCGTGAGTTTATAAGGCACGTTCATTACTCATGGCGTGGGTCCACATACCAGCGAAAGTTATGCGGATTGACCTTTACTGTTCTCTTTGCCAAACGCAGTTTCAATCTTAGTAGTATGTTCTCAAGACAGAGAACAAAGAGCTGGAATAGATGTTTGAGGTACTGTCGATTGTGCATGAGTCTTATTTGCAAGCCAGCGTTCCCAGTAGGCAGAATGCCAACGGCGGTCCAACACATCGTTTAAATAGGAATGTGATTATCATCACACCCCCTTGTGATGAATTACCTATAATCGTTACACTAACGGATATATGGGCTTTTGTGGGTTTTCTGTGCGCTTGCGCCGTATGCGGGGAGTTTCAACAACTTACCCTTCTTCGCTCTTCCTCCCCGGTTGCCAAAAACTTTGGTGGCATTCCCCCGCCCAGCCGTGCTGCTTGCCATTTGCTCTAGAAAGTCCCCCCACAATCGCCTCGCTGGGGAGTCAGGGATGGCATAGGATCATGAGTCGGGCCGGTCGATGACCTCTAGCATGGCGAAAATCCCGTCTATTACAGTAGCCCCACTTTTTTCGAGTTTTGTGTACACTCGATCCCCATCTTTTTTGTGACCAATTACATCGTTTAAACACTGTCCACAAGACACGGTGAATCGTTCCTACTACATTAGTGTAGTTTTTGCCCGCTTTTGTGTACACCCCGAGGGGGACTTTCTACTGCAAATGGTTTGCTCTCGCGCCTGCCGCGCCCCCTGTCCGTGTGTTTAAACAAACTCACTACAGAAGATTGTGCTAATTTGTGCTGCCGATCTGCACATCGTGCTCTTTGTGCCCTTTGTGCCCATTTACAATTCAGTAAGTTACGTGTTATCAATATCGCTTAGTGTGCGAATCCCACTCTCTCCGCCAGATTTTCATGCTCCTCACCCGTGGGCAGCGGCACCGCAACGGACGCAATGGTCGATGTGCTGGCGCCCGGCAACACCAAGTAATCGTTCCGAAACCCCTGGTGCGCGCCAACATTGGAACGAGGGGTCTTTTCTTTCTGGCATTCACGGGATGTAACAGCTTGTAACGGGTTTCGCGATTGCTTCCGCTCAGTGCTGCATGGAGTGTTTCGGGTAGGGCAGGGTATCCCACGCGCGCCAGAATGCGCTCATTTCTTCTGGGCGGCCCAAAGAAATACGAACGTGTGTGTCGAGCGCCGGGAAATGACGTCCGATCAAGATGTTGTTCTTACGGAAGTGCTCGATCACCTCCTCCGCCGGGTGGAAGGTATTCATCATCACGAAATTGGCGTGCGAATCGATGGGTTTGACCGCGCGCGCCATCGCCTGATTGAAAAATTCCTGGCGGTCGTTGGTATTGCGCTGGATGAAATCAGCGGTTGCATCGACATCGTCCAGTGCGGCTGCGGCCGCTTGTGTCACGATCGCATTGATGCTGGCTTCGGTCGCGAATTTCTGCATCTGCAAAATTACTTTCGGCGAAGCCACCGCGTAACCCAGCCTTAAGCCCGCAAGGCCATAGACCTTGGAGAACGTCCGAGTCACGATCACCCTTTCATCATCGAGTGGCCGATCAATGAACGAGGCATACATGCCCGACTGGCCCGCGTAATGGTGATAGGCCTCGTCGATGATGACAAACGTTGACCCGGGAAGCTTACGTATGAAGCTCTCTATGTCTTTCCGGGGAGTCAGGGACGCCGTAGGATTATTGGGATTGCAGATGTAGACCAGCGTGTTTGAAGCACTGGCATGGGCCAGCATGCCATCAAGGTCGTGGGCAAATGCCGGGGTCAGGCGCACCGACACGACTTCAGACTCAGCCGAACGCGCGTAGTGTTCGATGGCTTCGAAGGTGGGGGAAGCCTGAATCAACTGTTTGCCACGGCCGAGAAACGCGAAAGCGGCCATGCGCAGGATCTCGGTCGATCCGCAGCCCAGCAGCACCTGCTCCGGCTTCACGTGGTTCACGCCCGCAATCTTCTCTCGCAACCATCGGTATTCCCTAAAGGGATAGCGGTTCGCGCCGGCGCTTGAAGACCTTATGACCTCCTCCACCTTTGGCGAAGGGCCGTAAGCATTTTCATTGTTGTTCAAGCGGATGAAGCCATCATCCTGGGCGGGTGGTTCGAACGCGATTGCACGGGACGCAGCCATGATGGGCCAGGGCATCGCGATCCCAGCGGTAGTACCGGCGCCCAGCAACCGAAGGAAGCCTCTACGAGAAGTGATCACGTGAACTCCGTGTTGGAAAATAATGTGCGATAGGTTAGATCAATGTGACGCAATTGGGAAACGCCCCAGAGGCAGGAACGGGACGCCCCTCCGGTAGCGAGATATGCTCGCGGTCCCACTGCCGATTGATGCCGAGGCTGGCCTTAGCGTTTCGCCAGGTTGCCGGTTCCGTCATCGGTTTCGCATCTTCCGGAGGCACTACCGTTAAGAATGTAGTTCGCCTTCAGCATTGTGCCCGCGCCGTCGACAATACCGCGGACCATGATGTTGTCCCCTTCGTTATCGCTGCCCGCAAGCGTGATCTGGGCACCTTTGACGGTAACTTCAAGGCGGACATTTTTCAGGCAGTCGGAACTGAGGGTGGAGGCGCCGACAAGGTGTCCGTGCGAATCGGCATTAATGACCACCGTCATGGTGAAGGGCGCAACATTCGCATGTTTCGAAAAGAAAGTGCCCGACCATGTGCCTGTGAAATCAGTCGCTGCCGGCGGCGCCGAACTGGGCGGCTTGCTCTGACCGTCGGCCGGCCGGGCGGAGCATAGGGAAGTTCCTGTCGTCACCAGCAACCACAGCAACGAGAGCAGCAAAATGCGGGACGAGAAGACTTTACTGGTCATAGTGGCTCTCCCTTGGAACTAGAACTTCTGCCATCACTTAACTACCAGGTTCACAGTCGTCGAATGTGTGAGACCTGCACCGGTCGCCTTGATTGTCAGGGGATAGGTCCCAGTCGGGGTTCTCGGCTTGGTTGATATCGTTAGTGTTGAGTTGCCGGACCCCGTGACCGAGGCCGGCGTGAACGAGGAGTTGGTACGAGCGGGTAATCCGCTTACGCTGAAATTAACAGCAGCAGAGAACGGTCCCAGGGCCGTCACCGATACTGTGTAAGTCGTCTTCGAACCTCGATTGACAGTCTGACTGCTTGGAGATGCAGAGATCGAGAAATCCGCCACGACCAGGGTAACTTGCGTGGTGTGCGTGAGGTTGCCGCTGGTTGCCGTGATCGTCAGCGGATAACTACCCGCCGGCGTCGAACTCGACGTGTTCACAGACATGGTGGAGGATCCAGAACCCGTAACGGAACTCGGATTAAAAGTCGCAGTCGCACCGGAAGGCAAGCCCGATACGTTGAAAGTCACGGTTCCATTAAATCCGTTGTAGGGTGTCACCGTCACGGTATAGCTCGTGCCGGTTCCCGGAGGCACTGTCTGGGAAGAGGGAGTGGCGGTTACTGAGAAGTCTGGCTGCGAAACCACCTGCACAAACGTCGCCACTGAGGGTACTCCCGAGCTGTTCAAGAGAAACAGCATGTAGTAGCCGGGAGGAGCGATGTTGCCGTTTGGCGGGGCCGTAACGGTTAGAGATCCACTCTGTGCCGTGAAGGACAACTCCACCTCGCGCTGGTCCATGCCGAAGGCATGGGTCACGGTTCCGTTACGCACGAGAACGACACGGGTGATGGTCGCGGCATCCGGGGTTTGCACCGGGAATGTATTCCCGTAGGAAATGGAACTTGGCGCGCTGGTGATTGAGGGCCGATACGCCAGCGCTCCGGTGGAGTTGAATAGGTAGGGCGGTTGATAAATCTCCATCTGCTGCGCGTAGGTGCCACGCTGAGGATTGCCGCCCGCAAGCCACACCGTCGCATCCGGAAGCAGCAGAGCCACCGAGTGGTACAAACGAGCATAAGCGTTCGCCCCCGCGGACGAAAAGATATAGTTGCCGGGATTGTTCGGGTCAGGTCCCAGCAGGTCCGCGTTCAAGCTGGCGGTACTTGTGTCTTCGTCATTTACCGAACCGCCTACGGCCAGCACACTGCCATCCGGCAAAATCACCGCATTCATCTCAATGCGCGCCTCGCTCATATTGGGCCCGTACTGCCACGCCGGCGTGGGCGCGCCCATATCGATGATCTCGCTGGTATTGGTCGCCGGACTGTGGCCGCCCATGATGATCACTTTCGGATCGTAGTTGCTGGCCAGCGTCAACGGGAGCAATACCGATGTGCCGTAGGTTCGCGTTCCACTGTAGTTTGTGTTAGCGACGTTCGTATTCCACGTCGTGGTCGCTGGATCGAACATCTTAGAGGTGGTTTGGGCTCCAGAGTAGAACACCTTGCCATTAGGCAAAAGGTGCAGGCGTGGGTAAAGGTCCGGTGTCCAGGATGCGGGGTACTGCTGGCTCCAGCCTGAGCCGATGGTGTAGAACTCCACGGCAGTGTTGGTGGATCCGGTCTCGTTCAGGCCGGAAAATGCCATCACACGCCCGTCCCCCAGTGTCAACACGGTGGGATACCAGCGGCCGTGCGCCATGTTTTGAAGGTTGCTGAAAAGGTTTGTGGCCGGATCGAAGGCGGCGACGCTAAGCTCCCCGTGGAAGGGGTCATACTGGATTGTGCCGCTGTCGATCAGGGCGCGTCCATCCTGCAAAAGCACCATGCCATTGCAGAACATGTCCCAGGACAATGAAAACTGAGTGATGGTTCCGCTGTTCGGATCCCACAGCAACGCCCCGGAGTTATTCGACGGACCATAGGGCGGACCCGACGGACAACCTGCTTGCGAAGGGGGGCAGTTTCCCGATCCCGCCACCACCAGCACTTGGCCATTGGCGAGAAGCGCGGCGTGCACGGGATTGATGGGCATGAGATAAGGCAGAGTTCTCCACTGCCCATGGACGTTTGTCTGTGCCATCGATCGTGCGTCGCAAACGAGAATTATCGAAAGGCACAAAAGCGCACAAATACAGTTCTTAGACGTGTGGCGACTCATGTGGAACCTCTTTGAGCGGACTGGTTGCTCTAGATCAGACCTGACGACAATGAATGAAAGGGGGAGATGGCACATCTGCGTGCAAGCGAGACACGCACCCACGCCGCAAGACTCTACCGCTGCTTGTGCCCGAAGTCAAGACTTCAGTGAGCGGATGCTAGATAGGGCATTGCTTCGATTTCTGTCTCTGTCCGCCGAGCTTTCTGCGCGGATCCGGCTTAGGCACAAATCGAACGTCCTATACTCTGGAGCCCCAGGGTGCCGGCTACCGCCTGCTGGTCTGGAGAGGAAGCCACATTGCAAGCTTTTGCAACTGCTGCAAGTACATTCATCTTGACACGATGAGTGCCACCCTACTGTAGCGTGGGATTTGTGATTTTCGCGCATAATAGGGGGCTATGTCGATCGCTCGAACGGATGGTTTTGTTTTTCCAACTCTTGCATCGATCTGGCGGAAGTCACGGCTTTCTTCAGCCATCCTGATCACCGGCGCCGCCTTGATTTCGCTCGGCCGTCCGAAACTCAGTGGGCTGCGGACGAACGGATCCTCTGCGCACTCGCCCCGAATGCTGCGCGTGGTTGCCACGGCCACCGTCTTGGCGATCGCCGCCTTTCTCCGCCTGTCGCAACTAGCGCTGAAACCGCTGCACCATGACGAGGCGGTCAATGGCTTTTTTCTCCTGGGTCTATTCCGCGAAGGGATTTATCGCTACAATGCCGCCAATTATCACGGTCCGACTCTTTACTACTTCGCGCTGATCAGTTCCAGTATGAACAACCTCTTGTTCAATGTTGAGGGACCAACCACATCGGCAATCAGGCTAGTGCCAGCGCTTTTTGGTCTGGGCATAGTTGGCCTGGTATTCCGATTCCGTGACCGACTTGGACAAGTCGGCGTTCTATTTGCGGCAGGGCTTCTCGCGTTCTCGCCTGGAATGGTATACCTCTCTCGCGATTTCATTCACGAGACGTTGCTGGGATTCTTTACCCTGTGGCTGGTCGCATGCGGCGTGCAATTTTATGATACGCGGCGCCCTAGGCCACTTCTGCTCGGCTCGATTGCGGCTGCGCTGATGTTCTCAACCAAGGAAACGGCTCCGATTTCGCTGGCGGCGATCGCCATCGCGGCTCTGTTAACGGTGCTTCTAGTCCCAAGTCCCACCAAACTATCTGCCAGCGAGTTTGGCGGATGGCAGCGCATCGTTCTCCTTCTATCTGGTTCGGTCGCGCTCTTTGCGGCTTGTACGTTTCTGTTCTTCTCTTCGTTCCTGAGCGATACATCCGAGGGCATTCGAGCTGCAGTGAGGACCTACAGCTACTGGTTTCGGACCGGAATGTCTCAGCATAGGGCACCTTGGTACGCCTATCTAAACTGGCTGCTTCGAGAAGAACCGGTCATCCTTTTCTCGGCGACGTGCGGAACCGCACTCGCGCTTTTTCATCGACGAAACCGTTTCGCGCTGTTTGCCGGGCTATGGAGTTTCACGCTTCTTTTTGCCTATTCCCTATTGCCCTATAAGACGCCTTGGATCCTGGAGAATGCACTTCTTCCGATGTCCCTGGCTGCTGGATATGCGGCAGAGCAACTATGGAATGCTACGTTTCCCGTGTCCGGGAAGATGTGGCGAAGGTTGGTCCCAGTCAGTGTCATTGCGGGGACTTTACTATTTACGTTATATCAGTCCGCGCAGTTGAACTTTTACCATTATGACGACGACCATTATGTCTACCCCTATGTTCAGACACAAAGAGGATTCCTCGATCTCGTGCAACAGGTCGAACGCTTCGCCGACCTTAATGGGGCGGGAAACAATACAAGCGTTGCGATAATGGCACCTGAGTATTGGCCCTTACCATGGTATTTGCGCAATTACAAAAATACAGCCTACTTCGGAAAGCCTCTCGCGACGAATGCCTCAATGGTGATCGCATCGGTTCGCCAACTCCCAGAGCTTCGACTCTTGCTCGCCGACCACTATCGACTGATCGGCACGTATCCCATGAGACCCGGGGTGCAACTCGTTCTATATGCGGCGAATGGCACTGGTAAGTGAACCGGAGGGCCTATTGCTAAAACGTAGCACCCTACGCGAGGCGTTCCCCATATTGTTTCTGGTGGTATTTTTCGCGTTTCTTTTTTTTCAATTGCTCTCGACACACATGCTGGCGCAGAAGGCGGATGGCTTGTATTCGGGAGGTAGCACGTGGGGAGACCTGGCATGGCACCTTTCCATGATTTCCAACTTTGCTCAGCGAGGACCGGCCGCGGTCAGGGAGAACCCGATCTTTCCAGGAAGCAGGCTTTCTTATCCCTTTGTTCCGGATCTGATCAGTGCATTGTTAGTTCGGCGCGGCATAAGTCTTCAAGCAAGCCTGATTCTGCCTTCCCTGCTGAGCATACTGGGATTTATCGTCGCGCTATACCTTCTTGCCCGCAGTGCGGGCGCCAGCGCGATGGGTTCGGTTTCCCCAGTCTTTTTGGTTCTGTTCAACGGCAGCATCGTGGGAATGTTCTATCTGTGGAGCGATTACCGTAGTGCGGTGAAAGGGTCATTGCCGTTGACTGTCCTGCGTAATGATTATTCCCATCTTGCTGAGCACAACCTGCGCTTTTCAAATTTCGTTAGCGACCTTTTCTTACCGCAAAGGGCTGCCGATTTCGGCTTCTGCATCGGAACTCTCGCAATCATGCTGTTGTGGATCTACTGGAAGACCTCCAATCGAAAAAGTCTGTTCTACGCTGGAGTTCTCCTCTCGTGCTTGCCATTGGTTCACTTCCACACGTTTGTGGCGCTCACGATCGTTGCCGGATTCTTATTCCTTATTAAATTGTTTGTGGAGGGTAATGACTGGAGCGACACGGTAAGAGCATGGAGCTTGTTTTCTCTTCCAATGATTATGATTGCCCTGCCTCAGGTGTTATGGATCTTGCCTGGTCGTGCCGGGCATTTTCTCCGCCCTCAGCTCGGATGGATGACGGGGAGCGACTCGTTGTGGTGGTTTTGGCTTAAGAACATGAGCCCCCATATTTTTGTTTTTGCGCTAGCGTACTGGTTCGCAAAACCGAAGGTGAAGACGTTCTATCTTGCATTTGTTGGCCTGTTCGTGCTCTCGAATCTCGTGGTCTTTCAGCCACATGATTACGACAATCTTAAGCTGATGTTCTGGTGGTTTTTGATGAGCTGTATTTTGACCGGCCTCATGCTCGACGTTTTTATCCGCAGATCGCGCCTCCTGGGACTTTTGCTGTCGTTGATCTTGGTCGCGACCATGATCGCAACCGGAAGCGTGGCGGTCTGGAGAGAGGCACACCTGAGCTGGCGAATGTTTTCCTCGGAAGACATCGCGCTGGCGCAGTTTGTAAAAGATCACATCAGGGCCGATGCTATCTTTCTGACATCGGATAAGCACAATGGTCCGGTTTCGTGTCTGGCCGGACGACGCATCGTGATGGGATACCGAGGTTGGCTCTGGACTCATGGGCTCGACTACGGTGTTCGCGAGCACGATGTGATTGAGATGTTTCGAGGTTCAGATCGGGCTATCGATCTTCTAGGACAGTACCGCGTAGACTACGTACTCATTGAACAAGACAAGGTCAAAGAGTTCCACGAAAATGCGGAATTCTTCAAAAGTCGCTTCCCAGTGGTGTATCGCAGTCCCAATTTCACAGTTCTGCAAATTTCTCATTAGAGATTCCGATTGTCGTCCGCACTCCTAAACTAGCATGCTCGTGAAAAAGAAAAAGCAGGAGAGGAAGGAAACTCTCCTGCCAAAACCCCAGATTGTTCAGAGCGTCGGTTCAGCCGCGAATGCCAGCGTCGAGTTTCGGTCTAGGCCAAGCGCGGTGCTGGTCATGGTAACGACCTCACTCGTAGTCAGTCGAGCTCAACACGCCCCTACGAACGCCGTCATATTTGCGTCACGCTTGACACTTCCTACGATGTCGGCGTTGGGGTGGGCGTCGGCGTTGGAGTGGGCCCCGGGATACAGCTGAAGTCGGACAGCACGAGCTTCCCGGGCACGCCCGGCGTCTGTGCACTCAACAGCGTGCAGGCGCCGTTAGTCGTGACGAAGTATTGGTTGACTTTGTTTAGTGTACTGGTTGGGTCCACCGGTCCAAAGCTCCCACAACTGAAGTCCGCAAAGAGCGGGCCCACGACGCCGGTGGTCTGGTTGTTGACGAAGTGCCAAGTTCCTATCCCGTTGCAGGTCTGGCCGGACCCGTTGCTCAGGGTGGCCGCAAACGCCGGACTCGCGACGACGGAGGAACCGGACATTAGCAACCACTCGTGGTGCAGGATCCCCACCAGGGCCAGCAGCACGAGACACAGCAGGAAGTTCTTAATCCGATTCATCTACTTCCTCCTTAGACGCAGATTTGTGATTAACCCCTTGGGGGTCGGCGGCTGGGAGAGGCGCTAAGGTTAGCAAAGCCGGCGACCGGCAAACTGCGAGGCATTCTGATGCCGGCACGGAGCAATGTCAAGAGTTTTCGCTCTCATGCAGCCGAGTTCAGGTGAGCCAAATGCTCCGCCACGCGGCCTGATACGCGAGTGCCGCGCTCCCGAGGTTGCAAGTTGCTGCATATTCTGAACAACCCGTTGCACTGGTGTGTAGTGATGGCTTCACGCACGTCACTCGTCTTCTCATCGCACCATCGAGTGCATCTTGCGCACACCGGTAATTGCCCAGCCCCGCTTCGCCACCAGCATTTATGGGACTTGCCAAACATTGACGGTGGAGTCTTCTAATACTGATTGGGCGAAGTTGGCAACTGAGCGCTGGATCACGGCTGCAGGATTTGGGGCACCCATTCTGAGGCACCCATGAGAAAATAAATAGGAGCGGCGAGCAGTTCGAATCCCACTCTCTCCGCCATTCTTAATTCTGCAACATGCTTCAACCGAACCTATGCCTGGAGCGTTGAACTCCAAGGGAAAAGTTTCAAAGCTGTCAACTTCGGGGCGGGCGCAGGCGGAGCTCTCGGGTGATTGAAAGTGGAGCAGAAATCATTTCAACCTAATGTCTGATACTTCCAACGGCGCCCGGCTCTCCGGGCTCTCCCAGATGGTGGGCAATACGCCACTGCTGGAGATCTCGTTCGAATTCCGCGGCCGGCAACGTGTGATCTATGCCAAATCCGAGCAGCTGAACCTGACGGGCAGCATCAAGGACCGGATGGCGCTGCATATTCTGAGGGAGGCGTATCGAAGCGGGCAGCTCCATCCGGGCGATACGATCGCCGAGGCCACCAGCGGCAACACGGGAATCGCATTTGCCGCCATTGGCCGCGCTCTGGGTCACTCCGTCAAGATCTTCATGCCGGACTGGATGAGTCGCGAGCGCAAGGACCTGATCACGAGCTATGGGGCCGAAATCGTGCCGGTCAGCCGCGAGCAGGGAGGATTTCTGGGCAGCATCCGCCTGGCGGAGGAATTCGCGGCCAGCCGTCGAGATGTGTTCCTACCCTGCCAGTTTTCGAATGATGCCAACGTGGAAGCGCACGAAACCACGACCGGGCCGGAGATCTGGCAGCAACTGGAAGACGCCGGGCGCGTGCCCGACGCGTTTGTCGCCGGGGTTGGCACGGGGGGCACGGTGATGGGAGTGGGGCGGTATCTGCGGCGCAAGAATGCCAAAATCAGGATTCATCCTGTCGAGCCGGCGGAGTCCCCAACGCTCTCCCTGGGGCGCAAGGTCGGCAAACATCGCATTCAGGGGATCTCGGACGAATTTATTCCTGCGATCATGGAACTGGCGGCCCTGGATGGCATCCTGGCGGTGGCGGACGGGGATTCGATCCTGATGGCGCAGAAACTGGCATCGAGGCTGGGTCTGGGAGTCGGAATTTCGTCCGGGTGTAATTTTCTGGCGGCGGTCAAGGTGCAGGAAATGTTGGGGGATGCGGTAGTGGTGACGGTATTTCCCGACGACAACAAGAAGTATTTGAGCACCGACCTGATGAAAGAAGAACCGATTCGCGACGAATACCTTGCACCCAGGGTTGAACTGAAAGGCCTATTGGCTCTGCCCCGGGTATGCGCCGCTTGCGGGCGGGGCGACTGAATTCGAAGGAACCGGGTTTGGGCTACCCCACGGCGTAGTTAACCCGGCTGGCCCTGATCTTCCGTGATCTCGGAAGGCTCCTCTCCAATTGCTAAGCTCGAGGTGGAGTTCCAGGAGGGCCCTTGCCCGCGACTGCTCAGAAATCCGCTCAGCCATCCGTTCCCCAATCCGCTCGCCAATCGACGATCAAGATTCTCTATAGCGAGTCGGACGAAGCCACGCTCACCGCCCAGGTCGCCGAAATGCGCAAGGCCGGACACTGCGTGACAACGGCCCTCAACCGGCAGGCCGTGCAGGAAGAACTGCGCCGCGATGCTTTTGACCTCGTCATCCTGGGCGCTACCTTGTCCAGAGACGATCGCCATCACCTCCCTTACATGGTCAAGAAGGCCCACGAGGGAACGAAGGTTTTGGTCATGCATGCCGGCACCCACCATCACGAGGTGGACGCCGCCATCGACTCCAACCTGAGCATGCAGTTGATTCTCGAGCGAATCGCCGCCCTGCTCCAGCCCGTGGAGGTATAGGGGTAAAGAGGCGGCCGACCGTGTCTCCTGTGTCCGTTGAGCGCGCTTCTTCCGGGTAGAGGAGCCGTGGAACCGCGCTAACCGCCAAACGACTTCCTGCCGCAAAAAGTAAAAAGGGTCTGGCTGGGTGGAGAGGGTCGCACCCTGCCAGACCGCTTAGGGCGTTACGAGTTCCGTTTCGAGTTCCCCCCGGGTTATGAAGATTCCCGGATACATCATCCTCATTCTCGCCCTCCCCGGACCGCGAGTTGTCACACCGGTGTCAACTTGTCGTCACATTTTTCAACCGCTTTTTTCGGGGACCGAAGGCGGAAAGTTAAAATGGGCCGCCAGCCAAGAAGCGGTGACGTTTCCTTGGCTATCGGCCCATTCGATCCGGACTGGGATCGGAGGTGATACTTCCATCGTAGACCCTCCGGATCGAAAGTCAAGGGTCAACTTTCCACTTTTCATAGTCCCAATTTGGAAAAATAGGCCCCCGGCGTGCTCTGATCATTGACACTTCCCTCGGCACGGTGTAGGTTTATGAGTTTCAAGAGCGGCTCTTCTTCAAGGCAGAAACAGCCAGTAGAATCAGCAAGGACTCGATCGTCGGTTCGATCGTCGTTTCGATCATCGTTTCGATCATCAGGAAATGGAACAGACACTCCAACAACTAGGCGGATTACTGCTTGGAGCGGTGCCCACGGTCATCCTGCTGGGGACGCTTTACGTCTTCTACACTTTCCTGGTCCATCGGCCGCTGAGCGCGGTGCTGGCCGAGCGGCGCAGCCGGACCCAGGGGGCCATGGAAAAAGCGCGCGCCGATATCGCCGCCGCCGAGGCCCGCACCTCCGATTATGAACAACGCCTGCGGGAAGCCCGGCAGAAAATTTTCAAGAACCAGGAAGCCCGCCGCCAGCAGGCCACTCAGTCCCGCAGCCAAGCCGTGAATCAAGCCCGCGCCCGGGCCCAGGAACAAGTTAAGCAGGCGCGCGCCGGCATGGAAGCGGATATGCAGCAAGCCATGGCGAAGCTGCAAGGGGACGCAGCCCGGCTCGCCAGCGACATCGTGCGCACGGTGTTACGCCCCGTGGTATCGCCGAGTCAGGCGGGTGGCCAATGAAAGTGCGGCAAGAGATAGTGTGGAGACAGCGGGTGTGGGAAGGGGCGGTCTCGTTTGTCATCCGTGCGTTGCTGGTGCTGGCGCTGTTAGCATTCTTGTCGGCGGGTGCGTCGCAAAGCTTCGCCAACGCGCAGCAACAACCTGCCGCCGAGCCTTCCGCCCAGCCTGCGCAACCAACCGCCGCAGAACCCGCTAAGAAAGAAGAGACCCGAGAAGCTACCGGGGCCGAAGAGGAAGAACACGCGGATCTGAAGCATGCCGCGCCCATTCGTTGGCTGTCCCGTAAAACGGGTCTGAGCGTGCACAGGACACATCTCCTGCTAGTCTCTCTGAACTTCGCCATCATCGCCGTCATCGTGTTCTGGGCCGTGCGCAAGTTCGTGCCCGGCGTGATGCGCAACCGGAGCGCGTCCATCGAGCGGGCTTTAGAAGAAGCGCGCGCCGCCAGCCAGGATGCGAATCGCCGCTTGGCGGACATCGAGAATCGTCTCCGCCAGCTGGATGTGGAAATCGGGCACATGCAAGCCGCGGCCGAGAAAGAAGGCGACGCCGAGGATGTTCGCATCAAGCAAGCTGCGGAAGAAGATATTCGCAAGGTGGTGGCCGCCGCCGAGCAGGAAATCGCCACCGCCGCCAAACAAGCGCGCCGGGAATTGACCACGCACACCGCCGGGCTGGCCATCGCTCTCGCCCGCAAGCAGATCAACGTCGATTCCAATACCGACCAGGTTCTGGTCCGCACCTTCGCCGCGAAGCTGGCTTCGCCCGCCTCGCATAAACCCGCCTCGCATAAAGACGATGACGGCGGAAAGGACGGCCGCTAGCCATGGCTTCCGTCGTCGGCACCTACGCCCGCGCCTTCGCCGACGTGGTCATGACGGCAAGAAACCAGCTGGATGCCGCGCGCGCCCTGCAGGAGTTGCACAGTGTCGACGCCCTGCTGCAGGAAAGCGATCAGCTCCGCCGCGTGCTCGAAAACCCTTCCATTCCCGGAGACCGCAAGCGCGCCGTTTTGGACGCCATCACCGCGCGCCTGGGCACTACACGACAGGTGAGAAATTTTGTTGCCGTACTCACCGATAACCGGAGGCTGCCGCTGTTCAGCGAAATCCTGAAACAGGTGGAACAGGAATTGAACGAACGCCAGGGCTTCGCGGAAGCGCAGGTCAGCACCGCTCGGCTGCTGGGCGACCCGGAAAAGCAGATGTTGGAAGCCGAGATCGCAAGATTGACCGGGAAAAAAGTCCGAGCCAGATATGAACAAGATGCTTCCCTACTAGGCGGAGCAGTCGTGCAGGTAGGCAGCACCATCTACGACGGTTCCGTAAAAGGGCAGTTGGAAAAGATTCGGGAGCAGTTGGTGAGCTAGCTGTCAGCTATCAGCTCTCAGCTTTTAGTTAAGGCGCTGATATGCAGGTTGAAACTGACAGCTGACAGCTGAGAGCTGAAAGCTGAAAGCCAAGAGCTGATCTTATGGCACAAATCAAAGCAGACGAAATTACTCAATTAATCCGCGAGCAGATCGAGAACTACGAATCGAAGATCGCGGTCGACGAAGTTGGTACGGTCATCACGCTCGGTGACGGCATCGCCCGGGTCTACGGCCTCGACAAGGTGATGGCCGGCGAAATGCTCAGCTTCCCGCACGGCGTCGCCGGCATCGCCATGAACCTGGAAGAAGATCAGGTGGGCGTGGTTCTGCTTGGCGAATACACCGAAATCAAGGAAGGCGACGAAGTCAAGCGTACCGGCCGCATCATGAGCGTCCCGGTCGGCGACGCCCTGATTGGGCGCGTCGTCAACTCGCTGGGGCAGCCGATTGACGACAAGGGTCCGATCTCGACCGACAAGTTCATTCCATTGGAACGCCTGGCTCCCGGCGTGATTGCGCGCCAACCGGTGCGCGAGCCCATGGCCACCGGATTGAAGGCCATCGACTCCATGATTCCCATCGGCCGCGGACAGCGCGAACTCATCATTGGCGACCGCCAAACCGGCAAGACCGCGGTTGCCCTCGACACCATCATCAACAGCAAGGGCAACGATCTGATCTGTATCTACAACGCCATCGGCCAGAAGCGCTCGTCGATTGCGCAGGTGGTCAAGATTCTCGAAGATGCCGGCGCCATGGAGTACACGATTGTGGTCGCAGCTTCGGCTTCCGAACCCGCTCCCATGCAGTACATTTCTCCGTACGCGGCATGCGCCATGGGCGAGTTTTTCCGCGATGCGGGACGCCACGCGCTCTGTATCTACGACGATCTTTCCAAGCACGCCGCCTCCTATCGCGAGATTTCGCTGTTGCTCCGCCGCCCTCCCGGCCGCGAAGCCTATCCTGGAGACGTTTTCTATCTCCACTCGCGTCTGCTTGAGCGCGCCGCTAAGCTCAGCAACGCGAACGGCGGAGGATCGCTTACCGCGCTTCCCGTGATCGAGACCCAGGCGGGCGACGTTTCTGCCTACATTCCGACCAACGTAATTTCGATTACTGACGGCCAGATCTATCTTGAAACTGACCTCTTCAACCAGGGCGTCCGTCCCGCTGTGAATGTCGGACTTTCCGTAAGCCGCGTCGGCGGCAGCGCGCAGATCAAGGCCATGCGCCAGGTAGCGGGAACCCTAAAGTTGGAACTCGCGCAGTACCGCGAACTCGCAGCCTTCGCTCAGTTCGGCAGCGATCTCGACAAAGCCACCCAGCAACAGCTCAACCGCGGAAAGCGATTGGTTGAGCTACTGAAACAGAACCAGTTTTCGCCGCTCTCCTTCTCGAAGCAGATCCTGATCATCTTCGCCGGCACCAGCGGAGCGCTCGACGACATGCCGGTAGAACAGGTGCGCGATTTCGAGAAAGATCTGTACAAGTACGTGGAAACCGCGAATCCCGGCCTGCTCAACACGATCATGGAAAAGAAGATTCTGGACGACAATCTGAAAGCGGAAATCTCGAAAGTGATCAAAGAAGCCAAGCAGCAGTTTGTGGATTCAAGGCAAGCGGTGAAATAGTACCCAGTACTCAGTACCCCGTACCCGGAAATTCCAAGACTGGCAACTGGTTACTGGCAACTGGCGACTGATTTATGGCAAACGTTCTCGATATCCGGCGCCGTATCCGCAGCGTGGTCAACACGCGGCAGATCACCAAGGCCATGAAGACCGTCTCGGCGGCGAAGTTGCGCCGCGCCCAAGAGGGCGCCTTGGCCGCGCGGCCCTATTCGCAGATGCTCACCAACGTTCTCAAGTCGCTGGTGTCGCGCGCCGATATCTACGACCCGGTTACCGGAGAGCCGCGTCATCCGCTGCTCGCCGAACGCCCGGAAAACACGATCCTGCTTATTGTCGTCACCGGAGACAAGGGCCTGGCGGGGGCGTTCAACACCAATATCCTGAAGATGGTTTCGAAATTCATCGAGTCAAAACCGGAACAGAATATCGACGTCGAATGCATCGGACGCAAGGGCCGCGACTTCATGCGCCGCCGCTACCCGATGGCGTCGCAGAAGGCATCTTCGCCAGACGGAACAACCAGCGTCTCCGCTGGCGGCGAGACGGGCGCCTCGCCCGTCCCGGCCGGGGAAGAAGCGACTCCGCCCCGCGCCGGTCGCGTGCAGATCGTCGGTGAATATGTTGGAGTTCTCGGCAAGGTCGAACACAATTTCGCCGCCACCCTCAGCGAGAGCGTGGTTGCCCGCTATGCCCGCAACGAGATTGACGGCGTCTACATACTGTTCAACGAATTCAAGTCGGTGATCGCGCAACGCCTGGTTGCCGAGCGCCTGCTGCCCATCAAGGAGATCGGTGAAGTCGATGTCCGCATGGCGGAAGAGGCTTCGGAAGAAGAACGCAAGCGACGAATCGAAGCGGCGAAGACGGCCCACGTCGGGCTGCGTCCAATTGACACCAGCGCCGTCGATGAGGCCGCCGCCAAATTCGGGGCGTCGCCCGTCGATTACATCTACGAGCAGCGGCCCGAGCGCCTTTTCGAGGGTATTCTGCCGAAGTATCTCGGCATCCAGATTTTTCATGCGCTGCTGGAGTCCGTAGCCGCCGAGCACGCCGCGCGCATGACGGCCATGGATGCGGCCACCAACAATGCCAGCGACATGATCGATTCGCTCACGCTGGTCATGAATCGCGCGCGCCAGGCCAAGATCACGAAAGAAATTATCGAGATCGTAAGCGGAGCGGCAGCGCAGTAAAACAGCACTTAGCACTTAGCAATTAGCATTTGGAACATCTAAAGATTTCGAAGTGAGCGCTAAGTCGGCAAGCTAAGTGCTAAGTGCTAAGTGCTAAGTGCTAATTGCTGGTTTTGAGGTCTTATGTCAGAAAATATCGGACACGTAATCCAAATCGCAGGCCCCGCCGTGGACGTTCAGTTTACCGAAGCGGCGATGCCTCCCATTTATCAGGCGCTTCGCGTGGTTAGCGACGACTTTACCGTGCCTTCCCCCATCGACGTCATTCTCGAGGTGCAGCAGCATCTCGGCGAAGGCCGGGTGCGCTGTGTCGCCATGGAAGCCACCGATGGCATGGTGCGGGGCATGAACGCCATTGACCAGGGTGGACCGATCTCCGCTCCCGTCGGCCGCGGCACACTCGGCCGCGTGATGAACGTCATCGGCCAACCCGTCGACAATCTCGGTCCCATTGACTTCGTAAAGAGGATGCCCATTCACCGCTTGGCGCCCGCGTTCGATGAACAGTCGACCACTGCGGAAATGTTCGAGACCGGCGTGAAAGTCGTGGACCTGATCCAGCCCTTCCTGAAAGGCGGAAAGATCGGCCTGTTCGGCGGGGCCGGCGTCGGCAAGACCGTCGTCATCATGGAGCTCATCAACAACGTGGCCAAGCAGCACGGGGGATTCTCGGTGTTCGCCGGAGTCGGCGAGCGCACCCGTGAAGGCAACGACCTCTGGCTGGAGATGAGCGAGTCGGGGGTCATCAAACCGGGCAAGCCCGCCGAATCGAAAGCCGCGTTGATCTACGGCCAGATGACCGAGCCTCCCGGAGCGCGTCTCCGTGTTGCGTTAACCGCTCTGACCGTGGCCGAATATTTCCGCGATGAAGAAGGGTCCGACACTCTTCTGTTCATCGACAACATATTCCGTTTTACCCAGGCCGGGTCTGAAGTCTCCGCGCTTTTGGGCCGCATGCCCAGCGCCGTCGGATATCAACCGAACTTGGCGACTGAGATGGGCGAGTTACAAGAGAGGATTACTTCGACTAAGAAAGGATCGGTAACTTCGGTGCAGGCGATTTACGTGCCGGCTGACGACTTGACCGATCCAGCCCCGGCGACCACGTTTGCTCACTTGGACGCTACGACCGTGCTTTCCCGCGCGCTTACGGAGATTGGTATTTATCCGGCGGTCGATCCGCTGGCTTCCACTTCGCGCATTCTCGATCCTCGAATTGTTGGGCAGGAGCATTATGACGTAGCGCAGATGGTGAAGAAGACGCTGCAGACCTACAAAGACCTGCAGGACATCATTGCCATTCTGGGCATCGACGAACTGAGCGAGGACCAGAAAGTGACAGTAGCGCGGGCACGCAAGATTCAGAAGTTCCTGTCACAGCCGTTCTTTGTGGCCGAGCAATTCACGGGCACTCCAGGGCGCTATGTGAAGATCGCCGACACGGTGAAAGGTTTCCGCGGCATTGTGGAAGGGAAGTATGACGACATCCCCGAGCAGGCGTTCTATATGAAGGGAACAATCGAGGAAGTGGTCGAGACGGCCGAAAAGATGAAGGGAACGGCAGCGTAAGATCAGCAGTTAGCACTTAGCAATTAGCACTTAGCCAGCATCGGTAGCCGGCGCATGCGGACTGAGAACTGAGAACCGGGAACTGAGAACTGTGGATAATACTTTCCAACTCGAAATCGTTACTCCCGCCAAGCTGGTGGTGAAGGAAGCGGCGGAAGAAGCGCAAATCCCAGGGTCGAGCGGGTATCTGGGGATTCTTCCCGGTCACGCTCCGTTGATTACGGAGCTTGGTGTGGGCGCGATTACTTACCGGGCGAGCGGAGAGACGCACACGCTATCAGTGGCCTGGGGTTTTGCGGAAGTGCTGCCCGACAAGGTGACGATTCTAGCGGAAGCCGCCGAGCATCCACAGGAAATTGACGTGGAGCGCGCGCAGAAAGCCAGAGACCGGGCCGAGGAGCGCCTGAAGAGCAACGATCCTCAGGTCGATTACACCCGCGCGGAAGACGCTCTGCAGCGCGCGGAAACGCGGCTGAATGTGGCGAAAGAAAAGTAACAGAGGCGCGGCGCTCAGCAGCTGAAGCCTGCATGTTCGCGCGCGGCACCTCTCCTCAGGGTTGCCCCTTGACCTCGTCCGGTTATGCGTTGGAGCGCGCGCATAGATCCAACCCCTCACGCTCCGGTTGCAGTGACCCCTCCCCGCAGGCATTGGATCCTCAACCAGGGTTCCGGCCGTCCTGCCGGCCGATTTCTAGAAACGATTTTGAAAGAGATTGCACTATATCTGCATGATTGAGGCAGTAAAGAAGTTGGGTCGGCCGCGCGATTTTTCTTGACAGCAATCGCAAACTAGCCATAATGAGTGACGCTAGTGTGGGCTGTACGGTCAGGCTCTTCCCCCGCCTAATCATCCGTAGTCAGGCTTCCTCAAGAGGCAAGGGACTGTTGTGGGAGAAAACCGTTCGCAACAATTTGAATAACAGGTTTTGTCGAACCCAATGGGAACCTTGTGTGTCTCAACGAATGCAAAGCCAGGACCTCCGCATTGTGCGGAGTTAACTTCAACCCAGAACACGAGGTTTTTGGAGGGTAACTTATGAAGAGGTTTGTATTTGTAGCGGTGTTGGTTCTGTGTACCGTGACTTTACTTTCGCTGGCGCCGGCCCAGGAAATTAGCTCCATGCCCGCCGGCACGCGAGGCGGAGCCGCGAACTTCGGGACCCAAGTCAGAGAGGTGAACATGGGCGCCATTCCACAGGCGACGGCGTCCCAGATCACCCCCCACACCCAGATGTTACGCCCGCGGGATGGCAGAACCGACGCCCAGTACGCGGAAATGAAGCGTCAGGCTGCCCAGTTGGCGGGGAGCGGAACCGGGGGCTACGGCATGTTGAACAACGCGGGTCCCGCGCCGACTGGCGGATCCACGTTTCTTCATTCGACGCATGCCTTTTTCGCGCAGAGCGAGGTTTGCTGCACGCCCTCGGACATGGCGATTGCCGTCGGACCGACCTACGTCGTGCAGTTCGTCAATACCTACATTGCGATCTACTCGAAGACGGGCGTGCTTCAGAGCGGCTATCCCAAGAGCGCCGACACGTTCTTTGGGCTCCCTGCCGGTACCTACACGACCGACCCGCGCGGTTTTTACGACTGGAAAAACGGCCGCTACGTCTTCGTGATGCTGACGGAAAGCAGTTTCAGTTCCAACAACGTCGGGCAGCTGATGCTTGCGGTTAGCGCAACCAACAATCCCATCTCGAACCCCACATGGCATATCTTTAAGTGGCAGGTTGGCGGCACCGGCGAGTGTCCCGATTATCCGACTCTCGGCCACGACACGAACAACTGGGGAAAGAATGGCACGAAGGGTGCGATCTACATCGGCATCAACCAGTTTGGCAACAACTGCAACGGCGGGTTTATCAACAACTACCTGTTTACGATTCCCAAGGATCAACCCTATGCGGGTACAGGGATGCCCTATTGGTGGGAATCCGGCTTCAACTTTGGGGGTACCCTGGTTGACACCCTGCAGCCTTCGAATCCGGTCGCGCAAGGGGATCGGCCCGCCGCTACCTACTTGGCCCACACCTTCAACATTCTCTGGAACTGCGGTGCGGGTTGCGGCAGTTTGGGTTTGTGGTCGGTAAACAATTCGGCGGCTTTCACTACAGGCGGCCCTGGACCCACTTTCACGGGACTCGCTGTTCCTACGGCGCACACGTACTATTACCCACCGGCCGCGAACCAACCGGGGGGCGCGAACTCCATCGAGACCATCGATGTTCGAATCACAGGCTCGATGTACTACCATGCCGGAGACCTGTGGGGGAGCTTTGATACGGGAGTGCCCGCAGTGGCGGGAGCCCACGCCATCTGGTTCGACTACCACCCCAAACTTGACGTGAATGGCAACATCACGGGCGGGGACGAACGCTCCGAAGACTGCTTCTTCTGCGGTGGCCAGGGCGCGAGTGGATCGTCTTACTTCGCAACTTTGTCGCCAGACACGGAAAATAACGTCACCATGACATACACGTACTCCGACAACAACAGTTATCCGGGGATGGCCGTCACCGGTCGTCGAGTGAGCTATGGCGACAATGTGATGAACGGGGCTGGATACTATATCGCCGCAGGCTCCGGTTTCTACAGTCAGTTCCGTTGGGGAGACTATTCGGCGGTTGCACCGGATAACGCAAACCCTGGTAGCCCGCTGATGTGGACGGCTGGCGACTACGACAACTTCGGTAATTGGGGGACAGCAATTTCGTCTCAAAGCTATACCGGCCCCAAAGATCAGTAGACCGCTGCCGGTTTGAAGTCGGTTGTAACTCTCAACAGGCTGCTGCGGCCCACGCGGGCTCGCAGCAGCCTTTTTCTTTGCGCCCCGGCTCGCTCAGTCCACTCTGCTACACTTTCCAGTTTCCTTCTTTACGCAGGCAATTGGGAGCGACGCAATCATGGCCATTCAGCGCGTAGGAGTGATCGGGGCAGGCACGATGGGCAACGGGATTGCCCACGTCTTGGCGCGGTGCGGGTTCAACGTGGCGCTCTGCGATGTGGAGCAGCGATTTCTGGATCGCGGCCTCGGGACGATTGCGAAGAACCTCGATCGCGAAGTGGCCAAGAACAAGATCACGGCGGATGACAAGGTGTCCACGCTGGGGCGAATCATGGCCGTAGTCGATCGGGCGAAGCTTGCGGATTGCGATCTGGTGATCGAGGCGGCGACGGAAAGGTTTGAGGTCAAGTCCGAGATTTTCCGCGACCTCGATCGCATGATGAGGCCGGGAGTGATTTTGGCTTCGAACACGTCCTCGATCTCGATCACCAAAATTGGGGCGCTGACCGGGCGCGCCGACAAAGTCATCGGGATGCACTTCTTTAATCCGGTGCCGGTCATGAAACTGGTCGAAGTGATTCGGGGCCTGGCGACATCCGAAACAACGTTTGAGACGGTGCGCGAGCTGGCCGTGAAATTGGAGAAGACGCCGGTGGAGGTGAATGACGCTCCGGGATTCGTGTCGAACCGGGTGCTGATGCCGCTGCTGAATGAGGCGATGTACGCGGTGATGGAGGGCGTGGCGACGGCTGAGGCGGTGGATGAAGTGTTCAAGCTGGGCATGGCGCATCCGATGGGGCCGCTGACGCTGGCGGATTTTATCGGGCTCGACGTGTGTCTGGACATCATGCGGGTGATGCAGGAGGGGCTGGGCGATCCGAAGTACCGGCCTTGTCCGCTGCTGATCAAGATGGTGGATGCGGGCTGGCTGGGACGCAAGAGCGGACGCGGGTTTTACACGTATTCGTAAAAATACAGGGAATATGACGACAGCCTCGAGCGGAACTCTCCCGAAAGAAAAATCGAGCGGCGACCGCTTTTATTACTTGCTAGCGGCAATGTTGGGGGCGTCCGCGGGGTGGTTAGATATCAAAGTGGGCGATTTGCTGCTGACGGCGATGGTGGTGCTGGCGGCGAACATCCTACTTGGAATTCTGAGCCCGCGAAGACCGTGGCGCTGGGTCGTCCTCGTTGGAGTGTTCGTGCCGGTGGTGGAATGGCTGGCCTATTTCTTTCTTTCGGAAAAGCCGGAGCGGGCGCAGATCTACGAATCGTTTCTGGCCTTTCTGCCGGGAATTGCAGGCGCGTACGGGGGCTCGATCGGACGCGGTGTGGTGGATAACCTGTTCGCGGGGAAGTGAGTACCTGCATTCTCGCAGCGACACGTCTCGCCGCGTCGTTGCCCGCAACCCCGGTCACTCGCAGTGGGAGAGGGGGCAAGCCCCGTCTCTACAGATGGGCGGTCTCCCCAAAGGTACCGGCCTCTGAAAAACTGTTCCCGTTTCCACAGCCGGTGGGGGTAAGCTACGAGAATGGCAGTGTCGGTTTCGGTACTGGCGAGCGGCAGCCGTGGGAACTGCGCGCTGGTGGCTAGCAGTTCGACGCGCATTCTGGTGGATGCCGGGCTGTCGGGCCGCGAAACTTCGAGGCGGTTGCGGGCGCTGGGTGAGCGCGCCGAGGAAATTTCCGCGATCCTGATCACGCACGAACACTCCGACCATGTTGCCGGCCTGCAGCGGCTGGCCACAAAGCTGAAGGTGCCTGTCTTCCTGACCGCACCGACCCACCATGCCTGGAGCCGGGCGGTGCGCGACCAACAGGGCGCGATTCCGGAACTGCCGAAATCCGAGCATTTCTCCGCCGGCCGGGGCTTTCGCGTGGGCGACATCGAGGTGATGCCCTTTACCATTCCCCACGACGCCGTCGATCCGGTGGGCTTCACATTTCGCGCGGAAGGCGTCAAGGTTGGGTTTACCACCGATCTTGGCTACATGCCGGCCAGCGTGCGCGACCATCTGCGGGGCTGCAGTGTGCTGGTGATGGAATCGAATCATGATGTGGAGATGCTGCGCTCCGGGCCATATCCGTGGGCGGTGAAGCAGCGGGTGATGAGCCGGGTGGGGCATTTGTCGAATGACGCTCTCGCCGAATTCTTCTCCAACGATTATGATGGGGGAGCGGAATACGTGGTTTTGGCCCATTTGTCGGAACAGAATAACCATCCCGAAATCGCGCGGGCGGCGGCGGAACAGGCGCTCGGCGGCCGTCAGGGCCTGTGGCACAATCATGTGCTGCTGGCGTCCCAGACGGAAGTTCTGGAAGCGATCCGGTTGTAGCCTCTGATGCCGGTTTAGCCTTTTATGACCGAATGTGTGGAACCGATCGTAGGGAAAATCCTTGCGGGATGGCGCTACGATATTTCCGGCCTGGCTCCGGAGATGCGTGGGGACTACGAACTGCATTTCGCCGATTGCGAGTACTGCCGCAGTCGCCAGAAACTGCACCGCATTATCGATATTTCTCTGATTGTGCTGGCATCGGCATCGGCGGTGGTGTTTCTGCTGGCCTTTGCCCTGATCCGGTATTTTGGGCCGCGCCACGCCGTCTGGCTGGAGGTGGGCGCGCTTGCGGGCTTTGGGCTGTCGGCGCTGATCTGGCTGGGCGTGGCCGTGGCAACTCCGGCGCCCATGGCGGTGGTGGATGCGGCCAAGTTGGGCGCGCGACACGTACATGACCGGCTGCCGGCGGAGATTCGCGAGCGCCTGCCGGAAGAAATACGCGCGAAGCTCACGGGGTCGTGACCGCGTCTGCGGACGACGCTCACGGTTTCGAGAAGACAGTACTCTCCGTGGATGCGCCGGGTAAGCCTTCGCGGCGGATCAAGAACGAGGGCTGGAGTCTGGAGTCCCTGCCGTGTAGAACAGTCGCGGAAGGGCATTGGTTACTGCCAGCCCTGGGGAAAATGCTGCTACTGCCGGTCGTACACCGCGGTGCTTTTGACCTTTTTACCCTTTGAATCGGTTCCGCTGGTGCTGACGGTTCGACTCTTGCCGTCGGCGGACACCGTGATTCGACCGGTGGTAGCCACCTTGCCGTCTTTCTTAACTGTTAACTCCAACGTACGTTCATCCACCATCTTGTAGGACCGTGCGTCGGAACTGGGGTCGCCGGTAACGGGGTAGTCCTTCCCGTCGAACTTTCCCGTCCACTCGTTGTGCGTGGGCTTGCCGTCGCTGCCCGTGCCGTCAACTGTGACTTTTACGTTGTCACCAGCGGCCTCGTAAACTACGGTGTGGTTTTTCGCCGCCCCCGGGGCGAGTTTCGATTTGGCTTCGTTTAGCTTCCAGGTGCCCATCTGTGTGCTGGCGAAGCACAGGGTCCCTGCAACCACGCACAGCGCCAGAGTCAACAGCATCCTTTTTGCTTTCATGACCCCTCCTGATTGAGAAGCAAACTCTCGGACTGATCTCGCGCGGGACATTCTAGTGCTGTGAGGTGCGTTCAGCAACCCGGCCTGCTATCCCAAACACGCTTTTGTGCGATAGCCTTTAATTCGTGATCCCGCCCTGAGGGGAGCCAAGACTTGAGCATCCAAGATGAGCAGGAACTCGTTTCGTTGAAAGCGGCGGGCCACGTCGTCCGCATGGTGCTCGATGCGATGAAGGCTGAAGTTTACCCCGGCGTCACGACTCGATACCTGGATGAAATCGGCGCGCGCGTCATGCAGGAGAACGGCGCCCACTCCGGTCCGTCGATGGTGTACCACTTTCCGGGAGCCAGTTGCATCAGCCTGAACGATGAAGCTGTCCACGGAATTCCAGGAGAGCGCAATCTTGCGGAAGGCGATCTGGTGAAACTTGACGTGACGGTGGAGAAAGACGGATACATGGCCGACGCTGCCATCACCGTGCCAGTTGGCCGCGTCAGCTTACAGGCCGAAGAGTTAATGGCCTGCGCGGAGCGCGCCTTTCACAAGGCGATGCTGGTGGCCCGCGCCGGATTCCGCGTATTCGAAATCGGAAAGATGGTGGAACGCGAGGTGCGCAGGTCGGGGTTCGCGGTGGTCCGCGAACTTGGCGGACACGGCATCGGACGGGCGATCCACGAGCTACCGCATATCCCGAACTATCCCGACTCGCAGGCGCGCCAGGTCATGAACGAGGGTCTGGTAATCACCGTAGAACCGATCATCTCCACTGGCTCGGGGCGTGTGTTTACGGACAAAGATACTTGGACAGTGCGGACGGCCGATCACGCGCTCTCCGCCCATTTTGAACATACCCTGGTAGTTACTTCCGGCCCGCCCATCCTGCTGACCGC
This sequence comes from Terriglobia bacterium, assembly GCA_020073215.1. Classification (GTDB taxonomy): domain Bacteria; phylum Acidobacteriota; class Terriglobia; order Terriglobales; family Acidobacteriaceae; genus Acidiflorens. The sequence continues at coordinate 35,560 of JAIQFO010000023.1, read as the reverse complement.
CGCCTAAAGGACGCGCTAGGGCAGTCCTGGTTGACCGGCGACTGGCTTCGGGATAAAGTTCAAGATCAAGGGTACAGTTTCTTCCCTCCACCCTTACTTGCTTGCGATAGCTGTTTGCGATGGTCACCATGCGCTCCGCCGGTTTGAAATTCGTGGTCGTACTGTGCGCGCTGGCTAGCATGGCTTGGGCGACGCCGCCGCAGTTTTCCGGACAGAAGCGGATCGGCCTCACCACCGGCGACCAGTGGGAGCCGGCCGTGGCGGCCGACGGTTCGGGACGAATCTACGTTCTTTACCCGCACTACGGGCGCGTGCCCAATTGCAAGGGGTGCCGCATCCCGACTCTACTGCTGGTCGCGAGCAACGACAATGGCAGGACGTGGCAGACGCCGCACGTGATGCTCGAATCGGGATCGGGCCAGTTTGACGCCCAGATTGCCGTGGACCCGGCCGACCGGCACACCGTGTACGCGGCCTGGCTGCAGAACGGGAAACGAGCGGTGATGCTCGCCAGGTCGGTCGACTCCGGCGCGACGTGGGCGTTCACGATGGCGGTCCGCAGCGATGTGGAACTGGATAAACCGGCGCTGGCGGTGCGCGGCCCGAACGTCTACGTGGCCTTCAATCATGAAGAAGAGGTGTGGGTGGCGGCCTCGGCGGATGGCGGGCGCAACTTTGTACCGGCGCGTGTCAATACGGAAAGCCGCCCGGGGTGGTCGTTGCTGGGCGCGGCCACGGTCGGTTCCGCGGGCGACGTGTATCTGGCCTGGGCTTCGTACTCCAAGGCGGGAGGCGCTCGCGGCTCGGTGAATCTATATATTGCGAAGTCGGCGGATGCGGGTAAGGAGTGGAGCACTACCCTGCTTGATGTTTCCGCGGCAGCGCCGGGCTGCAAGGACGAGGAATGTGGTGAGGCTTATCTCGGCGCGCAGATCGCTCTAACCTCGGATGCCGCCGGAACTCTTTATGCGCTTTGGAGCGCGGGCAGCACGCCCCTGGGGCCGCAGCAAATTTATTTCTCGTCCTCGACCGATGGCGGCGAAGACTGGCTGCCGCGCATCAGCGTCTCCGACGCCGGGGCGGGAGTGGAACATGCATTTCCGGCGATTGTGGCCGGGAACCCGGGCGATGTCCGCATCGCGTGGATGGATTCGCGCGGCTCTTCTGCTACCTCTCCGTATTGGAACACTTACTACCGCAGTTCGAGCAACGGCGGAGCCACCTGGGGAGAAGAGATTCGGGTTTCAGGCTACGTGCCAGGGTATAGGTACATCAGTAAGGAAGGATTCCGCTTTCCCTTCGGCGACTATTTCTCGCTCGCCATCGACAGCCACGGCGACACCCACGTGGTTTGGGGCGAAGGGATGAACTATCAGTCGCCGGGATCGATCTGGCACGCGAGCGGACGCTAGTAGAAACTTCCCAATCCATTGATCTGTGAATCTACCTTGTCATCCTGAGCGAAAGCTGAAGGACCTGCTTTCTGGTCAATGCAGGAGGAGACAGCGGCGAAGCCATCTCGCAACGCCAAACTTCCGCGAACCTGCCCCGAAAAGCCCACGTCTCGAAAACCGCGAGATGTGGAGCACCCGGCGACCGACAGGCGAATCGCGAACCCGGACACCGGGCCGTTTGCGTCATACACATAAATGTGAGAATATTACACATTCGGAGGATGGCGCATGCGGACCAATATTGACATTGACGACAGCTTGATGCGGCAAGCCATGCGAGCCGGTGGGGCTGATACGAAGAAGGCCACAGTGGAGACCGCCCTTCGTTTGCTCATCCAGACGCGCTCACAGGTTGGTATGAGGCGGTTTCGAGGCAAAGTGAAATGGGAAGGAAATCTCGAGGAGTCTCGTCGCGGCCGCAACACCGAGTGACTCGAATGGTGATTGTGGACACGACGGTTTGGATTGACTACCTCGGGGGCATTCTGAATGCGGAAACGTTGTGGCTTTACCACGAAATGCCGCTCCAGCGACTGGGTCTCACCGACATGATCCTCTGCGAAGTGCTACAGGGCATCCGGGAACCTCGTGAGTTTCAACAGATACGCGATCAACTGCTGACATTCGAAATATTTCCGACGGGAGGGGCTGAAAACGCGATCGCAGCTGCGGCGAATTACCGCACGCTGCGCCAGCGCGGTTACACGGTTCGAAAAACCATGGACTGTTGGATCGCAACATTCTGTTTGCGTACCAGGAATCAACTTCTCCATCGGGATCGGGACTTCGAGCCGTTCGAGAGGGCGTTGGGGCTGCAGGTGGTACATGCGTGAAATGCGGTGGAATCCCACTCATCGCAGCGTGCGCGATGAGTGGGACACCCGGCTTCGTTTCCTGTTCACGTCGGCAGTACCTCCCAAGCGAACAATCGGGCGGTCTGATGAACAGGATGAATCAGTCCCTCACAACACTTTTCGATTCTTGGGCCAAGTCTCATGTCTGCGACGCACGTTGCGATGGCCTCAAAAGATTTCACGAGCGGAGTGAGGTCGATTTTCGCAGGCGCGTGCTCGTATCCCACGACGAGCACCGCTTTTCGCTCAGGCGTAGTCAAACCTAGGAGCTTGTAGCAGTCACCGATTGAGCTTGTATTGCCTCGATAAGGGTGCAGGAGATTTACCGACCAGTTCTCCGCTTCTTTGCCGTTGTCTTCGAACGGCCTTGCGATTTTGGCCTCAATTGCCCATTCGTTGGGGACTAGTAAGTCGGGACATCTCTTTGTCCGCACAAGTCCCCCGTACGTCGTTAAAGTATTGAGATAAGCCGCGATCTGCTTAACGAGTTGGGGTTCGCCAAACAGTCCCACTCCGGGCTGAAACTCGCGGAATCTGCTTCCCGCGGCATCAAGAGCGGATAACCCCATAGCGATGTCAGTTACGACCTCGTGTGATTCCATTGACACCTGCGACCCGCCTCTTCATTCCCACTCAATCGTCCCCGGAGGCTTCGAAGTAATGTCATACACCACCCGGTTCACCCCGCGGACTTCATTCACAATCCGATTAGAAATGGTTTTGAGCACCTCGTACGGCAGCGGAACCCAGTCAGCCGTCATGCCGTCTTCGGAATGCACGGCGCGGACAGCGCAGGTGTAAGCGTAAGTCCTCTGATCCCCCATCACTCCTACCGACATCACCGGCAGGAGCACGGCGAACGACTGCCAGATTTTCTGATACAGCCCAGCTTTCTTGATCTCGCCCACCACAATCTCATCGCACTCGCGCAGCAGATCGGCGCGGTCTTTTGTTACTTCGCCCAAAATCCTAACGGCCAGTCCCGGTCCGGGGAAAGGCTGGCGCTGCAGAATGTCTTCGGGCATGCCGAGATCGCGGCCTATGCGGCGGACTTCATCTTTGAAGAGGTCTTTGAGCGGCTCGATCAGCTTGAGCTTCATCTTCGCGGGCAGTCCGCCTACGTTGTGATGCGACTTGATGACCTCTGACGGCCCGCGCACGGAGCGGGATTCGATGACGTCGGGATAGAGGGTCCCCTGCACCAGCCACTTAACGTTGCCTTCCTTCTTTTTAATGCGGCGTGCTTCCTGGTCGAAGACAGCAATGAACTCTTTGCCGATGATCTTGCGCTTCTTCTCCGGATCGCTCACTCCCGCCAGTTTCTTCATGAAGCGATCGGTGGCATCGACCGCAACCACGTGCAGACCGAGATGGTCGCGCAGATTTTTCTGAACTTTCTCGAATTCGTTTTTGCGCAGCACGCCGTTGTTGACGAAGACGCAGGTCAGGCGCGATTTATCCGACCCATCCCGCATCGCGCGATCCACCAGTACCGCCGCGACCGAAGAATCCACTCCGCCGGAAAGAGCACAGATCGCGCGTCCCTTGCCGACCTGCTGTTTCACCTGGGCCACGGTCGCATCGATAAAATGTTGCGGCGTCCAGGATGGTTTCGCTCCACAGATGTTCAACGCGAAGTTGCGCAGAATGTCCTTGCCGAGCGGCGTGTGGTGCACCTCGGGATGAAACTGCACCGCCCACATCTTTCTCTCAGCATTTTCGATTGCCGCAACCGCATTGGGAGTTTTCGCCGTCAGCCGGAACCCTGGAGGCAATTCTTCAGCCGAGTCGCCATGCGACATCCAGACCGCGAGCAGATGAGGCAGGCCCTGAAAAAGTTGCGAGTCCGATTCCTGAATCTCCACTTTGGCGTGGCCATACTCGCGTTTCGCGGCCGGGCGCACTTTTCCCCCAAGCGCATAGACCATGAACTGCAATCCATAACAGATGCCGAGCACGGGAATGCCAAGTTCGAAGACGCTCTTGTCGGCATGGGGCGCGCCTTTGTCGTATACGGACGACGGGCCGCCCGACAGAATGATCCCCACAGGAGAATAGCTGCGAATTTCTTCCAGGCTGGCGTTGAACGGCAGCACCACCGAAAAGATTTTCTGTTCACGGATGCGGCGCGCAATCAGCTGCGAATATTGCGCTCCGAAGTCGAGGACTACGATGGATTGGGTTTCCACGGATGAGTGTCTCAGATTCGATGCGCTAGTGTAAAGCTGGAGCAGGGAAGACCGCTACTGGCTTCCGAGCCTCATCTCTTCGGGGGATCTAGTGAATCTGGAAATTCCTTGCGTCAACCGAAATGTTGTTTAAGACGCGAGTGACATTGACCTCCCACTCTACCTGTTTTGTGAAACCATTCTGGAGCTCCTGCTGGAAGCGGAGATCGTAGTGGTTAGGGAGAGTTAATCCGTCCGCGGTCTTGAAGTCGCCAAACTTTTCTTCGATTCGGTATCGCGTCTGGTTCTGTCGTGCGCTTTCTATTTCAGAAGCTCCTTCGCCTGAGTCAGACATGCCGAGCCCCGCGTGCACACTGACCGCATAAATAGTGCCGACGTGATGAAACGTTTGTGGTTCAAACAGAAGCGTAATCTCCAGGTCAGTGTTCTTCTTCGGCTGGTAGGTAACTGCGTAAAGATCGACGCCATCCACCGTTTTCAATCCCTGGTAGCGGAGCTTTCCTTTGCGGGAAGCCAGGTCAAGGAGGGGCCATGCGGTCGACAGTTCGCCGCCCAGCAGACCCTCGCGAAGTGGGACATCTTCGGAGCGTAGAAACTCGCCGAACTCTGAGCGAGATTTGTCCAGGTAAGTGCCCGCCACACTGGTTTTGTCGCCGTCACAAATGAACTGCTCCCCGGTGTACTGCGCGTTAATCTTCAGGAGCATATGAAGTCTTCGTCCTTCTGAAACAAGCACCGCTTTGCCATCGATGCGTCCCGAACCACCTACCAAAACCCGATACGACGCGGTCCCTTCCACGACGCGCGACTTGGCTGCAACTCGGATCGATGCCGGCCCAATGGAGTCCAGATGTCGTTGGAGTATTTCGTCCGCCGTGGGGTTCTCTTTAGCGCATGCAATGCTGGCTCCAAAGAATAAGAACAGGATTACTGCAGCCCGCGGCTTAATTTGGTTGAGCATGTCCACTCCTTCCTGCCGGACACCGGCCGAACACTGCAATGTACTCGCGCCGCACGTGCGTGTAAATGAAAATTAAGAACTGACCAGAACGGCCAGATAGGGGGCGTAGTAACGCGGGTCAATTGCGGCAGTCTATATTCAGCCGCATTCAGTGGATCTGGAAGTTGCGAGAGTCAACCGAAACGTTGCTCAGCACGCGGGTGGTTGTGACATCCCATTCGATCGTCTGGATCGACCTACTGGGCAGTTGCCGTTGGAAGCGTAGATCGTAATGCGTGGGCAGCGTCAACCCATCGATAGTCATGAAGTTGCCGAATTGCTCTTCGATTCTCCACCATGTCGGCCCCAACCTGGCACTCCTTGCGTCGGGACCGTTCAGTCGCTCCGGATTTCTTCTTGAAGGCGGTGCGACGGTGTCTCTGAAGGGACTTGTCGTGATTCCCGTTGCTCGGTCTTCCAGATAAACAGTTCGTACGTGACGAAGCGTTTGCGGGTCGAAATACAACGTAATCTCGAACCCAGTGTTTTTACCGGGCTGATACCGGACTACGTGCAAGTCGGTCCCGTCGATTCTCTTCAAGCCCTGGTATTGGATCTTCCCTTTGTGAGAGCCCAAATCGAACAGAGGCCAAGCCGTGTTAAGAACTCCGCCGATCAGACCCTCGCGAATCGGAGTGTCGTCCGCTTGCAACAGCGTTCCCAACTCCGATCGAGTCTTATTGGCATAGGTCGCCTCGACGCTGGTCTTGTCACCGTCTCGGATGAACCGCTCGCCCGTGTATTGCGGAGCATTGATCTTCAGCAGCATGTGCAGCTTGTTACCACCAGACACCATGACGGCTTTGCCATCGTATTGCACCGGGGTGCCACCCAATAGCACCCGGTACGAGGCCTTCGCTTCTACCACGCGGGTCTTGGCGGCGGTCCGGACTGTCGAGGTTCCAATCGAATCCAGGTGACGCTGGAGTATGTCATCCGCCGTAACCTTTTCTTGTGCCAGGGCACTGGTGACCGCCAAAGCCAAGAACAGCAGCGACGCAAGGCGATGTTTGATCGAGGGGATCATAGACACTTCTCCGTGAGGCCGGACTGTCCAATGTAAGCGCACCCCGATGGCTTGTAAATAGTTACAACAAGCCACAGCGAACTAAGTCAGGAGATTGACCTCGTACGCGTCAGGTACATACTCCTTTGCCAGGGCGGGATAGGTCTGTTTGCCAGAACAGCGGTCATGTCTATCGGACAACGATATTCACGAGTTTTTTCGGCACGACGATCACCTTTACCACCTGCTTGCCAGCGATCGCCCCTTTTACTTTTTCGTTCGCCAGCGCGGCCTGCTTGATTTGGTCCTCGGTCGCACTCGCCGGCACAACCACCACGCTCCGCAGCTTGCCATTGACCTGCACGGGAATCTCGATCTCCTCTTCCGCCGCCAGCGCCGGGTCAAATTTCGGCCAGGGAGCCTTCAGCAGATTGCACGTCTCGCCAGCCATCTCCCACAATTCATGCGCCAGATAAGGCGCCATCGGGGCCAGCAGCAGTGCGATGTTGCGCTGCACGTTGGCGATCAGCGATGCGGGGACCTGCCCGGCAGCAATGGCATCCTCGGCTGCATACATCTCATTCACCAGTCCCATGATGGCCGCGATGCAAGTGTTGAAGTGCCACCGGCCCTGGAAGTCGTGGCTCACGCGCTGGATGGTCTGGTGCAGTTTGCGCTGGAGGGCGCGCGCTGGGGGCGATAACGGCTGTAGAGACGGGGCTTGGCCCGTCTCCGCCTGCCTTGTAGTCTCCGCCGCCGGAGACGCGGCGAGCCGCGTCTCTACAGGGGGATTCCGCAGATAGAACCGGTACACGCGCCCGAGGAACCGCTGAATGCCTTCAATCCCTGAATCCTGCCAGTCAAGGTCGCGATCGGGAGGCGCCGCGAACAAGCTGTACAGGCGGGCTGCATCGGCCCCGTAGCGCGCCACCATTTCATCCGGCGACACTACGTTTCCCAGATTCTTCGACATTTTGGCGCCGTCTTTGATCACCATCCCTTGGGTGAATAAGCGCGCAACCGGCTCGTCGTTTTTCACCAGGCCCATGTCACGCATGAACTTGGTCCAGAAGCGCGAATAAATAAGGTGGAGAATGGCATGTTCGACGCCGCCAATGTACTGATCAATGCCATCCTTTCCGAACCAGTACGCGATCTTTTCGCTGTCGAACGGCGCCTTGTCATTCCGCGCGTCGGCGTAGCGGTAGAAGTACCACGACGAATCGACGAACGTATCCATGGTGTCGGTCTCGCGCCGCGCCGGGCCGCCACATTTCGGACAGGTGGTGTTCAGAAACTCCGGCACGCTCGCTAAAGGCGATCCGCCGGCCAGCGTGATGGGCACATTGTCGGGCAAAATCACGGGCAGATCCTTTTCCGCGACCGGCACGACGCCGTCTTTCTCGCAGTACACGATGGGAATGGGCGTGCCCCAGTAACGTTGCCGCGAGATGCCCCAATCTTTGATTCGGAAGGTGACGGTCGCCTTGCCAAAGCCTTTTTCTTCGGCGCGCGCCGACATCTTCTTCATTGCGTCCTCGCAGCTCAGCCCGTTGAACTCGCCCGAATTCACCACGATTCCGTCTTTGGTCGTAAAGGGCAGCGGGGGTTCCACCATGGTTTCTTCCGGATCGCTCGATTGCGGCAGAATGACCAGCCGGATCTCCAGCTTGTACTTCTGGGCGAATTCATAATCACGCTCATCGTGCGCCGGAACGCTCATGATGGCGCCGGTGCCGTAGTCCATCAGGATGTAGTTCGCCACCCACACCGGCAACGCTTCTCCGTTGTACGGATTCTTGGCATACCGTCCGGTGAAGATGCCGTGCTTTTCGATGGCGCCGATGTCGCCCGCTTCTTTCGCCCGGCGTTGTTCGGCGATCAGTTGGTCGACTTTGCCCCGCAAATCGGGATTGCGGGCGGCGATATCCGCCACAATCGGATGCTCCGGCGCCAACTGCACCGAGGTCGCGCCATAGATCGTATCCACGCGCGTGGTGAACACGGTGATCGTCGAACCCGCCGGGCCCACGGTTCCACCCAGATCGAAATCCACCAGCGTGCCTTCACTGCGCCCGATCCAGTTCTGCTGCATGATGCGGACTTTTTCCGGCCACCCCGGCAGTTTTTCCAGATCGCGCAGTAGCTCGTCGGCGTATTTCGTGATCCGCAAAAACCACTGCTCCAGTTCACGCTGTTCAACCGGAGTGTCCTCATGCCGCCAGCACATCCCATTTACAACCTGTTCGTTGGCCAGCACCGTGCAGCACACCGGACACCAGTTCACTTTGCTATTCTTGCGATAAGCGAGTCCCAACTCGTAAAGCTTCAGGAAGAACCACTGGTTCCAGCGGTAGTACTCCGGCAGACAGGTCGTAACTTCGCGCGACCAGTCATACGCGAACCCCAGGCGCTTCATCTGGACCTTCATGGCGGCGATATTGGCAAGAGTCCATTTGCGAGGCGGAGTGTTGTTCTTGATCGCGGCATTCTCGGCCGGCAATCCGAAAGAATCCCAGCCCATGGGATGGAGCACGTTATAGCCGTTCATCCACATGTAGCGAGCCAGCGCGTCGCCGATGGAGTAATTGCGCACGTGTCCCATGTGCAGCGCGCCGGACGGGTAGGGAAGCATCTCCAACACGTAGAACTTCGGCTTGGTCGAGTGCGCCTCGGCGGCATACAGCGACGGATCGCTCTGCCAGCGTTCAGTCCACTTCTGTTCAATGCGCTGCGCATCGTAGCGCTCATCGATACGCTCGGGGCGCGCGGTGGGGATCGGTTTGTCTTCCTGTGGCATAGATAAGGGTAGTCCGGTAATGAGTAATCCACGATTTTACAACGCCCAAGCGGGTGTCCGGCGTGTGTGGGGTGGTGCGGACTGGCGTGAACCTAGTTGGAGGGGGCTTTCCCCTAACTCCGCCTCGAAACGGGTTCCACATTGCGGGAAAAAATCGTCTGTGAGCGAGGGCCGTGCCCTCAGCGGCTAAAGCCGGATTCAAAACCATGCACTTACTGCAGCGGTAAACCGCTGCTCCACCCAAAATCAAGTACAACACCGACTTTTTCCGCAAGCTGTTCTAGCCATGCCGGAGAACAAGCCCTGCGACCGCTGCGCAGGCAATGAGAGCCGGCTCAGGAACCTTCCACCGGAACAGTACGGCAAGACTGACAGCACAAATCAAGAAGGTAGGCAGATCGTACAGCGAGCGGCGCGCGAGAACAACGACAGCGCCGGCAATCGCGCCGGTGGCGGCCGCAGTCACTCCGCGCACGAACGCATTCAACTGAGGGTTTTTCGCCCAGCGTTTGTACGACGGCGCCAGGAGCAGAACTACAAGATAGACAGGCAAGAATATTCCCAGCGCGGCTGCCGTCGCCCCCGCTACTCCAGCGGCCAGGTAGCCGATAAAGGCGACGGTGATGACCACAGGCCCGGGCGTGATCATCGCCACGGCGACCGCATCAACGAACTGCTGGTCGGTCAGCCAATGATGCCCTTGTACCGTGCCGCTGTATAAGAACGGTACTACGGCGAGTCCGCTTCCGAACACGAACATTCCCGCCTTGGCGAAGTACAGAAAAATTTGCAGCAGCGTGCTGTTCGTCCCGGCGGTTAGGACTGGAATCAGGGAGGAGGCGGCAACACGAGCATACTGACGACCCGGCAAGGCTTTGGCCACAACGTTCACAACCCCGCCCAACAAAAAGAGCCAGATGATTTCTTTTGAAGTCCATGCGGTGGAGATCCCCAGAACGGCGAATGTTCCCCACAGCAACTTGTCTCTTCCGAGGGTGAGTCGGGTCAGCTTAAACGCAGATCGGGCGATGATCCCGATCACGGCCGCGCCGATTCCGTAAAACATTCCCTGCATCCATGGCAGCCCTCCGAAGCGAACATAGGCTGCCGAGAGTCCCAGCACCATCAGGAAAGAAGGCAGAATGAACGCCACACCCACGGCGGTAGCTCCGAGGACTCCTGCGCGAATGTATCCGAGATAAATCGCAAGCTGGGCGGCGAGCGGGCCCGGCGCCAGTTGCGCCAGCGCCAGACCCTCGAGGTAGTCTTCCTTGCGGACCCAGCCATGACTGTCCACCAGATCCTGCTGCATGTGTCCGGCAAGGGCAATCGGTCCGCCGAAGCCCACGGTCCCGAGCCACAGGAAATATCCGACGAATCGAGGGAATGACACCCTCGACGGCTCGGGTGATATCGAGGTGGTTTCCGGTGTCATTTTTCCGAGTTCGTCTGGTCGAGTGCGCCGCGCAGAACCCTCGCCAGCTTCAGGGCGTCGTCGTTCGCCCAGAAGTGCATATAGAAGAGCCTGGGTACGTCATCGAGCGCATGGCTGTGTAGAGCAACCGTTTGAACACCGTTGTCATGCAGAACCTTCATAACGGGACCAACTTCTTTCCCCGTCAATGCGAAATCCCCAGCTATGGCCGCGCGCCCATTTCCGGTGGGCTGGAAATTGATGGCGGTGCCCGCCCCCATCGAGGGCGGTGTATCCATGCCTTCCTCGGTGAGCTTCTCCGCGCGTGGCGCGTTGAAGTGCAGCACTCCGCCGCTCACGTTACCTTGGCGACCCATGATCTTCTCGACCGCGGCCACGTCGAATCCAATATCCGCGGTTTCTTTTGCGCTGCCGCCCGTGGGGAGGGGTGATTTGGTTAGCCCAACCGCATGCTTGATCGTCTGGGCCATCTTTACCGGGTCACCATGCCCGCCCATGTGAAGGTAGATCAGCTTCGGCGATTCGCCGATGAGATGGTTGTGGATGGCGGTGACTTCGACTCCTCCATCCAGCAGGGCCTTCACCACCGGAGCGACTTCGTCTTCGGTGAGGACGAGATCGCCCATCACCATCGCATCGTTGGCGCCGACATGGTGGAAGGCTGCCCACGCGCCGAGGGCAAGACCGGGCTTGATTTCGGTGCCGGCCAAGGTTACATGAAGGTCCTTGCGCGGCATGTTGAAACGGATCACTCCTCCAGGCAGGTTGGCTCCTGGAAATCCGAAGACATCTTCGACGGTTTTCCATTCCCCTGCCACCTTCTGGTTTCCCGTGGCCTGGGCCGGAGAGTTTGCTGCTAGGGAGACGACAAGCATGATTACCGCGGCTAAAGTGCTTCTCCAGGTCGATGACAGCTTTGTAATCTTCATTGACTCCTCCAATTGGCGAGGTGGCATGGGGCAGCTCTCCGCTTATGGGACGAAATCGCGGGAGCTGCGATCAGACCGAACATTGGTAATTTGCAGTGCATTCGGATTCCCTTGATCCATTTACTCCGTCACTTCGCCGTGACCTTCAAGTCGTCAAAATATGTGACTGAATCGGCCTTGGTCCACAAGCCAACTTTTCCTGCATCCTTGAACGTGTTGTCTGTAGCCTCGATTTTCTTGGCGCCGTCGTAGTAACAAGTGATCCTGTTGCCCGCGGCCTCCACCCGAAGTTCGTGCCATTCTCCCGAGGTGACATTGAGGTTGGCTCCCGCAAACTGGCTCCGCCTGCCGTTGACCAAGCGATAGAGGCGGTAATTGTTCTCCAAAGCGTTGGCACGAACGACGTAATAGTTGTTCGGGTCTTTGAGGCGGAAAACCAATCCTGCTGCCCGGTCAACGCTTCCAGTGACTGCCTTGAACCTAACGCTCACCTCCAAGTCCTGAAAAGATCCCTCGTCGGCGATCAGCAGGGGGAAGCGGTAATCGGTTTGGTCGGCTGAAGTCTGGGCAACAATATTGGGCTTTGAAGGAGCGGTGGGGTCGGCCAGCACCGCCCATTTGCTTTCAGCGCCCGATCCGGTGCGGGCAGCATGGAATTTAGCGGGCAGTTGTGCGGAAGCATCGCCATCGAAGTCATAGAGGAACTGCTTACCGGAGGGTTGCCGGGGAGCAGGCTTTTCAGCGGCCACCGCAGCGGGAGTCGCCGGACCTTCTTCACCCTCTTCCTCTTCGTCGGCATCGGGTTTCTCGGCGGGTTTCTGAGTTGTGGTTTGCTGCCCAGCCAGAACTTTGGAGGGCGTGGTTTGCCGCTCGTCCGTGTCCTTATCGTTGCAAGCCACGAGGGCTGCTAACCCGACCAGCACGGCAGCAAGAACAGCAATCTTTACTGTGCACATATCCTGTTCCTTTCGCGAATGGACTGGTTACCCGTGAAGAAAATGATCAAACACCGCGTTGTCATAACTCCTCCGTTTTCCTTCCTAAGGGGATTCAACCGCTCGGCGCTACCGGACCAATATTGCGGGTCGCAACCTGTTCTCCGGTGAATCTCTGCTCCTCTGGCGGCTTGAGGTGCCGGAAGGCACGGTAAAGAAGAAAGTCATAGCCGATCTTGAGACCTCCTCCGGCAATCAAGGGCGCCGAGAAAGCCAGGCTCTGCATGGACACTCCCGCCAGGGAAGAACCGATTGCCCAGCAAACATTTCTAGCCAGATTGGTAATCCCGGTGGCAAAGGTGCGCTCTTCCGGACGGACGACCGCGGCCACATAGGACTGGCGCGTGGGCACGTCCATTTCCGCCAAAGCTTCCCGCATTACCAGGAGCGCAACCGCAACCTTGGACGATCGCGCGAGCGGCACCGCAAGCAGGAAAACACTGGACGGCAGATGCGTAAACACCATGGTATTGAGCAGGCCGATCTTTTTCGCCAGCCACGCGGCCCCAAGATGAGAGCCTGCATTCAGCAGGTGAAGAGCAAAAAAAAGAATACCCAGACTATGCTCGGGAATACCAAAACGGCGAAAGAACCAATAGGAAACCAGCGCGTCGGTGAGGAACCCACCACCCAGGCTGTCGAGCGAGAAGAGGGCGGTCAGCTTCTGAACGATGCTCCTGGTCTGGGGAGAAACGGTCTGCGCAGAAATGAGATGCAACGGCCGCTGCCTCGTGGACCACGCGACTTCGACGTCCGTTGACAGGAACAAGTACAAGATTCCGCTGAGCAGGTTGACGGCGGCGTATCCAAAGAAAATGCCCGCAAAGGACGCTGCCAGGTTGAGCGCCAGCCAGCGCTGCAGAAGAAAAGGCAATCCGGCAGCCAGCGCGCCCACCGCGCTCCCGCTATCGAGAATGACGTTGTACCAGGAGAGCGCCCAGGTCCGGTGCGCATCGGATACCAGTCCCGGCAAGATGGCCTGCTCCACCGCAAAGGCTGCGCCGCGATCGGTCCCCGTTCCGTTCAGCATTCCGACAAACGCAATCGCCAGCAGCAGCGAGAATCGCGGCGTAAGCGCGAGGCCAATTCCGCCGAGGGCCGCCAACGAGGAAAGGAAGATCAGGGTGCGCCGTCTTCCGAACCTGTCTCCGTAGAAACTGACCGCAGAAGTTGCTGCTGCTCCGCCGGCAATTCCTGCGGCAATCACGAAGCCTATTTGCAGCGACGACGCTCCCGCGCGGAACAGAACGATGCCCAACAACACCCCGAGCAGCCCCACCCCGAGCGCGCGCAGTAGCGCCGCAGCGTAAATCAGAAACCGGTCTCGGCAATGGTGCATGGTTTACTTTCCCTGCGTTCGCACGTATTCGTAGAGCGCGTCGTAGACAGGGAATTGCCGCGCCAGACGGTCCTCGTCCGACAGACCCATGGCCGAGAACCCATTGGCCACGGCCCGCAATCCAAGCCCTTCCCCTGCCGCGTGCTCCTGTCCTTTCACATCCGCGGCACGCACGATCAATGCCAACTGGGCGAGGGCAGGATCGCGCAGTTGATAATCTTCGAGAATCGCCTCGAAGGTGCAGCGTTCGCCTCTGTGGTTGAGCTTGATTTCAGGGATGCGAGGCGCATCAAACGGAATCGCGCCCTCGCAACGCGCCGACTCCAGCAGTTGCGCTTCCTCCACGAACAGGAATCGTGCATCCTGGTCGACAAAGCGGCGGATCAGCCACGGACAAGCGACCCGGTCCACCTTGACATTGCGCCGCGTAATCCACTTCATCGCGACCTCCCTTTCATACCCCGGAGTGATACAGTCCCTCGATCAGATCCATCCCTCGCTGCAGGAGTTCTTCGTCGGGCAAGTCTTCTTTCGCCCAGCCGTTCAGCACTCGATCCAACCCCAGCCCTTCAGGCCGTCCAAACTTTTCGTCCCCGAGATCGGCGTCGTGAATCATCTGGGCGATACGTTTCACCCTCCTGTCCCGGATCGAGAACTGCTTGCACAAGGTTTCGAAGGTGCAGTCCTCTCCACGGTGACCGAAGCCTTGCGGGCAAAACATGTCGAAAGGAATGGCCTCAGGATTTTCCCCAGGTTCAGCGCCGAAGACGAAGCGCGCCTTCCGGTCAACGAAACGCCGGATCAACCAGGCCGAAGAAACCCGATCAATGCCCGGACGAGATCGCGTCATCCATAAACGGTTGAGGAACTCCGCGGAGTTTCGTTTGCCTTTTCGCGCCGGCCTTGCCCTGTCCGGTTCGTCAGCCTCAGCCAGGAAATTCTCAAGCTTGGTTCGCAGTGGATTCTCGAAGAAGTCGATATCCTGAAGCTCGAGGAAACGGCGCCGAATCCGGTTCAGGCGTCCGCTCGGTCTTCGCGCGGGAGAAAGAGCCTGAAGCCTCTTCGCCTCGTGCAACAGCTTCTGGTAGTCACTGGACCTGGCTTCGATGAATTGCCTCTTCAAATGCTCTGCCGGTAAATCATCAAAATCCTGTACCCGCACCACCGATGCCTGCCCCTGGTAGGTGCGAATGGCCGCGGCCAGCCACTCCATGCGTTCCTGGTTCACCGGAGTGTTGGGCAATACGTAGCCCGAACTGCGAAGGGCCAACGTTCCATAACGCCGGAGCTTCCGCCAAACCTCAACTCGTTGACTGGCGCCCTTGGTGGGCAGACTAAAAACCAGAAGCAGCCACGGAGGGGTCGTCATCGATTCAGGTACAGTCATTGCCAATAGGATATATATATAACACAATATATCGCAAAGCGCCGGAGCGTGGTCCGTGCTCCGCGATGCCCGGATCGAGGGCCGATCAAAGAGGCGGTGCTGCTCCTTTCGTCCTTCTTCCACAGTGCGGGCGAACCACGGTCATCAAAGTCTTGCCCGCCGCCGGGCCGGAGGAAGGTCTCGCCCCAGGCCGCGCCCATCACCCGGACATCCAACTGCTGGCTACGGATGTGATCCTGTTCGGGATGAACGGCCCTCGCCTCGCCGAGCAAGTGACACGGATACCCCCCGTACCGGAGTTCTGTACGTTTCCCGCTATACCAGCGACGCGATCGTGCACGATGAGGTGCTTGCTCCGGGACTGTGGCTCCCGGCTAAGCCCTTCTCGGTATCGGAGTTGGTGGCCAAGGTTAGGCAAATTCTGGATGCCGAGGCGCCAGAGGCGGAACGGCGCACCCTACGCTAGTCGACAGTCGGAGAGCGGCTCCGGTTTCGACACGCTTGAGCGAGAGACGCCATTCGTTGACTAGTGGAGGTCGCGTCCGTAAGATGAAGCGACCCGAAAGCCACATCGTCCGATGATCGGTCAGACCATTTCGCACTACCGCATTATCGAAAAGCTGGGTGGGGGTGGAATGGGCGTGGTGTACAAGGCCGAAGACACGCGCCTTCGGCGTTTCATTGCCCTTAAGTTCCTGCCCGAGGAAGTAGCCCGCGATCCGCAAGCCCTGAGCCGCTTCCAGCGCGAGGCGCAGGCTGCCTCAGCCCTGAATCATCCCAACATCTGCACCATCCACGACATCGGCGAGCACGAGGGGCATCCATTCATTGCCATGGAATTCCTTGACGGCATGACGCTCAAGCATCGAATCGCCGGGCGCCCGATCGAGATCGAAACCCTTCTGTCGCTGGCCATCGAAATCGCCGACGCGCTTGATGCGGCCCATGCGGAAGGCATTGTGCACCGCGACATCAAGCCAGCGAATCTGTTTGTGACCAAGCGCGGCCACGCCAAGATCCTCGACTTCGGGTTGGCCAAGCTGACCCCAATGGCCGGTCGCACGGACGCAGCCCCGGGAGAGGCTACCGTGGGGGTGGACGATCAGCACCTGACGAGCCCAGGTATGGCCCTGGGAACAGTTGCCTACATGTCGCCCGAGCAGGCCCTGGGAAAGGACATCGACGGCCGCACCGATCTGTTCTCGTTCGGCGCGGTCCTCTATGAGATGGCGACCGGCGCGCTCCCATTCCGAGGGGAGACTTCGGCCGCTTTGTTCGATTCCATTCTGCACAAAGCTCCCGCGGCCCCAGTGCGCCTGAATCCCGATCTCCCGCTCGAACTTGAGCGCATCGTGAATAAGGCGCTGGAGAAAGATCGCAACCTGCGCTACCAGCACGCCGGGGACCTGCGCGCCGACCTGCAGCGACTGAAACGGGACTCGGATTCGGGACGGGCAGC
Source organism: Terriglobia bacterium (assembly GCA_020073215.1). Taxonomy (GTDB): domain Bacteria; phylum Acidobacteriota; class Terriglobia; order Terriglobales; family Acidobacteriaceae; genus Acidiflorens. The sequence continues at coordinate 18,713 of JAIQFO010000023.1, read as the reverse complement.
GGTACAGAGCGAGGTCGAACCGGCGCCCGCTTCGAGCCCAGCCGTCCCCGCAGCCTCTGGTTCCGGGATGAGTTCCGGATCCCACCTGCGGCCCCGCGAACGAACCAGCTCCGCCGGCGTGCCTGCCCCCCAAGCCAGCGGCTCGGTTGCAGTGGAAGTCCCGCGCCGCCCGCTTTGGAAGATTCTCGCTCCCGTGACCGGGATCTTACTCGCGGTCGTGGCCGGCGCACTCTACTTCCGTTCGTCCCGCGCTCATGCCATTACGGAGAAGGACTCCATTCTGCTCGCGGATTTTGTCAATTCCACCGGCGATGCGGTTTTCGACGGGACGCTCAAGAAAGCGCTGGCCGTCGACCTGCAGCAGTCACCGTTCTTGAATGTGGTCTCGGACGAACGGGCGCGCCACACGTTGACTTTGATGGGCAAGTCGCCGGAGGAGCGCATCACTCCCGGCATCGGGCGCGAAATCGCGCAACGCACGGGGGTGAAAGCGTTGCTTGTCGGATCAATTGCCGGCATGGGGAGCCAGTACGTGGTGACGCTCGATGCCGTCAATGTCGCATCCGGCGACACGCTTGCCGAGGTGCAGGCCCGGGCGGACAGCAAAGAGCAGGTGTTGAAGGCCCTCGATCAATCCACTTCTCAATTACGCGAAAAACTCGGCGAGTCTCTGGCATCCATCCAGAGGTTTGACAAGCCGCTCGAGGAAGCGACCACGTCGTCGCTGGAGGCGCTGAAGGCGTTCACCTTGGGCGATGAGAAGCACGCCGCGGGGGATGACTTGGCATCCATCCCCTTCTACAAGCGGGCTCTCGAGTTGGATCCCAACTTCGCTATGGCCTATGCCCGGCTGGGCGTGGTGTATGGCAACTACGGACAGCTGAACGCGTCTGAGGAATGTCGCAAAAAAGCCTTCGAGCTCAAGGACCGTGCCAGCGAGCGAGAGAGACTTTACATCACCTCCCACTACTATGCCGACAGTGGCCAGTTGGAGAAGGGCAACGCTTCCTACGAACTGTACAAGCAGACTTATCCTCGAGACGTAACCCCCTACATCAATCTCTCCGTCCCCGATCTGCAACTGGGCGATTTTGACAAGGCGCTAGAGAACGCCAGAGAGGGCATTCGCGTGGCCCCCGATGAATCGCGCGGCTATTTGAATTCGGCGAGCGCGTACATGGGACTTAACCGGCTGGAGGAAGCCAAGGCCGTTGCTAAACAGGGACTGCAGCTTCACCCCGAATTCCTGTCCCTGCACGACACCTTAGCCACCATCGCACTGGCCCAGGGCGATCTCGCCACCATGGAGAGCGAAGAATCTCTCAGCAAAGCGCAGCCGGACCTGGAGTGGGCCGTCTTCTTTCGCCATGGTGATATCGCGGCCTCCCATGGCCAGCTTCGTCAGGCCGAAGACTTCTATGAGAAGGCCCGCCAGGTCGGTCAGAGAGTCCAGGTCAAGAGTGCGGAGGCGGGCGCGGTGTCGGAGCGCGCGTGGGTACAGGCACTGGCCGGGAATCGCAAAGAGGCGATTGAATCCGCCAATGCGTCCCTGGGGATTTTTCAAGATTACAACCAAAAGCTCTCAGCGGGGAATGTCTTAGCCTTCGCGGGAGAGAACAAGAAAGCGCTCGACTTGGCGGAAGAAGTCGCCAAGAGCCGCCCCGACGACGTCCTGGTACAAGCCGTTTTCGTTCCCCAGGTGCGGGCGGCCGCGACGCTCAGCAGCGGCGATGCGACCAAGGCGATCGAACTGCTGAAGCCGGCGAACGCTTACGACAAGGCCAACAGTGCGGTCTTGTATATCCGCGGACTTGCCTATCTGAAGACCGGTCACGGCAGTGAAGCGGCCCAGGAGTTTCAGAAGATTCTCGCGCTCCGCGGCAGCGCTCCGTCCGACCCGCTCATGTCTCTCGCGCATTTGGGGCTGGGCCGCGCTTATGCGCTCCAGAGTGATGCACAGAAAAGCCGCACTGCCTACCAGGACTTCTTCGCCCTCTGGAAAGACGCCGATGTCAACATCCCAATCCTGAAAGAAGCCAAGGCGGAGTACTCGAAGCTGCAGTAACCTGATCCACTACCGCGGCCGTACGCCATTTGCCCCGTTCTCCGCCACCCGCTAAACTTAAAGTTTTGGAGTATTCCCCATGCTGGTCGTCATGCAAGCGCAGGCCACCGAAGAGCAGGTCCGCGCCGTTTGCCAGAAAATCGAAGCGCTCGGATACCGCGCCCACTCCATGCCCGGCGCGCAACGCACCGCCATTGGCATCACCGGCAACCAGGGCGAGGTCGAATCCGGCACGCTCGAAGAAATGCCCGGCGTGCAGGAAGTCATCCGCGTCAGCAAGCCCTACAAGTTGGTCAGCCGCGACACCAAGCCCGACAACACGGTGATCAAGTTTCCCGATTCGCCCGTCACCATCGGAGGCCCCGGCCTGGCCATCGTCGCCGGCCCTTGCGCCATCGAGAACCGCGACCAGGCGTTCAAAGTCGCCGAGTGCGTCGCCCGTGCCGGAGCTCAGTTCTTCCGCGGCGGAGCCTACAAACCCCGCACCTCTCCCTACTCTTTTCAGGGAATGGGCGAAGAGGGTCTGAAGATCATGGCCGAGGTCCGCGATCGCTTCGGCCTGCTCGTCGTGACCGAAGCCGTGGATTACGAATCGCTCGAACTGGTCGATCAGTACGCCGATGTCATCCAGATCGGCGCTCGCAACATGCAGAACTTCTCTCTGCTCAAGCGCGCTGGACGCGCCCGCAAGCCTGTCCTGCTGAAGCGCGGCATCTCGGCGACGCTCGAAGAATTTCTCATGGCCGCCGAGTACATCATGAGCGAGGGCAACTACAACGTAGTCCTGTGCGAGCGAGGAGTGCGCACCTTCGCCGATCACACCCGCAACACGCTCGATCTCAGCGTTGTGCCCGCCGTCCAGCGCTTGAGCCATCTGCCCATCATCGTCGATCCCAGCCATGGCACCGGGAAGCGCAACAAGGTTACGCCACTCTCCCGCGCCGCCGTCGCCGTGGGAGCCGATGGCCTGATCGTCGAAGTCCACCACGATCCCGACCGCGCGTTGTCGGATGGGATGCAGTCGCTCTATCCCGATCAGTTCGACGCGCTGATGGCGCAGGTCCGGCAGATCGCGGCGGTGCTGGGGAGGAGTATTCCCGCATCGAATCGCGTTCGTGCTGAAGCGACTACTTCTGCCGATTGATGCCGGACCGAACCTCGGCTGCATCTGTTAATCTCTTGCCTTCAGCGAGGCCAACTCGTCCTTGAGAAAATTCCTGCTAATCGCGGTCCTCGTCCCGCTCGTCCTGGCCGCCGGCTGGTACTACTTCCACCAGCGCACTCTCCCCGCCTATGGCCCGCTCTACCGTGAGTACGCTTACATAACGAATGGCAAGAGCAACACGGTCACGGTGATCGACCTGCGCAGCTTTCGGCCGGTACGAACCCTGCAAGTCGGCACCGAACCCACCGGAGTCGCGGCCAATCCCAAGCGCAACGAAGTGTACGTCGTGAACACCGGCTCTTCGAATGTCAGCGTGATCGACGCGGAGCAGAATAAAGTCGTCGCTACCATCGGCGTCTACGGGCGTCCGTACTTGATCGACGTTTCTCCCGATGGCCGCCGCGGCTACGTCGCTAATTCCGGCTCCGGCAACGTCTCCGTGCTCGATCTCGAGCGCCGTACCATTGCGGCTACGCTCCGGGTCGGCGGCAACCCCGGGTTGGCCCGCGTCTCGCCGGACGGATCGACCGTGGTTGTCACCAATCGCGCCGACAACACCGTCTCCATCATCGACACCGCGCGCATGGCCGTGCGCTCCGCCATCAATGTCTGCATTCATCCCGAAGACATCGCCATCCTGCCCGATTCGAGCAAGGCGTTCATCTCGTGTTCGGGATCAGGACAGGTCGCCGCCATCGCTCTTAAGCATGAACCCCGGAAGAATGAACCCCAGAGAAATGAAACCCAGAACGACAAACTGCTCACGCTCCTGGATGTTGGGAAATCTCCGGTCAGTCTGGCATTGAAACCGGATGGCGGAGAACTGATTGCGTTCAACTTCGATGCCGGCAGCATCTCCATCATCGAAACTGCGGCCAACGAAGTTTCGGGCAGCTATCTGATCGGCAGCCAGCCCACCCGCGGCGTGGTATCGCTCGACAACTCGCGCTTGTATATTTCTAACTTCGGATCGAATGATATCGCGGTCTATGATATTGACCAGGGCAAGATCATCGCGTATCTGCCGGTTGGGACGCATCCCGACGCGCTGGCGCTCTCGCAGAGTCAGAACTATCTGCTGGTGCTCGACTCCGGTTCCGGAGACCTGGTCGTGATTCAAAAACGCCAGCCCAAAAAGAAATTCGAGCCATCAGAATATTCCTTGTTAACCATCATCCCGGTCGGGATGCAACCGAATCAGATCGTGGTGAAATCGTTCCGGGCCACGAAGCTATTGGATGGGCGGTAGGGCTTGAATCGATGAAAATCTCAGGCGTCTGACAGACCACAAATTCCGCCGTTCAAAAGGGAAGGGTGGGGCTGCCGGCGACTCTCAAATCCCACCCTTGCGCAAAGAACGCGCAAGGATGGGACACCCGGCTATTGGATGGGCGGTAGGGCTCGGGCTTGGACGCGGCGGGTTGCCACGGGACGCACTTCGCTCGCCGACTTCGCCGCGCGGCTCTGCTTAGCTGTTCCCAGCCAAATTCTTCTGCTAGAGGGTCGCTTAACTCTTCTTCCCGGTCACGGCATAAAACGCGGTCACCTCTTGCTCCACGTTCTTACTGCCGCACTTGGGGCATTTCACGTCAATTTCGTGTTCTTTCAGGGTGAGAATGGCTTCGAAGGTCTTGTGACAATCTTTGCAGACGTAGTCGTACACGGGCATGGGGACCTCCCGCTCGAATCGCAATCACGAGCTACGATTGCAATTGTAGCGCTATTGCCGGTCGCTTGTCCGGGAGCGAAGCCAGCCTTCCAAGAAACGGAAGGCGGGCACACTCGAGACGCGGCCAAAAGCAGGTCCTTCGCTGCGCTCAGGATGACAAAATTGGTGGGACTGAGAGCTAACAGCTAAGAGCTAAGGGCTGCCTTCCGGAAGTGTTCGAGGATGGCTTCCGCTTGCGACTTGGTTACGACTGCCGAGAGCGCACCTACGTCGGCCTGCTTTACGGCTTGCAGGCTGCCGAAATGTTCGAGCAGGCGGCGGGTGGTGGATTCTCCTACACCGGGGATTTCTCGTAGCTCGGTGGCACGGTCGCGAATCTGGCGGCGCTTGCGATGGAAGGTGACGGCGAAGCGATGAGCTTCGTCGCGGATCATCTGCACCAGATGCAGGACGGGAGAATGATGGTCGAGCACAACGGGGTCGTCTTCCTGTCCGTGGACATAAATGATTTCTTCGCGCTTGGCGATTGCGGCCAGGGGCTGATTGATGATTTCGAGGGCCTCGAGCGCCTGGGCAGCGGCGTGAAGCTGGCCCAGGCCTCCGTCGATCAGCACCAGGCTGGGCATGGACTTTTTCCCTTCCTGCTTACCTTCTTCACACAAGCGCTGGTAGCGGCGCGTGACCACCTCGCGCATGGAGGCGAAATCGTCCACGCGTTGGACGGTCTTGATGATGAACTTCCGGTAGTCGGATTTCTTCATCCTGCCGTCTTCCCAGACGACCATAGAGGCTACGGTCTCCGCTCCCTGAATGTGGCTGATATCGAAGCACTCGATGCGCTTGGGCAATTCGGGGAGAGCCAGCGCGTCCTGGAGGGCTTCCTGAATGGCGCGCGCGTTTGGCTTCAGGACTCGGAAACGCTGATCGTAAGACTGCTTGGCGTTGGTGCCGGCGAGATCGATCAGTTCGCGCTTGTCTCCGCGCTGGGGGACGGTGATGTGGACGCGCGTCGCTCGTCCGCCTTCTCCAGCCAGTTGCTCGCCGAGAACTTCTTCCAGTTCTTCGAGATCATCGAAGTCTACAGGAACGTAGATATTGCGCGGGACATAGGGCTGGGCAAGATAGAGCTGCTTGACGAGAGCAGAGAAGAATTCGCCGGGGTGGAAGGAGTCGGCAGGACGGGCGAGGGCGCCCGTCTCTCCACCGTCTTGCTCGGCTGACTGGGTCGTTAACTCGGGGAGGTCTTCCCAGAAAAATTCGCGGCGGTCTAAGACCTTTCCTCCGCGCATGTGGAACAGATTTACGGCCAGCATTTGATTTTCGTAGTGGTAGCCGAAAACATCGGCGTCGTCGCCTTCGGCGGCGGCGATGCGCTGCTTCTCCTGTAACTGCTCGACGGTGGAGATCAGGTCACGATAGCGGGCGGCGCGCTCGAACTCCTGCGCTTCGGCGGCTTCGGACATGCGCTCACGCAGAGACTTGACGAGGTCGGTTTGACGGCCTTCGAGAAAGAGCTTCACGTCGCGCACCGCTTCGCCGTAAATCTCAGGCGTGGTCAGGTCTTTTACACATGGACCGAGGCAGCGTTTGATGTAGTACTGCAAACACGGACGCGGATGATAGCGGGTCAAATCCACCTTGCACGACGGAACCATGAAATGACGATGAATCAGGTCGACGATACGGTAGGCGAGGTTAGCAGGGAAGTAGGGGCCGTAGTAGGCGCTGCCGTCCTTGCGCAGGCGGCGGGTCACGTACACGCGGGGGAAGCGCTCGGCCAGGGTGAGTTTCACGTAGGGATAGGTCTTGTCGTCGCGCAGCAGGATGTTGAAACGCGGCTTCTTCTGCTTGATCAGGTGATTTTCTAGGGCGAGCGCCTCTTTATTATTGGCTACGACTATGTAGTCGACGTCGACGGCTTCGCGGACCAGGGTGCCCGTTTTCGCGTCCTCCCAGCGGCCTTCGTGGAAGTAGGACCCGACGCGCGCGCGCAGATTCTTGGCCTTGCCTACGTAGATGACTTCGCCTTCGGCATTTTTGTAGAGGTAGACGCCGGGGGACGTGGGCAGGGTACGGATTTTCTGCGGGAGATCCACGGTGATTCGATGAGCGATCGGCCCGTTCCGGAGCAGGCTCAGCTAAGTTCATTGTAGCCGCGGCCAGACTCGATGACCTTTTCATTTACCGCATGGAACCACGGTAAAATAGCTTGATTATGATGGTGGAACGTCGACGGTGGCTAGATTCATTTGATGGGGACCTCGTGAAGGTAACAGTTCTGGAGACGATTCCAGAAGACCCGGAGATCACTGTTGAATGGAACAACCTGGTATTCGGAATGGAGCGCCCGGAGGTCTTCTTTACCCATCAGTGGGCTTTGGCTGCAAGCGGCTCTTTCTCGGACAGTCTCCGCCCGTTGACTTTCCTTGTCCATGAGTCCGGTCAACTCCGGGGAGTGGCTGCCCTGGCGACCAATCGAGAGGTGCCTGATACAGCCTTTTTCCTGACGGCCAGTACCGCGGATTACTGCGATATCGTAAGTGCGCCGGAGACTCGAGCAGCGGTGTTAGCGGCTGTGCTCGAGGAGATAAATAAGCTGAGCGTGCGACATTTAGTATTGGCCAACGTCCCTTCGGAGTCGCACACTCTTCGAGCAATCACCGCCATTGCTAAGGCTCACCGGTTCCATCTGCACGGGCGACCTGCATATGATTGTGGCGTCATTTCTCTGGGTAACAACGAGCAGCGGCAATCCGTCCTCCGATCCGTGTTGCGGAAAGAACGTGAGAAGCGTGGGCTAAACAAGCTCGGCCAGCTTGGTCCAATCCACGTCGCTCATTTGAGTGCAGAACGACTAGAGACCGGCCTGGAATCGATCTTTACTGCGCAGATTTCACGATTTCTCGCGACCAATCGCCTGAGTCCTCTCATTCGCCCGCAGCGGCGTTGTTTCCTAATGGAACTCGGGAGGCTTCTGAGTTCCGCCGGTTGGTTGAAGGTCAGCCAGTTGGAAGTCGACGGCCGGCCGGTCGCGTGGAACTACGGATTCCGGTTTTTGGATAGCTGGTTTTGGTATTTGCCAGCCTTCCATATCCAGTACGAGGAGTCGTCGCCCGGCTCCTGTCTGCTCCGGCTCTTAACGGAGGAGGCGTGCGCCGACCCATCGGTGAAGAGATTCGACCTTGGATTAGGTGATGAGGCTTACAAAGAACGCTTTTCCAATGCCATTTGCTCGACCCGCCATCTGCAGTTATCAAAGAGCATGACGCGGCATCTGGTAGATGTTGGCCGGCATTGGCTCGCGGCTTCTGCTGGAAGATTTCCAATTTTGGAGAAGCAGCTTCGTAGCGGGAGAGACTTGTTCCGGGGCCTACAAAGCCGAATTGGCAAAACGGGCATCGTTGCGACCGCGACGCACGCACTGACAAGGGCAAAAAGAAGCGTCGTATCCGAGGAGGAGGTTGCCTTTTTTGAAGCCCCGCCAATGAAGATGTCAGAAAGCAAAGGCTCGAGCCTGAGCCCTTTGGGCTGGGAGAACATTGCTTCTGCCGCCATGAACAACGCCGATGACGAACAGACGTTGCAATATCTTGCGCGCTGCGCCCAACGTTTGCGACAAGGCCGCGCCACCGGTTATTTTTTGCAGAGGCAAGGAAGACAACCGTCCCACTTTCTGTGGGTGGACGTTTATGACGGGTTCCACTTGTCGGAGATCGATTTCAGGCTTGAAACCAGCGATCCTAGCGCTGTCATGATATTCGATTGCTGGACCCCTGTGGCGCAACAGGGCCATGGCGACTACGCAATGGCAATTCGCTTGGCTGCCGCATATCTACAAAAGCAACAAAGGCAAGTCTGGCTCTTCAGCACAGCCAGAAATGAGTTATCCTTCCGGTGGATTCTTAGGGCTGGCTTCGTGTACCGCTTTTCACTCGTGCGCCGTAGAACGTTGTGGCACACGACTCTATCCCGTCGTGAAAGGGACAACTTATCGAAGGAGTATCAACGATGAACTAGCAATCACACCTGCGAACAATGCATTACAATTCCTCGGAACCGGTCAAGAGGTATCTTGAGATTCGTCAGCCCTACTCTGAAGCACATCGTCTTTCCCGTGTTGTCTCGGAGCGGTTATCTGCGCTACACGGCAGGGGCTGGTCCCGCGGTCGTGACGTACCACGGCGTGTTCCCGGCAGGTTACGAAGTCAGAAATGTGGCTTTGGATGGCAACCTGGTGCATGCCGGTTCATTGCGGCGCCAGCTGCAGCTTCTGAAGAAGCGCTACAACGTAATCTCCCCAGAAGAGTTCCTCCGTTGGTCGGAGGGAGGGCTGTCCCTTCCTCCGCGTTCGATTTTGCTGACCTGCGACGATGCCCTACGGAACACGCTGACGGAAATGGTTCCCGTACTGCACGAGCTTGACCTGACTTGCCTCTTCTTCGCCACTGGCGCGTCTGCGGATGAGACACCCTCCATGCTTTGGTATGAGGAACTCTACCTGATGCTGCTAGACGCCAGCGATCCGATCACTCTCAGACTCCCCGAAGTGGGCGTTAGCATGGGCCCGATTGCGGCAAACGAGAAACATTCCTGTTGGTGGAACTGGGTAGAACGCCTTTCGCGGTGCAACCGACAATCGAGACGAGGATTTCTGGATCAGCTTCGCGAGCAGCTCCAGCTTTCCGAGAACTGGCGATTGCGATTCCTCCAAAGTTCGACCCTTGCAGCCCGATTTCTTATCCTTGATCGGGCTGGGTTGGGGCGACTAGTCGATGCGGGAATGAGTGTTGGGGCCCATTCGCTCTCGCACCCTATTCTCGCGCGGGCCACCGACGAGTCGGCTTGGCAGGAGATCTCTGAAAGCCGGACTGTCCTTGAGAAAGCCCTCGGCAAGACGGTGTGGGCCTTTGGATATCCCTTCGGGAATGTTGCTACCGTCACAGGGCGGGATTTGAAATTAGCGGAGCAAGCTGGCTTCCGCTGCGCCTTCATGAACGCCGGGGGCGGGTTTGGCGCGGAGATCAATCGGTTCGCGCTGCCGCGCGTTCACGTCACCGCCGACATGAGCTTGTTTGAGTTCGAGGCCCACATCTCAGGTTTCTACCGTTCACTGCGCAAGCGGCTGCTACCTCATAGTTCCGAGGAATGACGATCACGCCGCGTAGCTTTTCACGAATTCCACCAGGCTGCGCAAGGCGATTCCCGACGGACCTTTGGCGATCCACGACTTGTTCTCCTCCATCCATGCGGTACCGGCGATGTCGAGGTGGATCCAGGGTGTGTCTTCGGCGAATTCTTTCAGGAACATGGCGGCAGAAATGGCTCCGCCCCAGCGTCCGCCGGAGTTCACCATGTCGGCGATGTTTGATTTGATGATCTCTTTGTATTCGTCGTCGAGGGGAAGACGCCACATCTTCTCGCCCGCTTGCTGGTTGGCTTTCGCGAAGCGCTCGTACAGTTGGTCGTCGCTCGAGAAGATTCCGGCATTCACGTAGCCAAGGGCTACGACGACAGCTCCGGTCAGGGTGGCGGCGTCGACTAAATGGGTGCAGCCGAGTTGGCGGGCATAGCAGAGGCCGTCGGCTAGGATGAGGCGTCCTTCGGCGTCGGTATTGATGATTTCGATGGACTTGCCGGACATGGCGATCTGCACGTCCCCAGGCTTTTGCGCTTTGCCGGAGGGCATGTTTTCGGTGGCGCAGACGATGGCCGTGACTTTGACTTTCGGTTTGAGCAGGGCGATGGCGCGCATCACGCCGATCATGGTGGCGGCTCCGGCCATGTCGTACTTCATTTTCTCCATGCCGTCGGCGGGTTTGATGGAGATGCCGCCGGTGTCGAAAGTGACGCCCTTGCCGACCAGGCCGAGGTGAACATCCTTTGCCGCGCCCTGGGGGTCATAACGCAATACGATCAGCGCGGGAGGTTCGTCGGATCCCTGGGCCACTCCCCAGAAGGCCCCCATCTTTAATTCTTTAATCTTGTCGGCGCCGTAGGCTTCGCATTTCAAGCCGACTTCGGCAGCCATTTTTTTCGCGCGCTCCGCCAGGATGGTCGGGGTCATGCGATTGGAGGGTTCGTTGACCAGGTCGCGGATGAAGTTCTGTGATTCGGCGACGATGCGCGCAGCTTGCATGGAGCTTTCGAGCGGCTTGGTATCGCCTTGCACGACGATGGTTACGGCGTCGATCTTCCGGTCGCTCTCCATGTGATCGCTCTTGTAGTAGCCGGGTTCGAAGTTGCCGACGAAGGCGCCTTCCACAATGGCGCGCACACCTTCCGGCGCAGCGATCCCGGTGTCGGGTAGGGCAAAAGCGAAGCTGCGAATGTTCTTACCCTTCAGGGTGCGCACGGCCGTGCCCGCGAGCTGGCGCAGTTCCGCGGCGGAAAAAGTCTTGGCTTTCCCGCCACCGACAAGGAGCAAGCGCTTCGCTTTCAGGCCAGAGGGGTGGTGCAGCAGCGTGGTTTCGAAGGTCTTTGCGGTGACTTCGCCACTTGCCATGACGTCCTTGATAGCGTCGCCTACGAGGCTGTCTGTCGATTCGACCGATGGCGCGGGCTTATCTTTTTCCTTGCGATCTTTTTCGTTGTGATCGAGCACTACCACGACCAGGCATTCGGTTTCCAGTTGAGACGGAGCAGAGGAAGAGAGGTTTGTATTCATGGGCTCGCATCAGTATCCACGGTGGAAGGGGGAACGCGCAACTGAGCTGCGAAAATCGCAAGGGGATGCGGCCTTGGAATGCCGCTAGTTCGCGAGGAACGCGCAGGAACAGATTGGATAAGAGCCAAGGTTCGATCGACCCGCGCAGCATTGGTTTAAGGACTAGGGCGAATAAGGAGGAAGAGCCTTCGGTCGCGGGGACTGCCTGCGGTGAATGCTGTTGACAAGGATGCAAGCCGTGCTGTACACGATGGATTCTCTTCCGCGCCGGACTCAGCGCGAAGACTGTCATGCCCTGGGAACAGAACTCCATGCGCGCGAAAGGCCAACCATGATGTCTCGCAGCCTCGCGCCACAGATTGTCATCCGCGACCTCAAAAGCATCGACGATCTCCGCCAGTTGAAGGCGGTGGAGAAGGTAGTCTGGGGGATGGCGGACGATGACACCTTGCCCCTCACGCTGGCCATTGCCTTGAAGACGGCGGGCAACATCTTCGTTGGGGCTTTCGACCAGGAGAAGCTAATCGGCTTCGCCTTCGGATTTCTCGGCCGCGAGCACGGGCAGACGACCGTCCACTCGCACATGCTGGCGGTAATCGATGCTTATCGGCACCTCGATCTGGGCTCGCGGCTGAAGCAGGCGCAGCGCGAGCGCGCCATGGCCATGGGCGTTCACGAGATGACGTGGACCTTCGATCCGCTGCAAAGCCGCAATGCGCACTTCAACCTTTCCAAGCTGGGCGTGGTTTCCGATACGTACAAGGTGGACTTCTACGGGCCGGAAACCTCCAGCATGCTGCATCGGAACGGAACCGACCGGCTGTGGGTGCGCTGGATATTGAATTCGCGGCGGGTGCGGGATCGGCTGGCGGGTAACAGTGCGAGAGCGGAGACGCTTGATGCCCTGCGGCTGCTGGCTCCGCTGGTGCGCTTCGATCCCTGCGGGAGGCCGGGGCGGGCCGATCTGGCCGAGGCGCTCGCCCGGCAGCGCCTGAGCATCGAAATTCCGGGCGACATTCTGGAAGTCGAGCGGGCTGACATGGGGGTCGCGCGAGAGTGGCGCGAGGCGACCCGGTGGGCGTTCCGCGAGGCCGTGAAAGCGGGATTCTTTGTAGCCGAGTTCTGCCGTTCGATTCGCGGACAGCAGGGGCCGGGAGCGTATTTGCTGCAGCGCGGGATGGTGAGCGAATTTATTCCCGAAGGGTAAAACGGGCTGCACTCAAACGCGGCTTCGCGGCTGGGAACTTGGTTCCGCGCCCGTAAGGCAATTATGAAACCGCCCTACGACGACACTTTCGCGGCCTGCGTCTCGACCGCGTGACGCTGGGCCCGCATCTGCTCCAGGAAGGCGTCGACCGGCATCTCAAACTTTTGCCGGAACAGATCGACCAGTGTGTCCTCGGCAGCGGACCGTTCGTTTTCGTAAGATTGGAACATCGCTACGCCGGCGTCGGACGATGGTGTTTCCAATCCGTCGGGTTCGACCTGAAGCTGGGGAGATTTGTCTCCGTTAGCGCGCAGAGTCGTGATCAGGCGGAGAACCTGATCCCGTTGCTCGGTCGTGGATTGGAGGAACTCTACTCCCATTCCGAATTCCGGATGCGCGACCAGCACGATGCCCCCGGCACGGATTTCGAGGTCGGCGGTCCTGATCTTAAGGATGATGCGCGTGCGCCTGGGGAACGGTGAGTTGGTCGCGAGATAGCAACCGCCAAGACTGAGGTCGGTGAGCCGGCAGTTCACGGGCGGGTCGTCCTGCTCAGGCTCGGGAAGCTGGGCGTTCAACCATCGGCGAAGGGTGTGGCGCTGCTCTTCGGTTGCGTCGGTGAAGCGGACGCCGACCCGAGCGCGGTCGCCTTCCCACGCCAGGTCACCGTGGATTTCCACGATGTGGCCCATGTCCGACGCCGTCATGCCCGGCAATTCGAACGAGAAGCGGAGCGAGTTCTCTTTCGCAAAGCGCTCGGCAAACTGGATTGCCATGCCCCCTTCGCAGAGATCGATGGTCTGGGCTCGGTAGCGGCGGGAGCCCCAGCCGTAACACTCGACCGGAATCTGCACCGCGACCCGCAGTTGCAGCCGCCGCTCCCGCTTCATCATGGCTCGAACCGCGCGAAAGCTGGCTTTGGCACGCTCGACCGCCAGCGGTTTATGGAGAACAAAATGGGCGCCCAACTCGAAGCCACCCTTGAGGCCGACCGGAGCTTCCACGAGCACGACCGTGAGGGCGCGCTTGTTGACGGGAGCGGCTCTGACCCCGCGCAACACGCTGCCAGCATCCTCCACATTCGCCCCATCCGCGATGATGGCTTCGAAACGCTGGCGGGTAATGCGACGGATGGCCTCATCCACGCCGGAACAGTGCTCGACGTCAATTTCGAGGTCGCTGAGAACTCGGCGCAGGACGCGCACCGTCTTTTCGTCCTTACTCAGTAGTAGAGACTTCAAGCCCATGCTTCGAATCGCCCTTCCGATCGGTTCTTGCGTGCCCCCGGTTCTTCCATGGTGATGGTGGGGAATGTCTCGCGAAGCCGACTTCGCGCATTTCGCCCAGGGGAGAGATCACCAATCCCCAACCGGGCCAGCGGAACACTCCCTACTCGCACTCTAAGTCTATGAGATTCCATGGTCAACGCAATGGCCCGGTCGTCCGGTTACTGCGGTCACCTCCGGGTCAGGGCGCGCTGGTCGCAGAGAGTGCCTCGCTGGTGATATCGGCGGAAAGATCGCGGTTCAGTAGAATGCCGTGGAAAAGGCGTCTGGGTGCCTCTTACGCTCGCGATGTTGAGATTTTCATCAAAACGGCGAAAGGCAATTCTGGTAGAGCCAATTCAAGACACGCCGCTTATCCGACGGGGGACACGGTTTCTCTTCGCATTCTGGCGTAGAGGTTTCGTCCAGAGCACGGAGGCTGCCCCTGCCCCCACGGGGCCCGCTAGCTGCAAGTGGCTGTGGACAAAGGAGATAACAAATTTGCTCGACCAGGGCCAATTTTTCTATTGACTTACGTAGAGAAACCTATTATTATCAATAGCTTCCATAGGAGCCGAGGGGGCTGAAATCCGTGGATTTGGTTTGTCTTTTTGCGGGTGAATCCCTTCGGCAATTATTGGAATCAAACTAATAGAGGTTATATTTTTCATGGCTAAGCGACGCGGAAACCCCAACTGGGGTAAGCCCGAGCCCATCGGGCCGGTCACCCCCACCATCACCGAATTCGAACAGGTTGTGCACGAGTACAAGCTCTCCCCTGACCAGTATTTGCGGTCCACAAGGCTGCGGGAATGGGCGCGTCGCAACAAGAATTCCAAGTACATTCCCGAGCCCTTGTTGGAAGCTTGGGGTTTTGAAATCGAATCTACCCTGTAACCGCAGGGAACAGGGTTTAATGGGAGGGTCGCCGCAGGCGACCCTTTCCTGTTTTGCGCTGCATTTTCTTATGCTGTATTGGCCAGGAGGCCGGGTGCGGATATGCTGGCAGGCATGAAGTTTGGCGGCTCCGGCCTCGCTGGTCCTAACCTCGTAGGGCTGATTGTGGCGGTCAGCTTCGCAGCCGGGCTCAACCTGTATGCCACGGTGGCCACACTTGGACTGCTGGCCCATGCCGGCCTGCTCGATCTGCCCTCCGGCCTGCACCTGCTGTCCAATTGGTGGGTCATTGCGGCGTCTGGAACGCTGTTTGCCATTGAGTTCTTCGCCGACAAGATTCCCGCGTTCGACTTGTTCTGGAATGCCCTGCACACCTTCGTTCGAGTTCCGGTAGCGGCCTTGATCGCCTACGGCGCAACCTCCCAGCTTTCACCGGAAAAGCAGTTGTTGGCGGCCTTGGCGGGCGGGGCAATTGCCTTGGCGGCGCATGGAGGCAAGACGGCGGCGCGCGTCGCCGTTACCCCGTCGCCCGAACCGGGTTCAAACATCGCGCTCAGCGCGGGAGAAGACACGCTCGCCGTGTTCCTGACCTGGCTTGCCACCCGTCACCCGATTGCAGCTGCCCTCATCGTTGCCGCCTTTCTCTTTTTGATCGCGGTCGTGATGCGCTGGGTGGTGCGGGCGATGACGCGGGCGCTAAAGGACTTGTTTTGTTTGGCGGACAAAGACGTGGACGACCGCCTGGCGCCGTCGAAGGAGAGTGGAGCAAACGCAGCCTGAATCCTTATGACTCCCAACTCACCCTTTACCGATGTCCCTACCGCGATCGAGGAGATCCGCGCGGGCCGAATGATCGTTGTGGTCGACGACGAGGATCGCGAGAACGAAGGCGATCTCACGCTCGCGGCCGAGAAGGTGACGCCCGAAGCCATTAACTTCATGGCCAGGCACGGGCGGGGCCTCGTCTGCCTGGCGATGACCGAAGAACGGCTTGACCACCTGCGCATCGGGCCTATGACCAGCGAAAACACATCGCAGTACGGCACCGCTTTTTGCGAGGCGATTGACGCACGCGAAGGTGTGACCACGGGAATTTCGGCCTATGACCGATCGCACACCATCCGGACGGCAATCGATCCGGCCACGCGGCCATCCGACTTGGCGCGGCCGGGCCACGTGTTCCCGCTGCGAGCCCGCAAGGGAGGAGTGCTGGTGCGCGCCGGCCAGACCGAAGCCTCCGTGGATCTTGCGCGGTTAGCGGGCATGGTTCCGGCCGGGATCATCTGCGAAATCATGAAAGACGACGGTACCATGGCGCGCGTGCCCGACCTGACCGAGTTCTGCCGCCAGCACGAAATGAAAATGCTCACGGTGGCCGAGTTGATCCGCTACCGCATGCAGCATGAGCGCTACGTGCATCGTGTGGGCGAGGCCATGGTCGAAACCAGGCATGGTCAATTCCGCCTGATCGCCTACGAGAGTGAAATCGACGGTGGCGGATCGCACATGGCACTGATTCGCGGCGACATTGGCCGCGGCGACATTGCCGGTTCGTCCGAGCCGGTCCTGGTCCGCATGCACGCGCACTGCCTGCTGGGCGACGTTTTCGGCGCCACCGGCTGCGACTGCCATCAGACGCTTGAGGCTTCGTTGCAGATGATCGCGGCGGAAAATCGGGGCGCATTGATTTACCTGCACCAGACGTCGAAAGGTTTCACGGCGGAAAGAATCGGGGAGCAGTCGTGTCTAACCTTTCACCGCGAACGCCGCCTGCCGTCCCTGCCCGAAAGTGAGCGCAAGATTCAACGCGAGATTGGACTGGGAGCGCAGATCCTCTCCGATCTGAGCTTGAAGCGCATTCGCCTCTTGACCAATCACCCGCGAAGAGTGGCCGGGCTGGAAGGATTTGACATCGAGATAGTCGAGCAGGTTCCAGTGAAGTTTTCAGTTCCGAAAACGTAGGTGCCAGTGTGGTGACGGGGCTCCGCCCCGTCCAAGTTTGTTTGGGGACGGGCACCCTCGCCCATCCAAGCCGAGCGCAGTTCGGCTGCTGCCAGTGGTCACAGCAATCATGATTCGCCTGAGGCCTTTCTTCATCATGCTAGAATCCGCACATGAGGACTCAAAGGAAATTCACGGTTGTCATCGAGCGCGACGAAGACGACTACTACGTCGCGACCGTGCCTGCCCTGCGAGGTTGCCACACCCAGGCGAAGAACCTGGACACTCTTATGAAACGAGTGCGGGAAGTGATTCAGCTTTGCTTGGAGGACAATCAAGCTGCCCCTTCGCTTGAACTTGTCGGTATCCAGCAGATTTCCGTATGACTCGCCTTCCACGCCTGAAGGGCAAGGAACTCGTGCGGCTGCTTGAAAAGATTGGATTTGAGGTTGTACGAACTCGAGGCAGTCACGTTTTTCTCAAACATGCGGATGGAAGGGTAACAACCGTGCCGGTTCACTCTGGCGAAACCATCGGCCCCGGTCTTCTGCGGTCGGTGCTGCGTGATGTTGAGTTGTCGGTGGAGGAGTTGCTTGGCGGTCGCTGAGTGTCTTATAAGCGTATGACCATTTTCGTCGCCCTGATTGAACTGACGCTTCTCATAGCCATTGGCGCGCTTGTCGGCGGAGTCTTTTTGGCCAAGACGTTGAGAAGTTCAAAGTAACCCACTACCATCTCTCCACCAGACTCCCTAAAACGGCTTCCGTGGCGTAATCTCCTCGTCCTTAATAAAGAACTGCGCCGAGCACACCGACGACCCGCAAATCGTGGGTAGCAACCCCGCCATCTGCTTGCGCGTAATCAAGCCCAGCGTGCCGCACGATGGGCAGGAGAGCACCGCCCAATAAGGGTCTTCCTTCTCTCCCACTTCGCCGGCGTTCTCCAACACGAACACGGTGCCGGGTTCCATCTGCTCGGGAATCCACTCGTTGATAATGCTCAATTCACCGATCATCATGTCCCTCCCCGCCCTCCGTTAGGCTCTTCTTACGCCCACTGAGTTACGCTCTGCGCGTCCTTCTCAAAGGCCGAACCCGTTCTGAAACCGCAGACTTTTTGCGAGACTGAATCTCCCCCCGAACCCGGCGGACTTCGTCGCTCAGGCAGATATCGAACATCGGCTGCCGCGCGTTCTTCAGCAGGTCCACGACCTGCCGCGCCGAGGTGCGCAGATAAAGATGAGTGCCGTCGGTAAGAAGGTGATACTCCTGTTCCGATGACGCGCCGACCGTAGCGGCCAGCGTGGTGCCGAATTCCTGTTGCAGGAACCCGATCACCTTGCGCATGCGCTGCAGGGAGAATCCCCGCCGGCGAAGTTGGCAGATCACCGCCACGGTGACCAGTTCGTCCCAGGTATAGATGCGGCGGTGGCCCCGGCGGCCGGGCGCCACGATGCCCCGTTCGTCCCACCATTGCAGCTGACGGGCGGTGATTCCTGTCAGGGCGATCACTTCGTTGGATGTGAACTTTTGCTGCATTTCGAGCGCATTCCGTTTCAAACAAGAATGTGGACAAATGTTTGAAACATTCTAGGCGGCGACAGTAGGAATCATGTAACACTTCGCGCTTCGTTATGTTGACTACGCGGGTACGTGGTTAGGAGGGGAGTGTCCTTAATCAACGGCGAATTCTCCATGAGTCCGAACCACGCCCACCACGGAGGCACAGAGACACGGAGAAAAGCGAATTCATGCTCGCTCCCTTGCAGTGCACCCACGACTCGACCGTGAGTCATGTAGACAAGACCTTCCTCCGTGTCTCCGTGCCTCCGTGGTGAGGT
>JAIQFO010000085.1 GCA_020073215.1 Terriglobia bacterium | reverse complement strand
TTGATCCAGGAGGGAAATATCGGGTTAATGAAGGCGGTGGACAAGTTCGAATACCAGAGGGGCTACAAGTTCGGTACGTATGCGACGTGGTGGGTCCGGCAAGCCATCACGCGAGCCATTGCCGATCAAGCTCGGACCATTCGCATCCCCGTCCATATGAACGACATCATCAATAAGCTGAACCGAACCTCCCGAACCCTGGTTCAACAAATGGGAAGAGAACCCACTCTGGAGGAAATCGCTGAAAAAATGGGGATGTCTCTGGACAAGGTGCATAAGGTTTTTAAGATCGCCAAAAGGCCCATTTCGCTCGAAACGCCTATTGGCGAGGAAGAGGATAGCCGGTTAGAGGATTTTCTTGAAGATAAAGAAGTGATCTCCCCTCAGGATGCAGCCATCAACTCCAATATGGCAAAGCGGATTCAAAAGGTCCTCTCCACACTGAACGAAAGGGAGGAGAAGATTTTGAGGATGCGGTTCGGGATCGGAGAGAAGCACGACCATACCCTTGATGAGGTGGGACAGGTCTTTGAACTTACCCGGGAGAGAATCCGACAGATTGAGGAAAAGGCCTTAAGGAAGTTGAAACATTCCAGCCGGGTCGATAAACTGAAAAGTTTTATCGACACCTAAAAGAATTCTAAATGGAGCCCCACGAGCAAAGCCCGTGCCTGCACGCCGAAGTGCTCCATCAAAGCATCTGCCAAGTAAGAGTTTCGGCACGTAAGCGTGGTCTTCTGCGTAGGCGGATAAATGCACGAACGATGAATATTTATGCCGGAAGCGAATCCGGCCATGCAGCATGGCAAACCGTTCCGCAGGCTTTTGAATCCTTCGGCCAGGTCATCTCAGCAAGAATTATCTAAGACAAGTGTAACTATGGAAGCTGGCACCCTCATCGGCTACTTCGCAGAACGAGATGAAGCTCGTAGATCTCTCCGGGAGCTGCAGAGAAGGGGGTTCCGCCGCGCCGCATGGGTGCACAAGACCGCGGACGGAAAGGTACACATCGGGGACCCCTTCCTTTGG
Organism: Terriglobia bacterium; assembly: GCA_020073215.1. Taxonomy (GTDB): domain Bacteria; phylum Acidobacteriota; class Terriglobia; order Terriglobales; family Acidobacteriaceae; genus Acidiflorens. The sequence continues at coordinate 12,598 of JAIQFO010000085.1, read as the reverse complement.
CGCCGTGCCCTCTGGGCGACCTTGACTGCCATTCTTTTCGGGGGTCTCGCCGGCGTGGCGTCCCTGGTCCTCCACGGCCCGGTGCCGATTCTGAGCGGAAGCCTCTCGGCACTGGTTCCGATCTTCGCGGGTGGATTGATCGGAATCCTCTTGGGTGGGGTGTGGATACGACGATCGAAGTACGGTGTCGAACGAAGGCTGCTTGAGGATCACGCGCGCTGGTTAGTGTCCGAGGAGACCGCCCTGATCCTCCAGGCGCCGATTGAAACACTGCGGTTCCCGGTGGCAGTACTTCGAGAAACCGGCGACATCCCACCCGCAGTCTTCGTCCTGCATCCGGAGCGCGAGAATCCAATGGGAGATGTGCGAAGCCCTGGGGTGCCGCTCTCTCCGGCGCAGATCCAGGAGCATGCCCAGCGCCTGGCCATGGACCACGAAGTGGACCAAAAGACGCGGCGAAACGCTGAGCTGCTGAGGCGGGTCGAAAACGCCCATCAATGGGTCCATCAGGTATGCCTGGCTCTCTCCGAAGCGAGTCGGCTGGAACAGGGGACCCCTCCGATCGCCGAGTGGATCCTCGATAATGAGTACGTCGTCGAGAGCAACGCCCGCGACGTTCAGCTGAACCTTCCTCGGCGTTTTTACCAGGAGCTGCCGGCACTCGCCAACGAGCCCTACCGGGGCCTGCCGCGCATCTACGGTCTGGCGAAGGAACTCGTCGCCTATGCAGAATTGCGCCTGGACCGGGAGAACATCCTTGCATTTATTGAGGCCTATCAATCCGTGCGCACGCTGACAATTGGCGAGCTCTGGGCTGTCCCCCAGATGCTGCGCATCGCATTGATTGAGAGCATCCGGGACCTTGCCGCGGGCGCTCTGACCGAGCTGCGGGAAGGCGAGATCGCCGACTTCTGGGCGAACAGGCTCATTACGGCCAACCGGCGAGACCCCAAACAGCTCTTTTCTATCCTGGCAGAACTTGCTGCAACCCAACCCGGCCCGAGCCCCTATTTCGCCACTCAACTGGTCGATCATCTCTACGATGAAGACGCCGCGCTGGTGCCGGTCCAGAGCTGGCTGGAGCGCACTTACCGGAAATCCCTGAGCGAGCTCAACCTGCGTGAGCAAAACCGCCAGACGAAGGATCAGATCTCTATCGGCAACGCATTCACCAGCTTGCGACAGCTGGCCCTGCTGGATTGGAGGGGAGTCTTCGAGCGTCTCAGCCGCGTGGAGCGGTTGCTTCGATTCGATCCCTCCGGCGTTTATTCCAAGATGGATTTCGACACACGCGATCGCTATCGTCGGACGATAGAAGAACTCGCCCGTGGGTCCGGTCAGGCGGAAGACCAGGTCGCCCAACGCGCCATCGAGCTGGCAACGCACGCCGCATCTAAGACGACGGAAGATGACCGGTGGCTCCACGTCGGGACTTATCTGATGGGTGAAGGAAGGCGCGAGCTTGCGCAGCTCCTCCGTTGCCATGAGGCGCCACGTTTCCGCGTCCTGCAGTGGGTATACCGGCATCATTCTGCAGTCTACTTTCTTGGGCTCAGCCTCTTCTCCGCTGTATCCATCTCCCTGATCGTCCTGGTGGGTCTGCGCGGGCAGACGCCCGGGATCCGGCTTGTCATCGCCCTCTTTTTGTTGATCCCCGTCAGCCAACTCGTGCTCGAGGTTTTGAATTACCTCGTCATGCGGCTGCTTCCACCCCGAGCCCTTCCAAAGATGAATTTTAAGGTTTCGGGCATTCCTGACGCATTTCGAACGTTGATCGTTGTGCCCATGATGCTGGTAGACGCGGAGACGATCCGGGCGGAGGTGGAGAAGTTAGAAATCCGGTACCTGGCCAACAAGGAAGGGAATCTCCTCTTCAGCCTCTTCACGGACTACACCGATTCGGATCAGGCGTATCGTGCGGACGACGAGCGGCTGCTCCGAACTGCAATCGAAAGCATTGAAGGCCTCAATGACCGGCATGGCGGCGAGCGTTTCTTCCTTTTCCATCGGGACCGCACCTGGAGTGAATCCGAGCAGAAATTCATCGGTTGGGAACGCAAACGGGGGAAGATAGAAGAACTCAATCGTCTGATCGATGGAACGCGGGCTGAAGATGCCGATCGTTTGGTATATGTCGGAAACCCGGATCATCTATCCCAGGTGAGGTTCGTCATCACGTTAGACAGCGACACACAGCTCCCTCTCGGCACTGCCCGCAGGATGATCGAGACCCTGGCACACCCCCTCAACCGGCCGCGCTTCGATGCCGCAGGCAGGATCTTGGCCGGCTCTTACACCGTCATCCAACCGCGCGTGAGCCCAACGCTTCCGAGCACGAGTGGCTCGCCTTTCAGCCGGCTCTTCGCAGACGCGGTCGGAATCGACCCATACACCAAAGCCGTTTCCGATGTCAATCAGGACCTCGCCGGTGAAGGCTCCTACCATGGAAAGGGGATTTATGATGTGCGCGCCTTCGGTCGGGTGCTGTCCGGGAGGTTTCCGGAAGAGTGGTTGCTGAGCCATGATTTGATTGAAGGCGCTCACGTCCGGGTGGGCCTGGCCAGTGATATTGAGCTCTATGATGAGTTCCCGCAGAGTTACCTGAGCTACACCCGCCGGCAACATCGTTGGATTCGCGGTGATTGGCAGATCGCGGATTGGATTTTGCCGTGGGTTCCCGAGCCTGGGGGACGGCGAGTGCCAAACCCGCTCTCCTGGTTCGACCGTTGGAAGATTTTCGACAACTTGCGCCGGAGCCTGATACCTGCGACCAGCCTGGGCTTGCTCATAGCCTCCTGGCTGGCTTCTCCTCAGATCGGGTGGATCTCTACGCTTGTGATCGCCATGCAGTTGCTCTTCCACCCTTTTGCCCAGCCCTTCACCATGGCGACCACCCGCCAGGGGCTGAAGAGCTTCTCCTTCTCGAAGGTGGCGCACGACCTGTTGCGGACGGTTGCGGATGCGGCGTTGCTTGTGCACCAGGCCGGGCTGGCTCTGGATGCCATTCTGCGGGTCTGGTATCGCCGCCTCGTCTCTCACCATGGGTTGCTCGAATGGACTTCGGCCCAGGTGACTCCTCGGGGTGCCCCGCGTCGGCAACCATGGTTTGTAGCTTCTTTGGGCCTGGCGAGCCTATTCAGCGGGATCGTGGGTTGGGCGGTGCTGCGCTGGATGCCGTCCAGCCTTGCGATGGCCAGCCCCTGGCTCGTTTTGTGGTTCCTATCCCCTCTCATCGGCTGGTGCTTGAACCTTCGACCGCAGGCGAAGCAAAAGCAACTCCTGCTGCCTGAAAGGGATCTGCGGTTCCTGAGGCAGGTGGCACGACGAACCTGGCGCTATTTCTCAGACTTTGTCAGCGAGGATACGTCTTGGCTCCCACCCGACAACTACCAGGTCTCCCCTCAGAACCGACTGGCGATGCGTACCAGTCCAACCAACATCGGGCTCTGGATGCTCAGCGCGCTCTCCGCACATAATTTCGGGTATATGACGGTGGATCAAGTTGTCGAAAGGTTGGCCCGGACCATGGAGACGATCGGCAAACTGGAGCGCTATGAGGGCCATCTGCTGAATTGGTACGATGTTCAAACCCTGATCCCTCTCGAACCCCGCTACGTGTCCGCCGTAGACAGCGGAAACCTGCTGGGTGCCCTATGGTCACTGGAGCACGGACTGGACGAGCTGATTCAGAGCCCCGTCCTGGAGGGGAGCGCCTTTGAAGGTCTCCGGGATACCGGGGAAATCCTGAAACAGGTCGTCGGAGAGGAGAGGATTTCGGGTCTGGATGTCCACGCCCTCGACACACTGATGCGCGCGTGGGAAACCCCGCCGGCTCGCATCGCCGACGCGCTTCGCTTGCTGCGGCGGGTGGAGGGTAGCGTCAGGGCTCTTGCCGATCAGGCGCGTGAGTCCGCCGACGTTGAAACGGGAGCGGCTTATTGGGCCGGCCAGATGGGCGAGCAGGTATCGGCCTGGCTAACGATCATGGATCGCTATCTCACCTGGATCGAAATCCTCGATGAAAAAAAGGAGGAGGAGATCACGCCGCTGGGTCTGGAGGCCCTGATCGCCATCCGCCAGGCACTGTCTCATGCGCCTTCGCTTCTTGATCTTGCCACCGGGCGCATCGGCTGTATCCCGATCCTCCAATCGATCCGCGACCAGGCTCCACCCGCCGCCCGCCCCCTTTTCGAATGGCTTGACCGCCTGATGGAGTCCTTCGCCAGGTCGCGATGGCTGGCCGGTGAAATCCTGGGTTTGGGCGAGCGGCTCATCCAGGACGGACACGGGTTATCCGAATCGATCAATATGCGCTTCTTGTATGACCCCGAACGACGGTTGTTCTCAATCGGCTACAATGTTTCCGAAGGCCGCTTGGATCGCTCCTACTACGATCTCCTGGCGAGTGAGGCGCGGCTTGGGAGTTTTATCGCCATCGCTCGGGGGGATGTCCCGGTTGAGCATTGGTTCTCCATGAGTCGACCCTACGGCGCAATCGGTCGGCGCCGGGTTCTGCTCAGCTGGACCGGAACCATGTTCGAATATCTGATGCCGCTGATTTTCCAACGCTCTCAGGAGAACTCGCTCCTGGATAAGGCAGCGAGGGAAGCGGTGGCGATCCACGTTGCCTACGGCCGCCAGCGTCGTGTGCCGTGGGGGATCTCAGAGTCTGCCTTTGGGGACCTGGACCTGAACAAGACCTATCAATATAAGGCCTTTGGCGTACCGGAGCTGGGATTGAAACGCGGCTTGGAGGAAAAAGTCGTCGTCTCACCCTATGCCACCCTTCTGGCGCTGAACGTTTCACCGAGAGAGACCGTGCAGAATCTGAAACGACTGGCCGGCCTGGGGCTGTTGAACGATTACGGCTACTACGAAGCGATCGACTTCAGCCGTCAACCGAGTCGTGAGGGCGAGCGTGGGGTGATCATTCAAGCCTACCTGTCGCATCATCAAGGCATGAGTTTTCTGTCACTGACCAACTTCCTCCACGGTAATCCTATCCAGCGCCATTTCCATGCCGACGCACGCGTGCGTGCCGTGGAGCCCCTGCTCTATGAACGCATCCCGATCCTGTCTCCGCTCCACCACATCTCCACACGGGAGAGAATGTCTTTGCCGGAGAGCGTCGGCGAAGGTGCCCCATCGGTGAGCAAATTCGATACCCCCCATACGAGCACGCCCAAAACCCAACTCCTTTACAATGGTCGCTATGGCTTGATGATCACAAACGCCGGTGGGGGATACAGCCGGTGGGGCAACTTCGAGATCACACGCTGGAGGGCGGATCGAACTCAGGATCCGTGGGGGACCTTCTGCTATATCCATGAGGCCGACTCGGATCGATTGTGGTCGAACACGTATCACCCGGTCTGTGGGAAGGTGGAGGCGTACTCCGCCGACTTTGCGCTCGACCGTGCCGTGTTCCGGCGCGCCGATAACGGCATTCAAACCGAAACAGAGGTCATCGTCTCGCCCGAAGATGACGTCGAGATTCGGCGGGTCACCCTGTTCAATCGGTCCCTTCGCACCCGCCATTTCAATCTCACGAGCTACGTTGAACTCTCGCTGGCGCCGCACAACGCAGACCGGCAGCATCCGGCATTCAACAAGCTGTTCATCCAAACCGAAGCGGTGCCTAAACATCAGGCCCTGCTCGCGTACCGCCGACCTCGCGTGGAAGACGACGCACCCATTTACGTTGCGCACCGCCTTACGCTTGAACATCCCGAGGACGAAGCCTTGCAGTTCGAGACCGACCGGCGCCGATTCATCGGCCGAGGACGGACGCTCGCAAATCCGATGGGGGTCCTCCAGAAGCTTGGCAACAACCAGGGGTTTGTCCTGGACCCGATCCTCAGCCTGCGCCAGAACCTGACACTCGGTCCAGGCCAGCGTGTCCAGGTTTCCCTGGTTCTCGCCGCCGGCGAAACACGCCAGCAGGTCTTGGGGCTGATGGGCAAGTACAGCGATCCCCATGCCATCGATCGGGCGATGGATTTCGCCTGGGCATCAGCCCAGCTTGAGCTGCGATTGCTTCGCATCCAGCCCGACGAAGCTCGCCGCTTCCAGCAGCTGGCCAGCCACCTGCTGTTTCCCAACCCGCTCTTGCGCCCTCCCGCCGAACGCATCGAAGAGAACCGCAAGGGCCAAGCCGGCTTATGGCCTTATGGAATCTCGGGCGACTTGCCGATTATTCTGATCACCACTGGCGAGGCGCGGGATATCGGCCTGGTCCGTCAGATGCTCCAGGCGCACACCTATTGGCGGATGCACGGGTTGACGGCAGACCTGGTGATCCTCAACGAGGAGGCCGGGGGCTATGAGCAGCCGTTGCGTGAACGGCTCGAGGGCCTGATCCAGGCGCATTCGACATATACGGGGAAGGATCAGCCGGGTAGAATTTTCTTGCGCAGTGCGGATCAAATTCCGGAGGAAGACCTGACCCTGCTCATGGCCGCGGCGAGTGTGGTGCTCGTAGCGGCCCGCGGCACGTTACTCCAGGGCGTGCCTGTGGAGATTCCCGAGTTGTCGGAACCCATGGCCAAGAAACGTGCTCCCCGGGAGCCTTCGGCTTCGCTGCCTTTCATGGACCTGCCGTACTTCAACAGCCTGGGCGGTTTTACCCCGGATGGGCGTGAATACGCGATCTATCTTGGTCCCGACACCCACACGCCTGCACCCTGGGTGAACGTCATCGCCAACCCCACCTTCGGCACATTGGTCAGCGAAACGGGGTCTGGATTTACCTGGTGTGGCAACAGCCAGCGCAATCGCCTGACGCAATGGTCGAACGACCCCGTCATGGATCCACCGTCTGAGGCGGTGTACATCCGGGACGAGGAGACCGGTCTCTACTGGACGCCGACCCCGGCGCCGATCCGCGAAGACGCCGCTTATCGGGCAAGGCATGGGGCGGGGTACACGGTCTTCGAGCATAACAGTCAAGGGATCGAGCAGGAGTTGACGGTCTTCGTTCCGGTGGATGAGCACGGGGGAGAGCCGATTAAGCTGCAGAGGCTGCGGTTAAGGAACGACTCCTCCCGGCGTCGCAGACTGTCGGTGACGTACTATGTGGAGTGGACACTGGGCGAACATCGAGAATCCTCCCAGATGCACGTCGTGACCGACTGGGATGACGAAGTCCAGGTCCTGATCGCCCGGAATCGCTACCACCCCGAATACGGGGGGCGGATCGCCTTCGCGGCCATCAGCCCGCCTGCGGAGTCTTACACCGGCGACCGCACGTCCTTCGTCGGGCGCAATGGCTCGCTGGGTAGCCCGGCGGCGATGGAGCGGATCGGGCTATCACGTCGGACGGGGGCGGGATTCGACCCGTGTGCGGCACTGCAGGTTACGGTTGAACTCTCTCCCGGAGAGAGGGCTGAGATCACGTGCATGTTGGGCCAGGCCGAGTCGGTGGCAGAGGCCCATAAACGGGTTCTGACCTACAGCGAAGGCTTGGCACTCGAGACCGCATTAAGCCGGACGAAAACGTGGTGGGATGATCTATTGGGCACGATCGAAGTGCACACCCCCGAGCTGGCAGCGGACTTCCTGATCAACCGTTGGCTCTTGTACCAGAGCCTAAACTGTCGGATCTGGGGGCGTTCCGCCCTCTACCAGTCCAGCGGTGCATTCGGCTTCCGCGATCAACTGCAGGACGTTATGACATTCCTATACGCATCTCCCGAGTTGGCGCGCCAGCACATCCTGCTCGCAGCGAGCCGTCAGTTCAAAGAAGGCGATGTCCAGCACTGGTGGCATCCACCCAGCGGCGCGGGTGTCCGCTCGCGGATCTCCGATGATCCCCTGTGGCTGCCCTATGTCGTCACTCAATACATGCGGGTCACCGGCGATGTGGACCTCTTGCACAAAGAGATCCCCTTCCTCGACGGGCCCGCGCTGGGAGGCGATCAGCACGAGATGCTCTTCACCCCGGAAATCGGGCTTGAACACGCCACGCTGTTTGAGCATTGCCGGCGCGCCGTCACGCGCAGCATGACCTTTGGGTCCCATGGTTTGCCCCTGATGGGGACTGGGGACTGGAACGATGGGATGAACCTTGTGGGCGCCGGGGGCAAAGGGGAGAGCGTTTGGCTGGCGTGGTTCATGGCCGATGTGCTTCAGGGTATGGCCGAGTTGTCTGAGGGACTGGGCCGGCCGGATCTAAGCCAGTCCTATCAACAAGATAGAAATGCGCTGATTCAGCGTACCGAGCGAGCAGGATGGGATGGAGAGTGGTATCTTCGAGCGATCTTCGACGATGGCACGCCGCTCGGCTCTTCGGCGAATAAAGAGGCGAGGATTGATTCCCTGCCCCAATCTTGGGCCTGGCTGAGTGGAGCCGCCGCCCCAGACCGCGCGGATAGGGCTTTGGAATCAGCGTGGAAACATCTCGTTCACGAGGAGGAAGGTCTGGTGCAGCTTCTGACGCCTCCCTTTGACAGGTCGGACCCGTCACCCGGATACATCCAGGGGTATCCTCCGGGGGTGCGGGAGAACGGAGGCCAGTACACTCACGCCGCCCTGTGGCTCGCCATGGCCTTGGCACGTCGAGGGGATGGCACGGGGGCGGCGAAAATACTCCGCATCCTCAACCCAATTGAGCGCGCGCGTGATCCGGAAACAGTGTGGCGTTATGGGCTTGAGCCCTACGTGGTCGCGGCGGACGTGTACCGATTGCCCGGGCGGATCGGTCAAGGGGGGTGGTCTTGGTATACGGGCTCGGCAGCGTGGATGTATCGAGCCTGGGTTGAAGAGGTCCTGGGTTTGAAGGTGCGCGGGGATCACCTACAGTTGAATCCGGTTATCCCCGGGTGGTGGGAAGGCTTCCACCTGCGCTATCGTCACGGTGAAGCGATCTACGAGATCCATGTCGAGAATCCGGAAGGCTGCGAGCGAGATGTGTCGTGGGTGGAGATGGATGGCCAGCGCATGCGGGATGGAGTGATCCCATTGGATCGCGGTCTGGTCAAGCATCGTATCCTCGTGCATATGGGGAAGCCGGAGCAAGCGCGCTGAAGAAGCGTCTCGTGAAAACAACCTGGGCGGACGCATCGCCGGAATGGAGACCATTGACAGGATGACAGACCGTCAAATTGCGGCGAAAGTTCGACGGTACTTCCGAGAAAAAAGCACCCGGTAATAGGATCGATAGTGAACCCCCTATCGTCAGGAGTGCAGGCCATGTAGAATTAGATATTGTTTATCGAGGGAAGAATCACTAAACCAATCAAACCCGTAACGGAGGATTTTATGTCAACCAAATCTTTTGTCCAAGCCACCATGCAACTGCCTTGTTCCGTCACGATCCTCACGGCTCAAGCGGACAATATTCAAGGGGCCATGACAGCGAGTTCAATGTATGTTTCTCAAGTGCCTCCCCTTCTTGCGATCAGCGTCTCCAAGACTTTCGCTACCTATCACCTCATCGAAAAGTCAAAGGAGTTTGCAATTAATCTGATTGCTGATAGCCAGCAGGATTTAGCAGGAAAATTTGGAAGCATTCACGGATATGAAATCGATAAATTTAAGGAATTTGGGGTTAAGACCGAGACTGCCAATATGATACGGGCCCCCCTCATCCTAGGATGTTTCGCCAATATTGAATGTCGTGTCCAAACCTCATTATGGGATGTGGAAGGAAACCATGCGATCTATATTGCCGAAGTGGTGGGATTTAGAATGAACGATAAGTTAAGTCCGATGGTCTGGTTGAATAACAAATACTTTAGAGTGGGTAGCGAGTGTAAACTTTAGAAAGGAAAACCCTGCCTTAAGATTGACTTAAATCGGACTTTCCTAGTCATGTCGGTGAGACCCGCCCTTGGGTCTTGGTCGTATGAGAGAGCGAGCGGAATTGTCGGGTGGATCGTTTGATACTAAATCCGTTAGGGGAAAGGACACGGTCATTCGTGCATCAAGGTCAATTGAACAACGATCTCCCTCATTTATCTGGAACCATTCCTGCCTATATTTTGTCAGGTCACTGACGTTCAACCGATAGTCTTCAGTTCTCCAATGAACCTCTCCCTGAGGACTCGTGTGTAGCAAAGAACCGACTTTCTTAACTCTACCTCACTGAAAGTATCGGTTGACCTATTTTCATAAAATACCTATATTTTAATGAGGGACCAGGAGGTGGAGCAACTAACACCTAAGAAAAGCGAGGGTCACATGAAACCGTTCTATCTCTATCTCGCATGTGTCCTGCTGCTATCAGTAGGTTGGAGGCACGAAGCAAGAGTGACTGACTCTCCACGCGCTGTTCCTGCAATTGATCATATTCTTTTGGAAGTCAAGGACCTGGATCGTTCGGTTGTGTTTTATCATGACGAATTGGGGCTTAAGGTAAGAAAGAGATCGGGAGACTTTGTCATGCTGGAAGCGGCCAACATCGGCATATATCTTTGGTCAAAACGCTGGAAATGGAGCCCGGCGCCACCTGACCGTGGGCGTCCGCCGCAAGGGATGTATCCGCATTTTGTTTTTCCCGACGTGAAGGGACTCGTGGAACGGTTGCGGCGTAACGGCTATCGGATCGTGGCCGATCCGAAAGATCACAGTTATGGAACTGAAGCCTTTGTCGCGGACCCCGATGGATATGTGTGGGCCTTAATCTCGAGGTGATCCGATGGGAAAGACAATTACCTGGCTTTTCGCATTATTTTTTCTGATCGGGATGTGTCAGTCTGTTTTAGGAGGAAACATGGAGCCATCGGCAGTCAAAAGCATTGCCTCCGTCGGTCATCTGGACATCGAAGGGGGCGGTATGGTGGATGTCCAGGGACCGCTCGCGGTCATCGGCCACATAGCGCCGCCTTTTGCTACGAGTATCATCGACGTTTCCGAGCCGAGCCACCCGCGGGTCGTCTCCAGGATCAAGACGCGGCCGGGCACCCACTCACACAAGGCGCGCCTGTGCGGGAATATCCTGGTCACCAACGCAGAAGTGTATGGCGGTTGGAAGCCGGGCGACAAAGCCGGACTCGTCTTTTTTGATATCTCGAACCCAGCCCAGCCAAAGGAGGTTGCCTTCATGGAGATGGGCGGGTTCGAAACGGGCGGGACCGGTGTTCATCGTTTTCAACTGGACCGTGACAGGAAACTGATTTACGCCAGCGCAAGCGCCAGCGGGTACCAAGGAAACATCACGATGATCATCGATTTCGCCGACGCAGCGAGGCCCAAGGAAGTGGGTCGGTGGTGGACTCCCGGCCAATGGATCGCCGGCGGGGAACGGCCAACCTGGCAGGGAACAGAGGTGAGAACCCATCACCCGAACCGCTGGGGTGATCGTCTCTATGTCCCTCTGTGGGGGGGAGGCTTCTCAATCGTAGATATCACGGACCTTAAAAAACCGCGTTCCATCAGCCATTTTGATTATCATTCCGTTTATTCCTGGCCGACCCACACGGCATTGCCCGTTAGTCATAAAATCCTCGGTCGTGATTGGCTGATTGTTTTCGATGAGGCGGTTGGCGGCAATACGAGTCCTCCGGCGTTTATGTGGATATTCGATATTACAGACGAAACAAAACCAGTGCCGGTGGCCACGTTCCAGGTTTCGGAGAAGGAAAGGCGGCGTCTCGGGGAAGGACGGTTCGGCGCACATCAGCCGCACGAATACGTCGGTCCGGATAACCTGGTTTACGCTGCGTGGTTTTCAGGTGGCCTTCGGGTCATTGACATCTCCAATCCCTACCGCCCTGAAGAGGTGGCGTCCTATGTTCCGAAGCCGGCCCCGGGCTTTCCCTCAGCGCAGACAAATGATCTGTTTGTCGACGCAAAGGGCCTCATTTACATCATCGATCGGAACAATGGTCTGGACATCCTGAAACTGTCACGGCCGTGCAGAACCATTGGTCCATAAGTAGCGGCGGGGTAGTCAAGATAAACAAATAGGACTCTTTGCCGTTGCAGGAAATAGGTATTTTCTGTTTCATCTTGATGTCTCAAGGGAATGCTTGATTCGATCCCACCACCCATATTTTCCATGTAAGGAGAAGAACATATGGATTTTAACCTTTCCACTGAACAAGTGATGGTCAGGGATTTGTGCAGGAATTTTGCCAAAAACGAAATTATGCCCATCGCAGAGGATCTGGATAAAACCGGTCAATTCCCTTATGAGGTATGGAAAAAAATGGGTGATTTGGGGATTTGCGGCATTCCCTTTCCTCAGGAATGCGGGGGAGGGGGATTGGATTGGCTTTCCATGATCATCGCCATCGAGGAGATCAGTCGAGGAGATGCCTCTTTGGGAAACTCCCTTTTAGATTCTGTCACGCTCGCGATGAATCTCCTCTGCACCTTTGGAACAGAGGAGCAGAAAAAGAAATGGCTCATGCCATTGGCCACAGGGGAAAAGATCGGGGCATTTGGTTTGACGGAGCCTCAGGCGGGTTCAGATACCAGTGCGATTCAGACGAGAGCGGTCTTGGAAGAAGATGAATGGGTTATCAACGGAACCAAACAATTCATCACCAATGCAGGACTTACGCATAATAGTCTTGTGATCATTGCCGCCGTGACCGGGGTGGGAGAGAAAGGAAAGAAGAAAGCTTCCAATTTTATCATCCCGACAGGGGTGGGC
>JAIQFO010000084.1 GCA_020073215.1 Terriglobia bacterium | reverse complement strand
CGAGAAAGCCACGGCCTTACAGCTACTGGAGCCCATGTCAACTGCCAGCAGACTCACGGGTCACGATCCTTGTGCCGGTTCACGGCCTTCGAGCAAGGCACGCACTTGCTGCAAAAGCTCGGGCATGTTATCCGCTTGAAATACGTTTCGTCCAAAGAACACGCCCGCCGCGCCCGACTTAACGATTGAGCGCACAAAGACGAGAACGTCCTGGTCTGAGCCGGTGCGGCTGCCCCCTAGAACCAGAATCGGAACCGGGCACGAATTCACGACCGTGCGCATGCTGGCCGAGTCGCCCGTGTATTCCGTTTTGATCAGGTCAGCGCCCAGTTCTGCCGCCATGCGGGAATGCAACATAAGCCACTTCGGGTCACAAGGATTCTGAACCTGGGGGCCGCGGGCTAACGATTCCACGATCAATGGCATGCCCAACCGCTCACACTCACGTGCAACCCTGGCAACACGCTGGACCTCGTTTCTCTCGAATTCGGCATCATCGGTGCCAATCACGAGAAAGGTAATCACGGCATCGGCGCCTCTTCGCAGAGCATCCTCCGGGCGCGCTACAAGACAGCTCTTGAACTGATTTCCAGAAGTCTTCGGAGCGCCGCCGAGAGCCGTTGTCCAGTCAAGGCGCGCGATGAGTCCGGGCACGAACTGCGGGGAGATCAATTCCGCGAAATACCGAAAGGTTCCGAAATTGAGCAGGATGGCGTCAGCCTGGGCGTCGGCAAATCGCTGAATCTGCCTGGCTGGATCGATTGTCCCCGGGATCGGGCCGTGGACGATGGCGTGATCAAACGCGACCACCATCGTGCCATGCCCCGCACGAAGGATTCGTTTCAACCGAATTCGCTTGCCGTAATCTCCCAAGCAATTTCTCCGGTAAAACGATACAATACTGCAAAATCTAGACTCTTGGAGAACGGCTGTCAACTGGAATGTCAGACAACATCGTACCCGCTGACTTGCTAGAACGTCTTGTGGACCGTACATTGTGCGGGAGAGCTATGGACAGGCTGAAAAACTTGCGGGAAGAAGTCTTCGAAGCGAACCTGGGCATCTACCGGGCAGGCCTGGTGACCATGCACAGCGGAAACGCCAGCGGCATCGATCGGGAAAGCGGTTTGGTTGTGATCAAGCCCAGCGGTATGGACTATGAAAAACTTTCCCCTGCTCTTCTGGTGACCACCGACCTGCTGGGCCGCAAGATCGATACGGGAGAAACTGGAGACCAGCTGAAGGCAAGCGTTGATCTGCCTCATCACTTGTACTTATATTCCCATTGCCCCGACCTCGGCGGCGTTGTGCATACTCACTCGAACTATGCAACCAGTTTTGCGGTGCAGGGCCGCCCGATTCCAGCTTATCTGACGGCGATCGCAGATGAGTTCGGGCCCGAGATTCCCTGCTGTCCTTATGTGGACAACATTGGCGATCACATCGGCGAGGCCATCCTGCGCCATCGAAATTCCGCGCCCGCAGTGCTATTGGCCCACCATGGCGCGTTTACCTTTGGAGCGACTCCGCGAGCGGCCCTGAAAGCGGCTGTTATGTTGGAAGATGTTGCCAAGACCTGCCACCTGGCGCTGCAGATAGGGAATGCCAGTCCGCTGCCGGCAGAAGAAGTCCGGAAATGGTACGACCGGTATCATACGACCTATGGTCAGGCAGGCACGGAGGACACAGACTGAGTTCACTGCGCAACCTGCGACCAGAACAAAGAGGAGACGATCCGCCGAACACAACGATGGTCACGATCCGCGATGTTGCAGGAGAGAGTGGGTTCTCGATTACCACTGTCTCCATGGTGCTGAACGATGGCCCCGCAGCCAAGCGCATTTCCGCGCGCACCCGGGCACGCGTTTGGAAAGTGGCGAAAAGGCTCGGGTACCGTCCTAATCTGTTCGCTCGTTCCCTGCGCAACCAGCGCAGCCAGACGGTCGGCGTCGTCGTGTTTGACATCACCGACCCCTATTGCACGCAAATTCTGCGGGGCATCGAAAATCGTCTGCGGCCGTCGGGTTACTTCCCCATCGTCACCGACCTGCAGGACGACCGTTCCCAGTTTCACCGCTGCCTGGACATGCTGCTGGGACGGCGCGTGGAAGGGATCATCGCCATCGCCAATCCCATCTACCTCGATCCCGCCTTGTTGTCCGAGCTGGTTGACCGCAACATTCCTGCGGTGGTCATCGGAAGGGAATTGGAAGAGAGTCCCCTGCGCTCGGTGGTGGTGGACAACGAAGCGGGGACGCGGCAGGCGATCCAGCATCTCTATGAACTCGGACATCGCCGCATTGCCTACATCAAGGGCCCCAAAATCCTGGTGGACAGCATGCAGCGTTGGCGCGGCATTGAGACCTTCGCCCGCGATGTGGGCCTCAAAGTGGAGGCGAAACTGGTGCTGGAGATCAAGGGCAGGAACTCCACGTATGCCGAAGGCTGCCAGTTGACCGCAGAATTGTTAAAACGCTGTCCGGACTTTACGGCTCTGGTCGCGTTTGACGACCTGACCGCTTGTGCTGCCATTCGCACCCTGACGAAAGCCGGGCGCCGGGTTCCCAAGGACTGTTCAGTGGTGGGATTCGATGATGTTCCCAGCTCTGCCTTCTATAATCCTCCCCTCACGACCGTGCATCAACTGCTTGAGATGCAAGGCTCGCTGGGAGCGGAAATGGTCGAGGAGCTGATCCGGGCGGCGGCGGAAAAACGTACGCTCCCGCCCAAGCACAGGAAGGTTTCCCCCAAACTCGTCGTCCGCGACTCGACCTGCCCGGCGCCGCATTCCTGAGCATGGGCGGAGCGCAGGGGTGTTGCCTGGGACACAGCGCACGTCTTAATAGTGCTGCGTTTTTACCAGAGAGGTTGTAGCCACGCGTTTTGTGCCTTGGAGATGCTATGGATCACGTTCGCAGCGCCGACCTTTACCGCTGGTGCAGAATTCCTGCGAGAGAGTTGCCTGGCCATCCTCACTTACGAGCGAAGTTCCGCCTGGTGGCTGACTCGGCCGAGATGGGCCGTTTAATGGCGGAAGAACTCGTCGCTGTAATTGCAGCCAACAACCAGCAGGGCTTGCCGGCACGCGCCATTATTCCCTGCGGCCCGGTCTGCTGGTATGCGCCTTTTACCGAGCTGGTTAACACACGAGGCGTCTCCTTGCGGCAGCTTTCTGTGTTCCACATGGACGAGTGTCTGGATTGGCAAGGCGGTCCCTTGCCGACGAGACATCCTTACAACTTTCGCAGTTTTATGGAGAAACATTTTTATGACGGGATCCGGTCTGAATTGCAGGTGCCGGAGGCGCAGAGATTCTGGCTCTTGCCATCGACCGCGGAAACAGTGCGCGCGGCCATTGCTGCCACGGCCGTTGACATCACAATAGGCGGTTGGGGACAGGACGGACACATCGCTTACAACCAGGCACGCCGGCATCCCTACAACTCCATCACGCTTGAAGAACTCTCGAACTCCACGATTCGAATTCAGGAGAACAACCTCGACACGATTCTCGCGCTGTCGCAGCGGACCTTTGGCGGGGCCTACCAGTTTGTCCCGCCGATGTCGATCACCCTGGGGATCAAGGAGTGCTTGTCAGCAAAGAAAGTGCGCGTTTACAGCGATACGGGGTCGTGGAAGCAGACGGCGCTGCGCGTCGCTTTATTCTCGGAACCGGTGGCAGAGTATCCCATGACGCTGTTGCAGCGGCATCCCGATGCAGTGATCACTGCCACGGAAGAAACCGCCAGGCACCCGATCAGCGAGCATCCCGACTGGGAACTTCTCTAGCAGGCTGCGGAAAAATTGATGTGCAGCGTGTTTTTCTTTCTGTTTCTCATCGTTAACGATGCCGAACGGTTTGATTTCCGATGTTTTTGTGGCCCTCGGGTCTAACTCGATGCTCCTGAAGACACACGTCGGCCCTGAGTTACGCCGCCGGAACTGCGGCGGTCAGGTTGCGCATGCGCACCAGATTGTAGGCGGCGCAGGCGAGGGTAAAAATCCAGTGCACTTTGCACACTCCGCGATGCCGCACCTTCCGCAGCAGCGCGATCGTCTTCAGCCAGCCGAAGCATTCTTCGATCCGCTTCCTCTTTCTCTGGCTGATGGCGTACCCCGGGTGCCGTGTGGTGTGGCCATCAATGGCGCTGCCACCGGGCCGCGCATGGTTCTGCGCCACGTGCGGTGTGACTCCCATATGCCGACACTCCTTCACGAAATCTCGCGTGTCGAATCCTTTGTCTCCGCCCACGGTTACCGCCTTCGTTCCCGGAACCTGCTCCAGCATCACCAGGGCCGCGTCGCGCTCGGCCGTGCCGTTCGCCTGAAACATTTCCGCGTCCACGATCAGCCCGTTGCGATTCTCCACCAACAGATTCCCGCTGTAACTCAATTTCGACTCCTTCCCCTCGCCCTTGCGCGCCAGCAGCGCCTCGGGATCGGTCTTCGACGCGTGCGTCTTGTTCGACCGCTGCTCGCCGCGAAAGTTCACGGTGGGATTGCCGGGATCGTCCGGCGGAGACGATGGCTTTTCGTCCTTGGGTTGAAAGCTCTTCGTGCTCGCCCAAGCCTCCAGCAGCGTACCGTCGACGGTAAAATGCTCGTCGCTGCTCAAACCCTTGGCCCGCGCCTGCGCCACCACGCGCGCCAGAAACTCCTGGGCCACGTCGGCCTCCAGCAAGCGGTCGCGATTCTTGGTGAACACGGTCGGGTCCCACACCTCATCATCGGCGTTCAGGCCCACAAACCAGCGAAACAACAGGTTGTAATCCATCTCTTCCATCAGCGGGCGCTCGCTGCGGATCGAGTACAGCATCTGCAGCAACTGCGCCCGCAACAACTTCTCCGGCGCAATCGAGGGACGCCCGACGCGGGCATACATCGTGTCGAACCGTCGGGACAGTTGCGTGAGTACTTCGTCCACCATGGTCCGGATGGCACGCAGCGGATGATCCTTCCGCACCCGCGCTTCCGGCGACAAATAACTGAAGATGTGATTCTGCTGCTGATCATCTCCGCGCATGCCTTCTCGTACCATACAAGGCTGTGGATTAGGAGTAGTTTTTCAGCAGCCTGCTAGGGAGAAAAGTGGCATGCGCGTGCTTCGGATTGACGAACATTCTCCCTACCAGCAGCTGGTTGGAGTGGGTGGAATCGGGACCGGGATTTTCTTTTCGCTCAAAGGAGATCACACCCTGGGTCGCGAGGAAAGCAGACCGGGCCAACTTCTTGACGTTCGGGATTACTGCAAGCTGCACATCGTAATCCATTACGTCGCCAGGTTCCTGGGCGCCAGTCAATCCGGATTTCCATTTCATGTCATGCCGATCGGCAACATCGGCGATGATGCTCCCGGGCACTTCGTCCTCAAAGAGATGTCGGACGCGGGCATCGATACTGGACGGGTGCGTACGATTCCCGGAAAACCCACACTGTTCAGCGTCTGTTTCCAATACCCCAATGGCGAAGGCGGTAACATCACGACCAGCAACTCCGCGGCAGCAGCTTTGGCCGGCAAAGATCTGAATGGAGTAGCAGACTTACTTGCTTCGTGGGGAAGACGTACGATTGCGCTGGCGGCGCCAGAGGTTCCACTCGAAGCACGCCGCCGTTTCCTGGAGCGGGCGACCACCGCTGGAGCATTCCGGGCAGCCTCCTTTGTTTCCGCGGAGATCCTGGCGATGAGAGACTCTGGAATGTTTGAGCTGCTGGATTTAGTGTCTCTGAACGAAGGCGAGGCCGCCGAGTTGGTGGGTTGCCAGTTCGCCCCGGAGGAACCCCGTCCCTTTATCGATGCCTGCCTGAAATTCCTGGGCACCGCGTATCCGAATCTTCAGATGGTTGTGACTGCGGGCGAAAGCGGCGCCTATGCATTTGCCGGCGGGGTCTGCAACTACTGCCCAGCTCCCAAAGTCAAGGTTGCCTCGACCGCCGGCGCGGGGGATTCGCTGTTGGGAGCTGTGCTCGCTGCCTTGGCTGCCGGCATTCCGCTGCTGCGGAAAGGGGCACGCCGGGAGAAGATCACCGATGGACCTCTGGAGACAGCTCTGGAATTCGGGGTTTTGATGGCCAGCTACAAGTGCCTGTCGCCGCACACAATTCACCCCGATGCGTGTCTGGACACGCTGCTCGGATTTGCGCGCCACCTCAAGCTGACCTTCTCTCCCCAGATCGAGCAGTTCTTTACGGAGGTAGCGCCGGCCCAGGGCTAGGCCTTCCACGGTTTTTTTGCTTGACATGAATTTCGGTTGGGTATATTAGTCTCCGTTAGTAAAACGTTACACCACAAGCATTCGCTGGCTTCGCCGCTGATCCCAACGGCTGAGGAGTTTCTGCGCATGAGCACGCGTCAGACTGATACGCACGGTTGCCGCCCCCCTCGAATTTCGCGACTAACGGGGCTTTGTGTCGCCCTCCTGATGAGCTCTGCCCTCACGGACTGCAATCAGTCGCCGCGCAGTGGTAAGGCTGTTCCAACCACCTCAGCAATCAGCGTAACCACAAGACCTAGGGGACCCGTCGTGATCAGGACTTCAACGGCGGAGTTCCAGTTGACCGCCGCAGGTTACCTCCAGGCCAAATTCCTGCAGAACGGGCAGGAGTTGACGCTCGATGACCCCCAGGCAGAAGCCGGCTCCAGCGCGGATTATGTGGTGAGCGGTGGCAAAGAGATCCGGGATTTCGTACTCGACCTTGGTCATGCCAGGATCACCGATGCATCGGGCAGGCTGGGTGCAACCGGAAAGCGAATCGAGGTCACGGGGAAAAGCCAGTCGATCGCAAACCTTGAGAAAACGGTAGCGCTCGAGGTGTATGACAGCCTTCCCAACCTGGTGCTGGCCAGCACGTCGTACAAAAACACTGGCACCAGCGATGTCACCTTGGACCGGCTTGTCACTCAGCAGCACATTCTGAATGCGTCGCTTAGCGACCAGAAGGCGCGTCCGTACGCCATGTGGTCGTTTCACGGTTCCAGTGAGGCCTGGGGAAAAGACGACGTAATGCTCATCACCGACAAATTCTCCAGAGCTAATCCCATGCAACTGGTCATGCACAATGACGAGAACCAGACGGGCGGTGGAATCCCCGTGGTGGCCTTCTGGACGGGGTCGGTCGGAGAGGCCATCGGACACGCTGAGGCCGTGCCCTTGCGATTGAGTCTGCCAGTACACACGCTGGCCGATGGCCGCGTGAATGCGGCGGTTGTGTTGGATCCTGATACGCACTTGCAGCCAGGGCAGGTCTACGCAACACCGTTAACGTTCCTTTTGATTTTCCACGGCGACTTCTTCGAACCCTTGAGTCTTTACTCAAGGATGCTTCAGTTGCGAGGAATGAGCCTCGCCCACCCCACGAACGCCGACTATGAGGCGAACTGGTGCGGATGGGGATACGAGATGGACTTTACTCCCAAGCAGATGCTGGGCACGATTCCCAAACTGAAAGAGCTCGGGCTGCGTTGGGCGACGCTGGATGCTGGCTGGTTCAAAGCCCGCGGGGATTGGGAGCCGCGAACTGACACTTTTCCCGACGACTCGCTGCAGAAAGTTGTGAAGGCATACCACGATGCGGGCATCCACATCACGATCTGGTGGATCCCGCTCGTAGCCGAAGACGGGCATGGAAAGGATATCCTGAATCATCGTCCATATCAGCTTTCGAATGTAGTCAAACAACACCCCGACTGGCTGATCCTGGATGAAAAAGGAAACCCGGGGCGAGCCACGGCCGATCTCGGGGCTCTTTGCCCCGCTGTGCCTGAAGTGAAGCAGTACTATAAGCAGCTCACCGAGCGCTTTATTCGCGACTGGGATTTCGACGGGCACAAACTCGATTTTTCCTACACGGTCCCTGCTTGCTACAACCCGAAACACCATCACAAGTCTCCGAACGAATCGATTGAAGCGGTGGGCGATATTTACAAGATCATTCTGGAGACAACCCGCGCACTTAAGCCGGACAGCGTTACCCAAGCGTGTCCCTGCGGGACACCGCCCAGCCTAGCTTGGCTCCCTTACATCGACCAGGCAGTCACTGCAGATCCGGTCGGCGCCAGACAAGTCCGTCTGCGCACAAAAATGTACAAAGCGCTGCTCGGACCCTATTCGGCTGTCTACGGTGACCATGTCGAGCTGACGGATGTGCGGTTCAGCAACACATTGCAGGAAGTGGATCAGGGAACGGACTTTGCTTCTGAAGTCGGCGTTGGAGCTGTGCTGGGGACGAAGTTCACCTGGCCCGCCTACGGCCCGAAGTTCAAGCTGGTCGAACTAACCCGCGAGAAGGAAGTCCACTGGAAAAAGTGGATCGATATATACCAGGCCAAGATGCTCTCGCGCGGCCAGTTTCTCGACCTCTACACCTACGGCTATGACTCGCCCGAGGCCTACGCGATCGAGAAAGATGGCCGCATGTATTACGCCTTTTACGCCCCGGACAAAACAAAACCGTGGCGGGGACAAGTCGAGCTGCGCGGCTTGGCGCCAGGCGCTTATCAAATTCTGGATTATGAGAACGGAAAACAATTGGGACCAGTCGACGCCCAGAACGCGAAACTGAACGTTGACTTTTCCGAGCATTTATTGCTTGAGGCTACCAAGATGCCGGAGCGGAATCGCTGATTCCGCTGCCGGCCTTTGTCTGGAGGCACGACATGAAATCCTTTTCTCGTGATGTTTACAGCGCACTCATTTTCGCTGCGGTTGTGGCGTTGCTCGTCTTGGCGGCGACATCGGCTGGCTGGGCCCAGAAAGATATGGGCAACATTGTGGGCTTGGTCAAGGACGGTACGGGCGCCGTGGTGACTGACGCAAAGGTTGCAGTCCGAGACGTGGACCGTGGGACCATCTTCCCGACTACGACCAATTCCAGCGGGGAGTATGTCGCCGGCCCGCTGAGAATTGGCCAATACACCGTGACCGTCGAGAAGAGCGGTTTCAAAAAAGCGGTGGCCGGCCCAGTCACTCTGAACGTTCAGGATCGCCTTGCCGTGGACGTAACCCTGCAGGTGGGGACCGTCAACGAAACAATGACCGTCTCGACCACGGCCGCGCAACTGGAGACGGAAACTTCTGACCTCGGGAAAGTCGTCGGCGGTCGCACCGCCACTACGCTTCCGCTGAACGGCCGCAATTTCGCGCAACTGGCTCAGCTCGCAGTTGGGGTCGCTCCCAGCGAGCCCGGCTCGCGGACCGAAACCAGCTTCGGGTTCAGTTCCAATGGCGCGCGCGCATTGCAGAACAACTTCCTCCTCGATGGCGTTGACAACAACGCCAATCTGGGCGACGTGCTGAACGGCAGTGGGTATGTGATCCAGCCCTCCGTCGATGCCATCGGCGAATTCAAGGTACAAACTAATTCCTATAGTTCAGAATTCGGCCGCGGCAATGGCGCCATCATGAATGCCGTCATCAAGTCTGGCACGAACGCCTTCCACGGCAACCTGTACGAGTTCTTCCGCAATGACAAACTGGATGGCCGAAACGCGTTCGATTTCCTCGGCCGGCAACCCTACCAGCAGAACCAATTCGGAGCCACGCTTGGCGGGCCCATTAGGAAGGATCGTACTTTCTTCTTCGTGGACTACGAGGGGTTGCGCATTCGGCAAGCCCTGCCCCAACTCCTGCTGATCCCCACCCCTCAAATGCTGGGGGGCGACTTCTCCAGTATCCTCGATCTCACGACGCCGGTCGCGGGGGTTCTGGATTGCAGTGGCAACCCCACCTACCAGGGGGAGATTTTCAATCCGCGCCTGACCCTGACTTCCGGACTCAACACGAACGGTTATTGCGGCGTGCCCATCAATGTTGACCCCACCACTGGCGTTCCCACCAATATTTTTCCCAGCACTGGGCCCAGCGCGATCAACTCCGTGGCCGCCGGGCTCGCGGCTCTGTTCCCACAACCCAATGTCGACATCTCCGGAAACAACTACCTGGTCGACCCCAAAAAGAGCCTGGACCAGAACAACTTCGACGTCCGCGTGGACCACAGAATTTCCGACAAGGACAACATCTTCGCCCGTTTCAGTTATGAAGATCAGCCCGTCGTTACGCCGGGCCCATTCACAAGCTTTCTGGACGGCGGCGGCTTCACGGCTGGCAATCAGGACAACGCCTACCGCAGCGTTGCCATCAGCGAACTGCACACGTTTTCGCCGAAACTGATGAATGAGTTTCGCCTGGGGTACAACCGCATCAATTCTCACCGGGTCGAGCCCAATGCGAATACCGACGTTTCGGGGCAGCTTCATTTGTTAGGTGTCCCCTTTCAGCCCGGGATCGGCGGCCTGCCTTCGATCTGCTTCGTGAGTTATGCGTGCGTCGGGAGCTCAGATTTTCTCCCCTCCATCGAGAAGCAAAACAGCTTTGTTCTGAACGAAAACCTCATTTGGATTCGAGGGCATCACTCCTGGAAGGTTGGGGTAGAGCTGCGGAAAGAACAATTCA
Organism: Terriglobia bacterium; assembly: GCA_020073215.1. Taxonomy (GTDB): domain Bacteria; phylum Acidobacteriota; class Terriglobia; order Terriglobales; family Acidobacteriaceae; genus Acidiflorens. Next base: position 4,436 of record JAIQFO010000084.1, on the reverse strand, counting down.
CCATTTTTCAGGTTTCAGCGCCTCGCGGCGACATGAGTTTCGGTCCTGACTTTACCGACAATCCAGCCGCAGCGACGACGGGAGGAAACGACATTGCCTCGTTCCTGCTCGGCGTCCCTGACTCGGCCAATATCGTGAACCTGCATGGCCCGGATTACCACCGCAACATCTTTGCGTTCTATGGGCAGGACGATGTTCGGGTGAACGACAGGCTCACGTTGAACCTGGGGCTTCGTTATGAGCTGTTCCGGCCCGTCACCGAAGGCAAGAATCAGATGGCCACGTTTGATTTCGGGACGAACTCTCTGATCGTGCCGAAGGGACAGACCGCTCAGCTCACACCGTATATCGCTTCGATCTTGCCCCTGCAGGCAAATGCATCACCGGGTCTCGTCAATCCCGACTACAAGGACTTTGCTCCCCGTCTTGGCCTTGCTTACAAGCTGACCGACAAGCTCGTAATGCGCGGCGGGTATGGAATTTTCTACGGAGGCCAGGAGAGCGGCCCCTTTTCATTTCCCAGCCCCGGATTCAATCCCCCGTTCTTCATCACCCAGTCCTTTAATTCGCCGTGCGGCAGTCCGGTTCTGGCCAACGCTAATCCTGCCACCTTAGACAAGAACTGTGCGATCGGAGTGAAGCTAGGTCCACCTGTGGACACCAGCTTGATGATCAACGACTTTTGGACCCAGGGTTATCCGGCGAGTTCGCTGGTGGACCCGAACAACCCGCTGTTGTACTCGATCGATCGTCACATAAAGACGCCCATGATGCAGCAGTGGCACTTGGGGATGGAGTATCAGTTGCCAAGCGAAACCGTGGTGGAGCTTTCCTATGCCGGCTCGCACGGCCAGCGGCTTTATGGGTTCTACAACGGGAACCAGGCGACTCCGAGTGACGATCCCAATGCCCCGCTTAAAGACCGCCGGCCCTTTCCATTGGTGGATGGAACGATTGACGCTTTCCGCTCGGACACCATCTCCAACTACCACTCTCTGCAAGCCCGACTCGAGAAGCGTATGTCCCATGGGCTGCAATTTGAAGTCGCCTACACCTACAGCCATTCGCTGGACGACGCTTCCAGCGCCAGTTTGGGCTCCCTCAACAATGGTGACTTCCGCGATCAGCGCAACCCCGGCATGGAGTATGGCAATTCCGACTTCGATGTCCGTCATCATCTGGTCGTGAGCTATGTCTGGGAACTGCCGTTTGGCAAGGGCAAGGCCTTCGGCGGAAACGCCTCCGGCTTCCGGAACCAACTGATCGGCCACTGGCAGATCGCGGGGATCACGTCGGCTTCAACCGGGAACTGGTTTACCGTTACGGATCCGTTGGTGAATAGTTCGAACACGGACTGTGGCGGCACGGTCGGGTACAACTGCGCTCGGCCGGATGTCGTAGGCAATCCCAACGGCAAGCCCTGTGTCCCCGGTGCTTTCTTCAACACGTGCGCATTTGCCAGCGATCTCGTTCAGGGCACGTTTGGCAATGAAGGACGAAACATCGTTCACGGTCCCGGGTACCAGACTTGGGATGTAATGCTGTTGAAGACCTTCCCCGTGCGCGAGCAGATGCGCGTTGAGTTCCGGGCTGATTTCTTCAATATCTGGAACCACATGAACGGCCTCTGGGGGCCGGTCGGGGCGGCCGGCCAGGTGGAGCCCGTCGCTATCGAACTGGGTACGCCGCAATTCGGTTCTTTGCAGGCTGCGCGGGATCCACGCTTCGTCCAGTTTGCTATGAAGTTCTATTTCTAAGGGCGCTCTTCCCCGGCGTGGGGGACGAGATCGGACTCGTCCCCCATCTTGCAACAACGGAATCGCATGGCAGACCCTCAAACCGTCTCCGCAGCCAAGGGACCCAGCCTCCGCCGGACCCTTGGCCTTTGGGATCTGATCCTCTACGGGATGATCGTCATTCAGCCCACGGCGCCCATGCCGGTTTACGGGGTGATGAGTCAGCGGGCGAATGGCCATGCGGTTACGACCGTCCTCATTGCCATGGTCGCAATGCTGTTTACCGCGATCAGCTATGGGCGCATGGCTCGGGCCTACCCAAGTGCTGGTTCGGCGTTTACCTATGTTGGATCAGAGATTCATCCCGCGCTCGGCTACGTGACGGGCTGGGGCATGGCCATGGACTACATGCTCAATCCTATTGTGTGCACGATTCTATGCAGCAAGTTCGCGCTGAATTTTTTCCCTGAAATCCCCTACCCTGTGTTCGTTATTTTGTTTATCTCTTTATTTACCGGCCTCAATCTTTTCGGGATTCGCACCTCCGCCCGGATCAACGACACTCTGGCGGCGGCCATGGGAGTTGTCATCGTCATCTTTCTGGCCGATGCCGCTCGCTACGTACTCAGAACTCCACACGACGGGATGGCTTTCTTCACGCGTCCTTTTTACGACCCGCAAACGTTTTCAGCCGGTGCCGTGCTGGGTGGGACGTCCCTGGCGGTTTTGACCTACATCGGCTTCGATGGAATCTCGACATTGTCGGAGGAGGCCGAGAATCCCAAACGCAACATCCTTCTGGCAACCGTTCTGGTCTGCTTGATCACAGGCGCCCTGGCCTCGGTCGAGGTCTATGCTGCCCAGTTGGTTTGGCCCGGTGCGCAACCCTTTCCGGATGTGGACACTGCCTTTGTGCATGTTGCCGGCCGGGCCGCCGGTCCCTGGCTATTCAGCCTGATCAATGTCACGCTCCTGGTGGCAACTGTGGGTTCCGGTATGGGATCGCAGCTCGGAGCGGCACGGCTTCTTTACGGGATGGGCCGGAGTAACGCTATTCCAAAATCCTTTTTCGGGGCCATCGAACCCAAACGCCGCATCCCCCGGAACAACGTCTTATTCGTGGGCATCTTCGCCTTGATTGGGACCAGCTTCCTGACCTTTGAGCGGGCTGCCGAACTGCTGAATTTTGGCGCACTGCTGGCATTCATGGGCGTGAACGCCGCGTCTTTCGCCAGATATTTCCTGCGCGAACGGAACCGGGCATGGAGCCATTTTCTGGTGCCGATCCTCGGGTTCATTGTCTGCTTGCTGCTGTGGTTGAACCTGAGCCGTTCGGCGAAGATCGCGGGCGTTGTCTGGATGCTGCTCGGAATAACTTATGGCGCAATCAGAACCCGGGGATTTAAGGCGGAATTAGTCTCCTTTGAGTTTCCCGACGAAACGGAAACCTCTGTAGGAGCCGTGAGTACCTAATTCGAGTTGTGGTTGCAGTCGTCGGAACTCAATCTGATTCAATGTGAAGACTTGTTAGAGGAGGATCTTGTGGCCATCGTTGTGCGTATTGTTCAGCAGTTTCAGCCGGCCAAGAGGCAGCAGTTCATCGATCTGGAGAAACAATTCGCGGGCTTGGAACACCGCGGCATTCTCCCCCGGGGCGAGCGCATGACTCCCATCTCCAGCCGCGACCCCGGCAACACCATCATTTGGCAAGGTCGATTCGACAGTCTCCCTGCCGCTGAAACTGCTCTTAAGCTATTCGAAACCAGCCCTGAACATACCGAGTTGGCGAACCAGCAAGTGCACTTCTTCACCAACAGTTGGGTCGAACTGTATGAGCTTCTGGAGTATTGATAGCCGTCCTTCAAGCCCGCAGCCTTCAAGCGGAGGGAGAAACCCCTAGCAGGCTGCGGGAAAATTTGGTCCCGCATCTTCTTCGGGAAGCGCACGACTTCCGTTAATGGGATTCTGTGTGTAATCTCCGGCAGCCCTGCTGAAATACAACTTTGAGGCGCGCCTGGGTTATGGGTAATTGCCGCAAGCGAGCGCCTGTAGCATCGTGTTGCCGACCAACCGGGGGTTATCGCATCATGGCACGCATCGAGGCGCCGAGCGTGGTCACTTCTATCGGTCAGTCGTTAGGATGTTATCCAGGCTGCCTCCACCTTTCCCTATCTTCACGTCACCGTGGAAGAGATGCCGATCAAGATTCCGCTCGCTCCCATCGCTTGACGGTCCGCTTATCGCGGCCGAAGTGGGCGGCGATTTCCTTCCAGAACCCCCTGTAGCTCCCGCTAAAACGTTACACGGACCTCACTCGTTCGAGAACAGCCGGCGTCGAAACGCCGGTATGGTAGAGCTGAGCCAGTCGTCTTATATGCCGCAAGCCGCGGCATAAACATGTAGGACAGTTCGGATGTGTTCTTGAATCATGTCTTCGGCATGCGTCGGCAGCCGCCCAGACCTTATCGCCTCGTACAGTGAAGGCAGGTGTTGACTGAATAACGTTGGAGGCGCCGGGCAAACATCAAGGTTGGCGCGAAGTTGGGCCAGTTCTTGCTGAACCTTAGGGTCGCCCCAGTAGTACCGGCAACGGTCGCTGTAACTGTAGATGCGCGCCAGATGTATCTCGTCTTCACTCCCGTGGTAGTAGGATCGCCAGTAAACAGGATTGCGCAACATGGCGGCTTCGAGCGCTTCCTG
>JAIQFO010000083.1 GCA_020073215.1 Terriglobia bacterium | reverse complement strand
CGGTTCGGCGTCTCGTACTCGACGTGCGCCGTGGCAATGGTGATGCCGCGCGCTTTCTCTTCCGGAGCGTTGTCAATCGAATCGAACGACCGGAACACGATCTTCGGGTTGTGCTTCTGCAACACCTTGGTGATGGCCGCCGTCAACGTGGTCTTGCCGTGGTCAATGTGACCAATCGTCCCTACGTTACAGTGCGGCTTATTCCGCTCAAATTTTTCCTTCGCCATAATTGCGTCGCCTCGCTATTGGTCGCTACTGATTCAGATCAGTAGTCACTCAGTAATACTGATACAGCTTGTGAAACTTCGTCCGCAGCGCCGGATCGACTTCTTCGACCTTCGAGAGATAAAACTCTCGCACCTGGGCCTGATCCGAAACCGGCAACGACTCATACAAAGACCGCGCCGTTCCAGGCTTCTCCTCCGCCGCGCGGTCGATCGCGTTCGCCGCGAAAACCGTATCCAAGTCGCGGACTCGAAGGTTGCGGCTGCCGAGCTCCTTCAAATACTTCGTGATCCGATCCGTCGCGAACGCTTTTTCGATCGCGGACTTCAGGCCACCGAACTCGCGCTCTTTCTCGACCTTGATCGTGCCTTGCTCGAACTTCACCTATCGCCACTCCACCAAAACGTCGAATTCCAAGTGCAACATTCAAACTCTGGAGCGGGAGACGGGGATCGAACCCGCGACCAACAGCTTGGAAGGCTGTGACTCTACCACTGAGTTACTCCCGCCCTCTAAAGCAGCTGTCAGCTCTCAGCCGTCAGCTGTCAGCAAAGTCATGGAGCCGATGATCAGGATTGAACTGATGACCTCTCCCTTACCAAGGGAGTGCTCTACCAACTGAGCTACATCGGCTCACGGTACCGCTCAAAACTTGCCGCTCAAAACTAGAGCGTTTCTCAGCTTAGAAGGGCCGTCCCTCAGGGGCTGAAGCCCTCATTTCTTCGTTCCCTACGGCGCGGCTCAAGCCGTGCCCTACCCAAAACCGGCTTACGAAACGCGCGCTCAATCCGCCGGATCCGTCTTCACTCCGCCGGTTTTGCTTTCTCGCGCTCTTCCTCGATCCGGGTTCGCCAAAAATACAGTGCCGCTCTAAGCGCGAATAATCCCAGGATGAGCAGCGTTCCGGTTCGCAGTCTCACATTCGCGTTGAAGACTCGAATCGGCTCATCCGACAGCGTGGTCCAAGCCAAAACGCCCAGCACTGCATAGGCGATCAGGGCCAGCACGAACTTCTTGTTGATCGTCAATGCTTAGCCGCCAACTTCTGCTACCGCCTCAGGCTCGCCGGCAACTGAAGCTCATCACTTTCTTCATCACTCTGGTGCACAGGGGAGGATTCGAACCTCCGTACCTCCTGAGAGGGACAGATTTACAGTCTGTTGGCTTTAACCACTCACCCACCTGTGCAAATCCGAAAACACCGCGCACAAAAACAACACCGACACCGTTCAGTAATTCTCAGCTCGGGAAACGAAATGCGAGGACTCCCGCCTGACACCTACGCTCGCCGGAAAATAATCTGATGGAGTGCTTTAAAAGCTGCGCCTCTAGGGCGCGTTGCCGAGTAAACCTCTTCTGTTTCCGGAATCTTGTTGATCTGGAGCTGGCGAAGGGAATCGAACCCCCGACCCTCTGATTACAAATCAGATGCTCTACCGACTGAGCTACGCCAGCAGGTGGAAGCAAGTCCAAGCGGGCACAATACTTCCCCGATCCCTTCGTGAAGTCCGGGACAATTATTTAAGTTATCACAAGGGTAATTCACGTGCAACCGGAGGAGTGCTGCGGTCGGCGATTGCAATAGCGCCAAGAAATTCCACCGCCTCCGGGTGCTATCATTATCCGGCTCACCCTCTGTTCACAGCGGCTGAGCCAAGTACCTGCCGAAATCGATGCGCATTCGACGCCGCCTCCCCATCCCTCTAGCCGTATTGCTGATTGTGGCCGCCGTAGCGTTGATCGTGACCCTGCGCAAGCAGGCGCCGCCGGAAGCGGCCCGCTTGCTCCCGGGCGCAGACGGCTTCTTCTACATCAATCTGGAGCGGATCCGGAGATTCAACGCCACCGGTCAATTGCCGCCGGTTTCCCGCGAGCCCGAATACCAGAAGTTTGTCGAAGAGACCGGCTTTCAATTCGAGCGCGACCTGGACAAGGCCGCCTTCGCTATTCACTATCCGCAAAGTTGGGGGGACGGGACGGCGGGATCGGCTTCTGAGCCACGCTTTTCAGAGATCTTCATCGGCAGGATCGACTCCGGCCGGCTGACCGCATACCTCAAGAAGATCTCGTCTTCCATTGACGATTACCGTGGGTTTGAAATCTATAGCGTCCCTTTCGAGGGCCGCACGGTGCGCGTCGTCCTTCTTTCGTATGACAGTGTCGCGGTTTCGAACCATCCGGATCCCGCAGTGATTCGCGGCGTGCTCGATCGCTCCCGCAAATTGGCTTCGCCGTTCGGCGGACCCCGGTTGCTGCGGAGGTTCTACCGACAGGTCCCGCTGGCGAGTCTGTGTTTTGCGATTCTGCGCGTGCAACCCGCGGAAATGAATTCTCTCGGCGGGCTGGGCAGTTGGAGCATCCTGTTTCCGAAGCCCGCAGTCGCCGTGATTTCCGGACGCTATCTCTTCGCTCTTCACCTGCGGGCCGAGGCGTTCACCGACAGTGAAGCAGACGCGCAGGCTATCACCGAGAAGACGGCTGCCTTTCTCAGCATCTTTCACGCCGCCGAAGGCAGCGTGGGCGCACACGGTACCGATGCCGATGTGAAGGCGTTCTTCGACAGTCTCAAGGTCGAACAGTCCGGAGATCGCGCCATTCTCACCGCGATCGTGCCGCCAGGATTCATCCAGAAGGTTCTGACCGAAGCTCCGTCGAACAGCGTGGAACCAGCGGCCCCCGCCACACCGCCCAAGGAGCCCGCGGCCTCGAAGTAGCTGCCAAAGTCCGGGTTGCGATAACGACCATGGGATGACCTCGTCTAATACGAGCGCGGAATTGCTGTAACAATCCCGCCCTTCACCGCATCTCTTAATTGTTGAGCTTTGGGCTGCGAACCTGCAGGACTCGCCAGATGCAGACTGCTCCCGGTCGCTACAATAGGAATCTATGACGAGTTTGCCATTACCGTTTGCCGTCTTCGTCGCAGGACTGATCTCGTTCCTGTCGCCCTGCGTGCTTCCGCTCGTGCCTGGATACGTTTCCCTGATCTCCGGCGTCGGCGTGGAGCAGCTGAAGCTGAAAGAAGGCGAACTCTTCCGCAAGGTGATGCTCAATTCCGCCGCTTTCATCATCGGCTTCAGTATCGTTTTCATCACGCTGGGCGCGATCTCGACGGAAGTCGGCCAGGTTCTCGCGCAATACAAATCGCTGCTTGCCCGCATTGCCGGGGCGGTCATCATTCTCTTTGGACTGCATTTGACCGGCATCCTGCAGATCAAGGCTCTGTTGGCCGACACGCGGCTGCACACCCTCAAAGGCAGTTCGTCCGCCTGGGGCGCGTTTGTGATTGGATTTGCGTTTGCTTTTGGATGGACGCCGTGTGTGGGTCCGATCCTCGCGGTCGTGCTCGGATTCGCCGCCGCTCAAGACACCGTCTGGAAAGGAATCTTTCTGCTGGCGATTTACTCGGCCGGATTGGCCGTCCCTTTCCTGCTGACTTCGCTTGGCATCGAGCGCTTTCTAAAGTTCTACAACCGATTCAAATTCCACATGCACGCCGTGGAAGTGGCGAGCGGAGGCTTGCTGATCGTGTTGGGCATCCTGCTGGTGATGGGCCGATTCGCGCTCATCTCCGGCTATTTTTCGTTCTTGAACCGCTTTGCGCTGTAGGGAAGGGCTTCCTGATTTGTGGAGATGCGGCTGGCTGCGGCTCATTTGAGGGCGGTGGGAGACGGGGCAAGCCCCGTCTCTACGAGCGCAAGTGGCGTTAACGCTAGGCGCTCATGCACCGGGATTCGAGGTTACAGGTGAAAAGAAATCCACTGGTTCTGTTCTTTACTGCCGCCATTGTGGCAGCCATGTTATTTGTGGGCATTCACATCGCCCGCAACAATCGCGCGAACGGTCCTGCCCAGGGACAACTGGTCGGCAATGCGGCGCCTGACTTCGAACTGCAGACGCTCGAAGGCAAGAAGCTCAAGCTCTCCGACCTGCGCGGCGAAGCCGTTTTGCTGAATTTCTGGGCGACGTATTGCGGTCCTTGCAAGATCGAGATGCCGTGGTTTGTCGAGCTGCAAAAAGAGTATGGCCCGCAAGGCTTCCAGATTGTCGGCGTAGCCATGGACGATGCCAGCACCGAAGACATCGCTAAGTTCACGAAGGAGATGGGCGTCAACTACCCCATCCTGCTCGGCAAAGAATCGGTGGGCGAGAGCTACGGCGGCGTTGGCGTGCTGCCCACAACGTTCTTTATCGACCGGAACGGCAAGCTCATCGCCCGCGAATTCGGCCTACAGAGCCGCAGCGTCTTCGTGGACCACATCAGGAAGGCCCTGGGCCAGGGCGAGGCGGTACAGGCTCAGAAGTAACTACGAACCGCGCCGCACCTGGGGTACTCTAGCGGGGTGCGGAGATACTCGGGCTTCGCATAGGGCATCACTTCATCGATGCCGTGACCTTCAGGATCAGATGCCCTTTTTGGGGGTTGGACGTCGGCATCTGCTTCTTTTGAATTGGGGCAGCCAATGAAAATACTTCTGACGAGCGCGCTACTGGTATTTTCCGCGTGGGCTTGGGCGCAGGAAGACCTCGGTCCCAAAGGTCCCCTGGTCAAGATGGCGCCGGTTCCGGTTGTGACCGTCATGCAAGGCAAGTCGATTACCGTCCCGCTCCTGTTCCGGGTTTCGAGCGGCTATCACGTCAATTCCAACCACCCGAAGTCGGAGTTCCTGATCCCGACCGTGCTCAAGGTGGAACCCGCCACCGACATCGTCATCGGCAGAACCACTTACCCCAACGGCCAGGATATGAGTTTCGCTTTCGCTCCTGACGAAAAGCTCAATGTCTACACCGGAGATTTCAAAGTGGATGTGCTGGTGCGTCCCCTGCATGCCGCGCAAACCGGTAAGTATGTGGTCCGCGGAACTCTGAAATACCAGGCCTGCGATAACGCGGCCTGCTTTCCGCCCAAACAGTTACCAATCAGCTTTAATGTGCGGATCGCAAAGGCTCCGCCGGCGCCGCGCAAGAATCCCGCTCAGAGCCCGCACGCGCACCACTAAGGCTCGCGCGCGTTTCCGATACTGCTGATCATCGGATGTTCGACGCTCAACCCCTAAAGGGTGTGCGTGAGGGTCTGATCGTTCCTCCGGGGCCGCAGTACTCTCTACTTTTCCCGTCGCTGAAGAGCGGGCTATTGGCAGAGGTCCTCGGGGCTCGCTTGTCTAGCAGGCTGCAGAAATACTCGCCAGGAGGCAAACAGCTCGCCTCAGGCGCTGAAGCGCGGACACATTTTCAACGGCTTAGTGGCACGACTGAAGTCGTGCCCTTCCCAACACCCGGTTGAATTGCAGTTTTTCAGCAGCCTGCTAAAGCATAGCCGAACGCACCTGATCCAGTTGATGGGTCAACCTGTCGATTCGCACCTGGAGCAGGTTGCGAATGGAAAGCATCCCCAGCAACCGCCCGTCATCATCGACGATCGGCAGGTGCCGGTAGTGGCGCTCGACCATCGTGGCAAGCGCTTCGCCCGCCGTGGTGGCCCGGGTCGCCATTTCGACGGGCGCGGTCATAACTTTGCGAACGGGGATTTTGCGCAGGTCAGGTTCGCCCAGCGACAGCCGGAGCACGTCTCGTTCTGTAAAAACTCCAGCGACGCGCCGGTCTTCGTCAATGACGGCGACCGCTCCTACCTGCCGATCGAGCATCGTCCGGATCGCCAGCTCGACGGTCGCTTCCGCAGGAACCGTGGCCGCTTCCCAATCACACATTTCCAGGATGTTCATTGGCTCACCATCAGTTTGGCAGCTTGCCCTTCAACCCTAGTTCGTTCTTGAATACTATGCCGTCTTTCATCACAAAACCGACGTTCTCAAGAATTTTGACATTCGCCAAAGGGTCGCCAGAAACCGCGACCACATCGGCATAGGCGCCGGGCGCGATCACACCGAGTCGTCCCTTCATCTCCAGTAGTTCCGCGGCCTGCGAAGTCGCGCTCTGGATCGCCTGCATCGGGGTCATGCCAAGTTCGACCATCCGTGGAAACTCTTGCGCGATCGGCTCGGTCCACGGCATACCCCCAATGTCCGTTCCGAAAGCGATCTTGACGCCCGCCTTCAACGCCTTGCGAAACGACTCTTCGTGCACGGAAGCGCGTTTGCGGTCGCGCTGGCCTGCCGGAGTGTCGGCCGGCTCCCAACCTTCGTAGTAGATATTCAGGGTCGGGCAGAGCCACGTGCCCTGCCGGACCATCTGTGCGATCTGCGCGTCGCTCAACATGAGTCCATGCTCGATCGAATCGCAACCGCCGTCGAGCGCGCGCTGCATGCCTTCTCCGCCGTAAGCGTGGCAGGCCACCTTTTTGCCCCAGCCGTGCGTCTCGTCCACAATCGCGCGCAGTTCTTCCACCGTCAGCGTCGGCTGCGATACCAGTTCGCCGTTCTTGCTAACCCAAGACCGATGCGTCATGTAGATCTTGATCCAGTCCGCGCCGTGATCGAGCTGTTCGCGAGCGGCTTTGCGCGCCTCGACTGGCCCGTCAATAATCTGCACGCCCTTTGGCACTTCAATTTCGGGCGCATACCCCTCTAGCGGATACCCTCCAGTGGTCGAGATCGCGCGCGTCGAGACAAACAAACGCGGCCCGGGAATGTATCCGCCTTCAATCGCCTGCTTGATGCCCACGTCACCGTAGCCCGCTCCTTCGGTTTCCATGTCACGCAAGGTGGTGAAGCCCTGTTCGAGGGCACGCCGCACCGAGATCGTCGCGCGCGCCGCGCGGAACGCCAGCGGATACTTGAGCAGCTGAATGTCGTACCCGCCCTCGGCGGGATCCTCGCCCTGCAGAAAGATGTGCGTGTGGGCATCGATCAGCCCGGGAAGCACCGTGGCCTGCGAGAGATCGATGAAGGTAGCACCCGCGGGGAGGTTCGACGGAACGCTCGCCGGTCCTGCGTCGGTGACGCCAGTGATCACGTTTCCGCGAATGGTGACGAGTTGGTCGCGACGAGCGGAACCCGACACCCCGTCAATCAGCACGCCTGCGCGGATCACTGTCACCGGCGCGAGCAGGGGCGCATTTTGCTGGGACCAGCCCGTGGAGACCAGCCACAGCACACTCAGGAAAACAGTCCAGCATTTCACGTGCAACCTCCGGAAAGGCTGGATTGTACTCCTTGACAAGTCACGGGAGAACTTGGGTTCTGATCATGTTCCCGAAGAGACCGGTCCGGCTCCGTCTTCATTAGTGCGCGGCGGTTGGTACGCGGGAGGAGACGCGGCGAGCCGCGTCCCTACCGGGATGAGCCGCCTTTCAGCCCGAAGTCATTGGGCGGGAGCGCCGACCCGGCGCGGAACGCGAAGAACGAAGCCAGTGGGACCAGCGTCGCCGTTGGCTAGCACCAGCGATGCTCCGGCGGTTTCGAGCACGCGGCGTGCGATTGCGATCCTCACCCTGCGCAAAGTTGACAGGGATGCTGATGTTGGCCCAACCGGATCGAGTTTCGCCGACCGACTGGTTGCGTTCTGTTCCAAGTCGCGGAAATTCGGCTCGTGAGAACCGCGTTGGCCTTCCACCCGGAGCACCGCTCCGGCCGGGCCTTCTCCCAGTAGGAGCGTAATCTTATTGCCCGCCGGTTGCGCTTCAACCATGGTCGTAATCAGGTATTGCAAAGCCAACCGCAGCCGCAGCTCCGGAACCGGCACCGCCGCCAGACATGTGCCCACCAGGCGCAACTGAATGCCGCGCACCGCCGCGATTGAAGCTAGGTCTTCAATCACACTGCGCAGGGACGGCGCCAGCGCGGTCGAAGAAGCTTCCGGCCCGGGCTGCTCGGCGTCCAGATACTCCCGCATCAACTGGACCATTCCGATAACTTTTTCCGTCTGTTGCAGCGCCATCGCAACACTCTCCTGCTGCCGCTCCGCGACTTCCTCGGGCGAGAGTTCAAGAGAGAGTTCGAGCGAGCAGCGCAAGCTGGTCAGCGGCTGGCTTAACGAGTGCAGCAATTCGCCGAGCACGTCCGGAGCTTGCGGCTGCCTCGGGAAAGAATGCGAACTCGCGCTCATGCGGATGCCCCTTCCGGGCTGATCTGATATCCCACCCCGCGAACCGTGTGGATCAAAGAAGGCGTAAAGCCGTCGTCCACCTTGCGGCGCAGATAGTTGATGTACACATCCACGACGTTCGTGGTGGAATCAAAGGTCAGGTTCCAGACGTGTTCGATGATCATTGCCCGCGTCAGCCGGCGCCCGGCGTTGCGCATCAGGTACTCGAGCAGCGCGAATTCCTTGGTCGTCAATTCAATGTGCCGGCCGGCGCGCTCCACTTTACGTTCTACGCGATCCAAGCAAAGGTCGCGGACGGTGAGCACCGATTCCAATGGCAGGTGGCTGCGCCGCAGCAACGCCCGCGCCCGCGCCGACAATTCGAGATACGAGAACGGCTTGACCAGATAGTCGTCCGCGCCTGAATCCAGGCACTGCACACGGTCTTCGACCCGGCTGCGTGCGGTGAGAATCATCACCGGCAAGTTCGCCTTCCGCTGCCGCAAACTTTTCAGGACCGACAACCCGTCAATCCCCGGCAGGTTCAGGTCAAGTACCACCAAATCGTAGTCAAACTCCATCGCCATCGAACGGCCCTGGTTCCCCTCGTTGGCAACATCCACAGCATGATGTTCCGCTTCCAGGCCCTTCCGGATAAAGCTGGAAAGTGCGGCATCGTCTTCCACAATGAGTATTCTCATGAGCGTCTTCTAAGTCGGCTGACTGTGAACCGATTCTCATTCTCGACCTGGTTGGAGCAGGGAACAAGATAACCAAGCCGTACGAAGGGACGTAGCTGTAGGGAGAAAGTGACGCGTCCCTCTTGGATACAGCGGGAGACGGGGCAAGCCCCGTCTCTACAGGAGGTTCTATTCGGATCTTTATGTGCCTAGCGCTGACCGAATCGACTCGACGATCGTTGACGCAAGGCGATCGATCTGCGCCTTCGACTCCGCCTCAATCATCACGCGCGCCAGCGCTTCGGTGCCGGAATAGCGCACTACGACCCGGCCATTGCCGTCGAGTTCCCGCTCGGCCGCTGCAATCGCGGCTTGCACCGCCGGAATCTGGGCGAAGGGAGTTTTATTCCGCACGCGCACATTCCGAATCGTCTGCGGAAATACTTTCAGATCGCTCACCAGATCGGCCAGCGGCTTGCCCGTCCGAACCATGATCTCTAACACGCGTAGAGCGGTCAGCAGCCCGTCGCCGGTGGTCGCTTCGCCATCGCGAAACAGGATGTGTCCTGACTGTTCGCCGCCCAGAGTCGCGCCCACGCGTTGCATTTCCTCGAGCACATACTTATCTCCTACATTGGCACGCAGCATCTGAATGCCAGATCGCTTGAGCGCCAACTCCAAGCCCAAATTCGACATGGTCGTTGCCACCACGGTGGCATGGGCGAGCGCGCCGCGCGACTGCATGTCACGCGCGGCCAGCAGCAGAACCGCATCGCCGTTGACCACCCGCCCCTGGGCATCGCAAAAAAGCGCGCGATCCGCATCGCCGTCGAACGTAACGCCCACATCGAAGCGTGCCTGTTTCTCCGTGGCGAGGCTGTCGGCGACGAACCGCGCTACGGTTTCCGGATGCAGCGCGCCGCAATTCTCGTTGATGTTCTGGCCATCTGGCGCACAGTGCAGAAAGGTCGTGTTGATCTTGAGCGCGCGGAACAACTCGGGAGCCTCCACGGCCCCCGCGCCATTGGCGCAGTCGACCGCCACGCGCAGCCGCGTCAAATCCGGCGAAACGCCGCCCGCGAGCCAGCGAACGTAAGCCTGCCGCAGACTTTCTTCGCCGGGAACACTGGAAGCCTCGGCGGTGGGGTCGGGCGCCGGAACCGCATCGGAATCGAGCAGCGCGAAAATTTCTTTTTCAATTGCCAGTTCGCGGGCGTCCGGCAGCTTGTAGCCATCGCCGGAAAAGATCTTTATCCCGTTGTCGGTCCACGGATTGTGCGAAGCGGAAATCACGATCCCGGCGTCACACCCCTGCGAGCGCGCCAGGAATGCGACGCCCGGCGTGGTGATCACGCCAGCGCTGCGCGCTTCCACGCCCACCGACGCGAGCCCTTGCAGAAAACGGTCGGCAATCCACTGGCTGGAGATGCGCGTGTCCTGTCCAATCACCACCTGCGGCTTGGACTTCACGCGCACCAGGTCGTGTCCCAGTGCCCGCCCAATCCAATAAACGCCGTCGCGCGTCAGCGGGAATTCCCCCGCCACGCCGCGAATCCCGTCGGTGCCGAAGAGCTGTCTGGTTTGCGTCATGCAAGGACCAAGGCGCGGGAAAGAAAAACCGTTCCTTATTTCTTCTCGTCTCCCGCTGCTTCCATGATAACGGTCACCCGAATCGAGGTGGGGTGCACAACTTGGATCAGAGGATCGGGGACATAGGCCTGCGTCACAAAAGAAGCTCGCGTCATCACTCCGCTCACATCCACCGGATCGGTGATGGCGGCCTCCACCGCATCGACGCGGCGCCGAGGTCCGATAATCGGGATATTCGGCGGGTCGGCAATCACCTGCGACACGCGCATACCGCTGGCAAACGTTCCGGTCACACGCGGCCGAACCTCTACGACGCGGGTCGCACGACTGTCGAAGGAGAGGTGAAACTGACCCGGTATAATCTGCACCACCTGCAGATCCTGCGGAACATGAATTTGCCGGCCGGTTAAATCGAAGGTTCGTTCCCCAGGCCGGACACCGGCCAGATCAATCTCAGCACGCACATCCGCAGCCACCAGGCGATGAATCGCACGCTCCGGCCCCCGTACCCGGATCTGCGCTTTGGTGAAGCTGGCGGAGTCGATCTCCAGAGTGTCGGGAAGATTACGAAACTCAATTGGAACATTCATTTCGACTTCGGCGATGGGATCGCGCGCCACCACCATCCAGAGGCCGATGGCGAGTAACAGGGAAACGATCTTGAGCGCGATACTGTGAACGAAAAAACGCTGGAAAAAGCTGCGCTGTACAAAGCCCGGCATCGTCAGTCGTCCCTCCCTGCATCCTGCCGGCGCGAGATTTGGGAAGAGGTCGGTTCCTCATCGGCCAGACTTTCCTCTACCGGACTGGGCAGCGACGGCGCGGGCGCGTAACGGCGTAGAAGGTGGCCCAAGCGCTCCCGCAGACGCTCGACCGTCAACTCGCGCTCGATGCTTCCGGCCACTGCCATGCTGATCGTGCCCGTCTCTTCGGAAATGATGACGGCGACGGCGTCGGTTTCTTCGGTGATCCCGATCCCGGCGCGATGCCGCGTGCCCAGTTGGGTCGAAAGCACGGGGTTCATCGACAGCGGCAGAAAGCAAGCGGCAGCTGCGATGCGGTCCCGCTGCACAATGACCGCGCCGTCATGCAAGGGGGCACTCGGTCGAAACACCGTGGCCAGCAAGTCGTACGACAGTCTAGCGTCGAGCGCCACGCCGCTTTCGATGTAGGTGCGAAGCCCAATCTCGCGTTCGATTACGATCAGGGCGCCCGTCTGATTTTGCGAAAAAAGATTGGCCGCCAAGACAATGTCGTCGTAAACATCGGCCACCGAATTCGAAGACCGCATCAGCGAAACGCGGCTCCCGAGGTTTGCCAGTGCGTGCCGGATCTCCGACTGGAAGACGACGATCAGCGCAAAAACAACAAACGGCAGCAGCGTGCTGAGCAGCCAGTTCAGGGTCCGCAATTCTCCCAGCCGCGCGAAATAAAAGGCCAGCCCCAGCGTCGCCACTCCAACCAGCATCGGCGCCGCCCGCGTCCCCCGCACCAGCGACAGAAACTGGTAGATCAGGATCGCGACCAGCACGACGTCCAGAATTGAAATGACCGAGATGTGCGACCAGATCAGCGACGGCGTCACGCCACCCTCATATCGATCGTTGAGTCAAAAGCTGAGTCAACAGTTGAATTGGCCTTCATTCTAATGCAGCGGACCTAATGCAGATCGCCGGATTCCGGCTCACCGCGCTCACTGGCCGTCACGCGGGCGCGAATTCGTCCCCGAGCCAGGCGCGCCGACAGCTCATCCCCAGCTTCGAGTCGCGCCGCATCTTTCACCAGCTCGCCTTTGGCATTGAACACCAGCGCGTATCCCCGATTCAGAATTGCCAGCGGCGAAAGCGCCTCGAGGCTGGCAACACGGCGATCCAGCGCTCCGCGGCTTTCCAGCAAACGCGTGCGGGTAGCGGCGGCCAGGTTGGCAAGCTGCGCCTCCAACCCCTGCCGCACAGCGGCCAGACGGCGTCGCGCATCATAGTGACGCACCGCTGACGAGACATTTTCCGAGCGCCGATGACAGCGCTCCAGGAGCTGCCGTTCTGCCTTTTCCAACCGGAAACGCTGTTCATCCAGCTTCTGCTGCCGCCGGTGGATACCGTCCATCATGCGCGCAAACGCTCCGTGTTGTGCCCGCTCGGTCAGTTCCTGACGCGCCATCAGCAACCGGTAGCGCACCGCATGCTCCAGCCGGCGGTACCAATCCTCCGCTTGCGCTTCGATTTCCTGCCGCGATCGGATCACCAGTTCCGCCGCCGCGGACGGCGTAGGCGCTCGCAGATCGGCGACAAAATCCACGATCGTAAAATCGGTTTCGTGCCCAATCGCCGAAATCACCGGGATCTTTGAATCCGCGACCGCCCGCGCCAGGCCCTCGTGATTGAAGCAGGCCAAGTCTTCAGCCGAACCTCCACCGCGCGCAATGATGATTACTTCGACGGTGCGGCTGCCATGCAAGTCGCGATGAAAGTATCGAAGACCGGCCATCACCTCGGCTGGAGCCGCGTCTCCCTGCACCTGCGCCGGATAGATCAGCACATTCGCCGAGCGATGCCGGCGCGCCAGAATATTCAGGATGTCGCGCAGCGCTGCTCCCTGCGGTGAAGTGATGATGCCGATTCTTTGCGGCAGAGGCGGGATCGGTTTCTTTCGCGACGCTTCAAACAATCCTTCCGCCTGCAGTCGCGCCTTCAATTGTTCGAATGCCAACTGCAGTGCGCCCGCGCCCTTGGGCTCCATGAACTCAGCGGAGATTTGCAGCTCCCCGCGATCCTCATAAACCGTGATGCGGCCTCGCACTGTGACTTGCAATCCGTTTTCTGGACGAAAACGCAGGAGCTTTGCCGACGAGCGGAACATCACCACGCGAATCTGCGCGGCTTCTTCCTTGAGCGTGAAATAGAGATGGCCGGAATCGGGGCTGCGCAGGTTCGAAATTTCGCCTTCCACCCAGCAGTCCGAATACTCGCGTTCGAGGTGAGAGCGGACCGCCGAAACCAGCGCGCGAACCGTCCAGACGCGCCGCTCTGGAGGACGAAACTGGAACCCGAGTTGGTCGTTCATTTCCATGAAGATCAGGCCATGAGGATCAGGGCGGTAAAGATTCGCCATGAAGCATCAGTGTATCGTGCGTTGGGACTGGTGCTTCACGAGGGTACATTTCGAGAGACCCCCCGAGCACGGGTCTTTATAAGTCAAAGACTTAGCAGGCTCGCGTGGTCTAGGTCTTTGAATAATAAAGACTTATCTCTAAAGTATTTATAAATCATAGGCTTAGCGCCAAGCGGCACGATTCTGCAGCCTAGCAGCCTGTGGTGAGATTCCAGTTGCCCCAAGCCCAGCGCCTAAAGGCGCCTTCATAACACGGCACCCGCCGCATGCCTGAAGGCATGCCCTGATACGAATCTTACTTTCAAGAGAAGTTCCTAGCTTTCGACAGAGGTTCTTAGCGCTTGAGGCGGCTGATGAAAAACAGGATCGCTGAGAGCACCACGCTCAGCACAATCGAGGTCGCCAAGGGAAAGTAGAACGTCGTGTTCTTCCCGCGATAGAGGATGTCCCCCGGCAGCCGCCCCAGCGGCAACCCCGTCCGCCCCAGGAGCATGACTAAACCCCCAATCACTACCAGGGCCACGCCGAGGATCACAAGTAGCCTTCCAATTTCCGCCATGCTTCGAGTTTAAACCCGCTGAAGCGAGTGTGGGATGGTTGGTGTAATCTGGCCTTGCGGCGAGGCCATGTTTGCGCCGGGCTATTTCCGCTGAGAAGGTTACGACGATGAGTGAATCCTTTCGCACTATGATCGGAAGGCCGAGTGCATTTCTTCCGGTTGCAATGTCTCTGACGGCACTGGCGCTTCTTGGCGGGGCTTACATCTATGGCCAAGCCACAGGACAGGGTGCTCTTGTGCGTGAGCCTGACGAGGGTGCAATCGCTCATTTGTGGCAGCTTCTCATGGCGGGACAGCTGCCCGTGCTGGCATACTTCGCCATCAAGTGGCTACCGCGAGCGCCAATGCAGACGCTGCGCGTGCTTGCGCTACAGGCCGGAGCTGTGCTGGCTGCAATGGCACCCGTCTACCTCCTGAACCTGTAACTTCGACTGTCGCTAAATCTCGGTTTCACTCATTGACCCCGCAATCGGGGTTCTGAGTGTAAACGCCTCGCCTTCCATGAGAAGGCCGGTCGGAGTCAAGCGGGTTCCTTTGTTTTTTCGTTGGACAAGGTTTTTCTCTCCCGCCGAGTTGCCACTGTCGCCACCCTTCCATCCGCACTCTTAGTGAGCGATTGTTCGCTCGGTGCAAGTTGGGCGTTCTCGTTTCAGCCGGTGCTGCCACCTGATTATCGACCTGCAGTTCCGCTCTTCCGAGTGAAACCTGGGCCAGGCGATTAACGCAGTCACCGGAACTCGGCGTCTTGGCTTTGGACTTTCCTTTCCCAGAGATGTTTTTTGTTCTTATGCTGCTATCGCCAACGGACTTTGCTGGCTGTTGTGCAACGGTTCGTACACTTCTCCGCTCACCCACAAATGATGCAGCAAGACGGCTAGCTTCCGCGCCGTGGCGATGATGGCTCGTTTCTTCCCGTTCTTTCCACCGCGCTCGGCTAGTTTCAGTCCCCAGCGGCGCAGATCGCTGTCCGCTCCAAACGGTCCCAGAATGTGCTGCGCGCCCTGTACCAGCAGCGTTCGCAGGTAAGGATCGCCTTCCTTGCTGATGTGCATCTGCGGCTCGCTCTGCCCCGAGTTCCTGCGTCCTGGCTGCAGGCCCAGATAGCAGCCCACGTCCCGGCTCTTGCGAAAGCGCTGCGCATCTTCCAGTGTCAGCAAGAAGGTCAGCGCAATCAGCGTGCCCACTCCCTTCACCTGCTTCAGCAGCGCCACCTGCGGATAGCTGTCCTGTGCCAGCTTTTCGATCCCTTCGTTGTACTCGCGGATGCGCTCACTCAGCGACTCGATGCCCGCCAGCAACGGCTCTAGTGCGCTTTGCAGTTCCGGGCTCAGCCCCTCCGCTTTCTCCGGATTCATGTTGCGCACATTGCACCCGCGCAGCCGTTCCCCGTAGCTCTTGGCCAGTCCGCGGGCCGTGTTCACCAGCGCGGTCCGTGCTCGCACCAGTCCGGCTCGCCCCCGGATCAGGGTCAGATCCACTTGCGCCTTCGCGCTGCGATGCTTTACCGGGCACAGCAACTGGGGATCGATCCTCGCCAACCGTGCCAGCGTCCGCGCATCCAGCCGGTCGTCCTTCTTGCGGCTCTCCCCAATCAAGCGCACGGCGCGGGTATGCGCCACGATCACTTCGTGTCCCACCTCGCTCAGCGCCCGGCTCACCCAAGGCGAGTGCATCCCGGTTTCCAACGCGATCCGACAGCGCGGCAGGCTTCCGAACACCTCCCGCATCGCCTTCGGAGTCGTGCTCAGCTTCTTTTCCACCCGCACTTCCCCCACTTCGTCTAGCAGGCAATACCAACTCGAGCGATCGCCCAGATCCAGACCGATCGTCAGCTTCTGTTCGGAGAAATTCTTGCTCTGCTTTGTCGCTGCGGTGCTAATCTTCTTCATTGCCGGTCTCCTTTATCTCTTGTGCCTTGAGCACGTCGATAACTTGGGAGCCTACAGCATCCCGTCGGAGACCGGCCTTCTCATCCCATCTGATTACGTCAACAATCAATCTCCTACTCCGGAGTAAAATCCCACTGTAAGCCTCTTGCCCAAAGGTCCTTCGGGGGCTCTACATGTCGCTGCCTGCCCAGACCGTCCGCTTCGGGCCCTTTGAACTGGACCTGCGTGCCGCCGAACTGCGCCACAACGGCACCAAGACCAGACTTCCCGAACAACCCTTCCAAGTGCTGGTGGCGCTCCTGGAACATCAGGCCGAAGTTGTAACCCGAGAAGAGTTGCGCCAGTGCCTGTGGGGGTCGGACACTTTCGTCGATTTCGAGCAGGGTCTGAATACAGCCGTCAAACGTCTGCGGGAGGCGCTGGGCGATTCCGCCGAGAAGCCTCAATATATCGAGACGGTGCCTCGCCACGGTTACCGGCTGATGGTTCCGGTGGAGAGGCTGGACTCCGCGGCTCCGGCAATTGTTGATGCCTCGGCGCGTCGGCGGAGGATCTGGCTGACAGCTTCGGCCCTGTTGTTGGTGGCAGTCGCGCTGGGTGTCATCTGGCGGCAACAGATATTGGAGCGCTTCCGGCCGGTGAAGATCGAGTCGCTGGCGGTGCTGCCGCTGGTGAATCTCTCCGGCAACCCCGATGAAGAGTATTTCGCCGATGGCATGACCGAAGCGCTGATCACTGAACTGGGCAAGGTGAATCCGCTGCGCGTGATCTCGCGGCAGTCGGTGATGCAGTACAAAGGGACGAACAAGACGGTGCCGCAGATCGCGCGGGAGTTGCACGTGGACGGGGTGGTGGAGGGATCGGCGATGCGGGTTGGCGACAAGGTCCGGATCACGACCCAACTGATCCAAGCCAACCCAGAACGGCATCTGTGGTCGGAAAGCTACCAGCGCGACCTGCGTGACATCCTGGCCCTGCAAAGCGAGGTCGCACGGGCGATTACAAATGAGGTCAAGATCAAACTGACACCCCAGGAGCAAACACGCCTGGCGAGTGCCCGCCCGGTCAACCCGGATGCATACCAGGCCGTTCTCAGGGCCAAGTCCGAAAAAGACTCCCAGAAAGCCTTCGCATATCTCCAGCAGGCAATCGCCTTTGACCCGACATACGCACCCGCGTACGTGGAGTTGGCATTTTATTACGTAGACGAGACGTATCGTGCCCGACCCGTGAAGGAGGCTGTCCCGTTGGCAAGGGCGGCCCTCGATAAGGCGCTGGATTTGGACCCGACGCTGGCCGAAGCGCATGCCATGCTGGGGTATATCAAGTTCTGGTTCGACTGGGATTGGTCCGGGGCCGAGGCGGACCTAAAGCGCACCGTT
>JAIQFO010000082.1 GCA_020073215.1 Terriglobia bacterium | reverse complement strand
CAAAGGCCACGGATTGATAGAGCGGGGAGTAAAAAACCCCGTAGCCTCCGCGGACAACCGTCTTGCCGCTTCCGAACGGGTCGTAAGCAAAGCCGAATCGAGGGGCGAAGTTATTCAGGTCGCGATGCAAAGGGTCGGAGCGAACCGCGAAACGACCGCTTCAGCCGCGGCGACCGTCCTGGACGGAGCGGGTCAGACTCGCGATTCCAGCGGTCCGCGCCGCCGGCTGCTCGCATCGGTCACGACTACGATTACGGGCCGCCACCGGGATATCAACCGATGGTGCTTCCCGGCGAATCGATCTCGAAGTACCAGCGGCAGGCGCAGACTCAGGCGCAGAGCGAAATCTCGAATTTGCCGGCGGAGAGCGTGGCCGCGGTGGAGCGGCCGGCGCCGCTGTCGGCGTCGATTGTATCGACCTTTCCAGAAGATGAGCCGATCTTCGCGTCGCAACTCGTCGAGCCTCTTCACGAACAGCATGCGCACGTACCCGAAGCGGAAATTGAAGAGGAAAAACCCGGCGTCGCTTCCGACCGGACGCCGGAGATAGCGGAATTCCGAAACGAGGCGCGAGTCGTGTTGGAGACTTCCTCGGCATCGGAGACGGCGGTGCACGAAACGGCGCTGGAAACGGACGCGGTGGCGCCTCCGCGAGCTACCAGCGAAGTCACGCGCGAAGTATTACACCGCGCCGTCGAGGAACAGGAGATTGAGGAAGAGGAAGCCGATCTCGCGCCCTACGGCGAAGAACTGGGAGACGACGAGGGCTTCGAGGAACTGGAAGAAGAGACGCGCGCGGCGGGTGGCGAGTTGTCGGAGTCCGGAGTTGGAGAGGTGCCTCCGGTGCTGGCGGTTGGCGGCGAGCCGGCGGCGAATGGCGACACGGTGCCCGAAGCCGTGCTCGAAGCCGAAGAGCGGGAAGCGGAGGAGTTGGAACTGGAAGAGGCACAAGCCGAGGCCGAGGCACTGCTGGAGGCCGAAGCGATTGGCGACGGCACCGTGGATGCGAGCGCGGAAGTTCGCGGTCCCGCACCCGAGGCCAGGTTGCTGCAGCGAACGCAGCGCCGCGGTCCAGAGCGCGGGCCCGATCGCGATCTCGACCGGCGCCGCGGACGCCGCACGGGACGCCGCTTCCGCAGCCGCGAGAACACGGTGGTGCCGCAGATCAGCGAACTCCTCAAAGAAGGCCAGGAAGTGCTGATCCAGATTGCGAAGGAGCCGATCGGCAAGAAGGGCGCGCGCATCACCAGTCACATCGCGCTGCCGGGACGTTTCCTGGTCTTCATGCCAACCGTGAACCACACCGGCGTGTCGCGCAAGATCTCGTCGGAAGAGGAGCGGCAGCGGCTGAAGCGGATCATCCAGAGCGAGCGTGAAAACGGCGGCGGTGGTTTCATTGTGCGGACCGCGGCGGCCGGCGCAACGGACGAGGAACTGCGCGCCGATATCCACTTTCTGAAGAACCTCTGGAGCGAGATCAAGACTCGCTCGGAAAACAGCAAGTCGCCGGCCCTCATCTATCACGATCTGAACGTGGTGGAGCGGGTGCTGCGCGATCAGGTGAGCTCGGACTTTTCCGTCATCTGGGTTGATACCGAGCAGGAATACGAGCGCATTCTCCGCTTTGCGAATCGGTTCCAGCCCGGTCTGGTCAAGCGCGTCAAGCTCTACACCAAAGAGACGCCGCTCTACGAGCAGTTCGGGCTCAACGAGGAAATCAACAAGGCGCTGAAGTCGAAAGTCTGGCTGAAGAGCGGTGGCTACATCGTGATCAATCAGACCGAGGCGCTGGTCGCGATCGACGTGAACACAGGCAAGTACGTCGGCAAAACCGCTCGGCTCGAAGATACGATCGTGAAGACGAACGTCGATGCCATCAAGGAAATCGTGCGCCAGGTGCGGCTGCGCGATCTCGGCGGCATCATCATCATCGACTTCATCGACATGGACGAGCGCCGCAACCGGCAGAAGGTGATGCAAGCGCTGGAAGAGGCGTTGCGCCTTGATCGGGCGCCGTCGAAGGTGCTGCAGTTCAATGATTTCGGCTTGGTCGCGATCACGCGCAAACGGGTGAAGCAGTCGCTCGAACGGACGATTGGATCGCCGTGTCCGTATTGCCAGGCCACGGGCTTCGTAAAAGCCGTGAACACCATCTGCAACGAGGTGTATGTCGAGATGCGCAAGATCTCGCGCCATCTGGAACACAGCGATGTGATGTTGCGAGTGAACCCGGACGTTGCCAAAGCGCTGAAGGCGGACAACGCACGGTTGCTGAACGAGATGGAAGAGCTCACCAAGAAGACGATCATCGTAAAGTCGGACCCGGCGCTGCATCAGGAGCAGTTCGACATTCACTGAGGTACTCCACCAGCAAGATCGATTGGGACGGGCATTGCTCGTCCCTTTCGCTTTTGGGGTGGTTCTAGTTGGGAGAAAAATGGCATAAATTATGGTAAATACCATGGTATAATGCCATTATGAATACCACACTGAACATGGACCGGGCGGGCCGACTGGTCCTTCCCAAGCCGGTTCGCGAGCAGCTGCAACTGGAGCCGGGAGAGCCGCTGGAACTAGAGTCGTTCGACGACCATATCGTTTTGCGTCCAGTGCGCGGCAATGCGTCAATGTACAAGAAACAGGGCGTCTGGGTTTTTCGTGGCGGGCCTCCGCTGAAATCTTCCGTTGTGCGTGAAACGATCCGTCGCGTGCGCCGAGACCGGGAGGAGGCAATATTGGGCAGGAAACGGTGAAATCCTTCTTCGATACCTCGGTCCTGGTCGCGACGTCCGTGGAGGTTCACGAACACCACGAGCGCAGTTTCGCTCTCTTTACTGGCGCCGATCGGAAAACTGCCTGTTGCGCCGCACACAGTCTGGCGGAACTGTATGCGACGCTGACGCGGTTACCCGGCAAGGCTCGTGTGAGCGCAGATCAGGCGTTGTTGATACTCGATTCAGTCGAGGAAAAGCTGGAAATTGTGTCGCTTGATGTGCGGGAATATAGGCTCGCGATTCAAGACGCCGCGACTGCGGGTATCGTCGGCGGGACAATTTACGACGCTCTGATAGGCTGGTGCGCATTGAAAGCTCGCGCGACCAGGATCTACACCTGGGACGTTGCCGATTTTCAGAGGCTCGGCGCTGAAATCGCTGAGAAGGTGCGTACTCCCTAATCCGAATACCCGCCAGGCGCGCAAAGAAATTCCCAAAAAAGAAGGGCCAACCGGACCCGCTGGAGGCGGCGTTCTTACGCTTCCGCGATCAGCCTTGCAGCCTCGCCGGTGCGCTCGCGCAGCTTTTCGAGCGAGCCGCGGAGAGGTTCACTGTTGGCCTGGGTTTCTGCTTGCTGGCCGATGGTCAAGGCGAGCCGCTCCACGGCTTCGGTCAGCCGCTTGGCCATGTCGACGAGGACTACCAAAGAATCAGCGTGCAGTTTCCAGACCGACCGGGAGTTCCGCGAGCGCTTGAGTTCCTCTATCTCGGTGGTGATGCGCGCGGTGACGGCGACCACCCGCAGCAACATTCGGGCAGCGTCGGCGCGCGGGCCCGCTTGGTCGAGATAGTCGGCGGTATAGGCCTCAATCTCGGCGGGACTGAGCATCAGGTTGAAATAACGCATGGGTACGATCTGGCGGAACTTGGGATCGGCCACGCGCACGAAGACGCGAATCGATTCTTCCACTCTCCGTAATTTCGCTTCTTCGACCGAAAGCGCCTGGGGCGTAATGGCGGCGGGAACATACTTCGGAACTGCAACCGGGGCGAGCGCGGGAGCGGCAGCTGCGCCGCCAGCACTCACGGCGTGTGCGGAGTGCGTAGAGTCCGGACTGTTGCGCCGAATGGGCGGCCTGCGCTCCAATTCTTTTTTCAGCCGGGCGACGCGGCGGAATTTTTCCAAAGCGGTGCCGTAATCAACCTTCATCAAGGCTTCCTGATTCAGCGCGGCGACGTGCTCGACGGTGACTTCGACACCGTCGACGGTGCTCAGAATGCTGCCCCCGAGTTCTTCCAGGCGCTGGGCGTAATCCTTGATCTCTTTCGCGGCGGCGTTGAACAGGGAATGGAAACGATCGCCGAACGCGACATTGTAAGGCGCGAGAGTCGCCAGCACTCCCGGATGATAGATCGCTTCGCCGAGCGAGGCTTTCAACTGCCGAACCCTCGGAATGATGCCGGACTCCATGAGCGCACTGAAATCCTGGAAGCGATTCGCCTGGTCGAGCAGGGGGCCGAACTCGCGGAGCAGTTGCACATCGGCCTCCGACAGTACCGGAACGTCGGACTCGGACAGGATCTCCAACAGCGCGATTTCAAACGGAGACAGCGGAATCGATCCATCGAGGCCGTAGCCACGCTGCTCCCACTGACCCTTCACACGGGGATGGCGGAACAGAAAGGTTGCCACGAGATCGGTCTTGTCGCGATTGGCGCCGGAATCGTCGCGGTGGCGCGCGAAGTAGCGCAGCAACGCTTCGGCAACTTCGGGATCAAGATCGGACTGCACCCCGAGGCGAAGCATGGTGGGAGTGATCGCCATGTCGAGGAGCTGGATCCAGAGCTGCATGCGATCAAGAGTGGAGCGCACGTCGTGGGTGTGGCTGATGACGTCCGGGGCGAGTTCGGCGGGCGCTGGCATCTCGCCGCCGAGTTGGTCACTCAGCAGCCGCTGGTAGAAGCTCTGCACGGTGGCGAGCAACGCCAGTTCCCATTTGGGATCCTCAACCAATATGAGCTCCTTCGAGATCGCACAGTAGTGTGGCCAAATGGGCGATGTCCTTCAGTACAGCCTAGTAAAACGACAACGGCAGCGCAATTGGTTACCCGGTTACGGAAGTGACTGCACTAGTAACCGCGTGTAGAGACGGGGCTTGCCCCGTCTCACTCAGTGCCAGGAGACGCGGCGAGCCGCATCTCTACGGAAATCAGGCGTTATTGTCTCGCTATTGAAAGACCACCGTCTTGTTCCCGTACAGCAGAATGCGGTTTTCCACGTGCCAGCGAACGGCGCGCGATAGAACGATTTTTTCGATGTCGCGCCCTTTTTGGACCAGATCTTCAACCGTGTCGCGGTGATGGATGCGGACGACATTCTGCTCGATGATGGGTCCATCGTCGAGTACTTGAGTAACGTAGTGGGCAGTGGCGCCGATCAGCTTAACGCCGCGCTGAAACGCTTGGTGGTAGGGTTTGGAGCCGACGAACGCAGGGAGGAAAGAATGGTGAATGTTGATCAGGTTTCCAGAGCCGAGCGTGGCAATGAACTCGTCCGACAGCACCTGCATGTAGCGGGCGAGAACCACCAGACTGCATTGGTGTTCGCGGACGAGCGCGATTTGCTTCTGCTCCGCTTCCCGCTTGGTTTCCTTCGTGACCGGCACGACAAAGTAGGGAATGCGGTAGAAGTCGGCGATCCGCTGGTTGTCGGGATGGTTCGAAACAATCAGCGGGATTTCGCAGCGAAGTTCGCCGCTCTGGTAGCGATAGAGCAGGTCTTGCAGACAATGGTCATGCTTGGAGACAAAGATGGCGATACGGGGGCGGTCGGTGGAGTGGGCGAGCCGCCAGTCCATCTGGAAGTCGCGGGCAATGGCAGCAAAGCGCTCGGAAAACTCGGCCAGGTCAAAATCGAATTCTGCCGAATCGAACTCCACCCGCGTCAGAAAGAGATTGGATTCCGCGTCTCCATGCTCATCGGCAAACAGGATGTTGCCATTGTGCTGAAAGATGAAGTCGGCAATCGAGGCAACCACGCCTTTGCGGTCGGGGCAGGATACCAGAAGAATGGCGGAGTTGTGCATAGATAATTAGACAAGTGTAGCGCCGGCGTCCTCGCCGGCTACCTCAGCCGCCGGGATGGCGGCGCTACTTTTTCAGCGCCTTCGCAATCTCGCGCGCGGCGTTGGCGCCCGAACCGCCGGTCAGGCCCGTCCCGGGATGCGTTCCACTGCCGCACAAATACAGGTGTTCGATCGGCGTCTGGTAGCGTGCCCAGTCGAGCAGCGGGCGCATGGTGAAGAACTGATCGAGCGCGAGTTCGCCGTGGAAGATGTGCCCTCCGGTGAGGCCGTAGGTTTCTTCCAGATCCTTGGGCGTGATGATCTGGCCATCCAGGATGGACTGCGGCAGATTCGGCGCGTACTGCGCGATCGCGCTCACCACGGTTTCGCCGAGCGCGCCGCGCTGGCTCTCCCAGTCGCTGTCTTTCAGCTTGTAGGGCGCGTACTGCATGTAAATGGACATCACGTGCTGGCCGGCCGGCGCGAGCGACGGATCCGAAAGCGAAGGGAACGTAATCTCAAGGTACGGGTTACGCGAGAAACTGCCATACTTCGATTCGTCGAAGGCGCGCTCCAGGTAATCGATTTCCGGGCTGATCTGGATGCGGCCGCGAAGCAGGTTGCCGTTACCCTTGGCCTTCAGCGCGGTGAATTCGGGAAGCGCCGAGAGCGCGAGATTGATCTTCGCGACCGTTCCCATAGAACGGTAGTTCTTGATTTTCTGTACGAAGTCGGGCGAGAGATGCAACGGATCGACCAGGCGCATCAGCGTGCGCTTGGGGTCGGCGTTCGAGACCACGGCGCGCGCGGAAATTTCTTCCCCGGATGCGAGCACGACGCCAGTGGCGGCGCCATCCTTTACGCGAATCTCCGCGATGTCGGCGCCGGTGCGAATTTCCGCGCCCGCTTGTTTTGCCGCCGCAGCCATGGCCAGCGTAATCGAGCCGGCGCCACCGGCCGGGAACTGGACGCTTCCGGCTGGAGACGGGTTGGATGATGCATCGGCGGCGGCGCGCAACATCAACACCAGCGCACTGCCCGCCGACCAGGGGCCGAGGAAGGTTCCGAAAATGCCGCGGGCGGCGATGGTGGCGCGCAGCGGTTCGCTCTCGAAAAACTCTGAGACTAGATCTGCGGCAGCCATCGGCGCCCAGCGCAAGACGCGATACAAATCTTTCTGCCCAAGTTTCCGGAGCGACCGGCCCGTTTTCAGCATTCCCCAGAGATCGCTACGGCTCGGGTTGTCAATGTCGGGCGGCGTGAGTGCAAGCGCCTCACCCATAACCTTGTCGATCTTGCCAAGTGCCGCGCCGAATTCCAGGTAAGAGGCCGCGTCTTTCTGTGACCACGCCGCGATTTCCTGCGCGGCCCTTTTTGCATCGGAGTAAAGGACAAGTGACCGCCCGTCGGGCAACAGCGAAACTGTGCTCACATCGGGAGTCGTCAGCTTGAGCCCGTGCTTCTCCAACTGCATATCACGCACGATGTCGGCGCGCAGCGGGCCGGTGTTATGTGCCAGCGTAGAACAACGAAAGCCGGGATGAAATTCCTCCGTAATTGCCGCTCCGCCCACCTGGGCGCGGCGTTCGAGCACCAGCGGTTTGAATCCGGCTTGAGCGAGATAAAAGGCGGCGACCAGGCCGTTGTGTCCGCCCCCGACGATGATGACATCGCGCGTTTCGGACATGGTCTTATGCCCCCTTTCCGTCTTTCAAGATCTCGAGCGCTGCCAGGCGTCCGTTGGCGCCCATAATGCCGCCGCCGGGATGCGTGGCCGATCCGCACATGTAGAGATTCTTGATGGGCGTGCGATACCGCGCCCAGCCGGGCACCGGACGCAGGAAGAAAAGTTGCTCGAGCGAGAGTTCGCCCTGGAAGATGTTGCCTTCGCTCAGTCCCCATTCGCGTTCGAGGTCGAGCGGGGTGACGACCTGGCGGTGCAGGATGATGTCTTTGATGTTGGGCGCGTATTCGGCGATGGTGTTGACCACGGCGTCGCCGAATTTTTCCTTTTCCGTGTCCCAGTTGAGCCCGGGAGCCAGCTTGTAGGGCGCATACTGCACGAAGCACGAGAGAATGTGTTTGCCCGGAGGCGCCAGCGACGTATCGGTGAGCGTCGGAATCACCATGTCGATGTACGGGTGTGACGACCAGTGCCCGTATTTCGCCTCGTCGTAGGCCCTCTCCATGTACTCGACAGCGGGCGAAATCGACATGGCTCCGCGCAGATGCAGGCCGTCCCCCGGCATGCATTTGAAATTCGGCAAGCCATCGAGCGCCATGTTCACCTTGCCGGAGGACCCGCGGAACTTGTAGCGCTGCACGCCTTCCATGAAGTCATCGGGCAGATTGCCGGGCTCAATCATCTTGGTAAACGTGAGCCGCGGATCGACGCTGGAAGAAATAACGTCAGCGTAAATCTCGTCGCCATTGGCCAGCGCCACGCCGGTGGCGCGTCCGTTCTTGACGATGATCCGCGCAATCGGAGATTCAGTACGAATTTCAACTCCCGCTTCGCGTGCGGCATCGGCAATCGAATTCGAAATCGCGCCCGTGCCGCCGCGCGCGAATCCCCAGGCCCGGAAAGCGCCGTCAATCTCGCCCATGTAGTGATGCAGCAGAACGTAGGCGGTGCCGGGTGAGCGCACGCCGAGAAAAGTTCCGATGATGCCCGAGGCCGACATGGTGGCCTTGAGCACATCGGTCTCAAACCACTGATCGAGAAAGGCGCTGGCACTCATGGTCATGAGTTGGACCTGGTTGTACTTGTCCCCGCTCGACATGCCCTGGAAGCGGCGTCCGATGAAGAGCAGCTTCATCAGTTCGCGGGGATTCAGCGTCATCGGGTCGGGCGGAATCATGCTAAGGATCGGCTTCACGAAGCGGCACATCGCCTGCATGGCCTTGCCGAATTCGTCATACGCTTCGGCGTCAACGCGGGAGTGGCGGGCAATTTCGCGATGCGTCCTGCCGTGATCGTTCACGCGCCACAGATAGTCGCCGCTCGGCATGGGAGTGAAAGTGCCGTCGAGCGGCAGGATCTCAAGTCCGTGGCGGGGAAGTTCGAGGTCGCGAATGATCTCGGGCCGCAGCAACGAGACCACATACGAGCAAACGGAGAACTTGAAGCCGGGAAAAACTTCTTCCGTGCAAGCCGAACCGCCGAGCACGTAGCGGCGCTCAAGCACCAGCACTTTCTTCCCCGCTTTTGCCAGGTAGGCGGCGTTGACCAGGCCGTTGTGGCCTCCACCAACCACGATGACGTCGTACTTCGTACCGCTCGCAGCAGCAGCCATAAATTGACCTAGAAAAGATTGACCTGGGAAAATGACCTGGACGGATCCAGATCGACCTGTAACTTTCAGAGTAAAGTGACTCGCCATTCTATCGAGAAACTAACGGCTTGTCTCTACTTAGGTTCGATGAATGACCTGTAGTCAATGCCTTTCTGTGCTTGCCGCCGAAGCCCAGCGGTGCAATAATCCGGCGTCGGAGATTCTTGAAGATTTCTCCTGTGAAACCCCCGTGTCCTCTGTGGTTAAGAAAAAGATCTCGGCCATAGAGGACCGCAGGTTTTCACAGGGAAGCCACGCGAGGCTGCCTTGCCCATTGGAACCGCATTTCACGAGCGAACGTTCGCCCTCTGCCACAGTTTGAATTACCGCGAGTGGTCGGGATACTACACGGTCAGCGTCTACGAAGTGCACCACGAGCACGAGTACAATGCGATCCGCAACGCGTGCGCGCTGATCGATATTTCGCCCCTCTACAAGTATCTGGTTACCGGCAAAGACGCGACCAAACTGGTGAACCGCGTGATCACTCGCGACATCAACAAAGTCGCCGTCGGTCAGGTGATTTACGCCAACTGGTGCGATGAAGACGGCAAGGTCATCGACGATGGCACGATCACCCGCCTCGAAGAAAACAAGTATCGCTGGACGGCCGCCGATCCCAGCCTGCGCTGGTTCAGCCAGAACGGCCTGAACATGGACGTTAAGATCGAGGACATCTCCGAGCAGACGGCGGCTCTGGCGCTGCAGGGCCCGGCCTCGGCGAGACTTTTGAAGACGGTGGCCGAAGCCGACATCACGAATCTGAAGTATTTCCGCAAGACGAGCGGCAAGATTGCCGGCGTGCCCGTCGATATTTCGCGTACCGGATACACGGGCGACCTCGGCTACGAAGTTTGGATTCCGTGGAATGATGCGGTTACAGTCTGGGACGCGCTGATGGACAAAGGCAAGCAGTTCGACATTCACGCCGCCGGAATGCTGGCGCTCGATGTGGCGCGAGTGGAGGCGGGACTGCTGCTGATCGAGGTCGATTACATCAGCTCGAAGAAGGCGCTGATTCCGTCGCAGAAGTACTCGCCGTACGAATTGGGCTTCGGCAAGATGGTGCATCTCGATAAGGAAAACTTCATCGGCAAGCGCGCTCTGGCCCGAGATCGCAAGCAAGGCGTGGCACGGCAGTTGGTTGGCCTCGAAGTAGATTGGGTGGAAGTGGAAGAGCAGTTCGACAAGTTCGGACTCTCTCCGGCAGCGCCCAGCCAGGCGTCGCGCGTGGCGGTGCCCGTGTATGTCGGCGACAAGCACGTGGGCAAGGCGACGACGACGGCGTTCTCTCCGCTGCTGAAGAAGTTGATCGCGCTAGCGAGCATCGGCGCCGAGTATTCCAAGCCCGGCACCAAGCTGCAAATGGAGCTCACGATCGAAGCGCAACGCATGAAGACGACGGCAACGGTGGTGCCGCTACCGTTCTTCAACCCGAAGCGGAAGACGGCAGTGCCGGTGTAAACGCTGACTTTGATGTTTTCTTCTTCTACTGGGTGAAGGCGTCGAAGATCCTCAGAAATTGCCGCGGTTCAAACTTCACAAAAGCCGGCGGCGTGGGCACCAACGAACCGTTCACCTCGATCACATTAAACTCAGGTCCCAAAGCGGCGGCCTCACCGGTCAGGTTAGCAACCGTGAGGTCCTGCCATTTCCCGGTCGCCAGGCGCAATCCAAGCGTTTGTATCGCGGTAATCGTTTCCGCGGGGGTGAATTCGCAGTGGCCTGCGCGGTGGACGAAAGTTTGCCGCAACATCGAGCTGTCATTGGCCTCGTGGACAACCCTCGAATAAGCTCTTTCATCTTCCACCGGCACCAGTCCATCGCCGGTGGTGTGCATGGTGAGCACGGGGATGGCTAACTGCCCGTTGTAAGTGACGTTATCGCTCAAGTAAGTCAAAGCACCGGGATCGGCTGGAATTCTTGAGGCACCATCGAGCGCCGCAAGGTCTGCATCCAGGCTCAGACCAGCAGCGGCATACAGCGCCTGCACCTCTGCGTTGTCGGCCGAGTGCCCCAGTTGCCGCGCGTAATTCACGCCGGTGTTAAACGAGGGATTGCCCCCGGCCCGGAATTCGAGCTCTGCGCGGAAAGCAAACATGAACGGGAAATCGACGAAGTGCAGCCAGAGAAACTGATTGGCTTCCTGGGACGCGTAGTCGGTGCGCGCCGGTTCGGGAGAAGCCGGATCAAACCAACCGGGCAAATCGCCCAGGGCCGCGACCAGCGCCAGCCGCGCTCTCCCTTGCGGAGTGGCCTGGGCTGCCGCGAGCGCCCCTTCTGCCGTAAGGAAATTCACAGTTGGATTGGTGATGTGGACAACCTGCAAAGCCCCGCCCGCCACTAGCGTGTTGAAGGCAAACGCCCCGTCCAGCGCCTCATTCCATAGGCCCACACCGCCCCCGAGAACTCCGCACATAGGGAGCGCCGCAGTGAAGCGATCCGGGTGCTCTTGCACCAATCCAGCCGTGATCATGCCGCCCAGAGAGTGGCCCCAGGCGATGGTGTGCGCCGGAGTTCCGACAGCACTTTGAAAAACATCGAGCACCGCCATCTGATCCGGGATCGCTTCATGAACCGCCCAACCAGTCGTCGCATAAGAAGAACCAGCCAGCGCATATCCCGCCGCCAGCATAAAGCCGCCCGTGAGGGGATCGCCTACATCTTCTGCGGGATTTGGCGCCCCAGGCGTGACATATCCGTGGCTATAGAGAAACAGAGTGCCATTCCAGTTTGCCGGAACATCGATGACGTAGGTCGCGCCATCGGGCAAGGTGCCGGTGATGCGTTGCTGCGCCGCTGCGGTTCCACAGAACACGGCAACCAGAATGACCGTTAACACGGACAACAGGGTGTGCCTGGCAATGTTCGACATAGGAAATTCCTCCTCACAGGGTCAAAACCCTTTTCCCGAGCAGGTTTCAGCGGGTAGTGACAATGGCAAGTCGCCGAAAATTGTGTTCCCGTCCCACAGACTTGTCAATGCGAAAAATTGCGAAACTTCGGGATTCAGTCGATTCCAACCATCGAAAATGTTCTATTCCCCAATCGGTCCCTTCCGGCTTTTCCACTTCCAATACCAATATCCCGGAATGCCGACCGCCACAATCGTCGCGCCCCAGAAGGCTTCGGTTGGTCGCGTGATGATCGTGTTCAGCGTCCAGGCAACGCCGACCAGTACGTAGATCGCGGGAAGCCACGGATACCCGGTGCAGCGATAGGGACGGGGAATATCAGGCCTTCTCCAGCGCAAAAGGAACAGTCCGATGACGGTCAGCGTGTACGAGAGCACCATGCCAAAGATGACGTAGGTATAAAGCTGATCGTAGCGTCCGCTCATCGCCAGCGCCGCAGCCCAGATGCCCTGCCCGATCAGGCTGAAGGCGGGCGTGCGCCACTGGGGATGGATGACGGCCATCCGTTTGAAGAAGACGCCGTCTTGCGCCATGGCGAGGTATACACGCGCGCCCGAAAGCGTGCAGGTGGCAGCCGCGCTGAAACACGAAATCGCGATTGTGGCCGACAGCCACACGGCCGCGGCGGGCGAGAAAAGTTGAACAGCGGCGGCGTGCGCGATCGTTTCGTATTTGGCCACTTCATTCAGCGGCAGGGCGTAAACGTAGGTCAGGTTCATGGCGAGATAAATCGCGCCCACCGCGAGCACTCCCAGAACCATGGCCAGCGGCACATTGCGCCGGGGGTTTTTCACTTCGCCGGCGACCCACGTGATGTAAACCCAGCCGTCGTAAGCCCAGAACACGGCGATCAAGCCGACGCCCAGAGCGGAGATCCATTGTCCGGGTCCGAGTCCCATGGTGATTCCACCCGGCGTCTGCGTCCTGAAGTTCGACCAGTGCCCCTTGCCGATGGCGAATCCCAAGACGACGAACGCGGCCATGGCGGTGAACTTCGTCAAGGTAGAGACATTCTGCAGAAGCGCGCCCCAGCGCAGTCCGAAGACGTTGACACAAGTGAGGAGGACGATCAGTGCCAGCCCGACCGCATGCGCGCGCGTGAAAACGATTGTGAACACAGCCCAGACGGAATGACCGTGCGCCAGCGCCGGATAGGGCAGATTAATGTTTGCCATCACGTGCTGCTGCGACATCCAGGGAACGATGTTGCCCATGTAAGCTGCCGATGCGACGGAGAGGGCGGCGATGGTGCCGCCATTGGCAACGGCAAACAACATCCAGCCGTAAAGAAACGCAACCAGATCGCCGTAAGCCTCGCGCAGGTAAATGTATTGCCCGCCGGAGTCGGGAAACATGGAGCCAAGTTCGGCGAAGGCGACGCAAGCGCACAGCGAAATCACTCCCCCAAGGACCCACACCAGGAAAAACAACTTCGGATTGGGCAAGGGCCCGGCGATATCCTTGGCGGTGAGAAAAATCGAAGATCCAATAATGCCGCTCACCAGCAGCAGCACGGCATCGAGCAGACCAAGCCCGCGGACAAGAGTCGGTTTTTGCGGAGAGGTTTCGTTTTCTGGGGACAGGGAAACGGGAGGGGTCTTCATGACTAATCGGATTATCCCATCCCTAATTCATCGGAAGATTCCAGTGGCGTGCCGCAGCGGCGGCAGATGACGGCCGAGCAATCGCCACAGGTCAGCGGATCGTTGACTTCCGTGGCGCACACCGGACAGTAGAAAACCACGGGGCCCTTCTTGGCTTCTGGCGCTGCTCTTGGAGCGATTTCCATGGTCATTAACCAGGCGCACGAAACTGTAACACAATTCGCTGGCGCGCTCTCGTACCACTCAACCTCGTGCGCCAAAACGCTGCCGAGCTGCGCTCGCCAGGACAGCCGAGGGCGACTGTCTCTGCGTGAGTCCTTATTCGGGAGGCTTGCGCAGGATCAGGTCGCCTTCTGTTGGCGGCAGCGAAAAGGGAAATTGCCAGATCTTGTCTTTCATCCACACGCCCACAATAAAATCCTCCCGCTCCTTCCATGGCCCGATCCATTTGTTGCTGGTCACGAAGAAGACCCAGCCGTGGGCTTCGGGATTGCCCGGGGTCAGCGTCACGGTGGTGGGATCGAGGCTCTGCGTGCTCAGAAACTCGATAAACTCGGCTGCTTCCTTCTCGTATTCCCGCAAGCGCGCCGTCTTTTCGTCGGCAATTGTTGGATTCTTCTTGATCTGGCGCTCGGTTTCGAAGACCAGCGTATCCACGTCGTTCTGCAACCTGGTGGCGAGTTCCGTGGGATCGCTGTAGGCCTCAAGAACGTCGTGATGACGAACAAAGTCGATGCGCACGTCCGCCGGAAACTCAAATTTGCCCTGGCCGGTGTAAGTCACACTCAAATACATGCCGAGTAGGCGATAGAAGCGGCGGCGGCTCTTGGTCAGCTCCTGCGAATCCACCAGAAGCGTGACTTTGAGGTCGTTTCCGGCCATGGTCCAGCGGTAGCGTCCGTCATCGCCGCGTTCGAACGTGCAACCGGGAGCGCCCGCGGTCCAGCGCACGGCAGGCAACTGCTTCTTCTCCGCGCGGCTGAAGGTCGGCAACAGAATCGCGCAGATCCCGAACGCAAGTTTTGCCCGGAAGAAACGCGCACGTGGCATGAATGCAGAGTGTATCGCTTTTGCACGGGCAACGTCACCGCGCACCCATCGCAAGCGAAGCCGCGTCCAATCGAACGAGCGTGCCATTGCAGCCCCGCATCCTACCTTCCGGTCGGCGCCTGCCAGGCCAACCCGCGTCGAAAAATATGTTAGATTTAAAAGGGTGGGGCGCGTAGCTCAGGTGGTAGAGCAACGCCCTTTTAAG
>JAIQFO010000081.1 GCA_020073215.1 Terriglobia bacterium | reverse complement strand
TGTGGCTGTTGAAAAACTCCCTTTTCATCCGAAACAGCCAGAATTTTGGGGATAGAAAATGTCTACCCGACCCGAGAAGATCGCTTACAGCGCATCCTAACGCAATTTTATTTTCGCGAATTTCGCGAGAAGGAGTTTTTCAACAGCCACGCCTGGTTTCGACAATCGGGGAGACAATTGTGGGTCTGCGATCCGTTAACCGTTTTCCGGTGACACCGTCTAAGACACGAGGGCGAAATGGCATCCGAGAAGACTGCCCAAGCCTTTAGTGATTCAGTTCCACTCTCGATACCTGAGTCATCGACCTCGCAATTCATCTTCTTGATCGCCCTGGGGATTGCCGTCGTTCACCTGCTTACGAAAAGCCGCTACGGCTTTCATCGTGACGAACTTCAATTCTTAAGCGACGCTCGTCATCTCGACTGGGGCTTCGTGTCGTATCCGCCGTTCACACCGTTCATCGAACGAATCAGCCTTGGTCTCTTCGGCCTGTCTCTAATGGGCCTTCGGTTGTTCTCGGTGATCGCGCAGTGCGCGGCCATTGTCATCACCGGATTTATGGCGCGCGAACTCGGTGCCGGCCTTTGGGCTCAGGCAACCGCTGCGCTCGGAGTGGCGGTTTCACCTCTGCCCATGTTCGAGGGCACCGAATTCCAGTACACGACCTTCGATTACCTCTGGTGGGTGCTGATTGCCTATCTCATGATTCGTCTGCTTAAAACGGAAAACCCGCGCTGGTGCTTGCCGATCGGAGCGGTGATTGGTGTCGGTTTGATGACGAAGTACTCCATCATTTTCTACATCGCTGGAATTGTCGTTGGGTTGATCCTCACGCCAGCACGACGTTTCATTGCGACTCGCTGGTTCTGGTTCGGCGCCGGCGTGGCGCTGTTGGTCTGTCTGCCGAATCTCATTTGGCAGATTCGCCATGACTTCGTCTCATTGCATTTTCTGCGCTACATTCACGCGCGCGATGTCGGCGAGGGCCGAGCCCAGGGATTCTGGCGCGCGCAGTTCACTCTGTGCGCGAATCGCTACGCCGCTCCTTTGTGGATCGCTGGTCTATTCGGGTTTGCCTTCAACCGCCGTTACCGTGCGATCGCTTGGATGTATGTGGTACCGCTGATCATCTTCTGGGCGTCGAAGGGACGCGGATATTACACTGCGGCAGCCTATCCCATGCTAATGGCGATGGGCGCTGTCGTTATTGCACGCGCGGTGGCACCTCTGCCTCGTTTCTGGCGGGCCGGTGCGCAAGGCGCGTATGCCGTAGCCCTGCTCGCCTGGGGTGTGTACGTCGCAACGATCATCCTGCCTCTCGCATCGAACGGGCCACTCAGAGCCCGTGCCCTAGATAATAATGGAGACCTGCGTGAGGAAATTGGCTGGAACGAGTTGGTCAAGACTATTGCGCAGATTCGCGATTCGTTACCCGCGCAGCAGCAGGCTCGCGCTGGCATAGTCGTAGGAAACTATGGAGAGCAGGGCGCGATCGAAATTCTCGGACCTGCCTACCATCTGCCCTCACCGATTAGCGGCACCAATTCCGCATGGTACCGTCGATATCCCATGCCCCCGCCATCCATCCTGATCTTGGTGGGCCACTCACGCGAATACGTCGAGAAGACCTTTACGTCATGTCAACTTGTCGCCCATAACACGAATCCATACGGCATTCACAATGAGGAAAGCGACGATCATCCCGATATCTTCCTTTGCGGTGCCCCACGCGCGCCGTGGCCTGAATTCTGGAAAAACTACCAGTCGTTCGGCTGAGATTATGGGCCTCTGGTGTGCGCTCGAACCAGCTGTGGATCGTCAACTGACGTAAAATCGCGATTACACCAACTACCTCATTCCCCTGTGACGCATCGGACTTTCAGAAAGCAGCAGAGGCACGATGGAAGAAGTCGAAATGACTCCCGCGCTATTCCTTCCACGTGGCCGTGACCAACGTGTTAAGTCTGGCCTGTCGGCCTTTGACCCATGCCGCATAGCTGCGTTCTGTGGTCTTGATGGATTCGTGTCCCAGCAACTTCGAGACATCTTCGAGTGGCACGCCCTTTTCTAGCAGGTCCACAGCGAAGGTATCGCGCAGTCGGTGACTCCGCATGTGACCACTTATAATTTTCGCGT
Source organism: Terriglobia bacterium (assembly GCA_020073215.1). GTDB lineage: Bacteria > Acidobacteriota > Terriglobia > Terriglobales > Acidobacteriaceae > Acidiflorens. The sequence goes on along the minus strand of JAIQFO010000081.1, from coordinate 13,116 downwards.
CATCAAAGAGCCGTGCGAGGTACTTCGCCCAATTCTTTGTTGCCGATTCTTCGTCACCATTGCCGGACCAAAAGACATACACAGGGTTGCCGTTCGACACAGCTAGAATCTCTTCTGCAACCGCAGGCGGAATTGGCACGGATACGTGTGTGCCAGTTTTCTGCCGTGATGTCACGATGAGATAGAGACCCTGTTTCTTGTCGTGGACTATTTCGGCGCGTTTCAGCGTTAAGGCATCACGAATGGCTAGCCCTGACCATCGCATCAGTTGAATCAATGCCCTGACTTTTGCTCCACGCCCCGGTTCATCTGCAAACGTGGCGTAGGTAGTGTCGAGCAGGCGTCTGTATTCCTCGCCTGTGAGCGGCATTGTGGGCACCCGCTCAACTTTGATGGGTGACAACTTCGGAATACGCGGCAACCATCCGGCCTCATAGCAGAAGCGCAGAAATGTGGACAGGCGATCACGAACTCTAGATCGAGTGGTGGATGCTGGGTACATGTCAGGCCACGTGGCAACGAATCCGGTGAGCAATTCGCGGGTGATGGCCTGCACAGTGTAGGCACCTCCACTCTCGCAGTACTGGCGAAGTCGGTCTAGTTCTCGCTTGTACTTACCTAGTACTTTGGCGGTGAGGCCCTGATTTTCTTTGTCCTGGTTGAATACTTCGATGGCGTGCTCTAGCGTCTCGCCTTGCGGCTGCTCTGGGGCCTGAGGTTTGCCGCTAAGCTGATCCTCAAGCCGTCGCTTTGCTTCTTCCGCACCGCCCCATGACCTCGTGCCTGCTGTCTTGCGATATTGCTTACCGGCCTGGGTCCACCTCAGGTGCTTCCGACAATTGCAGCGTTTGCAGAACTCGTCCCCGGCATATTTGCAGCTTTTCGAGTGCCGGACGAAGATCGTGACTGAAGGTGTCATGACTCATACCTCCTGCCCTCAGGTACACGATAGCACAAAATTAGCACAGACTCAATGGTCTATCGGATATATTATTGAAAATAAAGACACTACATATGGCGGAGAGAGTGGGATTCGAACCCACGTTACCCTTTCGAGTAAACACGCTTTCCAAGCGTGCGCCTTCAGCCACTCGGCCATCTCTCCGTCGCCATGCGAAGTGCACGCGAAGTGATTGTATTGATTCTAGCAGCTGGTCAGCCGGCGCAATTCAGCGCCCTAGTCCAGGAATGATTCGAGAACTGGCAACCGGCAACTGGCGGCTGACAACGGTGACTAGCTCTCCTCGGGCTTGTGCAGCTGCTGCGCCAGGTAATTCTCGTAAGTCATCTCTTTGATGGCGTGAAGCTGGCCTTCCAGCCAGTCGATGTGCTGTTCTTCATCGAGCAGAATCTTCTCCATCAGCTCGCGCGAACCGTTGTCGCCGGCAGCCACGCTCGCCTTGATCCCGTCATTCAGGCGTTTCACCGCCGTGTATTCGAGCTGCAGATCGTTCTCCAGTTGCTGCTTCAGCGTCTGTCCGATATTGATCTTGAAATAGTCGGTCATGTTGGGGGAGCCATCGAGCAGCAAAATGCGTTCCATCACGATTTCGGCATGATGCATCTCTTCGATGGATTCCTTGCGGGTGTGCTTGGCCATCCGTTCGTAGCCCCAGTTCTCGCACATCTCGGCGTGAAGAAAATACTGGTTGATGGCGGTGAGCTCGGCTTTGAGCACTTCGTTCAGGATGGCAATGACTTTTGCGTCACCTTTCATAGTTGCCTCTCTTGGGATAAGAACAGTTCTCAGTTCTCAGTTTCTCAGTTGTCAGTTCCCCTTTTCCAGATCCTGGTCTTAGCACAGCCTAACGGTTCTCACCGAGAACTGAGGACTGACAACTGAGAAACTGAGGACTGAGAACTGTCTGAGAATTGTACCCGAAGAAAAGAATCAGGAGCGGGATCCCGAAGCAGCAGCCGCGGCCGAGGTGTTGGGAGTTTCCGGGGCCGTCGCAGCGTTTCCGTTCGTGGGTTGGACGGACGGGGCTGGCTTGCCCTGGCCGACGCCCTCCACCACCCGGTGATTCAGGCAGTACAGCGCGAGTTCCAGACGGTCGGCGACTCCCAGCTTGTCGTAGACCTTGCGAAGATAATTCTTGACCACCTGTTCGGTAGTGCCCACCCGCAGGGCAATCTCTTTGTTCTTCATCCCCTGGGTGACGCAGGAAACGATGAGCGCCTCCTTGGGCGTGAGCGACACTTTGGGACGCGACCCGGCCGGACGCAGGCCTTGGGTGCGATAGGCTTGCATCACCCAGGCCATCGCACGGCTGTCGAGCCAGGGCTCGCCTTGGGCGACTTTGCGCAGGCATTCCACCAGCATTTCCGGTTCAACTTCGCGGGCCACGATGCCATGTACGCCGCGCCGGAACAAGTCGAGCGTCATCTCCTGGTCCGGCTCCTGCAGCACGACCAGCAGGCGGATGCTCGCATTTTGCCGGAGAAGATCGGAAATAGCGTCGAGCGGATTCGGAGTCAGCGCCGCCTCGAAAATCACCACGTCGGCGGAAAATTTTTGAATGGCAGCAACCGTCTGTTCGAGACTTTCGGCCTGCCCGACAACCCGTATGTCGTCCTCGAGGGCAAAGATCTTGCGCAAGCCGGCGCGGAAAATGGCTTGGGTATCGGCCACAATCACGCGGATCGTGCTTTTGCCGGCGTCTGGCTGAGAACCGTCGCCGGGCTCGATGTTCACCGATGTGCTACCCATTACCCCTCTTTTCGCGTACTACCTGTCGCCCTCGTCGTGCCGCCGATCGGCAGACGCGGCAAGCCGCGTCCCTGGGTCAAACTACCGGCGCTCAAAACGGTACTCGTCGATGACCACGCCGACTCCGCGCCGGCCGCCATCTTCAAAACTGCGCACCACCCGTCCGCGGCAATCCACCTGCACGTCGGCTTTCGCGCCGACTACATCGGCGGGAAGAGAAATCGTAAAATCGACAGCCGAACCGACCGGCACATCGGCATCCATGCGGAACAGCACACCGTTGGCGGAAATGTTCTCGGTCTCGATCGACTTTTCCCACACTCCGGACCCGGTGTCTGCCGTCTTCAAGGCCACCGGCAGTTTGATGGGAAAGCGTGCCGCTCCCTGCACGTCCGCATAACTCCTTCGATTCTTACTGCTTTCAGCAGCCGTTCCCTTGGCGGATTCAGACACGTTTGCGACGACCTTCCTTCCGGTTCCTGCCGTGCACCACTCCGATTGAGAATGTGCACATTTCAGGCCGAGATTACACCCCGGCATCCACCATGCAAAGTTACGGAGGTCATGGAACAATCGCGGTGAACTGCCGTTGGTACAGGGACTTAGGGGCGTAGAGGGGGGCATTCGCCGTCACTGTGGGGACAGCACTTAGCATTTAGCATTTAGCACTTAGCACCTAGCCAACCTGGCTCGCGCTCTGGAAGCACCCGAGAATCGCAGATGAACTTTCCCAGATCCAAAACAATGCAGAGCTCTCTAGCACGAAAATTGAATGGAGAACGGAAGAGCTAATGGCTAAGTGCTAAATGCTAAGTGCTGGTCTCAGAATTTCGTCACTTCTGTAAAGTTGAAATCGCGCACTTTCATTGCGGGCACGACCATATCGAAGGATTCTTCTCCGCAGGTGCGCACGGGAACGCTCATCGCATCCACATTCGACAGCATCGAGATCAGGCTTTGATTAAAGCGGAAATTGCGCAGACCGCACTGGATCTTGCCGTTTTCAACCAGGAAGGTGCCGTCTCGGGTCATCCCAGTCACGATTTTTTCGTAGGGATCAACCTCGCGGATGTACCACAGGCGCGTGACCAGCACGCCGCGCTCGGTCGAGGCAATCATTTGTTCAACGCTTTCGGCTCTTTCTGCCGCATCGAAAACAATGTTCATGGGCATCTCGCCCACCTCGTTCGGCAAGGGAAATCCATGCCCGGTCGGTTCGATGGGACCGACCTTGGCGGCATACTCCGAATTCTTCATCTTCTGCGCAGTCGTGCGCGCATACACCACGCGCTTGACTACGCCGTTCTCGACCAGTTGCACGCGCTGGCGACGCATGCCCTCGCCATCAAACGGAGAACCCGCCTGCAGCGGATGCGCTGCGTCATCGCAGATGTTGATGTTCTCGCCGAACAGTTGGGTGCCGATACGGTCGTTTAGAAACGAACGCTGGTCGAGAATCGCCACACCGCTGTAATCCCAGAACATGAAGCCAACCATGTCAAGCACAGCGGCCGGTTCAAGAATTACCGTGTACTTCCCCGGCGCAATCTCTCGCGGATGGACCGACTCGACCGCTTTTCGTGCCGCCGTCTCTGCCAGCCACCGAGAATCAAGCTTACGCACATCAGGCGAATTCAATTTCTGCCAGCCGGAAGAATCGCCGCCCAGCATGGTGATGGAAATCTCCGCCAACGTCTGCCGATGCCAATTCGCTAATCCACGACAGTTGAAGATTCCTTCGCCCGATTCCGAGATCGAGCAAATGCCTGCGGTCGTCAGCTTGTGTCTGCCGGCAACGGACACGATGCCCCCGACCACCGCGGCGCGATCGGCCGGAGCGATGGCCGCAGTCTGATCAAAAAACCGTGTGGGGACGGGCGACTCGCCCGTCCGGCCCTCCGCCTCGTGAGTCGTAGGCATGGGCAGTAAGTCCGGGTCCGGCGCCTGCACCCGCGCCAGACTTTCCGAAGCCGCCACCGCCCGCCGCAGACTCTCGTCGTCGAACTGATTGGCGGTAGCGCGTGCCGTCCGCCCGGCAAAATTTGTACGGATGGAAACGATGGAATTCTCTTCCTCAACGTTCTGATGAATGGTGTTGTTGGCAAAGCGAGTCAGGGCAAAGCGAGAGCCGGTGAAGATCGCTTCGACCTCGTCGGCGGACGAGAAGCGGCGAATCCGGTCGAATACGTCGGCGGCTTGTTCTTTGGTCACCATTCCCAATTTCCTGTAGAGACGCGGCTTGCCGCGTCTCCCTCAACTGCTCCGCCGCGCGTGCCGAGACGGGGCAAGCCCCGTCTCTACGAATATGCCGAGCCCACCCGAATATTCCGGAACCGCGCCGGACTCGCCCCGTGCCCCGTCCCCACCACCTGCTGCGGCTGCCCTTTGCCGCAGTTTGGCGTTCCCCACAGCGTCCACTCGTCCCGCGAACAGATCGCATCCATCGAATTCCAAAACTCCGTCGTGATCCCCGAGTAAGAAGGATTCTTCAGCATCCGCGCGCGTTTGCCGTTCTTGATTTCCCAGGCAATCTCGCATCCGAACTGAAAGTTATAGCGCTTGTCGTCGATCGACCAGGACTTATTGGTCTGCATGAAGATGCCATCGTCAGTCGCGGCAATCAACTGCTCCAGACTCAGCGGCTTCTCTCCCGGCAGAATGCTGATGTTGGTCATGCGAATCAGGGGCAGCCGGTTCCAACCTTCGGCGCGCAGAGTTCCGCCCGATCGCGAGGCGCCAATGGTGTGGACGGTTTCGCGCGAACTCAGGTATCCGGTAAAGCGTCCATGCGAAATGATTGGCGTCGACTGCGCGGCCACCCCTTCATCGTCATAAGCGAAGGTTCCAAGCCCCGGTCCATGCTCCTGCCGCGCGTCGGCCACCACGTTCACCAAGTCGCTCCCGTAGCGTAGGTTCCCCAGCTTTTCCAGCGTAAGAAACGATGTGCCGGCAAAATTCGCTTCCATGCCGAGCACGCGATCCAATTCAATCGGATGCCCGATGGATTCGTGAATCTGCAAGCCCAGTTGCGAGCTGTCGAGAATGATTGTCGCCGTCCCCTCCGGGCATTGGTCGGCATGGTGTAACGCGACGGCCTCTTCGGCAACGCGCCGGGCATTCTCCACCAGCTTCATTCCTTCGATCAGTTCATACCCGCGGTTCTGCCATTGCCCGCCAAATGAGTTCGGATAGGACCGCTTCTGAATCTCCGAACCGGCAAACGCATACGCCGCGTATCCCGCTCCGGTCGAATATTTTGTCTGATGGATGCGAGCGCCTTCGGAAGAAAGAAACCACGACTCCTCGCGCTGAAAATTCATGCCGGTTTCGGCAAGCGTGACGCCGGCGACGGCCCGCAGTTCTGCGTCAACCTTCAGCAATAAATCGAGATTCTGCTCGACCGACGTGGTAAACGGATCGATTTTGTAGGGAGTCGTCCACTCCGCCACCGCCGCCGGTTCGGGAGCCAGGCGAACATCTTCACGCTTCACCCGCGCCGAGGCTCGTGCAATTTCGACCGCCCGCGCGGCGGCCGCTTCCAGCGCGGCGCGGCTCAAATCCGCGGAAGCGGCGAATCCCCAAGCGCCCTCCGCAATCACGCGCACGCCGATGCCCAGCGACTCGGATTCCGAAGCGTGCCCGACACGTCCGTTCTTGGTGGTCAGCGAGCGGTTGCGGGTCGCGACCGCGCGCGCGTCGGCATAAGTCACTCCGCGCACCGATGCGCCGTCAAGAGCCAGTTGGGCGGCGGCTTTCATTCCTCCAACCTACCACAACAACTCTGTCATCCCGAGCGCCGCGCGCAGAAGCGAAGCGACTAAGCGCAAGTCGAGGGACCTTGTGCTCCGCCTGCATTGTCACGAATCCATGGTGATGAAGCTCATATCGGTCGCTCCAACGCCGACCTAGCATCGTCGGCATGTACCGAATTCACCACTATTGCGTCTACATCCTACAGAGCAGTTCGCGCCGCGCCCTCTACATCGGAATGACCAACAATCTTCACCGCCGTGTGTTCGAACACAAGATGCACCGGACGGAGGGATTCACGGACGACTACAACGCGACGCGCCTGGTGTACTGGGAGGGCTTTGACGACGTGTACAAGGCGATCGCGCGCGAGAAGCGATTGAAGAGGTGGCGCCGAGAGAAGAAGCTGTGGCTGATCGCGCGATTCAATCCGGGGTGGAAAGACCTGGCGGCGGAGTGGTACTGCAGCGTCAGCCGAACACAAGGTCCCTCGACTTGCGCTTAGTCGCTTCGCTCCTGCACGTGGCGCTCGGGATGACAGGTTTGTTGGAGCTATCTACCGCACCCCGGGAGCAGCAACTGCCAGTGGAGCTCTCTTGCGCGCCACATCAATCAGGAACCGTCCGCCCTGCAAATGGTCGCCATGGGCCTTCGAGCCATCTTCGTCTGCGCCGCCGGGATCGGTCCACATGCCGCCAACTTCCACCTTGTCCGAGCCCGCCGCCATCTTCGTAGGCTGCCGCCGCTCCTTATCCACGTAAGCCTTGATGACCTGGGTCGCCAACCGTGCCGCCAGTTTCCCGTGCTCGCCGCCTTCAAACAGCACACACACGACGATGTCCGGATTGCGCCGAGGCGTGAATCCAACAAACCATCCGTTCTGGGCAAAGTCCGCATTGTTCTGGTGCTTCGCGCGTAACGCCAGTGAAACAATCTGTGCCGACCCGGTCTTGCCCGCGATATCGATTCCCGGAATATGTGCCGACGGAGCCGTGCCTTCCGGCAACAGCACCCGGCTCAGCGCGTCGGTGATCGTGTTCCATCCCTCCGGGTCAATCGGAACTTCTTTCACTTCCTTATAGTGCGTGGTCTCCACGAACCCCGGCGGCAGGTTCGTCGGATTGATCACGTGCGGAACCACCATCCGTCCACCCATCGAGATCGCGCCGACGGCGCGCATCAGTTGCACCGGAGTGATCGCCACCGCACCCTGCCCGATGCCCACCGAAATCGTTTCCCCGGCAAACCATTTCTGTTTGAAATTGCGGATCTTCCACTCTTCCGAGGGCATCACCCCGCTCACCTCATTGGGCAAGTCAATACCCGTCTTCTGCCCCAGCCCAAAAGCGGTCGCGTATTTTGCGATGCGATCAATGCCAAGTTTTTCCGCCAGCGTGTAAAAGAAAACATCGCAGGACTGGTAGATCGCTTTCGGCAGATCGACCGCGCCGTGCCCGCTTTTCACCCAACATCCAAAGCGCCGGCCATAGAACGTGGCGCCCCCGCCGCAGTTTACGTGCAGCGTCTGGGCAATCCCTTCCTGCCAGCCGGCAGTCGCCATAATGACCTTGAACGTCGAGCCGGGCGCGAGCTGCGCCTGAATCGCCTTATTCAGCAGCGGCTTGTCGGGATCTTCGATCAGCTTGTTCCACTCTTCCCGTGAAATCCTCATCCTGAAATCGTTGGGATCGAACGTCGGCCGGCTTACCATCGCCAGAATTTCTCCGGTGTGCGGATCCATGGCCACAATCGCGCCGTTCTTGCCTTCGATTGCCTGTTCCGCCGCGATCTGCAAATCCAGGTCCACGGTCAGCTTCAGCGGCTTGCCCGGTTCGGCGGGGGTTTCGTCGAGCCTGCCGACTTCGCGCCCGTGGCTGTTGACAATCGCCCGCCGGAATCCGTTCTTGCCCATCAGGATGCCGTTGTACTGCTTCTCCACCCCGCTCACGCCCACCACGTCGCCCGGGTTGTAGAGCTCGAACTGCGGCTGGTTGAGCATGTCTTCGGTCACTTCGCCGACATAGCCGATCAGGTGCGCCAGAAAGCCGTTGCGCGGATACAAGCGCCGGTGCGCCATGATGGTTTCAAGTTCGGGAAGCTCGTTCTTGTGCGCCTCGATGAAGGCCAGTTCGTCGGGCGTGATGTCTTCCTTCAGGAAAATCGGCTGGTACTGCGGCATCCACGCGGTGCGCTTGATGCGCAGCCGCACTTCGTCGGCGTTCAGGTGCAAGCCCTGGGCGATCAGATCCGCATCCGCCACCAGGTCGCGCGAGGAATCGCGCAGCAGCAGCGCGGAAAACGAGGGGTAATTATCTACGATGGTGCGGCCTTCGCGGTCCAGGATTCTGCCGCGCGGCGCCAGAATCGGCACATTGCGCACCCGGTTCTTCTCCGCCAGCAACGCGTAGTCGCTGCTCTGCATCACCTGCAGCAGCCACAACCGGTACGCCAACAGAAGAAAAATAAACAGCACGACGTACTGCACGACGGTAAGCCGGAGCGTGGAAACTTTTTCTTCGTGGCCGAACATTGATCCTCTACTTCTGAATCCTCGGTTCCTGAATCCTCAGTTCCTGCCCGCAGGCACAGGCGCCCCAGCCGGAATCGAAATCGGTGATTGCGATAGGCCTGGAGAACTAATGGATGAGTTAACCGTATTCTAACGCTTAGGCGTCTTGCCCGAAATAATGAACCGGAAACCAAAGTTTTCCACTCAAATGCTGGTAGTTCTAAGTTCTAATGGAGAGACGGGCGCCTCGCCCGTCCGCCAATTTCCAGCCATCAGGGGGTCATGTACAACCGTGGATTGAACTTCGCTCCCCCGCGGGCAACAATACAGGCAGGACTTACGTCTTACCTACTTCCAGCTAGGACCTGAATGCGGATTCGCAGTTTCATCATCGCTTACGCGCTCGTGCTCGCCCTTCTGCTGTTCGCCGACCGCCGCCCCGGTCCCAAGCAGCCGGATCGCTATTCGCACGTGGTGGACCTGACCGATGGGCAAACCACGACGGCGCCGCAGGCCACCAGCATCGAGTCCCGAACCCGCATCCTTGCTCCCGCCACGCTGATTCCCGGCACCTGGACCGCAGGCCAGATTCCGCCTGAACGGCTGGTAGCTCCGCTGGTAGTGATGGACTTGAACCGACTGCCCGAAGGCAGCCCGCAGATTTCTCTCGACGATATCGCCGCCTGGGAAGCGCAGCACGGCGCGATTCCGCAAGGAGCCGTCATCGCGATCCGCCGGACCGACTCGCACGACACTCTGTCAACGAATGATCTGTCAACCGCGCCGTTTCCTATTGCCCGCGACGCGGCCCTGTTCCTCGTCGACGCGCGCTACGCCATCGGCTTTGCCTTCGAAGTGAATACGCCCGTGAACCTGGCTGCCGACCGCACCCTGGCGCGCCAACTGGCGCTGCATGGCAGCTATGTGCTCGAAGAAGCCGCCCGCTTCACCTCGCTGCCTGCGACCGGCTCGCTCATCATCGTCGCCCCTGCCAAGACGATGATCAAGAAACCTGGCGCAGCCCCCGTACGCATCCTCGCCATGGTTCGTTAGAAGATGGTGCGCTAGTCGTTTTTTCTGCACCGCGCTTCGCTCCGAAGTCATCTACCCACGCGGAGGAACGTTCATGCCCGACCCGCGTTATCCCATCGGAAAGTTCTCCTACACCGGCCCGTTGACGGCGGAGCAGAAGCAGCAATGCCTGACCGATATCGAGCAGACTCCCGCGCGCTTGCGTGCCGCGCTGCGTGGACTCTCCGACCAGCAACTGAATACTCCGTACCGCGATGGTGGCTGGACTCCGCGCCAGGTGGCACATCACGTAGCCGACAGCCACATGAACTCGTACATTCGTTTCAAGCTCGCGCTCACCGAAGAAGAGCCCACCATCAAGCCCTACATGGAGAACCTCTGGGCCGAGTTGCCCGAGGCCAAGCACGCCCCCATCGAAGTGTCGCTGGCCTTGCTCGATTCGCTCCACCAGCGCTGGATGCTGATGCTGCGCGAGTTCACCGACGCGGAATGGAAACGTACCTTCCGCCATCCTGCCCTGGGTCCGATGTCGCTGGAAAAAACTCTCGCACTCTACGCCTGGCACGGACGCCACCACGTGGCGCACGTCACCAGCCTGCGAGAGAAGATGGGATGGTAAGAAAAAGCTGTGAGCCGCGAGCAGGCAGATTCTCAGTTGGCCAATTGGCCTTGTAGAGACGCGGCTCGCCGCGTCTCCGCCGCATGAGAGACGAGGTAACCCTCCCTCTACGAAAGGGATTCTTAGGGCGACAAGCTGAAAGCCCGCAGCTCGCAGCGTCCTAAGTCATCCCAAGCTCCCACACCAGGTAGCTCGCCGCCTCGCGCATCACCGCCGCAAACCGCTCCCATAGCGGATGCGGACGCGACTCTGGTCTGGGCGCCAGCTCCACTTGCACGCCTTCGTGTTCCAGCAGCGCGCGAATGCGGAATACATGATAGGCGTCGCTCACCGCAATACAGCTGTGCATACCGTTCGCGCGCATGATGTTGGCCACCCGCGCCGCCGACTGTGCCGTATCCGCGCCCTGCGTCTCCGCGATCAAGGCCTGCTCTGGAACTCCGCGCCGCAAGAGGTAATCCCGACCAACCCCGCCCTCGCTGAAGTCCGGGTCCTGTGCCGCCCCGCCGGTCGTAATCACCACCGGAGCCATTCCCTTCTCAAACAGTTCGTACGCATGGTCGAGGCGGGCCCGGTACACCGGCGAAGGACGGCCCGCATACTCGGCCGCTCCGAAAATTGCGATCACATCCGCCTTCTTTGCCGGCGCTTCGCCGGCCGCGCGTACGATGCGCGAGCCGGTAACCCCGAAAAACAGCAACAGCGCCCCCACCGCTGCCAGCAACAACAGCAGCCAGGGACGCCTCCATTTGGAGCCAGGGTTCAAGGTTTCAAGTTTCAGAATTTCAGGGTCTCAAGGAGGATCAGTCGCACGGCCGATCGAAGCGTCAATGTAAGGCTTGCAACCTGAAACATTGAAACTTTGCAACCTTGAAACCTGATCTACGACAGCGCTTCGATAATATCCTTGGTGGGAATCGCACCTTCGCGCAAAATCTGCCAGGTACCGTCCTGCTTGAAGTGCACGATCGTCGATGAAATGTTCCGCGGAGACTTCCCACCGTCCACGATGATCGAGATGCGGCCTTTCAACTGTTCCTGCACCTCCTCTGCGGTCGTGCATTCCGCGGCGCCGCTGAGGTTGGCGGAGGTCGCCGTGATCGGAATTTTCGCCGCCCGCACCACCGCCAGCGGGATCTCGGCCGCGGGCACGCGCAGGGCAACGTTCGCCGTGTTCGCGGTTACCTTCAGCGGCAGATGCGATGCCGCCGGCACAATCATGGTCAGCGGCCCCGGCCAGAATCGCCGGGCCAGCAGATGGAAATCGTCCGGCAAAGGACCCGCGAATTCCTCCGCCTGGTCCACGTTCTCGATGAGCAGCGAAAGCGGCTTGTGCCGCAAACGCGATTTGATTTCATACACGCGCTCTACCGCGCGCAAGTTGAACGGGTCCGCCGCCAGGCCATAGAACGTATCCGTAGGCATCCCCAGCACCTGCCCGGCCTGTATCTGCTCGGCGGCATATTTGATCAACGAAGCTTCGGGTTTTTCGGCATGAATTTTCAGGATTTCCGCGCGCACTCTGATCCCTTCCCGATCGTCGGCTTATGACATTGCCGGTATAAACATTGTCCATGCAAACAATGAAATGTACCATACATCCTGATCTCGGAACCAACCGATGAAAAAGCAGGCAACGGCCGCGCGGACCCGCAATCCGGCAGGCCGTCTGCGCCCCGTCTCCGGCCGCCACAACCCAAGGCTGAAGGAATTGCGGCTCGCCTTCCGCCGCGCCGAGCCCACCGCCCAGGGTGAGACCGCCATCGAAGGCGTCAAACTGCTCGAAGAAGCATTACGCAGCGGCCGGCATGTGGAGAGCGTATTCTTCAGCGAATCGGCGCGTCCCCTCGCGGAAAAACTTCTGCCTCAGGTCGGCGCCCGCACGGAAACCCTCGTGTTGCCGGATGCGCTCTTCCGCTCTATCGTGCCGAGCGACGCGCCCCAGGGCGTTGCGGCCCTCGTCAAACTGCCGGCTTTCTCTGCCGCTCAACTGCTCGATCGCAAGGGCGACGGCCCGTTCGTTGTGGCCGCGGGCTTGCAGGATCCCGGCAACCTGGGCACCATCCTGCGCTCTGCCGAAGCCTTTGGCGCCGCCGGAGTTTTTCTGACCGAAGGAACCGTCAGTCCCTATAACTCGAAAGTCCTGCGCGGTTCGGCGGGCTCGATCTTCCGCCTGCCTTGGTTGCGAATCTCTTCCGCGGAACTCATTCCGCTGTTGCGCGCGGGCGGCGTTCACCTGCTCGCAACTTCCTCGCACCAGGGAACTCCGCTGCCCCAGATTTCCTGGACTCTGCCGCTCGCCATCTTCATTGGCAACGAAGGCGCCGGCCTGTCCCATGAACTCAAGCGCGAAATGGACGAAACCCTGGCCATCCCCCAAGCCGCCCCACTCGAATCGCTCAACGCCGGAGTCGCCGCCAGCATCGTGCTCTATGAAGCCGCAAGAAACCGAAAATGAGAGGTCAAACCACGGAGGCACGGAGACACGGAGGGAAC
>JAIQFO010000022.1 GCA_020073215.1 Terriglobia bacterium | reverse complement strand
CGCCCCCAGCAGCGGACGCCCCGTGTACATCAGCATCTGCAGAACCAGGGCCAGCGCGAATGCCTTGTCCTCGATCCGTACCTTGCCCCGCAAACTGGCCACGGTCGCCAGGATCACCAGGCCCAGCTTGATCGCCAGCAGAGTATCGTGCCCGGTCACGATCAGGCGTAGAGCCTCTGCCAGGCCCCTCCACGGTGCGACCATCGTCATGCCTTGATAGAGCCGGTAAGCTTCGACGACGGAAAGCCGTCCCGACCACCGCAGCCAACTCCAATAGCTGAGCAATCCGAGAGGTGTGAGCGCCACTACCAGGGCTCGGGCTTGCCGGCTGCGCACCGCCATCACCAACAGCGGGATGAGAACCACGACGCCCGTAGGCCGCGCCACTCCCGCCAGCAGCCCGCATGCGGTTGCCGCCTCCCAGCGCGCATCACGCCCGAAGACGACCGCCCACAGCACCAGCGCCAGGGTTAAGGAATCCGCGTAGCCGGCGAAGAGCACAAAACCGGAGGGCCACACGCACAACAACAGCAGACTGCGGAGCTTTCCCGCCTCCGACAATTCGCCCTCGGCGAGGCGCAGCAGTCCCCAGAATGAAAAAAACGCTGCTGCGGTCGAGACCAGAAGCGCCCCCGCTGTCGCCGGCATCAAGGCGCTTACGAGCCGAATCGCTCCCGGATACAGTGGATAGAAAATCACTGCCATCGGCCGGTCGTAACCGTGCTCTGCGATGCGCAAGAACCAGAGGGTGTCGAAGCGCTCCCAGATTCCGAGCCACGCATAGTGCAGGCCGTGCGACTGAGACAAAGCCTCGGTAAGTTGATTGCTCTGCACCAGCACCGGATCCGGATGCAGAAATGGCAAAAACGCTGCCGCCATTGCCGAATAGAACACGCGCAACGCTGCCGTCGCCCCGAGAGCGATCTGCCAGTCTGGCCGGGATGCAAGCTTCCGCAACATCTTCAGAATTGTAGCGCCCGCTCCTTGCCGCCTCACTGTTGTCACCGGGACCTCGATCAAAGCGAGGCCCCGCGCCGCGCTGGTATAGTAAGTAGTTTCGCAAGTAGTTTGGAACTCTGCCCTCATGCGCGAACGTATCGAATCCACCGCTCTCACCATCAGCAACGTCCTCGCCACCAAGCTTGACGCCAGCTCGCTGCGCTTCGAATCCAACATGCGGTCGCTGGCCGACCTCGTTGCCCAGGTCCGCAACGAAGAGGAAAAAATCCGCGAAGGCGGAGGCCCGAAGGCCATCGAAAGCCAGCACGCCAAAGCGCGCCTCACCGCCCGCGAGCGCATCAACCTCCTCGCCGATCCCGGTTCTTTTTTTGAACTCGGCCTCTACGCGGCGCACAAAATGTACGAAGAATGGGGAGGCGCTCCCGCCGCCGGCGTCATCACCGGACTCGCCCGCATCCACAGCCGCATGGTCATGCTCATCGTGAACGACGCCACCGTCAAAGCCGGCGCCTTCTTCCCCATGACCACCAAGAAAGTCATCCGCGCCCAAAACATCGCCCTGGAAAATCGCATCCCGACCATCTACCTTGTCGACTCCGCCGGAGTTTTCCTGCCTCTGCAAGAAGATGTCTTTCCCGACACCGACGATTTTGGCCGCGTCTTCCGCAACAACGCGGTCATGTCGGCCCTGGGCATCCCGCAGATCGCCGCCATCATGGGCATGTGCGTGGCCGGAGGCGGATATCTTCCCGTGATGTGCGACCACGTTCTCATGACCGACGGCAGCGGCCTGTTCCTCGCCGGCCCCGCGCTCGTGCAAGCCGCCATCGGCCAGAAAACCTCCGCCGAAGAATTAGGCGGAGCCGCCATGCACTCCGCCATCAGCGGCACCGTAGATTTCCGCGAGCCGAACGACGAAGCCTGCCTCGCCCGTATCCGCTCGCTGATAGAAAAGTGGGGATACCGCCGCCAATCCGTATGGGATCGCAAACAGCCCGCGAACCCGGCGAAGCTGGCGGAAGAAATCTACGGCGCCTACGACACCTCGCCCGCGCGCCCCTACGACATGAAAGAAATTCTCGCCCGCATCGTCGATGAAAGCCGCTTTGACGAATACAAGCCCGAATACGGCAAAACCCTGATCTGCGGCTATGCGCGCATCGGAGGCTTCGCCGTAGGCATCGTAGCCAACCAGAAACTCCACGCCCACCAGACCGACCACGAAGGCCACAAGCGTATCGAGTTCGGCGGCGTCATCTACACCGAGTCCGCCGAAAAGGCCGCCCGCTTTATCATGGACTGCAACCAGAACCTGATCCCACTAGTTTTTTTTCACGACGTCAATGGCTTCATGGTAGGCCGCGACGCCGAGTGGACCGGCATCATCAAAGCCGGAGCGAAGATGGTGAATGCGGTGTCGAACTCCGTCGTGCCCAAAATTGCCGTGATCGTAGGCGGCTCTTTCGGCGCCGGACACTACGCCATGTGCGGCAAAGCCTACGATCCCCGCTTCGTCTTCGCCTGGCCCACCGCGAAATACGCGGTCATGAGCGGAGACGCCGCCGCTGGCACGCTGGTGGAAATCAAAGTCAAGCAACTGGAGCGCAGCGGCAAGAAGTTGAGCGAAGAAGAAAGAAAAGAACTTTCTGAGTCCGTTAAGAAGACGTATGAGGAGCAAAGCGACCCTCGCTACGGCGCCGCGCGTCTCTGGATCGACAAGATCATCGACCCGATGGAAACGCGGCAGGCCATCACGCAAGCGTTAGAAGCGGCGTCGCTGAACCCAGAGGTGCCCGAGTTCAAGGTGGGAGTGCTGCAGACTTAGCTTGATTCCGGGATCGAACGTGCATAGGCGCTAATCAAATGTTGACCACACGAAGCAAGGTGCTTGTTACGGTGACTGCTGGTTCCGGTCTGACGATACTGGTCATTCATGCGCTCAGTGCGGGAGTGTGGAATCCTGAGACTGACGCTGAAGCTGAAGACTGGTACATCGGCTGGATCATTCTCGGTGCGCTCGTTCTTGTTTCGATAGTGTCAATTCTGATAGATATTCGCCGCAATCGCGTCTCATCGTAAAGGTTCCAAATGTCAACCGCCGATTCCGTCAAACTCATCGAGTGCCCCCGCGACGCTTGGCAAGGGCTCAAGGGCCAGATCCCTGCCGATCTGAAGACCAATTATCTCCAGGCCCTGATCTCCGCTGGCTTCAAGCACATTGACGCCGTCAGCTTCGTTTCTCCCAACGCCGTCCCGCAGATGGCCGACTCCGAAGCCGTTCTGAAAGAACTCGACCCGCCCGACGACGTGGAAATCATCGGCATCGTGGTCAACGAAAAAGGCGCGCAGCGGGCGATCGCAACCGAAAAGGTGCGCACGCTGGGCTTCCCCTATTCGATCTCGCCGACTTTCTTGCAGAACAATCAACGCCAATCCCTCGAAGACGCCATCGAGGAACTGGAGAAGATCGAAAAGAAAGCCGACGAAGCCAGTCTCGACGCGGTCGTCTACATCTCGATGGCCTTCGGCAATCCTTACGGCGACCCCTGGACCGTAGAGGAAGTCGTCGAAGCCGTTGGCTTGCTCGAATTACAGGAAATTCGCATGATCTCGCTAGCCGACACCGTAGGCGTTGCGCCGCCCGAAAAAATTAGAGAAGTCGTCTCCGCGGTGATGGCGAAATACGACTATCTCGAAATCGGAGTTCACTTGCACAGCCGTCCCGACGAGGCCGCCGCCAAAATCAGCGCGGCCTACGAAGCCGGTTGCCGCCGCTTCGATTCCGCGATCGGCGGTCTGGGCGGATGCCCCTTTGCGCAGGATGATCTAGTGGGGAATATTTCAACGGAAACAGTAATCGAGACTTTGCGCGGCCGCGGCGCGCAGTTGCCGCCGCTGAAATCGTTGGACGCTTTGTTGAAAGCGACTGCCGAAATCGGAGCGAGATACAAATCCTCGACGGTCGCGGACTGATTGCCCCATGAACTACAACACGCTACAACTCGCCTTCGACGCCAACATCGCCACCCTCACCCTCAACCGCCCCGACAAGCGCAACGCCGTCAGCTACGAACTCATTGCCGATCTCATCCAAGCTCTGGAAGAAGTGAGAAACTCCCCCGCCGGCATTTTGATCCTGACCGGGGCAGGGAAGGCCTTCTGCTCCGGCCTCGATCTCGACAGCCTGAAAGCCCTGATCGGCCGCACGCCCGAGCAGAATCTCGAAGACTCGCGGACCATGGTCGGCCTGTTCCGTTCGCTCTATGAATTTCCTAAAGTAACGATCGCCGCGGTCAACGGCGCCGCCATCGCCGGCGGTACCGGTCTCGCCCTGCTCTGCGATTTCACACTCGCCGTGCCCGAAGCCAAGTTCGGCTACACCGAGGTCCGCATCGGATTCGTCCCCGCCATCGTCTCGACTTTTCTGCTGCGCCAGGTCGGCGAAAAGATCGCCCGCGACCTGCTGCTCACCGGCCGCATCTTCGATGCCGCGGAAGCCCTGAAACTGGGCCTGATCAGCGAAATCGTTCCGCCGGAAAAGTTGCTCGACCGCGCCCGGGAACTTGCGGCGCTGTTGGCGGAGAACAGTCCGCTCTCGCTTTTCCATACCAAGCGCCTGCTGACCGACCACGCGCGCGCCGAAATCGACTCGCAAATTGCAGCTGCTATCCGCGAAAATGCCGGCATCCGCGAGAGCGCCGATTTCCGCGAGGGCATCACGTCATTCCTCGAAAAGCGCAAACCAAAGTGGACGGGCCGATGAGCCGCCCGCATCCATCGATGTCTGCAAATCTCAACCAGACAGTGAATGAAAACCGCATTCGCGTCCGCTATGCCGAAACTGACCAGATGGGCGTCGTCTATCACGCTAATCATTTCATCTGGTTTGAAGTGGGAAGGGTGGAACTCCTCCGCCAGCTTGGCTTCAGCTATAAAGACATGGAGCGCGAAGATGATTGCTTCATCGCCGTGGTCGACGCCCGCTGCCGTTACAAGGCTCCGGTACACTATGATGACGAGGTCGTGGTCCGCACCTATCTGAAGCATGTGCGGGAGAAAGTGATCCACTTCGGATACGAATTGCGGAGTGCAGAAACCGGCAAGTTGTTGGCCGAAGGCGAGACCACACACATCGTCGCCAATGCAAAAATGAAACCCCGCGCGCTGCCGGAAAAATATATGAACGCGTTTCGCGCCGCAGCGGGGAGATAAGGGAAGATAAGCCTGATGCAAGAATTCCTCTACAGATTGCAGCTTGTGCGCAAAGACATGCTCCGTACCGGCCCGACCGAGTCGGAGCAGGCCGTAGTGGCCGAACATTTTGCCTATCTCCAGAGCCTCAACGCGCAAGGCGTCATAATTTTCGTGGGCCGCACCCTGAACCCCGACGAGAATGCAATGGGGCTAGCCGTCTTCCGTGCCGAATCCGAAGACGCCGCGCGCCGCATCATGGACAACGATCCGGTTGTAAAGAAAGGCGTGATGACGGCTACGTTGTATCCGTTCAAGGTGGTCTTGCAAGGCAAGTGAACAACCAGAAACCAGAAACCAGGAACAATTCTTGAAAGCTCTGCACATTAACGGAAACGATCTTACGTTCGAGGCGGTGCGTGAAGTCGCCGCCGAAAAACGGCCCGTATTACTCGATCCCGACGCGCGCGAGGCGGCCAACCGCGCCCGCGCCGTCGTCGACGCACTCGTCGCCGGCAACAAAATTTCCTACGCGATCACGACGGGCGTCGGCAAGCTGAGCGATGTGCACATCGTCGGCGATCAGGTCCGCGAGTTGCAAGTCAACCTGGTGCGCTCACATGCCGTCGGCGTGGGCGAACCTCTTTCCATCGCCGAAACGCGCGCCATGATGCTGCTGCGCGCCAACTCCCTGTCGAAAGGCAACTCGGGAGTGCGCGCCCTCGTCATCGACACCCTGTGCGAGATGCTCAATCGCGGGGTGACGCCCATGGTCCCGTCGCAGGGAAGCGTGGGAGCGAGTGGAGACCTTGCGCCGCTGGCGCACCTGGCGCTGGCGCTGATCGGCGAAGGCGAATGCATTCACGAAGCCGAAAAAGGCGCGCGCCTCCCAAGCGCTGAAGCGTTGAAGCGCGCCCAAATCAAGCCGTTGGTGCTCGAAGCGAAAGAAGCGGTATCGCTGATCAATGGCACACAAGCCATGCTCGCCATTGGCACGCTGATGCTGCTCGATGCGGAGACGCTGGTCGATACCGCCGACGTCATCGGCGCGATGACCTGCGATGCCCTCAAGGGAACCAACGTCGCCTTCGATGAGCGCATTCAAAAGGCGCGCCCCCATGCCGGACAAATCAAGACCGCGGCCAACCTGCGCCGTCTGCTCGAAGTGAGCGAGATCCGCCACTCGCACAGCGACTGCGGCCGCGTGCAAGATGCCTATTCCTTGCGCTGCATCCCGCAGGTGCATGGCGCAGTCCGCGACACGCTCGCCCATTGCCGCGCGGTGTTTGAGACGGAGATGAACTCGGCCGTCGATAACCCGCTGGTATTCGTCAAAAATCCGAAGGCATCGAATGGCGACGGCGAAGGCGACGTGCTCTCCGGCGGAAACTTTCACGGCCAGCCGCTCGCCTTCGCACTCGACTTTCTCGCCATTGCCTTAAGCGCACTGGCCGGCATCAGCGAGCGACGCCTGGAGCGTATGGTTAACCCCGCGCTCAGCGAAGGCCTACCGCCATTTCTCGCGCCGGGTGCGGGGATGAACTCCGGCTTCATGATGCCGCAAGTCACCGCCGCCGCGCTGGTAAGTGAGAACAAGGTGCTGGCGCATCCCGCGTCGGTCGATTCGATTACGACGTCCGGGAATAAAGAAGACTTCGTTTCCATGGGCATGACCGCCGCAAACAAGCTGAAGAAGGTGGTGGAGAATACGCGCAACACGCTGGCCATCGAGGCCATGGCGGCGGCGCAGGCGATTGACTTTCTCGCGCCCCTCAAGACTTCAAAGCCATTGCAGCAGGCGCACGCCGAAATCCGAGCGGTGTGCGCAACCATGCAGAAGGATCGCGTGATGTACCAGGATTTCGCGCGCATCGCGCAGTTGATCGCCAGCGGAAAGATTGCCTCGGTCGTGCGATGAGCTTTGCAACCAGTGTCAAGGGCTTGTCATCCTGACCCTGAGCGTAGCCGAAGGGGACCTGCTTTCTTGTAATGCGTGAGACAGCAGGTCCTTCGCCTCGCTCAGGATGACAATGTTGTTGATGACTTCGCGGCCGACCCGTCCAACCCCAGTTCCCGTGCAATCCCCCGCATGGCTTCAATGCAGAAGGCGATGTGCCCTTCCAGGTCCACACCGAGACCGGCGGCGCCCTCAATGATGTCTTCGCGGTGAACGTTGCGGGCAAAAGCTTTGTCCTTCATTTTTTTCCGGACGGATGGAGCTTCGACTTCGGCCAGCGATTTTCCCGGCTTAACCAGGCTGCAAGCGGTGATGAATCCGGCGAGCTCATCGCACGCGAAGAGGGTTTTTTCCAGGGCTGAGACGCGCGCCACGCCCGTGTACTCGGCGTGCGACAGGATGGCCCGTCGTATTTCTTCGGAATAGCCCCGTTCTTTCAAAATCTCAGAACCCTTGTAGGGATGATCTTCAAGGCTCGGATATTTCTCGTAATCGAAGTCATGGAGAAGGCCGACCACGCCCCACAATTCTTCGTCGCCTCCGGCTTTGCGGGCATAGGCGCGCATGCAAGCCTCGACCGCGAGGGCATGCTTGCGAAGACTTTCCGATTGAGTGAACTCAGTTAGTAAACACCACGCGGTTTCGCGCTGATTCATGGTTTGTACCCGTTTTCTGCCGATTCTTGCCGCTTGCTTATAGCTTCGTTCCGCAAACGCTTTGTTTTCTCCCACTTTTACCTTGACATCCACAGGCTCAATGCAGCAGATTACGCTCTAGTTGGCTTTGAGAGTAGCCCCTGCTCTGGCACTCGCAAAACCTGAATGGCTACCACATTAACCCCCGTGGACTCACGGGAAGTTGTTCGTTGCGACCATTGCCTCTTGGTGCAATTCCGCACATCCAATAGTCTCTGCCGCCGTTGCCATCTGTCCTTGGACGAAGACGAGGCGGAGATCGCCGCTTTGACGCCGGCCCCAGAAGTGGTGCCGATTAACGTCCATGCCAGCGGGCGTGGACATCTGAAGCTGGCCTACTCGATCCGGTCGCTGCGTCTGCGCAACGGCTTAAGCCAGCGACAACTGGCGCTGCGCATGGCCGTGCCGCGGACCTACGTATCGAAAATCGAAAACGAGAAGGCGACGCCAACCCTGTCTTCGCTGGAACGACTGGCCAGGGCGCTCGAGGTCAGCATTCCCGATCTGCTCTCCGGCGGAGAACGGAACCGGCAGGAAGAAGTTCGCGAGTTGATGGAAGATCACTTCGTGGCCGACGTTTTGCCCTATCTGTCCCAACTCAACGGAATGCAGATGTCGAGCATTCTGGCGCAGGTGCGCGACTTGACGGTGCGGCCGCGTCGGAGCGCGTAAGCAATTTTTCCTGTAGAGACGCGGCTAGCCGCGTCTCCGAATGCGCAAGCGAGCAAAGAGTTTATCCGGGCACACAACCAACTGGACAGCCGGGGCCTTCGGGCTCCGGCTTTTTTCTTGGCAGACGGCGTCATCCCCACCACCTCGCCGGAATCGTGATCGCAAGATGCTTACCGCGCGGAAATGAGTAGCGCCGGCATCTTGCCGGCTGTCCCGAGGGCGTCTCGCCCTCGGCGCGGCGGGCGAGGACGCCCGCCGGACAGTCGCCGGGACGGCGGCGCTACCTAGAACACTCTTCCCAGTTGGAAGAACCATTTCTGGTGTCCAGAATCGCCGACGCTGCCGCCAATGAAAAGTGGGCCCAAAGCGGTTTCCGCCACCACGCCCGCCTCGACGTCGGTCGGGAACTTCGTCTCCGACGGGAACCCGTACATCTTCGCGATTTCGTACGAGCTGACCATATAGACTTTCTTGCCGACGAAGGGAGGCAGAGTCAACAGTTCGCGAATGTAGCCGGCGCGGAACAGGTAATACTGCTGGCCGAACAGTTCGTTAGTGCCGTAAGCGCTTAAGCGCAGCGGCGCGCCCAGGAAGAAGAGCGGGATACCGGTATTGCGGATGCCAAAGGTGCTTCCACCATCGGCGGAAGCGAAAACCGATCCTTTGGCGCTGACTGGTTTAAAACCTTCCAGGCGAGTTTCCAGGACGGGAAGCGGTTCCGCCGCCCCGGGGTAGGCGTCATACCAATGAAACCTGGCGTCGACGTTGTAGCCGCGGCGGGGAACAATCGGGTCGTCCGTGTGGTCGGTGCGGAAATGAATATGGGTGTCGCCGATTCGGCCGCTGACGGAAACGAATTCTGCCGTGCCCAGATTGAGATGGGCGCTGGTAAAGCCGGCTTCGTATCCCACCCGAAGTTCGGTGAACCGGTCAAATTCATAGCCGACATCGATGCCGCCGTCTTCCTGTCCGAGTCGATAGAGCGCGACCGGATCATTGACCTTAAAGAATCGGAATCCAGCATTGCTGACGCCCGTGTGCGGCGCGAAGAACCACTTGCTCAAAGAATTAAAAGGCCGGTACAGTTCCGTGGAAATGCTGTAGGTATTGCCGAATGCGAAATCCGTTCTCCATTCCGACCGGTACCCGGCGACATTCTGAAAGTTCAGACGCCCGGCAAAGGTGTAGGTCACGTCCTTGGCCTCGGAGCCGTCGACTTCAAAACCGAGCTGCAGGCTCGGGGGTTCGTGGCTCTTTTCGTGGACGGTAACGATCAGCCCGGTCTGGCTGCCTTTTTCCCCCAGCCAATAATCGAAGGAATCAAAATTTCCGATTCCCGTTAGCTGGTTGAACTTATCCTCCATCACGGGAACATCAATCGGCTTGCCTTCGAGCGGTTGTAAGAAGTGCACCACTTCCTGGGACGCTCTTGGGCCGGTGCCCCTGACCTCCACGAATTGAGGCGCCGGAAGCTCGCTCTTCACCCGCTCCTCTCGACGATCCAAATATGCCTTCCAGGCGGCATCATCGAGGCTATAGGGAGCCAGGATGTTCGCTTTGCCGGCGGCCGCTTGCGTGCCGCGGTCGATGATGGTCCCGGCCTTCTTGTAGTCGATGGAATCAAAGTCCTTGAGATCGACATTGACCACCAGGTCCGCGGCGGCCAGACCCTGAACTTCGTTTTGGTGAATCACCACTTCCACCGAGCGTCCGAGGACGCTGAACAGGTTCTGAAGCTTAGAGGCATCGGTCGGTGCAATTTCGAGGTGAACCGCGATGACCACATCCGCGCCCATCTTTCTGACCACGTCGGTCGGCAGGTTGCCCAGCAGTCCGCCATCCACATACACGTTGTTGCCATCGCGGACCGGGGCGAAGACGCCGGGAATGGACATGGTTGAGCGCATGGCCTGGGCGATCGACCCGTGGTCGAAGACCACGGCCTTTCCCGTTACCAGATTAGTGGCGACGCATCGGAACGGAATGGGAAGGTCATCAAAGGATCCGTTGTGGCTGTAGGCGAGCGTTTCCCGATCAATCAGCAAGCTGACTCCCTGACCTGAGTTCAGCCCCGAGGGCAGGGAGAGCCCTTTCTTCAGGCCGAACTCGATGCGGGTAGGGAGGGCGCGCTGGTCTTCTTTGTGCCGGAAGGATAAGTCCAGGTAGCTGGTTTGTCCCTCGATGATCGCGTCCCAGTCCTGTTTTTGGACGATGGCTTTCAACTCCGCGGGAGACTTGCCGGTAGCGTAGAGTCCGCCTACCAGTCCGCCCATGCTGGTGCCTGCGATATAGTCGATCGGAACGTGGTGGTCTTCAAACCACTGCAGCACGCCGATATGCGCCAGCCCCAGCGCGCCGCCCCCTTCGAGCGCGACGCCGATCGTCAGCCTCTTCTTCGCTGCGGCAGGTTCGCTCGAAGAGGCTGCGGCTGACGAATCAGAAATCTGGGGGAACGCGCGGAGCGACAGAAGAAAGCACAATGCAATTGCGGCGAATGGAAAACGCGAGAGTATGCGCATCGAGTGTCCTGAAGAGAAGTTGCATTCTAGGCAGCGAGATGAAAGCGCCAGCCCGAGAGCCGGCTTGGCCTTCGTCTCCTCCGTTTCGTTGAGGTTGCCCTAGTCTTGCTGATTTTACTAGCTGGCAGAACGCGTTTCGTACTCTGGTCGGCTATCTTCGCACTTAAAGCGGCTTTGACATTTGGACGAGGTGGACGGGTATTTTGACAACTTGATCCTCGGGGAAAGGCAAGGTGCCGCTCTCGATATATCCGAATCGCTTGTAGTAGGCAGGCAGCTCCTGCCGCACGTTCACGAAAGTCAGATCCATGAACCGGCATCCGACGGCGCGGCAGTGTTGTTCGGCGGCGGCGATCAGGCGGGCCCCGATTCCGGAGCGCTGGCGTTGCGGGTCGACTGCCAGTAATCCGAAGTAACCTCGTTCGTCGCGCAGTTCGGTGTAAACGCAACCGGCCAGCGCTTGGTCTTCGAACAGCAAGAGGAATTTCCCTTTCCGAAGAAGGGCGGCCACCTTTTCAGGATCGGTACGATCCGTGTCGATGAAGAAACGCTCAGGACGAAAGGCCGCGTTCACCAGGCGCGCAATGGCGGGTGCGTCGGCCGCTTCGGCAGCACGCATCTGCGGAGGGGTTGCCAACGGCTGAATTTTAATTCAGGAGCACGAGCCATTGGAATGGGCCGCCCGTCCCCACACAATCTTAGTTGGGTTTGCGGAACTTGCTGTCGGCGAGATAGCGGAGCATGATGGCGTCGGTTGCGCTCTGGAATTGCTGCTCCACTTCGGGCGCTCGCACCCGCGCGTCCTGGCGCAGAGTCTGGCGGAATTTCTCTCCCATCTCGGAATCGCTGGTGACCACCTGCATGTAGAACCATAGAAAATGACGCATCTGGTCGAGGGCGGACTTGAGCACCTGGATGGCTTCCATCTCGGGCGGATCGGCGAGGGCTTCCATGAGCTCGGGGTCGGTGGGTGCCTGCATGGCCGCGCAGTTGAGTTCGCGCTGGATCACGCGCATGTCCTCCGTAACCCGCAAAATGCGGAGATGAATCTCCCCGCGTGCATGAGCTTCGGTAATTGAAGTTACTTTAGGTCGAAAACCGCACGGGACGCGCGATCTCAGGCGCTCTTGCGGGTCCTTTCAGAGGAGAGCTTCAGTCCGGCGGAGCGGATTTCCGGGACGCCGGCGATGCGAATGCCTTGCACCGGCGATTCCACGGCCTCAATCAGCGCAAGAATCAGCTGGTCCAGAGTAACCAGACCAAGGCGCAGCGCGGCGGCGCGGGTCAACGGTACCCACTCACTCGCCTTGTAAAAGGGCAGCAGCAGGTAGGGCCAGCGATGGCCTGGTCCCAACACGTACCAGGGCCGGAGGATGGTGGAATTGAGATGCCGTTCCTCGATCATCTGTTCGCACTCGGCGCGCACCGCGATGTAATCCTTCATCATGGAAAGCGGAGCGGGGTGGGCGACGCTGAGATAGATGAAATGACGCATGCCGAGTTCGGCGCATGCGGCGATGGCCTCGCGGGCCGAGACCAGGTCAATAGCGCGAAACTCGCCGGCCTTTGACGGCGACGGATGACGGACGCCAACCAGGTGGATGAAGGTGTCGGCCGGGCGAATCAGCTGGCGGTAAGTGTTGGCGTCGAGCGCATTGCCCGAGACCACCTCGCAGGCGGCGTCCACCTTGGCTTGCGAGCCCGGCCGTATCAGTACGCGAACCCGATGGCCACGCTCCAGAAGAATGGGAATCAGGCCGCTGCCGATATACCCGGTTCCTCCCGTGATGAAGACACGCCGCGATTCCGACGACTTGGGTAAGGATTTGACTTTCAGCAAGAGCCGGATATCGGAGATGGATGCGGCCACGGCGTTGGCACTCCTGGAGGCAGTTTCAGACTCTTGTGGCCCTTGAAGAAGTTTAATTCAAGGCAAGGGCTCGGTGTGGTACAAACGGTTCGCGATGATATCGCAGCAAACTGGACCGGTGCAACCTGGTCTGGTGCAACCTGGTTTAGTCCGGGCCATTGGCCGTTGGAGCCTCGCCGCACTGGCCGTGAACTCGGTGATCGGCAGTGGCATCTTCGGATTGCCGGCGACGGTGGCTCGGCTCCTCGGCCAACGCAGCGTGCTGGCCGTGCTGATTGCCGGCGCTGCCATGGGCGTGATTATGGCCTGCTTCGCCGAGGTGGCCTCGCAATTCTCCGAGGCGGGCGGACCTTACCTGTACGCGCGCACCGCCTTCGGCCGTCTGATAGGTATTCTGGTGGGCTGGATGCTCTACCTGGCGCAAACCGCGGCCCCGGCGGCGAATGCGAATCTGTTTGTCATTTATCTGGCGGAATTCTGGCCGGCCGCGAAACAACCGTGGCCGCGCTTTGCCATCCTGACCTTGCTGGTGGGAGTGCTCGCATTGATCAACGTCCGGGGCGCGCGGCAAGGTACGGCAGTAAGCAACGTGTTCACGGTAGCGAAAATTCTGCCCTTGCTGATGGTGATTTCGGCGGGAGCTGTGTATACGATTGTTCATCCGGCGATCTTCTATCCGGCGGCCGGCGGGGCAGCGCCGCTGCCCACCAGCGCGTGGATGCAGGCCATGGTCCTGCTGATCTTCGCCTACGGTGGATTCGAGTCGGCGCTCGCGCCCATGGGCGAGGCGAAAAACCCAGGGCGGGACGCCGCTTTCGCGCTCTTGGTGGCGCTGATCGCCTGCACCGTGATTTACACGTTAGTGCAGTGGGTGGTAGTGGGAGTGCTCGGTCCTGGCGCGACGACCGATCGTCCCCTGGCCGAGGTGGCGCGCATCACCATGGGCAATCGCGGGGCGGCGCTGGTGGCCATCGGCGCGCTGGTTTCGGTGTATGGTTATTTGGGCGGCAAGCTCCTGGGAATGCCGCGCGTCACCTTCGCGCTCGCGAAAGGCGGTGACCTGCCCCAGGTGTTCGCGTTGGTGGGTCCTAGATTTCACACGCCCTGGTTTTCGATTCTGTTCTATGCCGCGGCAGTGTGGGCATTGGCGATGGTCGGGAGTTTCGCCTGGAACGTGACTCTTTCCGTGGTCGCCCGGCTGTTCTACTACGCGGTGGTTTGCGCGGCGGTGATTGCGTTGCGGCGAAAGCAGCCGCAGGCCACGGCTTTGCGACTGCCAGGAGGGCAGGTGCTAGCCGTGCTGGGGATCGGGATTGCGATCGTGCTGGCAACGCAAGTGGATTTGAGTAAATCGCTGATCCTGGCGGCAACGGTTGGGGCGGCCCTCTTGAACTGGGCCTGGGCGCGACGAGCGGATCGTGCAAGAGTCTGACCGTTGCGGCGATGCGCGCTGTGATACCCTCTCCGCGAATGAAATTCTGGACACTGGCTCTGCTTCTATCCGGCAGTTCCTTGCTGGCTGCTCAAGACCCGCAAACTACATCTCAACGCTTCGCGGTTGAAAACAACGTTGCCGTCCCGATGCGCGACGGGGTCCGGCTGCGGGCGGATGTCCTGCGCCCGGCGGTGGCGGGCAGGTTCCCGGTATTGGTTTATCGGACTCCCTATGGGAAAGACGCGGCACAGCAGGATTACAAAACTTTCCGCCATGCGGTAGAACGCGGCTACGCAGTGGTCATCGTTGACGTGCGCGGGCGCTACCATTCGGAGGGAGAGTTCCGGCCCTATGAAAACGAAGGTCGCGACGGCTATGACACCATCGAGTGGGCCGCCATTCAACCGTGGTCGAACGGCGCGGTGGGGACGTTTGGACTCTCCTATCCGGCGGCCGTGCAGTGGCTGGCGGCGGTAGAGAGTCCTCCGCACCTGAAGGCAATGGTGCCGGCCATGACGTTCTCGACGCCGCAGAACTTTTTCTACGCCGGAGGCGCGTGGGACATGTCGTGGATCGAGTGGATCTGGGACAACATTGCCTGGAACACTCGGGTGAAGAAGAATCTTCCCGGCCCCCACACCAATGAAGAGGCTCTCGCCGCGTGGAAGGTTGAGGGCCCGAAGATGCAGAACGCGCTGCCGTTGATGGACGTGCCTCAACTCCGGCAAGTCGCGCCCTATTACTTCGATTGGCTGCGGCATCC
Source organism: Terriglobia bacterium (assembly GCA_020073215.1). Taxonomy (GTDB): domain Bacteria; phylum Acidobacteriota; class Terriglobia; order Terriglobales; family Acidobacteriaceae; genus Acidiflorens. Next base: position 77,278 of record JAIQFO010000022.1, on the reverse strand, counting down.
GGCGGAAGATCAATGGTGGGATTGGAGCGAACTGCGCAACAAGTACGACCGTGCGCATGCGGCCGTTCTGAATCTGTCCGCGTGGTACGACGACAACTATGGACCGGAAGGTGCCACAACCAACTACGCTGGCTTGCTCAAGGCGCGTGCGGGAGAGAAAGATCCGCGAACGCATCTGTTACTCGGTCCGTGGGTGCATGGAGTGGAGGACACGGGCGAGACTAAGTCGGGCGAGCGAAAGTTTGGACCATCGGCTGCCATCGATTATGACAACGTGGTGCTGAGATGGATGGATCACTATGTCAAAGGAATCGAGAATGGCGTCGAGCGCGAAAAGCCAGTGCGCTATTTTGTGATGGGCGCGAATCAGTGGCGCGACTCGGAGGTGTGGCCGCCTCCGGCCGGGATAACTCCGTTCTACCTCGCGCCTGCCGCAACCGGAGAAAATGTCGGCAAACTGGCCGAGAAACCTGCAGGACGCGGGAAGACCTTCAGCGAATTCGTTTCCGATCCCACCAACCCGGTGGTGAATGAGTATGATTCTTCCGGTGCGCACGACTATCGCAAACTGGCCGGGCGCGCCGATGTTTTGACGTTCGATTCACCGGTACTCGAAAACGATACGGAGGTCACAGGGCCGATTCACGCGCATATGTTTGTGTCATGCGAGTGCCGCGACCTCGACTTGTGGGTACGCCTCGAGGATGTCTCTCCCGACGGAAAGGCATTCAACTTGATGAGCCCGGGGCTGGACGTCTTGCGGGCCAGCTATCGCGATCTTGCACGTGGACGTCAATGGCTGGAATCTGGGAAAGTCTACGAACTGGACCTCAATAACCTAATCACAAGCAACGTGTTCTGGAAAGGACATCGGGTGCGCGTACAGATTTCAGGCAGCTTTTACCCGAATTTCTCGCGCAACTTGCAGACCGGAAAATCAGAGGTCGAGAGCGCGGAAATGAAGAAAGCCCAGATCCGCGTGTATCACGACCCCGAACATCCATCGCAGATTCTGCTGCCCGTGATAGAAAGCGCGAACTAGTACCGTGACCGCATGATGATTGCGATGTGGAAAGGAGTAGCGCCGGCATCTTGCCGGCTGTCCCGAGGGCGTCTCGCCCTCGGCGCGGCGGGCGAGGACGCCCGCCGGACAGCCGCCGGGACGGCGGCGCTACTCTCAGTGGTGAAACGGTGCAAATCACGCGGTCACGGTACTAGAAGTTATTCATAAATCATTTTGCGGGCTCAAGTTGTAAAGCAATGAATGGAGGGCTCTTGTCAAAACTTCATCCCGTCGCATTTTTCCTGTTCATTTCTGTTCTTGCCTGTCTTGCCCAACGCGAGCCGGTGCTCAAGCAGATTGATCTGCCGCATTCCTATTACTACCGTGAAATGTATCTGCCGCAGTTGACGACAGGCCCCAGTGCGGCGGCCTGGTCGCCCGACTCACGCCGCCTTGTGTACTCGATGGCGGGCTCATTGTGGCGGCAGGAATTGGGCAGCCCAAAGGCCGAGCAACTCACCGCCGGACCGGGCTACGACTACCAGCCGGATTGGTCGAGTAACAGTGATGGACAGTGGGTGGTCTTTGCGCGCTACGATCACGATGCCGTCGAGCTGTGGTCGCTGGATATGCGCGATGGGCGAACCCGGAAGATGACGTCCGGTGGCGCGGTGAATCTGGAGCCGAGATTTTCACCGGATGGCAAGCGTTTGGCGTTTGTGTCCACGTCTTATAAGGGACACTTTCATATCTTTGTAAGCCGATTCAAAGACGGATTACTCAGCGACGTGCAGCAACTTACCCGGGAGAATATCAGCCCGCTGCCTCGTTATTATTACAGTCAGGCGGATCACGAGATCAGTCCAGTGTGGACGCGGGACGGCTCGGAAATTCTGTTCATCTCGAATCGTGGACACATTCACGGCACCGGCGGATTCTGGAAAATCAAGGCCGAGCCGGGCGCCCAGGCTCACGAAATTCACTACGAAGAAACCAACTGGAAGGCTCGTCCAGACTTTTCGCCAGACGGAAAGCGCATGGTCTACGCGTCCTACATGGGCCAGAGTTGGCATCAGCTGTGGGTGATGCCGGCGGCGGGCGGAGATGCGTTCCCCATCTCTTATGGCACGTTTGACAATGTGAATCCGCGGTGGTCTCCGGATGGCTCGAAAATCGCGTTCATCTCCAATCGAAGTGGAAATACTTCGCTGTGGGTGCAGACGATTCCGGGCGGGGAGCAGACCGAGGTCGTAGCCCGCGAACGCAAATATTTGAAGCCGATGGGAAGGCTGGCGTTGCGCGTAGTCGATTCGCGCGGAAAACCCGTAGCGGCGCGGGTTTTCGTTACCGGTGCCGATGGCCGTGCGTATGCCCCCGACGATGCCTGGATGCACGCCGATGACAGCTTTGACCGGACGGAGCGACCGTTCGAGGCGCACTACTTCGACACCGCGGGTGCGTACGAAGTGACGGTTCCATCCGGAACGGTCCAAGTCGACGTCATGCGCGGTTTCGAATATGCCTTCGAACAACACAAGGTGGAAGTGAAGCCCGATGCGACCGCCAGCCTAACCGTTCGTCTGCAGCCGAAAATCCCGTACGAGCCCGCGGAATGGATAAGCGGCGATGTTCACACCCACATGAACTATGCGGGAACGTATCGGAACACCCCAGCCCACCTGGTGGAGCAGGCGGACGCGGAAAATGTGGCCATCGTAGAGAATCTCATTGTCAACAAGGAGCAGCGCGTTCCCGACATCGCCTATTTTTCGCCGAAACCAGATGCGGCCTCGACTCTCGACCATCTGCTGCTCCACGGGCAGGAGTATCACACCAGTTATTGGGGACACCTGGGGTTGCTGAACCTGACCCGTAACCTTATTCTTCCGGGCTATGCAGGTTATCCCAATACGGCGGCGGCCAGCCTGTACCCGGCGAACGCGAACGTCGCTGACATGGCGCATGAGCAGGGCGCACTAGTCGGATATGTGCATCCCTTCGACACCTTCCCCGACCCGGCGAAAGACGCTTCTCTTACTAACGAGTTACCCGCGGATGTAGCCCTGGGCAAAGTCGATTACATCGAAGTGGTTGGTTTTTCCGATCATAAGTCAACCGCCGAGGTGTGGTACAAGCTGCTGAATTGCGGCTTTCGATTGCCCACCGCGTCCGGCACGGATTTCATGGGCAACTACGCGTCGTTGCGCGGCCCGGTAGGGTTGAATCGCGTCTATGCCGAGATGAAGCCGGGCCCCCTGAAAATTGAACCGTTTCTAGCGTCGATTAAGGCGGGCCGGACGTTTGCCACAAACGGGCCGCTGCTCCATTTCTCGCTCGGAGGGCAGGGCATTGGCGGGGAAGTGCGGCTGGAGACCAAACAAGAGGTGCGGTTTTCGGCCGAGATGAATTCGATCGTTCCGGTCGATCATCTACAAATCGTCTGCAATGGGAAAGTGGCGCGCGAGCTAGCTCTCGATAGCAGCCGCAGAACGGCGCATGTCGATGGCACGATCCCGCTGGATGCAAGCGGTTGGTGCGTTTTGCGCGCTTTCAGCGACAAAGCCGAGTATCCGATTCTTGACCTGTATCCTTATGCGACGACCAGCCCGGTGTATGTAAGCGTCGCCGGTGCGCCAGTCCGCAACGCGGCAGATGCGGCTTACTTTGTAGCGTGGATCGACCGGCTGATTGTTGCGGCTCGGAGTAATAATTCTTGGAACACCGACGAGGAGAAGGAGTCGGTACTCTCAATGCTGCAAGAGGCGAGAAAGAAGTACGCGCAGCTAAGCGACTAAGGCACTAGAACTCGTCTCCTAAATGGTTTGGGAAGGGCACGGCTTCAGCCGTGCCGCTACCGGCCAATAAACACGAGGGCTTTAGCCCCTGAGGGCTTTTGGCGAGGTCGCCGTGCGACACTCTTCAAAAGACAATCAGCACTTTTGCGGAAACCGAGTTCATGCGCATCATCATCGCGGGCGGAGGTACAGGCGGGCACGTGATTCCAGCCCTGGCCATTGCCCAACAGCTTAAGCAGCAGTTCGGAGCCGAAGTTCTGTTCATCGGGACGGCTCGCGGCATTGAAACGCGCCTCGTGCCCCAGGCAGGCTTTCCTCTAGAACTGATTCAGGTCGGCGCGCTGAAAAATGTCAGCCTCATGACCCGCGCGAAGACGATGTTTGACTTGCCGCGCGCCATCGCGGCTTCTTCCCGCATGCTCACGGATTTCGATCCTGAAGTGGTGATCGGGGTCGGAGGCTACGCCTCCGGACCCGCCATGGTGGCCGCGATTCGCCGCCGTCTTCCGACGCTTGCCTTCGAACCCAACGTCGTGCCGGGATTTGCAAACAGAATGATCGCGCGCTGGGTTTCCGCCGCCGCCGTGCACTTTGAAGAGACGTGCCGGTATTTTCCCCACTGCCGGGTGACGGGCGTGCCCGTGCGCTCGGCGTTCTTTTCTATCCCCCAAAAAACTGACGGCCCGCCCACCCTGCTGGTTTTTGGAGGCAGCCAGGGCGCGCGCGCCATCAATCAGGCAATGATGGAATCGTTGCCTGGTTTGCGCGCCAAGGTTCCCGGCATCCACATCATTCATCAGACGGGTCAGCGCGACTATGATCATGTGCTCGCCGCTTACCAGCAGTCAGGAATTTCGGGCGAAGTCCACAAGTTTATCGACGATATGCCGGGCACGTTCGGGCGCGCCGATTTGCTCGTCTGCCGTTCGGGCGCAAGCACGGTCGGTGAAATTACGGCGGCAGGCAAGCCGGCGATTTTCGTGCCGTTCCCGGCGGCTGCCGACGATCATCAGAACGTGAACGCCCGGGCGCTGGAGCGCGCCGGTGCCGCGATTGTGGTCGAAGAGAGTAATCTCGGCGCCGCGTACCTGGTCGACACGATTGCGGCGTTGATCGGCGATGCGCGCCGCCTGGGGAGCATGTCCGCCGCGGCAAGATCGCTGGCGCACCCCAAGGCGGTCGAAGAGATTGCGGAGATGGTGGCTCAGTTGGCCGGGCCAGTAGACCTTTAACCGCAGAGGTCGCTGAGTGCGCGGAGTAAAGATTTGGCACCGGAGGCGCCGGGAAGACCCGAATTTCTCTGCGTACTCCCCGATCTCTGCGGTTGAATGTTCTATCATCAGCGTTCGTTCGGGATTTGACTTTTCATGTTCGCCAAGATTCAGCGCATTCATTTCGTGGGTATCGGCGGCATCGGCATGAGCGGGATTGCCGAGGTGTTGCTGAATCTCGGCTACCGGATTTCCGGCTCCGACCTGAAAAATTCCGCGGTGACGCAGCGTCTCGCCACTTTGGGTGCGTCCACTTTCGAAGGGCACGCTGCCGCCAATATCGCCGGTGCGGATGTCGTGGTCACCAGTTCCGCGATCTCGGTCGACAATCCCGAAGTCGCCGAGGCCCGCCGCTTGCATGTTCCGGTAATCCGGCGCGCCGAGATGCTGGCCGAACTGATGCGGCTGAAGTACGGCATCGCGATCGCCGGCATGCATGGCAAAACTACAACTACTTCGATGGTCGCGGCCGTGCTGGCCGCGGGCGGCCTCGACCCCACGGTTGTGGTCGGAGGCCGCGTCGACGCGATGGGCTCGAACGCCCGCCTCGGCAAGTCGCAATATCTGGTCGCCGAGGCGGACGAGAGCGACCGCTCCTTCCTGAAACTGTCGCCGATTCTATCCGTGGTCACGAACATTGACCGCGAGCACATGGATTGCTACCGCGATATGCACGACGTCCGCCGCACGTTTCTGGAATTCATGGAGCGCGTGCCGTTTTACGGCATGGTCGTCGGCTGCAATGACGACCCCGTGCTCCGCCGTTTACTGCCGCGAGTTCATCGCCGTGTGACCACGTACGGAACCAGCCAGGGCTCGGATTTCCTCATTCGCATGGCGTCGCTCCAGGCCGGGTCGTCGCAGGCTGCAGCGAAGTTTACCGCCGGAGCGCACAGCCCGCTCATCCGCTTCCAGGTAACTTACAAAGAGAAGGATCTCGGCGAGTTCACATTGCACGTTCCCGGCACACACAATGTGCTGAATGCGACGGCAGCGATTGCGGTGGGCACCGCGCTCGAGATTTCCGCGGAGCAGATTCGTTCCGCGCTCGACGGTTTTCGCGGCGTCGACCGTCGCTTCCAGTTCAAGGGCAAGGCCGCGGGCGTCAGCGTGATTGACGATTACGGGCATCATCCGACGGAAATACGGGCCACGCTGGCCGCCGCCCGCCAGTGCGGATTTCGCCGCGTGCATGTGATCTTCCAACCGCACCGCTTTACCCGCACTCGCGATCTGATGGATGAGTTCACGGCCGCCTTCGCCGATGCCGACACGCTTTGCCTCCTCGACATTTACCCGGCCAGCGAGAAGCCCATCGAAGGCATTACGGCGGAAGTTCTCACCCGCCGCATTTCGGGGGCGGGGAAGCGGAACGTCGCCTACGCTCCCTCGTTTTCGGACGCCGTGGCCACGGTTGCAGCTCTCGCTCAACCGGGCGATATGGTTATGACCCTCGGCGCCGGAAGCGTTTCGCAACTGGGAGCCATGATTCTCGAGAAGCTGGAGACTATGGCCAGTTCAGGGTCGCTGGGGTAGAGACGCGGCTTGCCGCGTCTCCGCCCGCAGCAGAGACGGGGCAAGCCCCGTCTCTACGAAGGAGTTTGCGGCCAAGTTGCCGGGCTGCCCTCGGCTTGGACCGACAAATGCGTTCGTCGCCACAGGACCAGGTGCGCCCCATCAAACACTTTTTCCTGGTTGACCTTCTTTTCCGATGCTCGTCCAAAGACCAGACAGTGAGGACTACCCCCCATGGATACGAATAAGGCCGCATATTGGATTGCACTGGGTGTATTAGCCCTGGGGCTGAATAGCGAATACCGGAACGGAAACTTTGTCGCCGCGCATCGGGTCGCCGAACGCGCCGGTTCGGTGTTGTGCGGGATTTCGAGCCGGGCACAGCGATCGCTTGCCGTTGCACTCGGGATGACAAATCGCGAGAAATTTCAGGCAGACGATCTGCTCGCGGCGAATCAAGAAACGGAAATGGCGCGGGCGGAGGCAGAGGCCGAGGTAAAGATCGTGCGAGAACAGGCCCGGGCCACGGCAGAAATGGTGCGCGAGCGTGTTCGGGATGAGATTCGCGCCCAGGCAGACGACATTCGCGAGCAGGCTGAGATGGAGCGCGCGCAGATCGAGCAGGTTCGCTGGCGCACAGCCTCGCAAATCGGCCTGGCGCGCACCGCCAATCACCGCGTGACCGTGGTTTGTCCGAAGACCGGGAGGCGGATCACGGTGAAGCCGCGGCCGGAACTCGGGGAGATTGCTCCAGACGTTGAGATCGAGGACACGTACTAATACCGCGACCGCGTGAAATCTTCACGTTCTGTCACCCTGAGCGGAGGTGGCCGCGCCCGAAGGGAGCGGCCGCCGGAGTCGAAGGGCCACTATTCCACCCGTGTTCCCTCTTTGCGACCTACGGGTAGTGTTTGCCGAAAAGACGGGAAGGGGGTAGGGTGCTTCCACTCCGCGAGATGGTCCGCCCCTGCGGACCATTTCACTTCGCTCACCATGAATGACCGATTACCCACGGTAAAGACAATTCCGCGCCGTCACGGTCCTAGCTTGGCCGATCTGCGCTCGGCCTGGGCCCTTCGGCTTCGCTCAAGGCAGTCTCCCGAGCGCGGCTGTCCATGCGTGAGTATCGCTAGTCACATCCGAACCAACTTCGCACTGTCTCATTTCGCGAAAACCAGTTATAGTAATTTTGCTCAGCGGTTTTCTGTCGACAACTGACTCGAAAGAGTGACGCGGAAATCAAGCTCCACCGCTGTCCAGGAAGAGTTGTATCCGCTTCCCCGTGACGCCTCTGACCACGACGCTCCCGAGCGTGATCGGTTCGACGACGCCCGTTTCGTCGATTTGGAGGCGGAGCAGGAATCCCCATTTCTGCGCGGACAAAAGCGCGTCTCCGTCCGGCGCGGTTCCCTTCCCAAAAAGACTGCCAACCGATTGCTGTGGGTTGTCTTCGCGCTCGTCGTTCTAGCAATTCTGGGAAGTGCCGGCGCGGGCCTCTACCGCTACGGCAAGCACTCCTGGCGTTTTCGCATCGAGTCCAGCGATCAGATCGAAGTCACCGGCGCCCAGCACGTCGCGCACGCTCAAATCATGGAAGTCATGGGCGGCGATATCGGCCGCAACATTTTTTTTGTTCCCCTGGCGCAACGCAAACAGCAACTGGAGCAGATTCCCTGGGTGGAATCGGCCAGCGTGATGCGCTTCGTGCCGAATCGGCTGCGCATCGAGATTCATGAGCGCACTCCGGTAGCCTTTGCCCGCATCGGCTCGCACATTTCGCTGATCGACGCCGGGGGCACACTGATGGAACTTGCTCCCGGCGGCAAACACAAGTATTCCTTCGCCGTGATTACGGGCATGAATGCCGGCGAGCCGCTCTCCACCCGCGCCGCCCGGATGAAAAATTACAACGATCTCGTTCGCGAACTCGATTCCAGCGGCGCCCGCTATTCCCAGGAACTGAGCGAAGTAGATCTCACCGACCCCGAGGACGTCAAAGTGCTGGCCGCGGATTCCAACGGCGAGGTGCTGGTGCATCTGGGCTCGGGCAACTACCTCCAGCGCTACAAAACCTATGTCACGCACGTGCAGCAGTGGCGGCAGCAGTTCGACAAGCTCGAATCGGTGGACTTGCGCTACGACGGCCAGATCATCGTGAATCCCGATCTCAACGGGATGGCCAGGCAGCCGGCCTTGACGCCGGCGGCGGCCAAGGCGGCGATGGCGGCGGGAGTGAAAACCGCGGCCATCGTGAACTACGAGAAGTATGTAACGCATCCCGTGCCTCCGGCTCCCCCGAAGAAGTACGCGAAGCTTAAGGCCAAGGGCGGCCCGAAAACGGCGGTTCGTCGTCCTTCCGCGAGTCATGCTTCCGCGAGTCATGCTGCCGTGAGTCATGCTCCCGTCAAGAAAGCGGCAGTCAAACCACCACCCGTTACACAAGCCGCGCTGAAGACACCGGCGAAAGCGCCCCCGGTCGCAGTCGCGAAAAGCGCCGCGGCGTCGCACCCGGCTGCGTCGAATCCCGCGAGCCAAAAGAAACCAAGCGCTGGAATTCCGAAGGAGACTCCGCAGCACTAATCATTATTTATTTATGCCGATTCACGAGCCCAATTTCATCACCGCCATCGACGTAGGGAGCGCCAAGACTTCCGTGCTGGTGGCCGAACTCAGCGAGCACGGATTGCGTTATCGCGGCCACGGCATCAGCGAATCGCACGGCCTGCGCAAGGGCGTGATCACCGAACTCGACAAGGCCGTCAGCAGCATTCAAAAAGCAGTGGAGCACGCTGAGGATGTCGCCGGCATTCCGATCGAGCATGCGCTGATCGGAATTGCGGGCGCGCATATCCGCGGCATGAACAGCCACGGCGGCATCACTTTTGGCACCCGGTCGCGCGAGATTGGCCGCGAGGAAATCCGCCAGGCCGTGGATAAGGCCCGCACCGTCCCCTTGCCCGCGGATCGCGAAATTCTCCATCTGCTGCCGCAGGAATTCATTCTCGACGACCAGCCGGGCGTGCAGGACCCCACGGGCATGATGGCCACACGCCTCGAAGTGCGCGTTCACATTGTGACCGCCTCTTCCAGCGCGGCGCAGAACCTGGTGACCGCGGTGAACCGGGCTGGCGTCCACGTGGACGACACCATCTTTGAGCCGCTGGCCTGTGCCGACTCGGTACTGCGGTCGGACGAACGTGAACTAGGCATCTGCCTCGCCGACCTCGGCGCCGGGTCATGCGACCTGATCGTCTTCCAGCAGGGCGCAGTCGCACATACGGCCGTCATCCCGATAGGCGGCGACCACTTTACCAGCGATCTTTCGGTCGGCATGTGCACGGGACTGGCGGCCGCGGAGACGCTCAAGAAGAATTTTGGCAACGCCGTGCCCACGCTCATCCCCGAAGGCAACGAAGTCGAGGTGCCGTCGGTGGGAGATCGCCCCTCGCGCCTGATGCCGCAGCGCATGGCTGGCGAGATTCTGGAGCCGCGAGCCCGCGAGCTTTTCGAGATGCTGCGCGACAACCTGCGTCACGCCGGCGTTCTGGAGCATTGCATTGCGGGATTTGCGCTGACCGGCGGAGCGTCGCGGCTCCCCGGCATTCTCGACGTAGCGGAATCCGTGCTGCGGAAAGCCGCGCGTTTGGCCTGGCCAACGCCAATGGCGAAGATGCCATCGTTCTTATCCGAGCCGGAGTTCGCAACCGTGCTGGGCATGGCGTATTACGGCCATCGCGCCCGCCTGGCCCGCGGCCTGCAGGAGCCAAGTTTTGGCACGCGCATGAAAGCCCTGTTCGCCAGGAAAGGCGCGTAGAGGTTTGTTCGTGGAGGGACGGGCGTCTCGCCCTTCCTGCCGGGCGGGGACGCCCGGCGCTCCACTATATGGCAATGGGTTTTGTTTTTACTGAAAGCTGAAAGCTGAGAGCTGACTTACGAGGTGATGTATGACTGAAGACAACGGACTCCGCATCTGCTTCAACGAAGAAGCGCGCAACGACGCTCGCATCAAGGTCATCGGTGTCGGCGGCGGCGGCAACAACGCCGTCAATCGCATGATCGATTCGGGCATGGAACACATCGAATTCATCGTCGCCAACACCGACTTGCAAGCGCTGCGGATGTCGCGCGCCACCACCAAGATTCAGCTCGGGGTGAAGCTGACGAACGGACTAGGCGCGGGCGCCAATCCCGAGATCGGCCGCAAAGCCGCGCTCGAAGACTCCGACAAGATCATCGAAGTCCTCGAAGGCGCCGACATGGTCTTTGTCACCGCCGGACTCGGTGGCGGCACGGGCACGGGCGCGGCGCCGATCATCGCCTCCCTCGCCAGCGAAATGGGCGCGCTCACCGTCGCCGTCGTGACCAAGCCCTTCGCTTTTGAAGGCAAACGCCGCATGCAGCAGGCGGAGCGCGGCATTTCCGAGCTCATGGAGTCGGTCGATACCACCATCGTGATCCCCAACGAAAAATTGCTGGCCGTCGCCGAGAACGCCGGCTTCTTCGAGTCCTTCCGCATCGCCGACGACATTCTTCGCCAAGGGGTGCAGGGCATTTCCGACATCATCACTATTCCCGGCATCATCAACCGCGACTTTGCCGACGTGAGGGCGATCATGGCGGGCATGGGCTATGCGGTGATGGGGACGGCCACCGCGGCCGGCGCGAATCGCACGGTGGAAGCCGCCCAGCGCGCCATCGCCTCGCCCCTGCTCGAAGCGGGAGCCATCGACGGAGCGCGCGGCATTCTCATCAACATCACGGGCTCGAATTCGCTGAAACTCGCCGAAGTGCAGCAGGCGTGCACCATCATCCAGGGCGCGTCGCACGAGGATGCTAACATCATCTTCGGCGCGGTGCTCGACGAAAAGATGAAAGATGCGGTCAAGATCACCGTGATCGCGACCGGTTTCAAGGAGGAAGACATCGGTCGTGCGCGCCGCCACGAAGCCTGCGACCCGGTCATCCTGTCGCGAGAAGGTTCGCGCCAGCGCGATCCCTTCCGCGAGCCCGAGCCCGTAGCCGAACCGGAGCCAGTCTTTGTGCCCGAACCGTCCTTCGAGCCCGATCCCGCTCCGGTAGTTTTTCAGGAACTGACGACGGCCAGCGCGCCCCACGCCGAGGTGATCTCGCTCGATACGATGCGGTCGCCCGCTCCCACCTACCAGGCGGAGGATCTCGACGTCCCGGCGTTCCTGAGAAAACGCACCGAAGTGATGTAAGCGGACTGCAATTCGTTACTGTAGAGACGCGGCTTGCCGCGTCTCTCGTCGCGGGGGAAGGCAAGGCAAGCCCGTCTCCAGAGGCCCGTCGGATTTCGGCATCGCGGGAGCGATGCCCTGGTCCGGCCACCGACTTTTTTCCAACCATGCGGTGAGTTTTTCCCTCGCCTCCGTCGCGCACGATACAATCTTGCGGACAAATGCCCCCTCTATCCGCGCGCTCGAAATCTCTCCTCATTTTGCTGGTGCTGCTGGCTCTGTCGGAATTCGTCGTGCGCGGCCCGGCGCGTTTCCTACGGGCGGCGGAATTCAACGATTTCATCTCGCCTTATATCCAATCCCGAGCTCTGGTGAAGGGAATGGATCCTTACAGCCCGGAGGTTCTGCTGCGACTCTGGCCGACCGAAGGCGCTCGCCGGCCTGATTTTGTTGCCAGGGACCTGGCGGACGGTTCGTTGATTATGAAGCGAGGGATTCCGACCGCCTACCCCCTCACGTGTTTGTTGCTGCTCGCTCCCCTGGCTGTCTTGCCCTGGCCTGTCGCCTGCTTTACCTGGTTAGTCATTACTGTAAGTCTGATACTCGGCCTGATCTGGTCGCTTCTCGCGCTGGGTGGATTCGGATACAACGACTGGCGAGCCTATCTCTTTGTGGCTTTCTCGCTGGCTCTTGCGCCTCTACACACGGGTCTTGCCGCTGGCAGCATCGTGATCAGCACCGTATCCCTTTGCGGCATTGCTCTGGCGCTCGAGGAGCGCGGCCGAAAGATCATCGCTGGAATTCTCTTCGGAATCGCGGTTTGTTTGAAGCCCCAGATCGGATTGCCATTTCTTGTTTACTACCTGTTGCGGCGCCATTGGCGTCTGGCTGGGGTTGCGGCCGGCGTTGTGGTCACAACTGCGCTGCTGGCGATGGCCCGCCTGGCGATCAGCGGCACGCCATGGCTTCAGAACTACCGACTGGACAACAAGGTTCTACTGGCCACGGGAATGCTGAGTGACTTCACGGAACGAAATCCGATCCGCTTCAGCCTGATTAATCTTCAGGTCCTCTTTTATGCCCTCTTGCACCACGCCGTCGCCGCCAATGTTCTTGCCCTGACCGTATCCGCCGCTTTGTTTGGAATCTGGGTTTGGCTGGTTCTGCGTAACCGGTCCCTTGTTGTCCTGCTGTCGATGGGCACACTCGCGGTCCTGAGTTTGCTTCCGGTGTACCACCGGCTCTACGACGCGTTCCTGCTGATCTTCCCGCTGTGTTGGAGTCTCAAGGAATTCTCTGGAAGCAAGGCCGCGCGCGGCGCCTTTCTGCTGATGCTCCCGTTCCTGGTGCCGGGCGGGTCCGCCCTGGAGTTATTCCAGCTTCGCGGCCAGATTCCAGAAGCGATTGCGCACTCGTGGTACTGGACGCGCTTCGTGATGCCTCATCAGATCTGGTTTCTCTTGCTGCTGAGCCTGCTGCTTCTGTGGCGCATGGCGTCCCAGCGGGCGTCCGATCTCCCGTAGCCTAAGGAAGCTGGGTGCTGTCCTAAATTCAGTTTTTCCACCACGGAGTCACGGAGACACGGAGAAACCCAACCGCTGGGTAAAACCTTCCTTCTCTGGTTTTTACAGGTTCAAGGGTTTCTCCGTGTCTCCGTGACTCCGTGGTGAAAAGGCAAATCAGGGCACCACCAAGCCCCGTCTCTACTTTCGCGCGGCGATCCATTCGCTGATCTTCGCCTCCAGCACGTCGAGCGGCAGCGGCCCCTGATCGAGCACCGCATCATGAAAAGCGCGCAAGTCGAATTTCGCTCCCAGCTCTTTCTGCGCCTGCGCTCGTAGTTCCAGAATCTTCATCTGTCCCATCTTGTAGGAAAGCGCCTGCGCCGGCCACGCAATGTAGCGATCCACTTCGGTTTCGATGTTCTGGTCGTCCATGGCCGTATGTTCGTGAAAGAAGTCGATCATCTGCTGGCGCGTCCAGTGCTTCGAGTGCACGCCCGTATCGACCACCCAGCGCACGGCGCGCCACATTTCGTTTTGCAGCCGGCCATAGTCGCTGTATGGATCCTGATAAAACCCCACTTCTTTTCCCAGACGCTCGGAGTAGAACGCCCAGCCCTCGGTATACGCATTCAGATCGAGGTTGTACCTGCGGAACGGCGGCAGGCCCGTGAGTTCCTGCGCAATCGAAAATTGCAGGTGGTGTCCAGGGACGCCTTCGTGATACGCGATCGCTTCCACATTGAGCAGCAGCCGCTTCTCCGGCGCATACTCGTTGACGTTGATCCGTCCCGGGCGCGAGCCATCTCCGGCGCCGAGCGAATAATCGGCAGGAACGCCGTCGGCGCTGCGAAACGACTCCATCGCCACCACCGCCAGCCTGTTCTTCGGCAACCCCCCGAATAGCTCCGGAAGCTTCCCATACATCTGATCGCGATAGTGCGTGTACAAGTCGAGCAATTGCTGCCCCGACGTGGCGCGCAATTTCGGATCCTGCCGGATGTGCGCGTTAAAAGATTTCAGATCGCTGAATCCCTGCGCCTTGGCGATCGCAAGCATCTGCGCTTCAATTTCCGCGACGCTCTTCAGCCCCATCTGGTGAATCTGGTCGGCGGTGAAATCGGTGGTCGTCTGCCGGCGGACGGCAAAGCGATAGCGCGCTTCTCCGTCAGGCAGGGCCCATACACCGGGATCGAGCCGGCCATGCGGCGCGTAATCTTCGCGCACAAATTTTGCGAACTTCGCATACGCGGGCGCAACCGCAGTCTTGACCGCGCTTTCGATCGCTTCGCGCAGTGCCTGCCGGTCCTTCTCGGAAATGGAATCGGGAAACTTGCCGAGCGGCGCGGTAAAGGGACTCTTGTCGAGCGAATCGTCGGCGATCTGCTGCGCCTGGCTCGCCACTTTTTCGAGCAGATACTTCGGCGGCACGCGATGATCGCGCAAGCCGTCGCGCATGTGTCCCATGGCCTGGTCGAGCACCCGCGGAATCTGCCGCAAACGCGACAGGTAGTCTTCGTAATCTTTCCGGTTGCGGAAGGGAGAGTCGAAAGCAAGCGAAGCGTATCCCAGGTGAATGCCGCCAAACTGCGTCGCGGGCATCTCCCAATTCTTGAATGGAGCGCTGTCGAGCGCCTCGCGCAAGCTCCGTACCATGAGCGCTTGGTTGAGCTTTTCCTGCTCCGGAAATCCAGCCACGTCGATGGCCTCGAAACGTGCCAGCGCCTGCCGAGTATGTTCGAGATCATCGGCAATCGCTTTGTCCGAAAAATCGCTCAGCCGATCGTTGTAACGATTGTCGCCAACCTGGGTGGCAAGTTCAGGCTGGGTGCGCAGCGTGTACTCCCACTCATCGGCAAGCAGACGGTTGAGTTCGGCTCGCCGGGCATCGAGTGTCTGCTCCGCAGCCCGGGCGAAGAGTGGGACGGCCAGACCCGCGGCGAAAAACAAGTTCATAAGCAAAAGCACGAGTGCTGTTCGCAATGGCAGACCTCCGCAAGCGTCTATCAGAATACGCCGTCCGAAAATATCAGAAAAACGCGCAAACCGGGCACTTGCTCGCGCCACAATGTGTCATCCTTGGCGGATTGGAGCACTCCGACCTCCTTGCTCGGCGCCGGCCCGGATGTGCAAACTAATGCAAGGTACCAGTACCTTCGAAGGTAACAGATCGATCTGGTTACCAAAGTGCAAGTACCTCTACGAAAATCACGTTAAAGACAATCGTTTCATGCAGTTATCGCGAAGATTCCGCTAGTGACCGCTTGGTACTTTAGCATTGCGCTGAACCGCGTAAATCGCCTACTATCGAACAGTTGCGGGAAACGCGCCATCGCAGTGGTGATTTGGCCAGACTCTTGCATCTATATGAACTAGGCCGACAGTTGAACTAAGCGCTAGATTGGCCAAGTACGATCGGGGATAGTGAAGTGAAAGTTAGGGCCTGGTTTCTTCGTCTCGCATTTTTCTTAGGATTGGCAATCTTGCTGGAAGCAAGCGGCATCGCGGCCAGCGTTAATCCGCGCGTGCTCACGCCGCGCCGCAAGGCTCGCACCGTTACGGAAAACCAGCATGCCAGGAAGCGTATGCGAACCCTGGCGCGAAGCCGTGCCCCGCACTCGCCCTACGGCAAGCGTTCTTCCGCCACCCATCGCCGCCATCGTTATTACGAGCGCTTCCACACCAGTTCGTTCGCCTCCGATATCACCGAAGGTGACGTGACCGCCGGCGAAGACCCCGTGGTTCGTCAGGCCGCGATCGATGCCCTGGGCAATATGAACGGCACCGTGGTTGCCATCGAGCCGACCAGCGGACGCGTCCTCGCCATGGTCAACCAGAAGCTGGCGCTTTCGAGCGGCGCGCAGCCCTGCTCGACGATTAAGCTATCCGTCGCTCTCGCCGCTTTGAGCGAGGGTGTGATCGACGCGGGAACTGAAGTCAACCTGGGACGGCGCTACCGCATGAATCTTACCCAGGCCCTGGCGCACTCGAACAACGCCTACTTCGAAGCGGTCGGGCGCAAGCTGGGCTTCGAGAAGGTGCAGTACTATGCCCACCAGTTCGGGCTCGGCGAACTCGCCGGCTATCGCATTCCGGGCGAACAGTTGGGCACGTATCCGGAAGAAGAAATCTCCGCCAAACTCGGCGGCGTCGGCAAGATGTGCTCGTTCGGCGAGGGCATCTCGATGACCCCGCTGCAACTCGGCGCGCTGGTTACGGCGATCTCGAACGGCGGCACCCTCTACTACCTGCAACATCCGGCCAGCCCCGACGAAGTCGCCAGCTTCCAGCCCCGCGTCAAGCGCCATCTCGATATCGAGCCCGTGATTCCCGAACTCTCCGACGGCATGGCCGGAGCGGTCGCCTACGGCACCGCCCGCAGCGTGCGTCTGAACTTTAACGAGGAATCGATCCTGGGCAAGACCGGCACCTGTTCGCGCGCCGGCACGCGCTTCGGATGGTTCGCCTCATACGCCAACACCGACATCGGACGCATCGTGACCGTCGTCTTCCTGCAAGGCGGACGTCCCACCTTCGGGCCCAAAGCCGCGGAGATTGCGGGCCGCATGTACCGCAATCTTTACGATCACAACTTCTTCGTGGCGGGAGCAACCGGAATCCTTCCGAATGCAACCGTCGAGAAGACGAGCAGCGCAACTACTCAGCAGGAATAATCCCCGTAGAGACGCGGCTCGCCGCGTCTCCGCAGACCGGGCAAGCCCCGTTTCTACAGGCGGAATTTTTCTGATCGTTTCCCGGCCTGCCCAAATTCCTAAACACACAACACCAGCGTCTAGCGGGGGCTTCGCCCCACAAGCGCAAACTTAAGGAGGTCGGGCTAGAGGTGGACTCTCCAGATTGGTTTCTGGGCGGTAACTTCCGAGTTGCCGGCAATACGGGAGTCAGGAATTGCAGTCTTGAACTTTCAAGGACCTCATTACCGCATTAGCGCCGCGAGTCCGGTGGCACCAGGTTGTTCGCACGATAGTAGACCACAAGCTGGCCATAGTGCTCGCCGCTGTGCTCGATGGCGAACGTCCAGACGGCGGAGTTGTGGGCCAGTCGGTTCCCGAAGAATTTCGATGTTTTGTCCAGCCCCGCGTCGCCCTGCTGTTGAATCACTTGCGCTCCGTCCGCCACGGCCTCCTGCACGAACTTCACCACGTCGGCCTTGGTCTTGAAAGCGTCGCGCGAAGGATTGTCGCCTTCGCCGAAGTCAGGCCCGAGGTTTGATCCGGAAACCCTGCGTATCAGAACGAAATCCAGTGCGGCGGCGTGCAGAAGATTCTGGGCGAAGGTGCGCTGGTCCTTCTGCACCTTGAAGTCGTATTTGTCTTCGGGAAAATCCTTAGCCATCGCGACGAGTTTGTTCCCAATGTCGTTCCACCTGTCCAATATCTCATCGGATCGAGAGCGCGCCGGACTCGGAGCTTGATTCTGCGTTTGGGCCTGACTGTGAAGACTCATTCCGACGGCAACAAGCAGAGTGACCGCAGCTAGCGCAAGCGAAGACCGTTTCATTGTAGATCGCTCCTTATTTTGATCCGCTTTCAGGAATTCCGTCGGGGGTTAGACGTAGCGCTGCTCCTTACGTTTGAGTAAATTTCGGATCAAAAGGCTGGGTGCCCCACTTATCGCGTACTTTGCGATGAGTGGGATTCCCAGTGGTGTCGTCTACCGTTTCACTTCATCCTTAGCCACAACGCCGTCCCGGATATGGACGATACGGTGCGCGTACTCGGCGATATCGTGCTCATGGGTGACGAGCACGATCGTATTGCCTTCCGCGTGCAGCCGATCAAACAACGCCATGATCTCGTTGCCGGTTTGCGAGTCGAGATTTCCGGTCGGTTCGTCGGCGAGGATGATGGCCGGCTTATTGACCAGGGCGCGAGCGATGGCTACGCGCTGGCGCTGCCCGCCGGAGAGTTCGTTGGGCTTGTGACTCATGCGGTCTCCCATGCCAACCGAGGTCAGCGCCGCCTTGGCGCGCTCGGCCCGCTCTTCGGAGGGAACTCCCGCATAGATCAGCGGCAGTTCCACGTTGTGCAACGAAGTCGCGCGGGCCAGCAAGTTGAAAGTCTGGAACACGAATCCGATTTCTTTATTGCGGATGCGAGCTAGTTCGTCGTCGTCAAGCTCGCTGACCAGCTGTCCGTTGAGCCAGTATTGGCCTTTGGAAGGCGAGTCAAGACAGCCGATCAGGTTCATCAGCGTCGACTTGCCCGAGCCCGACGGGCCCATGATGGCGACATATTCGTTGCGCTGGATGCGCAGGTTGATGCCGCGCAGCGCATGCACCTGTTCCGAGCCCATGTCGTAGGTCTTCCACAGATCCTCGGTAGAGATCATGTAGGAGTTGGGCGCGGACCCATTGGCAGGCCTATCAATTGGCAAAATTTCGGCAGTCGCCATCTTGCTCTCCTTATGCGGATCGGGCTCGAGCACGCACGCTCCTATCGCCGTTCTATCTTGGACGTTCTAACCTACCGGAGGTTAGTCGTAGAGACGCGGCTTGCCGCGTCTCCTGCCTCGGACGGAGACGGGGTAAGCCCCGTCTCTACTAACTTTCCTCTTCCTTCTTCGGAGTCGAGTTATCTATTTTGACACTCGTTCCCGGTTTCAGGGTACGCAAAACCTTGTAACTGCCGGTGATGACTTCGTCACCCTCTTGCAGCCCCCCCGTGATCTCGATTTCCGTGGTGCCGCTGATGCCGGTCTCCACCGCAACGAATTCGGCCTTCTTCTTCCGGATCACGAACACGCCCTGCACTTCTTCTTTCTGCTTCGAGGCTTCCGCCGGAGCGCGCGTGGCTGCTTCTACGCTGCCTTTCCCCCCATCTTTGGGCACGAAGTCCGCCTGCGTGCGGACCGTGAGCGCTTGAATCGGAATGCTGAGCACACTGCTGCGGGTCGCGGTCGTGATCTTGGCCGTCGAGGAGAGCCCCGGACGCAGGTCCGCCGGCGGATCCGTGAGCGTCACCACGACTTTGAAATCTTTTGCTTCTTCGCTGGTCGAAGTGGCCTGCGAGGTCGCCACGCCGGTCGAGCGCACGATCGCGTTGTTCCCAATTTCGCTAACCACGCCGTGGAAGATCTTGCGCGGAATGGCGTCGATGGTTACGTCCGCGGGCTGGCCGAGATGCACGTTGACGATGTCGGTCTCGTCCACCTTCACCTCGGACGTGATCACCGACATGTCGGCCAGCGTCATCAGCGTGCTGCCCGGTGAATTCTGAATCCCGATGACCACCGTCTCGCCTTCGCGCACCGGAAGATTGGTGATTACGCCGTCAAAAGGCGCTGCATACGTGGTCTTTTCGAGCACATCGGAAACGCGAGTCAGGGTGGCCTGATTCTGGGTGATGTGCTTTTCCATCGAATCTTCTTGCGCCTTGGCTTGAGCTACGCGAGCTTCAGCCTGGGCCAAGCCGGCATCGGCCGATTCCCAGGCCGCCTTCTTGAGGTCATAATCCTGTTTGGCGATGAGGGCGGCGCCGTAAAGTCCCTGGGCGCGGTCCCAGTCGAGCTTGGCATGGACGGCATCGGACTTGGCACGATTCAGGTCGGCGAGCGAGGTCTTGAGCGCGGCTTCGGCCGCGACGGCGTCAGTCTCTGCCGCCTGCACCGAAGCCCGGGTGGCATTGACGTCGGCCGAGGACTGCACGTTCTCGAGTTGTGCCAGCAGTTGCCCCTTCTTCACGTGGTCGCCTTCCTTGATGTGCAGCTTGATGATCTTGCCGAAAGCATTGGCCCCGATGTTCACGTAGGTCTTGGGCTTGATTTCACCCGAAGCGCTGACCACTGATGCCAGGTTCTGCCTTTGCACCTTCCCCGTCTGCACCGTCACCAGATTCTTTCGGCTCTGGTAAACGGTTACGCCGACGATGATGCCGAGCACCAGCGCCGCGCTTACCCCAATCAACACTTTCTTCCAGGTCTTCATAGCGAGGTCTTCATGACTTAAGTCTTTGTGAACACTCTGCCCAAGCCAGCCACCCCTTCAACAGACGGCTCCGAATCCCCGCTCCCACCCCGCTCCTGGTTATGGAACGGCGAAGACGCACCGTGGTTGCGCATGAATAGTTACGTGCCGACGAGGGGCAAAGTTCCCGAATTCCCGTGGAACAGGTCGCTCCCTTGGTCGGTCCGTTCGGCGGACGGGGATAAGACCTGCGCACTTTTCATTATATCGCGCCGAGTGTCCTTGCATCGGGCCCGGGAAGAGGCCCTGGCTCCGACCTCTGCTCGCCCGTAAGAGCCGGATTCTTATGGGATTTAGAAGAGAGTTAAAACAGAGGATCGGCGCCGGAAATCTTTTTCCTCACAGGCCACTTCTCCTTGCCTTGTGGTATCCAAAGAACATAGAATTAGGCACCTGGAGTTTTCGTGAGGTAGGCCCTTCTATGTTTTCCGTAAGTCTTCGCAATCGTTGCTCGGTGGGCGTTCTGGCTGGCCTGATGGCGCTCAGTTGTACCGTCGTTTCTCAAGCTCAAGACAAGGACACGAAGGGCTCCCAAAACCAGACCGATCCTTTGAAGCGCCCAATCCCGGAAAAACAGAGAAAGGCCAATGCCAGGGCCCTCAAGATTGAGTTGAGTAAGACCTACAAGAAGTGGCTGGATGAGGACGTGCGCTGGATCATCACCGACGAAGAAAGATCCGCCTTCATGCAGCTATCGAACGACGAAGAGCGTGACCAGTTCATTGAAGCTTTTTGGCAACGCCGCGATCCCACCCCCGACACCGAAGAAAACGAGTTTAAGGAAGAACACTACCGGCGCATCGCCTATGCCAACGAGCACTACGCGGCCGGCATCCCCGGTTGGAAGACCGACCGCGGCCGGATGTACATCGTGTTCGGGCCGGCGGATGAGATCGAGTCCCATCCCTCCGGCGGCAGCTACGAGCGTCCTCAGGAAGAAGGCGGCGGCGAGACTTCCACCTTCCCGTTTGAAACCTGGCGCTATCGCTACCTGGAAGGGATCGGACAAGAGGTCATCATCGAGTTCGTCGATACCTGCATGTGCGGCGACTATCACATGACGCTCGACCGCTCGGAAAAAGACGCCTTGAAGTACACCCCGAATGCCGGCCTGACCATGTACGAGCAGTTGGGACTGGCAACCAAGGCGAGTCGTTTCCAGGGCGGCGGTCTTGAGCAACTGGGTCAATCCCCGTTCAATAAGGATTTGCAGTCCAAGCAATTCGACCGCCTGGAGCAGTTTGCCAAATTGCAGGCCGCGCCTGCCGTGAAGTTCAAAGATCTGGAAGAAGTAGTCAGCCACAAAATCAGCGTCAACCTGATGCCGTTTGATGTGCGAGCCGACTTCGTGAAGGTGACCAGCGACACCGTGCTGGTTCCCGTCACCATTCAGATCAAGAACCGCGATATTACGTTCCAAAACAAGGAGGGTGTGGAGCGCGGCACCGTCAATATCTTCGGGCGCGTCACCACGCTCACCGGCAAGATCGTGCAAACTTTTGAAGACACGGTACAGGTCGATGTGCCCGCGGAACTGCTGCCCAAGACCGCCGAAAATTCCTCCGTGTACTGGAAGGCCCTGCCGTTGCGCATCAGCCAGAATCGCTACCGCCTGGACGTCGTCGTGAAAGACGTCAACGGCGATCGCACCGGGAGCTGGAGCCATGCCATCCAGATCCCCGACTTCAGCGAAGACAAGTTGAGCAGCTCCACTCTCATCATCGCCGACCAGATGGAGCCGGTGGCAACCAAGAACGTGGGCACCGGCAATTTCGTCATCGGGACCACCAAGGTGCGGCCGCGCGTGGCCCCTTCCGACGGCAAGCCAATCTTGTTCAAGCGCAACCAGAAGCTGAATTTCTGGATGCAGGTTTACAATCTCAGCGTGGACGAAAAAACCCACAAGCCTTCGGCCACAATCGAATACAATGTGACCGACGCCAACAATAAGGCTGTCATTCATACCGTCGAGTCGACCGATACGATGGGCAATGTGGGCGACCAGGTGACGCTGCAGAAGACGCTGTCCGCCGCCAACTTGCCGCCGGGGTTGTACAAGATCGAGATCAAGGTGAACGACAACCTTTCCAAGCAGACTGTGGATCCTACGGCGACCTTCGCCGTGGAGTAAGCCGTAACGAGTAAACAGCTGCCTGGTTTCCCAGAGAGGTGGTGAGCGCGATGTTCCGAAAGCCCGGGTTCCTCGCAGTCATCGCCATGATGGTCACGGCCGTGTCTCTTCCGGCATGGTCGGGAACTGCCTCCGGCGCGATCTCTGGATACGTCCGTGATGCCAGCGGCGCGCCCCAAATGGGCGCCGTGGTCGAAGTCCTCGGCTCCGCTGCCCAGGCGCTGAAAGTCTTCACTGACGATCGTGGTTTCTACTCCGTTGCGACCCTTCTGCCCGGAACCTACAGCGTCAAGGTAAGCGCGCCTTCGTTCCTCCCTTCGCTGCGCGAGAAGATCGGCGTGCGTGCCGGCGCCAAGCTGATGGTGAATGTCACGCTGACCACGCTCTTCGAAGCCATCCAGCTTGTTCCGTTGCGCGCTCCCGTGGACGATGACGACTGGAAGTGGACACTGCGTTCGGTCGCCAACCGCCCCA
The DNA here is from genome assembly GCA_020073215.1 of Terriglobia bacterium. Taxonomy (GTDB): domain Bacteria; phylum Acidobacteriota; class Terriglobia; order Terriglobales; family Acidobacteriaceae; genus Acidiflorens. The sequence goes on along the minus strand of JAIQFO010000022.1, from coordinate 54,404 downwards.
TCCTGCGCGTGCTCCCAGACGGCACCACCGTGGTAGCGCAGAGCGGCGAGTCAGCCGCCGACCGCGACTTGAAAGGCAGCTTGTCTTTCATGGCGGGATCGCCCGGGCAGGGTTTCGGCAGTGCCGCCGATATGAACGCGGGTTTCACCGTGCAGCGCTCGCTGCTATCGAACGGCACCGTGCGCCTGAACGGCAGCCTCGGCTATGGAACCGACGGCCAGAGCATCCCCGCCGCGGTGCTCCGAACCACCTACACCAACCGTTTCAACGGTATGTTCGAACCTTCGTTCGCGATCACGGCCCTGCGAGTGAATTCGCTCGATCAGAACGCGATGCCAGGCGCCGCGCTGGAAGCCTTATCCGTCACCAGTTCCGATCGGATCGTCCTCGGCAACAAACTGGAGATGAAGCTCGGCAGCGAATTGCAGGCCATCCAGTTTATGGGGCGGGTGCACGCCTTCAAACCCTTCGCGTCAGCCGATCTGCACCTCACTCCAAACACGCTGCTCGAATATCAGTACACGAGTTCAATCCCCAACCTGGGATTGGAAGATCGTTTGGGCAAGGATAATGACCGCTTAGGAGAGGATCGTCTGGATTCCACCTCCGCCGGCCTCAGCGAAACCGCGCCGCGTATGAGCATGACCGGCTTCGTGCCCGCGGTCGAGCGGGCTCATCACCAGGAAGTGTCACTCTCCCAACGCGTCGGCAAGACCAGTATGCAGGTCGCCTTCTACTCCGACAACATTACCGATCCGGCGCTGATCGGAATTGGCGAAATGACGCCGGGCGAAATGACGGCTGAGTCGGGTGAGGTGCTCCCCGATGTGTACTCCGGAACTTTCAACTATCAAGGGAACGATTTCGCGACCACCGGGATGCGTGTGGTCGTGCAGCGCAAGCTGCTATCCGATCTGACCGCTACCCTCGATTATGCCTACGGAGGCGTGCTCGACCTGTCGCGCCCCGACGTCCAACTCCAGGACGCGCGGCAGTGGATTCACGCCGAGCAACGCCATGCCGTGGCCGCCAAGTTCAGCGGCACCATGCCCAAGGCGAAAACACACTGGATCGCCTCCTACCGTTACACCGGCGGCCACCGCGCCTTGACTCCCGTCGACCTGTTCGATACTTCTCCCGGCCAGGCTGGTCCTTATTTAAACCTCTTCATCCGCCAACCGATTCCGGCCAGTTTCCTCGCCGGACACATGGAAATCCTCATGGACTTGCGCAATCTTCTCGCCCAGGGCTATGTGCCCGTGATGGGAAAGGACGGTCGCACTCTCTATCTGGTGCAATCAGCCCGTTCGGTCCGCGGCGGCGTAGCCTTCAGCTTCTAGGCTGTCATCTTGACTCTAGACTGTCATCCTGACCCTGAGCTAGCCGAAGGGGAAGGACCTGTGTATTTCGTTGGCAGCGTCGTCCTGTTGTAGGCTTGCCAGGAAACAGACCAAAGTCTTGCTGCAAAATTGCGGGACACCACATCAGAGCGGATTCACAATTGCCGTATCCCGCTCGTGTGGGGACGGCTCGTGTGGGGACGGGCGCCCTCGCCCGTCCAAGCCGAGCACAGCTCGGCAGCCGCCAGAGGCCACAGCAACTCTGGAATCGCCCTAGAACCCCCGCCTTCCAACGAACCGCCCGTCCCAACCTTCTAGATTCCGTAGATTCACGATCTGCTATTCCGTATTTCGAGGACCACTTCCAGCGATTTCCGAGCGTCAACCTCCGCCCCTGATCTGACCTCCGGTCGCTTCCGCGCTGCCTGACGACCAACCCTTCCCGCCCCAACCCCCACCTCACACTCCCTTGTGAAGTTCAGCACTGTTTTTTCGCGCACGCTCGTTTATAATTCCGCGACTTTCCAAATGGAAGCCTGTTTGCTCCATCGCGCTGCTCGCGGAGTGTCGGTGTGTTTCCTGCGCCCGCGACTTAAGGAGACCCCGTAATGAAACTGCGCTTATTGGTAGTGTTTATTCTTCTCTCGGCGGCCCTGCTCGTGGGCCAAACGTTTCGTGGGACCATCCTCGGCACCGTCACCGATCCTTCCGGAGCAGTCGTCACTGGAGCCACAGTCAAAGTGAAAAACCTGGGCACTGGACTCGAACGCACCACCGTGACCAGCTCCGACGGCAGCTACAGCGTGCCTGAGTTGCCCATCGGCAGCTATTCCGTAACCGTGACCCAGACCGGCTTCAAAACTTTTGTGGCGACCGCAGTACCAGTCAACGTGGCTACCGAACGTCGTGTGGATGCTGCGCTCAAGACCGGAGCGGTAACCACCCAAGTCGAAGTTTCCGCCGAAGATTTGCCCATGATCGAGACCACCTCCAACGACCTCGGCGGCGTCATCACCTCCCAGGTCGCCGATGACATGCCCGTGAACGGCCGCGATTACACCAAGCTCATCTATCTCAATCCCGGCGTCGCCGGTTCTCCCGACCAGATTTCTGATTCCCCTGGCTCTTTCGGTGAGTTCTCGATGAACGGCGCTCGCGGACGCTCCAACAACTATTTGCTCGACGGCACCGACATGAATGATGGCTACCGCAATGACCCGGCCATCAATCAGGCGGGCGTATTCGGTACCCCCTCGACCATCCTGCCCATTGATGCCGTGGCCGAAGTCAACGTGCTTTCCAACTTCGAGCCCGAGTATGGCCGTAACGCCGGCGCAGTGGTGAACATTGTCACCAAGAGCGGCGCCAACAAAGTCCACGGTACCGCCGGAGAATATTTCCGCAACAGCGCACTGGATGCGCGCAACTTCTTCAATCCGGTCAAGAATGCGGCCGGCCAACCGATCCCGAAGGCACCGTTCCACAACAATCAGTACGGCGCGTCCCTGGGTGGGCCGATCGTCAAAGACAAGACATTTTTCTACATCGACTATGAAGGCCAGCAGGAGCCGGTGGGAGTCGTTACCATCGCCAGCGTGCCTACTGGAAGCGCCGCTGACGGATCACTCCAACCGAGCGACTCGACTGACCCGTCTGGCGTCATTCCCGCACTTCTGGCAAGGCACCCCTGGCCCGCGCCAAACCTGGTAAAGGGTGCAGCGTTTGGAGATGCTGGCACCGCATCCGTTATTTCCCCCTCTTACAACAAGCTCACCAGCTTCATCGCGAAGATTGACCAGAACTTCAATGCCAACAATAACCTCACGGGCCGCTATTTCTTCGGCGACAGCGTCCAATCGTTCCCCCTTGCCCTGAGCGCCACCGGCGGCCAGTTGCCCGGGTTCAATACCTTCACGCCGACCCGCGTGCAGTTGGTCTCGATCTCCTATACCCGTACCATTGGATCGACCAAGGTAAATGAACTCCGCTACGGTTGGAACCGGTTCGCGGAAGGATTCTTTCCCGCCGACCAGAACTTCCACCCGAGTTCCATCGGTCTCTGTGCGGCAACCGACACCACGCTTTGCAACGGAGCGGCGCCTTTCGATTCGGGTCTGCCCATTATTCTGGTGAGCGGGGTGCCGGCGCCAACGACCAATAACCCGGGCGCCACCGCCAACATGGCCCAGCTCGGCGCCACCAGCAGCGTTCCGCGTCACCGTTTCGACAGCAACAACCAGATCCTCGACAACTTCTCCTGGAAGGTCAATAAGCACAGTCTGAAGTTCGGGTTCGATTTCCATCGCACTTCCGTACAGCAGTACTTCAATAAGTATTTTCGGGGTAGGCTGCGCTTCAAGAGCACGTTCGATGACGCGGGCGATCTCATTGCAACGGGACTGGAGAATTTCCTCGCTGGAGACGTTCAGGATGGTTTCCAGTATTTCGGGGACTCAACCCGCCGCACCTTTGAGAACAACTTCGGTTTCTATGCCCAGGACAGCTTCCACCTGACGCCGCGATTGACTTTGAATTTTGGCTTCCGTTGGGACTACTTCGGCGTGGTCCAGGAAAAGAACAATCTTCTCAGCAACATCACCAGTTTTGATCTTGCCGGCAGTAACTTCACCCTCACGCAAGTGGGTCAGCCGGGTCTGAGCCAACTCTACAACCCAGACAAGAAGGACTTCGCCCCGCGCGTCAGTCTCGCCTGGGACGTCACAGGAAAAGGGAAGACCGTCATCCGGACGGGCTGGGGCATGTTCTACGATGCCTTCTCGCAAGACATGGTGCTCGGCCATCTTCCCTATTCGCCCTTCTTCGATCCCGGCCCAGCCTATAACAACTTCGGTCCTGCTCCGATTACTGAGGCGCTCGCATTCGGCGGCCCAATTAACGGTGGCACAACGACCATGAGCCCGCTCTATCAGCCTACGGATCCGGCGAGTTGCTTCGAGTGCGACGTCTTCGCCTTTGATCGCAACATCAAAACGCCCTACATGGAGAACTACAACCTCAATATTCAGCAGCAGCTCTCCAGCAAGACCGTGATCCAAATCGGGTATGTCGGGTCGCAAGGCCATCGCCTGTGGCGGTTCTTTGACATCAGCCAGCCCAGTCAAGACACGATTACAAAGTGTGACCTGGGTCAGTTGCCGGATTTTTGTCCTGAACCCGGCATCTACAGCTACGGCGTGCCACGCACCTATATCGGCAATAATTTTCCTTACGGAGCCTTCTACATCCTGCAGGAAAACTCCACCGGCAAGTCCAACTACAACGCCCTTCAGACCAGTTTTCGGGTCAACGCTTGGCACGGCGTGACTTCGACCGTGAACTTCGTCTGGTCGCGCTCCATGGATAACTCCAGCGACGGCGAAGACTTCGTGCCCAACGCAGCTCAGCCCAACGACAGCACCCGTCCGAAGCTCGAATACGGGCCTTCGAACTTCAATATCCCCCGCCGCCTCACCTGGAACTTCGCCTACGATCTCCCGAAAATGGGCGGCAATCTGAGGCGTCTGAAGAATGGCTGGGGCCTGAACAGCGTATTGAGCCTCCAGGACGGCCAGCCCTTCCACTTCAACTACAACTTCGAGGATGATTTCAGCGGCAGCGGGAACGGCTTTGATCGGCCGGATGTCGTCGGCCCCATCGTCTACCATCCGCACCAACCTCTGAATTTCGTGGATGTCAGCTCGTTCGCTATCCCGTGTACCGTCGACGTCGCCACACCCAACGGCCTCGCCACAGACTGTATCCCCGGCACGCGCCACTTCGGCAACATGGGACGAAATTCGTTGCGCGGACCATCCTTTAAGGAGCTCAATTTCGCGATCTACAATACCACGAATCTTACCGAGCGCCTGAACATGCAATTCCGCGCCGATTTCTTCAACATCCTCAATCATCCCAACTTTGCCAACCCGTACCTTCCCGCCTTCCTTTCCGACCCAGCAGCCAACGGATTCCAGGTGGTGAACGGGCGCGAAGTCGGCGCACCCAATACCGGCACGGGCGGTACCGGCGTCATCACCGCCACCGGCGACGTCGGCATCGGCAACCCGTTCATCGGCGGCGGTGGGCCGCGCGGCATTCAACTTGCCGTCAAGTTCACTTTCTAACTCGTAAAGTTTCTTCCCTGGCTCCTCCCGCGATCGTGCGGGAGGAGCGTTTTTTTTGCAAATGGTTTCTGCTCCCACGACCGCAGCAAACTGGAGTACACTGCCACAGCAATGATCCGCAAAGCATGACGGATAAAATATGCCCGACAAAACCCCACCCACCAAGAACGACCGGCGTTCGCGTCCGCGTCTGCCGATTCATGTGCCCGTCAAGGTTCGTCACCAGGGCCATGAGCACCCTGGGCTAACTCGCGATCTAAGTTCATCCGGGATCTTTCTCTATTCCGAATCCGAAATCAAAGCGGGCTCGAAGCTGGAACTCGTCGTCATGTTGCCTCCCGGCCTGGGCCTGGGCCCTGGAGGTTGGACGCTCTGCCAAGCCTCGGTCGTCCGCATGGAAGAATCCGACGGCAAAGGAATGGGCATTGCCGCCACCCTCGACCGCATCGAATTGTTGCCCGAACTCAGCTGAAAGACAGGGGGTCAGGTCTCAAGTCTCAGGGAAGACCTGGCGCCTGAGAATTAGTTGACAGCGCGAGCTACAATAAAAGTAGGGCTACGGTCCAAACCAGCTGAAACTGCTTTGAAATTGAAAAACAGGTCGTGAGACAACCAGTGGGTCCAGACCAAGCCGCAAAGCAAGCTAAGTTATTGGTTCTTAAAGACTTTACCAGCAAGTCATTTAACCCCAAAGACCTGGCGGGAACCTCCTCCTAAGTCTTTGATTCCAAAAGACCGAAAAAAGGGGGGAGGGGGTAGTAGTGGCAATTAGGTAAATACCTAAAGCGTAAACAAGCGACCTGGTAATTCCCGGCACGAAAATAATTTGTCCACCCAGCGTCAAAGATTACTTCCCATTGCGCCGCCGCAGGTGCAATAATGCCCGCTTCAAACCAAATACAAATGGGTTAGGTTATGTGGATTGAAGAACTCGCCCGCGGCGTGCTTGAACTGGACACCCCGATCGGACCGCGGTACGTTCAGCCGAATCTCCTCGAACGCGCATTTCTGATTTGGACCTTCCGGAATTTTTTCTCACTCCCGCAACCCGTGCTGCTGCCATGGGAACGCCGATTGATCGATCGTCTCTGGAGCGAGAACAGGTTCGTCTCTCTGTCCGTCGCAGGCGTCCCCGACAAACCGGTCATCGGAAGAATCGAACGGCGAGCCCCGTTTCAGGAGGAGGTTCTCCCGATTCGCAAACCACCGGTTCGCGAACCCATCTCCGCTTCAACCTCCGCGGTTGCGGAGCCAGGCCAGGAAGCCGCTTCCGCGTAATCGCGACAGTGCGATTGGAACAGGCCCAGATGCACATGACCTCGCTGCACATGATCTCGTTGAATACGGTCTCGTTGAATACGGTCTAGGATCGTGTCCCACAACTTTCTGACATAAGTTAATCCTGTCATCCTGAGCGAAGCGAAGGACCTATGCATCTTGTTTGCAGCGCCCACGCTCACGCGCTGCACAGAAATGCCTGCGCCCTTAGGCCGCGTATTTCGGGGACACGACACTAGTTCGGAGGCGCTTCGTTCTCCGCCTCCGGATCAGGCTTCTGTGAATTGGGCTGCTGTGGATTGGGCTTCTGCGGAACCGGCATCTCGCCGCACGGTCCGCCACCGTGCCCGCCTCCAACGTGCCCTCCGCCGCCGTGACCGCGCTGTTCCTGGCAAGCCCGCATGGCTTCCCGCTGTGCAGGTGTGATGATCGCATCAATCTCCTGCCGTTCCCGCTGGCGAATCTGCCGGATCTGTTGCCGCTTCTGCTGTATCGAGAGCGAGGAGTTCGCGCACACCGCCTCAACTTCCTGGTGCGCCTGCTGGTTTATGGTTCGGCGCTGCTCGATGGCTGACTTGCTAACGCCCGCGACCGCCCAACAAGGTTCCTGCCGAGGCGGTCGTGGCCTGACACCAATCGGTGGCCCGGTGCGGATCGGAACCTGAGCGGCGGCGCCTCCGGCAAGCGCCGCCGAAAGAATGGTCCCGGCAAGCAGGGATGAAAGTACAGTTCTTTCCCACGACATTGGATCTCTCCTTTGGAAAACCCCAACCCAACTTACTTAGGAAAGTTGCTCCCGAGATTGTAATAGAGTACCCGTTTGTCGGCATGGGCCATGAAAACTGGAGGCGGAAATCCGAGGCGGGAATCCGCGCAGGGTTAACCGTGCTGGAGCCCTCCCGCAATCAAAATTGCAGCGAGCGAACAGTAAAGCTCAGGTCCAGCGGCGCCCAGGAGCAGCACAAACGGAATGGTATAATCGCGGTTTATCCCCACCCGGCTGTTCGCAGTGGGCGCGTAGCTCAATTGGCAGAGCAACTGACTCTTAATCAGTAGGTTGAAGGTTCGATTCCTTCCGCGCTCACCATCTCTTATCCCATTCCTTTCAGCGGAATACATTGGCGATGGCAGACGAGCGTGTGCGAAACCGGCCGCATGCTCCAGAAAGACACTGTGCTGCCGAAACCAGGCCGGCTGCCAGTCTCCATCGACCGGCCCGCGCCGAGTCGAGGCACAACTCCGCTGAATTGAGGACCGGCTCCGGTTTACAGACAGCGGCTGAAGTCCATGCCCAGCGCAGGGTTCCGTCCGCACGTGACGAAAAATTTACAACAGAATCCCTTGACAATCCGATTCCCGCATAGCAGCATTCCCGGCGTTGCGTGCCCAGTCTTCCAGGAGGAACAAGATGATTGTCCCAACCATACGCAGTTTCGTGATTGCAGCCTTGCTGGCGCTCCCTCTGGCGGCAGCCAATGATGCCATGCGAAACAGCGAGTCCAACGACGTTCCCAAGCAGCACAACGAATGGACCGTAGCCCAACTCCAGGCGGAGATGGCCTCCGGCAAACTCACCTCCGAGAATCTCACCCGGGAATACATCGCCCGCATTGTCGCGCTCGACCAGAATGGTCCGGGGGTAAATGCGGTGATCGAACTGAACCCGGACGCTCTAATGATGGCGCGCAATGCCGACAAGTTGCGTAAGCGCGGCATTGTGCTCGGGCCTTTGCACGGAATCCCGGTGTTGCTTAAAGGCAACGTCGACACCGGCGACATGATGCAGACTACCGCAGGGTCGTTCGCGCTGGTCGGGAAGCCCGCGCTTCGTGACTCCACGGTCGCCGCCAACCTGCGCGCGGGTGGCGCCGTGATCCTGGGAAAAACCAACCTGTCAGAGTGGGCCAACTTCCGCTCCTTCGAATCGGTCAGCGGATGGTCGGGCTGGGGAGGGCAGACCAATAATCCCTATGGCATCGACCGCAACCCCTGCGGTTCGAGTTCCGGCTCGGGCGCAGCTGCCTCCGCAAACTTCGCCACCGTGTCGTTTGGGACAGAAACCGACGGCAGCATCGTCTGCCCCGCTAACGCGAACGGCGTGGTCGGCATCAAGCCGACGGTAGGCCTCACCAGCCGTGCGGGCATCGTGCCCATCTCCCATGTGCAGGACACTTTCGGTCCACATGGCCGCACCGTGGCTGACGCGGCCGCCGCGCTCGGCGTGGTGCAGAGCCGTACCTACGACGGCCGCGATGCGGCTACAGGTGGCGTTCCGCTGGGATGGCAGGGCCGGTTCACTCGCCCCACCAACATCCCAACCGACTACACGCAATTCCTCAACCCGAACGGGTTGCAGGGCGCAAGACTTGGCCTGACGCGCATAGGATTGAACGGATTTGATCCGTTTGTCCCAACGCCTCAGCCGGTCGTGGCAGCGTTCGAGGCCGCATTTAAGGCCCTCACCGATGCAGGCGCGACGGTCATTGACCTCGATGCCGCGGGCTTCACATTTCCCAACGGCGGCGGGGGACCCGGCGAGTTCTTGATCTTGTGCTTCGATTTCAGGAATGACGTGCAAGCTTACTTCGCCACGCGCGTTGGGGTTCCCATGGCTGGCAAGACTTTGAACGACGCCATCGACTTCAACAACGCGCACGCCGACGTCGAGATGCCATTTTTCAATCAGGACATCTGGGACTTGATTGCCACCATGCCAACCGGACCGGACGATCCGCAGCCGCCGGCTTTCGGCGGCATGACTTACAATCAGGCCCTGGCCGCTGACCATGACTTTGGGGTGAACGGCATCGACGCCGCGCTCAGCCAGTTCAATCTCGACGCGGTGGTCACCGCGACCGATAACCCGCCGTGGGCCACTGACTTGATCTTTGGAGACCACTTTATTTTTGGTTCGTCGGGCTTGGCCGCGCCGGAAGGCTATCCGATCGTGCAAGTGCCGGCGGCCATGGTGTTCGGAGCGCCAATGGGAATCAGTTTCTTCGGGACGGCTTTTAGCGAGCCGACCTTGATCAAACTCGCCTCCGGCTTTGAAGCGGCGACCCAGGTGCGGGCGAACAATCTGCCCACATTTGCGCCGACAGTGCCATTCAACAACATCGCGGGCACGACCTTGATGCCACCGCATCAGCGCGATGCGCTAGGCAAGGGCCGTGGAGCCCAACCGGCGGCACCGTCCACTACAGCCCCGAAGCCCGGGAAGCTGCAAAAGCGACCACACCTGTTGTAGCCCCGTCCACAGTTGCTCGTAAGCCGCCCGACCTTGGGCGGCTTTTCTTTTGCTTCAAGCCGGTCTCGCAGAATTTCCAGGTTTCGCTTCTCCCGCCTCTTCCAACGGATATTCGAATCGCACCCCGGGATCGGGCGCGCCGTTCCGTTTCGAGTGCATGTACCCGACGTGACCACGCACCCATAAGAACCATGCACTTACCCATTTTGGGACTCGATCCGCTCTGGTGCGGGGGGCTCGTCCCCTTCGTAACGCCCGGCCGTGATGGCGGTCACGCGGCAGCAGGACAGATCTCACATACGGGCGAGCGGGAATCTACTACGATTTGCATAGTTTCGAAGTATCGAAACTAATATTTATAGAAAGATCGATATTCATTCCTATGATTGCACACACCGCCGAACTGGTATTGGAGAGACTTATGAAGAGATTTCAGCTCTACCTGCTGGCGGTCGCGGTCTCCGTCGCATTTCTCACCGCGACCCAAACCGCCACTGCCCAGAACCTCAACGGAAAAGAACTCTATCGCAACAACTGCAAGGTCTGTCACGACAAGGGGTCGCCCAATGGGCAATACACGCCCATGACCCTGACGCAGGACCAGTGGAAGAAGTTTTTCAACGTGAAACTTGTTCCTGCCCACAAGAACGCGCTGAATCCCAAAACGGGCGGCAAGGTGCTGGAGGAACTCACCCCTGACCAGCTCAAAGCGATTCAGAAATTTGCCGTCGACCACGCGGCCGATTCCGAGCAACCCGCCACGTGCGGATAGGAACGGGATATGACCTGTCAGAAAGGATTAGAGGCGAAATTTATGCGCAGATTTTATTCCTTGGTTGTAACTCTCGTACTGCTGCTTGCGTTCGCAGCATCGGCCCAGAACGTCCCGGCCGCAACCTCAACCCAACCGTCACCCGCTGCCGGTGACGAAAACACCCAATTACGGCAGGAACTGGACCAAATGAAGAAGGCGGTCGCTGCCCTGGAGGAACGCCTGACGACACAGGAAAAGGCTGCCCAGGAAAAGGATAAGAAAGTGGAAGTAAAGCAAGCCCTGGCCGGCGACCAGCCCACGACGGCGGAACTGGCAACCGAAGTGAAAGACCTCGACCACCGCATGTCTCAGACCGAACGCCGCGGGGCCCTGGACCGCATCAATTTCACCGGCGACTATCGCTTCGAAGCCCACTCCATCTGGGGCAACGTGCCCGCGCACTATGACGGCATGCAACTCCAGAACCTGGTGGTCAAGACTCTTTTTTATGTCAACACCAATGGGGGACTGCTGCCTCCCAGCATCGACGCCATCAATAACAACGTGGCGCAAAACTACGCTGGCTATCAATACTTCACCAACAACCTGACCTTCTCCGAATTGAAGGCAGTCATGGCCCAGTTTCCGCCTTCCATGCAGCAACAGCTCTTCGGCATGCTGCAGCCCGCTACCCTCGTGGGCCGCTCCAGCAACGACACCAGCATCCTCTACACCAATCGGCTGCGCTTGAACCTGGATTCGAAGATCAACGACGATCTGAGCGTCACCGCGCGCTTGAGCATGTACAAAGCGTGGGGCGATTCCACCGGCGTGCAGGTTTTCAATGGACAACCCAGCTCGATGAACATCGACGGCACCACCGCCGGGGTTCCGAACTCTGACATGCTCCGGGTGGAGCGCGCCTATTTCACCTGGAATCATGTCGGCGGCTCGCCCCTGTATCTTTCCATCGGCAGGCGGCCATCCACCGAAGGCCCGCCGCTGAACTTCCGGAATGACGAGCCCCGTGGCGGAACACCCTCCGGCGCTCTGATCGACTTTCAGTTCGACGGTATCACGGTCGGCTATCACTTCAACGACAAGATGGTGTGGCGCCTTTGCTACGGTGTCGGCTACCAGGCTGGATTTGGAAATGGCAACATCCTCAAGTCCCCGGCCGACCGTCTGAAAGACACGCACTTGATGGGCGTCAACCTGGATTTATACAGCACCGAAAAAACCTTCGTTCAAGCCACCTACGCTCACGCTTTCAACGTGACCGATGGCTTTAACGGCTTACTGGTTCTTCCGGTGAATCCGGTTACGGGCGACCCGGTGAACGCGCCGGTAGTCATGCGCTACACCCCTTCGACCAACCTGGGCGCCATCAATCTATTCGGGGTCAACTTGAACCAGAAGGTTGGCAACCTCGATCTCTACGCCAGCGCCAACTACTCCGGCACCCGGCCCAACGGGACCACTTCCCCATTCGGCGGGCTCATGTCCGACCCGTTTGAGACTCCGGTGGATCGCAACGGCGGCATGTTCTACGTGGGCGCCCGCTACAGCATCCCCAAAGATGACGGACGCACAAAAGTTGGGTTCGAGTTTAACCACGGCACCAAATACTGGTTCAACTTCGCCCAGGCGGAAGATGACATCATTGCGCCGAAGACCAGCACTCGCGGCGATGTCTATGAAACCTACGTCACTCATCGGATCTATGAACGCTTCATCCTGAAGCTGGGCTACATCCGCTACAACTACAACTTCTCGGGATCGGGCTGGCACGTGGGGGCTCCCAAAGACCTCAACACGACCGCAATTCTCGGCTTCCCGACTTACAAGGACGCGCAAATGCTATCGCTGGGCCTAACCACGCGGTTCTAACCACCCGGCCAGCTCGGGGGGGGACGACACAGCAGTCGCCCCCCCAGCAGGTCTTGCCGCACCAACGTCGAGCACACAAAGGTCGTATGACGAATCACAAAATCACGTGTCGCAAGCGAGGCAGTATGAACGTCCGAACCCTTCTCCTCTTACTATTGCTACCCACTCTGGCCCTGGCTGCCGATCAGTCCTCGCCAGAGTACAAACATAAAGACTATTTCGAGCATTACGAGGGCACCAAGACTTGCTTGCAGTGCCACCAGAAGGAAGCGGAGACCTTTTTCCACTCGCAGCACTATCAGTGGAAGGGAGCGGCTCCGCACATCGCCAACGCCAAGGGGCGCGCTCTGGGCAAGATGAATACGATCAACGACTTTTGCACCAATCCGGGGGGAGCCAACTGGATCGGTCTGATCAAGAATAAAGAGGACGAGGTGATCACCCGTGGCTGCTCGGCCTGCCACGCCGGCCTCGGAGAAAAACCGTCGGAAACGATGACCCAGGCCCAGCTCGAAAACATCGACTGCCTGCAGTGCCATGCCAGCGGCTATCGCCGCGATGTGTACGAGAAAAGGGGGGGCGGCTGGGAGTGGAAGCCCATCCTATGGCAGAACCAGGAAGGCTTGGACTCTGTCTCCAAGCGCATTTCGCTGCCGAAGCGCGCCATGTGCCTGCGTTGCCACGCCAGTTCCGGCGGCGGCCCCAACTTCAAGCGCGGCGACATCGAATACGTGTTGGCCAACACGGATCGGGACTACGACGTGCACATGGGCACCGATGGGCTGAACTTCGACTGCGTTCAGTGCCACAAAGGAGAGGACCACCGCATCAAGGGCCGCGGAACCGATCTCTCGGCAAACGATACGCCAGGCTTGTTGCGCTGTGGCGACTGTCACGGGCAGACTCCACACAAATCTGCCGACCTGAACCGTCACACTGCCCGCGTAAACTGCACCGTCTGCCATATTCCGAGCTTTGCCCGGACCGACGCAACCGACATGTTCCGCGACTGGTCTAAGCCCAACTATCACAAAGACACGGATCGCTACTCGGCCACCATTCAGCTGGTAAAAGATGTTCCCCCCGTCTATGCCTGGTTCAACGGCAACACTCGTGAACAGTTCCTGGGCGAACCGCTGAAGAAGGATGCTAACGGCAACATCGAGATGATGGTTCCCGAAGGCAGCCGCGCCGATGACTCCTCGAAGATTTTCGCTTTCAAGGTTCATCGGGCTAAGCTTCCGGTGCTCGACGGCAAAGGATGGGTGATTCCCATCGATGTCGAAGAGTTTTTCCAGAATGGTGAACTGGATCACGCCGTGAAGGCAGCAGCCGAAGCTGACTACGGGGCCAAGAATGCCTCCTACCAGTTTCAGCCCACCATTCGCTACATGGGCATCTTCCATGGCGTGCGCCCCGCCAAGTACGCTCTCAGTTGCAAAGACTGCCATGCGGAGAACTCGCGCATGGATTGGAAACAGCTGGGGTACGGATCGGATCCGGCCGCTGTCAAGGCGAAGCAGTGAACTCTTTGTCCGGTGCTTTCCCCTGGAGAGTTCCGGATTTCCCAGGCGCGGGATGTCTCGGCAGGCGAATTCGGTGGGAGAGGAGATATGATGATGGGCACAGCACCTACTGTGGAACAGCTCACGAAGCCTGAGGGCAGATTACCGATGAAGAAGGCAAAGCGCGCCAGCATTGACGAAGAAGTGTTTGAAAGGCAAGTCCTGATCTGCAAAGCGTTCGCCAATTCAACTCGTCTTCAAATCCTGCAACTGCTCGGCGTCCGTGATTGGTCTGCCGGAGAACTTCAGGAAGAACTCGGCATCTCCAAGGCTAACCTCTCGCAACATGTCACGGTCATGAAAACGGCGGGTGTAATCGTCCGGCGCCGGCGGGGCAAGCAGGTTTACTTTTCACTCGCCATGCCCGAGGTGAAGCAGGCTTGTCAGCTCATTCGAAGCGTGTTGCGTCACCAAGTCCAGAACGGCAAGAGATTTTTTGCCTAGGAATCTGGCAGCCGTCGGAGCTCACAACGCTTCCGTAAATCCTACGTTGCGGTGCGATGGCTACTCAAAGCGATATCCCGGTTTGGGCGTGCAGCGGTAAACCCGTCCTTCGTCGGGATTGACGCCGACATCGCAGGTGGCCCAACTCAAGAAAAGTGACGGTCCGAGCGGAAAAATGATGGTCTGTCCGTCGAGGTCCGCCTCAATGCTTACACTCTCCGCGGCCGACGGCAGCGTGAAGGAGAGTCCCTCTCCAAAGATGACAGGATAGGACCAGTGTTCCGCTTGACTCACCATGGGGCGAAAGACTTCGGCCTCCAACATAAAGGTGGCGGTGTCAGACCAGGCGCGAGCCGACGCCGTGATGGTCTGGCCTCCCTGGGAAAAGTGGTCGGCCTCAATTCTGGTGAAGGGGCAAGGGCCCGCAATGCATGAGGCACGGGCGTTACGAAATTCATTGCCCGCGCCGGCATCCAAAGTGGCCGAACCGACAGACGCCTTCCACTTACCGTCGGGTGAGCAAAGGGGCTGACCCTTGCAGGGAACGTTGCCTTTGTTCTCAATCTCGAAGGTTTTAACCGCGCTCCCTACGTTCAGCTCAGTCATGGCCTTGATCGCATATCTCACCCGCACGTTGGCCACTTTCACCTCCGGTTGATTCGTCGGCGGGTGATTGCTCGAGAGCGGAACGAGATGGACGATATAAAGCTTGTTGGCGACAGTATCGTTCAGGGCAAGCGGGCGGTACTGCGGATGACGGAAGACGAGAACAACGGGGTGCCCCTTCCGTATTGGTTTGCGCAGCCGGAGAAGGAAGAATCCCGACGAATCGGAAGTGACGTCGGAGATCGCCAGATCGCCGGCGGAAATTGCCACTCCCGCGATCGGCCGCTGGTTTCGGGCGTCCGAATCCTGGACGAGTACGGCTCCCCAAAGTGAAATGGGCTTTTGTCTCTGCCAGCGGATCAGGCCCACGATGGTGACGGTGATCACGACGCCGACCAACAAAGCGATCCAGCCTTCGATTTTGTGGGTACGAGTCATGCGCACGTCAAGCAGCATCTATGATAAATAAATATATATAGATGAGGGCCAGGTCGCGAATGTTCCACGGGTGCGGCAAGAGGCAGCACGGGGGCCGCATTCTTGAACGGAGCGTCGCATACACAGAAGGAATTATCCTTGATGCTGTACCCGTAGATGTCATCGAGTTGTGTCCCCGTAACTGTGAAATTGCCCTGGTCACTGGAAACGCAAACGCATGAGTGATGCCAACCCGAATCTACTTTCGCGCCGGCAGATCCTGCGTCAGGTTGTCGGGGCGAGTCTTTGCCTACCCCTGGCAGAACTCTTGGCACCTTTGTACTCACAGGCACAATCCTCTGCTCGAGTTGGCAGCGCTTCCGGGGCACCGGCTCTGTCAGAGGAAGACGATCGGTTTCTTAACGAGTTGGAAAGCGCAAGCTTTCTTTTTTTCTGGGAGCAGGCCAGCCCGAAAACGGGGATGGTCAAGGACCGTTGCAACGTTCACAAAGACAATCCAAACGTTGCGTCCAGCATTGCCGCGACGGGCTTCGGTCTTACCGCTCTCTGCATTGCGGATCAGCGAGGATTCATCTCTACGAGTGCTGCGCTGGAGCGCCTCTTTGCCACTCTGCGCTTTTTATGGAAGAAACTACCCAACCACCGCGGCTTTTTCTATCACTTTGCCAACCCCGAAACGGGCGAGCGCATGTTCGACTCCGAGGTGTCTTCGGTGGATACGGCTATTCTGCTCTGTGGGGTTCTTACCTGCCGCCAGCATTTCCGTCATCGCGGGGTCGCAGAGCTTGCCGACCTCATCTTCAACCGCGTCGATTGGACGTGGCTTTCCGAGGACACCTCCCTGCTAAACCACGGGTGGACCCCGGAAGTTGGATTTCTTTCCTCGCGTTGGGATTACTACAGCGAACTGATGATGATGTATCTGCTAGGCATGGGGTCGTCGGCCCATCCCCTGAAGCAGGAAACCTGGAACGCATGGAAGCGTCTGACGTTTGAATATGACGGCCTGCGCTACATCGGATCGTTTGCCCCGCTCTTCGTGCACCAGTATTCGCAGGCGTGGTTTGATTTTCGCGGCAAGCGCGACAAGTTCGCCGACTATTTCCAGAATTCCGCGACTGCCACCGAAGTCCATCGACGTTTTTGCTTGGAGTTAGGCAAGCAATTCCCAGACTACAGCGAGGATCTCTGGGGTATCACCGCTTCCGACTCCGAGCACGACGGCTATGTCGCTTGGGGCGGACCTCCTGCCACGGGACCTATCGATGGCACCGTGGTTCCGAGTGCAGCCGGCGGGTCCTTGCCGTTTCTGCCCGACGCCACCATGCATGTTTTGAAGACGATACGAAGCCGTTACCCGTTGGCCTGGAACAAGTACGGATTCGTAAACGCGTTCAATCCTCTCAGGAACTGGTATGATTCCGACGTGATCGGCATCGACACGGGGATTGTTCTGTTGATGGCCGAAAATCTGCGAACCGGGTTTGTCTGGGACACGTTCATGAAGACTCCGGAAGCGCGGCGGGGAATGGACCGAGCGGGCTTCCATAAATACTGACAACAGCGGAAGAGTTGTCCCTCCCGGGAGTCTTCTTCGCTCAGCCAGCCGTGGGGCGGTTCGTTTCATCCAAGCGTCGTTTTGATGGCTTCGAGCAGCCACCATTGCTTGCCTGAAATGGATTCGGCTAAACTTAAGCTATCCGCCGCTTCGACTGACACCTGGGCCGCGTTGTTTCGTGTACCTGGGGCGATCCGCTCCGGTTCCCAGGCGCTGGGGATTCCTTCATGACCGGGAAATCAGAGTTCCGTGGCGGATGGCGGGAGCGACTTTCTGCGCTCCGCAATGTCCCCGCGGTCCTGCGCTTTGTGTGGGAGTCCGGACGCACGGTCGTCGTCCTTGGGCTGATCTCCCGGGTTCTCGCTTCTCTGCTTCCACCCGCGTTGTTCTGGGTCTCCAAGCTCATTATCGATACGATCTTCCGCATCCTCACGACTCATGAACCTGTCGGAGCGAGGCTGTGGTGGCTGGTCGCCGCCGAGTTTGCCATCGCCGTCAGCGCCGGCGTTCTCAGCCGCGTGATCGACTACCTCGATGCCCTGCTCGCGGGCAAGTACACGAACTACGTAAGCGTTCGCGTCATGGAACACGCTGCCAGCCTGGACCTGATGGCCTACGAAGATCCCGCCTTCTACGACCGGCTGGAGCGAGCCCGCGTTCAGGCCACCGACCGCTTGTTCATGATCCAGGCGATTGGACGCCTCATCCAGCAGGTGATTACGACGATTACATTATCGGTCTCGATCATGGTGTTTTCGCCCTGGCTCTTGCTGCTGCTGATCGTCGGTGTGATTCCAGCCTTCATGGGAGAAACTCACTTTGCATTCTTGGGATACGCCAAGAATTTTCGCCAGACTCCCGTCCGTCGCCAGCTCGATTACCTGCGCATTCTGGGCGGCAGCAAAGAAGCAGCTAAGGAATTGAAGCTATTTGGTCTAAAAGATTTCCTGACCAACCGGTTCAGGGGGCTTTCCAACCAGGTTTATGAAGAAGATGTTGCCCTCGCGCGTCGAAAAGTGACGACAGGTACGTTCCTTTCCGCGATTGGCACTGCGGGCTACTACACCGCCTACGTGTTTGCGGTTTGGAAGACGGTCACGGGCGTGTTCAGCTTCGGCACTCTGACTTTGTTGGCCAATGCCATTCGAGAGGCGAGCTCGAACCTGCAACAAACCTTTTCCACGCTGTCCACAATCGCCGATCAGGCTTTGTTCCTGACCGACCTGATTGCATTTTTCGAGATGCGGCCCACCATCGAATCGAAGCCCAACGCTTTGCCGGCGCCGCGTCCCATCCAGCGCGGATTCGAATTCCGGAATGTTTCCTTCCGATATCCAGGAAGTTCGCGCCTGGTTCTAAATGGATTGAACTTTCACCTGCGCCCCGGCGAGCGGGTGGCGCTGATCGGGGAAAACGGAGAAGGGAAGACCACCATCGTTAAGCTGCTGACGCGCCTCTACGACCCGTTGGAAGGACAAGTGTTGCTGGATGGAGTGGATCTGCGCGAGTACAACCTCGAAGACCTCTACCGCGAAATCGGCGTGATCTTCCAGGACTACATGCGCTACGAGATGACCGCGCGCGAAAACATAGCCGTGGGCCGCATCGAGCAGCTCGAGAACCTGCCGCTGCTGCGGCAGTCGGCCCAGAAAAGCATGGCCGACGAGGTTGTAGGCAAACTTCCCTCCGGATACGAACAGATGCTGGGCAGGCGCTTTGACGGCGGAGTCGATCTCTCGGGTGGCGAATGGCAAAAAGTCGCGCTCGCGCGAGCCTATCTGCGCGATGCGCAAATACTGATTCTGGATGAACCGACTGCGGCGCTCGACGCCCGCAGCGAATATGAAGTCTTTCAGCGGTTTGCCGAGTTGACTGCCGGGAAGATGGCCCTGTTCATTTCGCACCGGTTTTCGACCGTGCGCATGGCGGATCGAATCGTGGTGCTCGAGAAGGGGCGCATCGCGGAAGACGGGGATCATGATGCATTGACCCACCTCGGCGGCCGCTATGCGGAAATGTTTGAGCTGCAGGCCGCCAGTTACCGCTGAAGGCACAAACGAAGACAGAGGACCGAAGACAGAAGACCGAAGGATGGATTGACTGAAGATGGTTTCTACGATTCAGACCGAGAGCATCTGGGAACGAGAACGGAAGCATTCTTCTAGAGACACTTGGGAGACGGAGCTTCGAGAGGCGGAGCCTCCGCAGGCAGAGCTTCAAACCATGCGCGAGGCTGCGATGCGGTTAGCCGCGCGTCTGGGTTGGCTGCCCAAAGTATCCTCGTCCGACACATTCGCAAGGCGTTGCCGAGCGCTCACGGCAGAGCTCCGTGCAGTATTTGAAAAAGTGGACGCGGCCTTTGCGCAGGCCCCCGGTTCGGAGGATCTGCTCTGGCTCCGCGACAACGCGCAGCCGCTCTCCTCGGCGGCCCGTCTGGTGGCGGAAGATCTTGGGCCGCTGACCCGCCTTCCCCACGTTGGCAACGAAGGCGAAATCGTGCCCCGGGTGCTGGCGATCGCCGAGGCCTTTTTCAATGAGACTGAAGACATCTTTTGCAAAGACAAGTTCAGAACGTTCTGTCTGGCTTTTGAGGAAACCACCCCTCTCCAGTTCCATGAGATTGGCGCCCTGGTCCCGTCGCTGAAGCTGGTTCTACTGGAACGGATTGCGTCCCGCGGCAAGTGTCTCGTCGACGATCCGATGAGCAAGTCCTCGAAGCGCGTTACCACGCAAATCCGCAGCTTACGGAACTCAACCCAAACTTCCTGGAAGGAAGAACTGGAAGCGCTCATCCCCTTCGACAGCATTCTGCGTGACGATCCGGCGAACGCCTATTCCGCCATGGACATTGAGAGCCGGAACGTCTATCGCGAAAGAGTGGCAAACATCGCCAGGCGCTCCGATCGCACCGAGTTAGGAGTCGCGAAGGAGGCGCTCACCCTGGCGCAGCAGGCTGAGCACAAGCAATTCAGCGACCCACGGATTCGATTGCGAGAACGCCACATTGGCTACTATCTCGTGAGCGAAGGAACAACCCTTCTCTGTCAGAGGGTCGGCTACCACCCCACCTTTGGCGAACGCCTCCGCGCCTGGTTGCAAAACCATCCCGATGAATACCTCTTCTTCGGAATTGGCGTCCTGACTTTCGCCATCATGACCGGGGCCGTGTGGCTATTGACCCCTGCCTGGACTTCCCCTGTACTCGTGCTGCTTTCGATGCTGATTCTGTTGCTGCCCAGTTCCCAGGCGGCGGTTCAGTTGATGAACTATTTGACCACCAACCTGCTGCCCGCGGGAAGCTTGCCCAAGCTGGACTTTTCCGAGGACATTCCCGACGATTGCACGACCCTGGTGGCGATTCCAACGCTCTTGCTCAATGAAGAACAGGTGCATGGTCTGGTGGAAAGTCTGGAAGTGCGTTTTCTGGGCAACCACAATCGCAATCTTCACTTCGCGATCGTCTCCGACCTGCCCGATTCGCATCAACCGGCTCCCGAAGAAAATCCGCTGGTGGCGTTGGCTGCGAAGCTGATCCGCGAATTGAACGAAAGATATTCCGGACAAAATTCCGGCTCTTTCTACCTTTTTCATCGCCACCGGGTCTACAACCCGCGCCAACGAGGATGGATGGGATGGGAGCGCAAACGCGGAAAGCTGCTCGATCTGAACCAACTTCTGCGTGGTCAATACGACAGGTTTCCGGTGAAAGTCGGAGATCTCTCGACGCTGCCCAAGGTTCGCTTCGTAATCACGCTCGACACCGATACCGAACTCCCGCGGGGAACGGCTCACCGCATGGTGGGAGCGATTGCCCATCCTCTGAATCAGGCGATCGTCGATCCCGTCAACAATATTGTGGTGGCCGGATATGGGATTCTGCAGCCCCGCGTCGGCATCAGCGTGCAGTGCACCGCACGTTCGCGGCTCGCCGCCATCTTCGCCGGTGAGACCGGTCTTGACCCATACACGCGCGCCATTTCCGACGTCTATCAGGATCTGTATGGAGAAGGCACATTCGCTGGAAAAGGCATTTACGAGGTCGATACTTTGTTGCGTGTTCTCGACCGCCGCTTTCCGCGGAATGCCCTGCTGAGCCATGACTTGGTCGAAGGTGCATACGCCCGCGCCGGGCTGACCACCGACATTGTGGTGATTGAGGACTATCCCTCGCATTACAGCGCCTACAACCGCCGGAAGCACCGCTGGCTTCGCGGCGACTGGCAGATTGTGGAATGGCTGACGGACCGTGTGCGCGACCAGTCTGGCGCGTGGGTCCCGAATCCGATCTCGCTGGTTTCGCGCTGGAAAATCCTCGACAACCTGCGCCGCAGCCTGGTCGAACCGGCGACTTGCTTATTGCTTTTGTTCGGCTGGCTGGTGATGGGCCATCCCTTTCTCTGGACCCTCGCCACGATTTGCATTTTGTTTGTCCCAGCCTGGGTCGAATTTGCCTTCGGGCTGGCCCGTGCGGCGGCGGCGCGCCAGGCGCGAATGGTTCGTGATGCTCTGGGCAACCTCATGGCCGCCAACTTCACGATCCTGCTTACCTTGACTCTTCTGGCCCACCAGACGCTGTTGTCGCTGGACGCCGTGGTGCGAGCGCTCGTCCGCTACGTGGTTACGCGAGAGCGCCTGCTCGATTGGGAAACGGCCGCGGAAGCGGAACTGGGAACCCGCCGGACCCCGGTTGAGCGGTATATCGACTGGATGCCCTTGCTTGCCATCGGCCTGGGTTTGGTGATTTGGCTGGCCCGCCCCCAATCATTACTGGCCGCCGCTCCGATTCTTGGCCTGTGGGCCTGTAGCAGGCTCCTCGCGCTCTGGCTCAACGCCTCTCCGCTCGCACCGGCACCCGAGATTTCTCGCAAGGATGCTTGGCTCCTACGCAGCGTCGCCCTCCATACCTGGCGATACTTTGCCCAGTTTTCCAGCGAGGAACACAACTGGCTGGTGCCGGATAACGTTGAGGACAAACCGCGAAAGGTGGCGTCCAGCATATCCCCGACGAACATGGGACTTCTTCTGAACGCAAGGCAGGCGGCGAACGAACTCGGCTATGTCACGGTTCCAGAGCTGGCCGAATTGACCAGGAAGACGATGAATACGCTCATCCGCCTCCCCAAGTACCGCGGCCACCTGATGAACTGGTATGAGACCCGCACCCTCGAACCGAAACCGCCGTTCTTCATTTCTTCGGTCGACAGCGGCAACCTGGTAGCCTCGCTCTGGACGTTGCAGCAGGGATGCCTCGATCGCTTGCGCCAGCCCCTTCTTGACCGAGGACTGGCCGAGGGTTTGCTGGATCACCTTCGAGTCCTCGTCAACTTGCGGGCACTTCCCAAGCGGGTATTGTCGCACTCGGAAGCGGAGTTCCGAGGCGAAGATTGGCTGACGCCTGTCTTGAATTTCTCTGAGGAAGTTCTCGACGAAAAAAAATCTCCCGCGGACTCCAACCCTGATTCTGAAACTGCGTGGTTCCGCCAGCAAGCGCACTTGCGAGTCCAGCACGTCCGCGACCTGGTGCGGGCCTATATTCCCTGGATGCTCCCCGAGTTCACCGAACTACGAGAAAAGTTGGCGAATGGCGCCAGCTTTATTGACGACGTTCTTCTGCGGCAACTGCCCGACCTGATTACAGAGCTAGAGGCGCGTCTTGATGACACGCTTCAATCCGTACGAAACGGAGATGGACAGCTCTGCAAGCGTCTTAAACTCATGCTTCCAGAAGCGCGGCAGAATGCCCTCCGTCTCATCGATGATCTGCGCCAGGCCAGCGAACAGGCCGCCGCCCTCGCCAACGCGATGGACTTTACCTTCTTGTTGGATAAGCAGCGTCTGCTGATGTCTGTAGGATTCGACGCCCAGTCCGAAGAACTGCTCCCCTACTGTTACGACTTACTGGCCACTGAGCCGCGCACGGCGGTCTTCATTGCCATCGCGAAGGAAGACATCCCGCAAGACTGCTGGTTCCGGCTTAACCGGCCGTTCACGCGCGATCGTGGTCGCCCGGTTCTGCTCTCCTGGACCGGAACCATGTTCGAGTACCTGATGCCTTCGATATGGATGCGTAACTATCCCAACACATTGCTCGATCGGGCCAGCGTCGCCGCGGTGCAATCACAACAGGCATACGCGGCCGATAAGGGCATTCCCTGGGGTATTTCCGAGTCTGCCTGCTCGAAGCGCAACGAGGCCGGAGACTACCACTACGAAGCATTCGGCGTGCCCAACCTTGCCCAGAAAAAGAACGAATCGGACCCCTTGGTCGTTTCGCCGTACTCCACACTTCTAGCCTTGAGTGTGGATCGCAAGGGCGCGCTAAGCAATCTGCACCGGATGCATTCCCTGGGATGGTTCGGTCCGTACGGATTTTATGAGGCCGCCGACTACACCAACTCTCGCAGCCGCTTCCGCGCCCCTCGTTGCGAGATCGTCCGCTCGTGGATGGTTCACCATGAGGGAATGAGCCTGCTCGCCTTGGCCAACTTTCTTTGTGACAACGTGGTGCAACACTGGTTTCACTCCGACCGGCGAGTGCAGGCCACGGAACTCCTGTTGCAGGAGAAGCCGGTCGCCCACATGCGCCCCGTGTGAATTTCCATGAAATAGCTTCCCGCTCCACGGGCAGCGTCAAAGATAGTGAAATCGCTGATTCCGCAAATTGTGTCGTAGAATCCCCCGTGCTCGTGTAATCTCTTCTGTGCAAGACTGAGCGCGATGGAAGAGTTTGTTCCTATCGTCGGGATTGTGTTACTCGTGCTGCTCGGTCCCTGGGTGTTGGTCTGGCGAGCGCATTCCAGGCGCAGACGCGAACGTGGTGAAGATCAAGAGCGCTGGCGGGAATTGACCGCGCGCACTTACGCACTCGAAGAAACGCTGCGAGCACTTCAAGCTCAGCGCCCCAGCCCAGCCCCGGAAGCGTCCACACCAAAGACAGCCGGCAGCCCGCTCGCAGCTTCTTCCATCCCACCACCTTCACAAGATACGGTCTCACCATCGCCTCTACCACCGGTCGTCGAGCCCTCCGCCTCGGTACGAGTCGCCGAGAGTTGGGTAACTCAAGAAACCATCGCTCCGATAATGGCAGGCTCTCCTTCCCCCGCCGGTCAAGCAGTTCCTCCTGCTCCCGCCTTGGAGACACCGCCGCCTCAACCGGCTTTCGCCGCCCGCGAGATCGATTTCTCGCTCGGTGCCCGGCTCAAATCGGCACTCGACATCGAAGAGATGCTGGGCACGAACTGGTTGAACAAATTGGGCATCGTCATCCTGGTGCTTGGTATCGCGTTCTTCCTCCAACACCAGCTCAAGACGCTCGGACCCGCGGGCAAAGTACTGGTGGGATTCGTGACCGCTGCCGTGATGCTGGGTGCGGGAATCTGGTTCGAGCGCGGAGAACGTTATCGCGTCCTGGCGCGCGCCGGCATAGGAGGCGGTTGGGCGCTGTCGTTCTTCACGACTTACGCCATGTATCACGTTCCGGCGGCGCAGGTGCTTCAGTCGCAAGCCATCGACCTGGTGCTTATGCTGGCGGTAGCAGCGGCCATGGTCTTGCACACGCTGCGCTATCGCTCACAAGTGGTGACGGGCCTCGCATTTCTGCTGGCGTTCTTGACGGTCTCGATCAGTCACTCCAACGTTTACAGCCTGACGGCCGGCGCGGTGCTGGCAGCGGGGCTGGTGGTCATTGTCGGGCGCATGCGCTGGTTTGAGCTCGAGGTATTCGGGATCCTGGCCAGCTATCTGAACCATTATTTGTGGCTGCGGCCGATCATCGAGCCGATGCATGGCAAGCGGCATCCCTTTCCGGAATTTACCGCGAGCGCGGGAATAGTCGCTTTGTACTGGCTCATCTTCCGCATGTCGTATGTACTCCGGCGTCCAACGGACGACCGGCAGGAGCACATCTCCACCGCGGCGGCCTTGCTGAATACGGTCTTGCTGCTGGCCCTGCTCAAGTACCAGTCGGTCCACCCGGAGTGGGCATTCTGGGCATTGCTGGCGATCGGCGCGATCGAAACCCTGCTGGGACGGCTGGCGGTCTCCCGGCGCCGCAGCGCGGTCATCGTGCTCACCACGCTGGGCGTGGTGCTGTTGATTTCAGCTTTTCCCTTCCGCTACTCGGGCATGCGTTTGTCGGTGCTGTGGCTGCTGGAGGCCGAGGCGCTGCTGCTGATCGGAGTGTGGACCAGGGAAGTTGTCTTCCGCCGCCTCGGAGTGCTCGGAGCGCTGCTGGTTTCCGGACAGATGATCGGCGTGGACGCGGCCCAAATCTTCGGCAGGCGCATGGATGGCGCCGATTTGCGTCCTGACTTTGCACTGTCGATTGTTTTCGTGGTCGCGGCCGCCGTGTTCTATGCCAACGCGCATTGGGTGCTGCGCCGTTGGGCCGATCTGTTCACCAGCCAGTTTGACCGGCGCGTGATGCAGCGTCTCTCCTATGTCGCGTGCGTCATGATCTTGATTGCGGCGTGGATCGCCTTCCCTGAAAGCTGGACCGCAGTCGGCTGGTGCACGGTAGGACTCGCACTGGCAATCGCCGGACAGCGCCTTGCAACTCGAGAGTTCGCGTATCAGGCTGTCTTCCTGGCAGCCTTCTCGGTGATCCGCGTTCTCGCAATCAACTTAGAGGCAACGGCCAAGTATCACGGCGTGACCCTGCGCCTCGTGACCATCCTGCTGGTTTCAGCTTTGCTGTATGTCACAACCCGCTGGAATTGGGCTACAGACGCGGGAATTACACTCCGCCACCACTTTTTTTCGTTCCAGCAGTTGGCCAACGGAAGCTACACCTGGGCGGCATCTACTTTGCTCGCTCTGCTTGCCTGGTACGAATTGCGCCCCGTCAGCGTGGCGGATGCCTGGCTCGTTGGTGGTCTGGTCTTACTGGAACTCGGGCTGGAGCAAAGAAAACTGAGCTTGCGATGGCAGGCCTACACCGCGCTTGCCGCCAGCTTCTTGCGTATCTTCTTTGTCAATCTCAATGCCGCGGGCAAGCCCGGCGAAATCAGCCCACGGTTCTATTCGGTGGTTCCGCTGGCCTTCGGCTACTTCTACGCCTATTGGAGGCTGCATGAGAGCCACGGAGATCTCCATCGGTCAGAGCTCAGGTTCCGGGCCGCCGACGTCTGTTGCTGGCTGGGCACGATCACCTTCGCCGCCCTCATTCGCTTTGAGTTGGATGCGGACTGGGTCGCGGCCGGGTGGGCGGCGCTTGCTTTCGCCTTGCTGGCCCTCGCTTGGCGCAGCGAACGCAGAGTGTTTCTCTACCAGGGATTGATGATCGTGGTTGGGGTGCTGTTCCGAACCGTGCTGCACAATTTCTACGAACGCAGCTACTTTCCGGCGCCCGCCTGGCAGAGCCGCTGGATTACGGTTGGAACCGCCGTCACGCTGCTCTTTGCGACTCTGCCAATCGCGTTTCAACTGCGCAAGAAAAACCAGCCGAGTGAAGAAAGCGGACTTGTTCGTCTGTTGCAGTCAGTAGTCCGGCGCCCCGAGCAGGTCTTGTTTTTCATCGCAGTTGGACTGCTCACGACGCTGCTGGCGGTTGAGATGCGGCACGGCATGGTTACGCTCTCCTGGGGCGTGGAGGGCTTGGCGGTTTTCGTGCTGGCCTTGTGGTTGGGCGAGCGCAGCTTCCGGCTCACCGGATTGGGCCTGCTGGTGCTGCTGTGTGTGGGGAAAATTGTGCTGGTGGATGTGTGGAAACTGGACCCGCGCGACCGCTACCTGACCTTTATCGTGCTGGGTGCGGCGCTGCTGCTGGTGTCGTTCCTGTACACGCGGAATCGCGAGGCGTTGCGGCAATACTTATGAAGCGCTGGATCCTATTGGCGGCGATTGTGTTTTTGGGCATTGCGTCCGTGGTGGTGAGCGAGCGCCGGAAGGTGAACGTGCCCGCTAGTCCCGCCGCCTTGTTGTATCTCGTCGCCGACACCGAACAGGAACTGACGCGCATGCCGGTAAGGTTCACCCGCATGTCCGATGAAGAAGAGATCCGCATCGGCAACGAGCTGGCGCGATTCTACGCCAGCGGCGAACAGCGGCAGGACGCGCCGGAAGTCGCCATCGTGGAGCACTACCTGACGCGGGTGGGTGGGCAGGTGGCCCGCAACGCCCATCGCAGACTTCCGTACCGGTTCCATTACATTCCGGATTCGTACTTCATTAACGCCTTCGCTCTGCCGGGAGGGCATGTATACGTCGGTGGCGGGCTGCTGGAGCTGATGGACAGCGAAGATGAGCTGGCCGCGGTGATCGGGCACGAGATCGAGCATATCGACCACTACCATTGCGCCGAGCGTGTGCAGCGCGAGCAAGCGCTGCGTAAGATTCCGCTGGGAGGGTTGGTGGCCTTGCCCATCGAGGTATTCGAAGCAGGCTATAGCAAGGATCAGGAGCTTGAAGCGGACCGCGAGGGTACGCGGCTGGCGGTGGAGGCCGGATACTCGGCCAGTGGCGCCATCCGCATGTTCGAAACCTTCGGACGATTGTACGAAGCACACGTCGCCCGGGCGAAAACACCGCAGCAGGAACTGTCGCGAGTGGCTCTGGAGACGCTCGAGGGATATTTCCGCACGCATCCGCTGCCGTCGGAACGCATTGCCCAGGTCCGCAACCTGATCGCCAGCCAAGGCTGGCCGGTCCATTCGGAGCGCGACTTGGTTGTGGCATACATTTTCTGGACGGAAAAAGCACGGAATGCGCTGGATGCGAAGAAGTATCCGCAAGCGGAGCAACTGGCGAATCAGTCTCTGCGGCTGCGGCCCGATCAGCCGAAGGCTCTCCAAGTGCTGGCACTGGCGCAGTTCGCGCAAGCAAATTTCTCCGGAGCGGCTGCGGCGTACCGCAAGGTCCTGGAGATAGACAAAGCCTCGCATCCCGAGATTATCGCTGCCTATGCGCAGGCTCTGGCGGCAGCAGACCGCAACAACGCAGTGGCGGAGTTCCGTCAGTGGGCAGACAGTGTCAAGGGCGAGAAGCCACGGGAAATCGATGTGGCGGCGGCCGGGCTGGCGCTATTGGCCGGGAACCCCGAGGCCGCGCGTAAGTTGGAGATCGAACTCAAGCAGAGTGGAGACGTGCAAGCACCAGAGTGGATCGGGGAGTTGGGTTGGTGGCACTACCTGGTTGGAAACTATCAGCAAGCGACTGAGTTACTGTCCGGAGTGGTTCAGCAACGCCCAGGGAATGCGAAGCTCGCATCGCAACTGGCCTGGGCATTGATCGAAATCCGGCGGTATGCTGACGCTCTGCAAACGCTTGAGGGCGCCGCCCACGAATCGGGAATCGAACCCGAAAAGGCAATGGTGCAAGCCGTCGCGCGCTGGCAGGCCCAGCAACACGACCAGGCTCTGCTTGATTTCAACCGCGCGTTGGGCGGGCAGCCGGAGTGGGAAAATTCGCGTTGGGTTAAGGCGCTTTACTCGCCTCTGGTCGCGCAAAGCATCCAGGAGATGCAGTCCGAGCGCGAGCGGCGGAAACAGAAGACGAAGGTTGCCGCGACTCGCTGAGGAGCCCGGCACTACTCATGATGTGAAGTCCAAGGGGGCTACTCGGGATACCTTCATGCTGGCTTCGGCGCCGGCTTTTTCGGCCTCATCATCTCCCACTCCTTCTCTGTCAGTTCCCGCCCCAGCGCCGTGAACTCGCCTGCTCCTTGCAGCCATTCGCCGCCATCCATGGTCACGACTTCTCCATTGATATAGCCTGCGCCGTCGCTAATTAGGAATGCAGCGAGGTTGGCGAATTCTTCCATCGTGCCAAAGCGTCCCAGGGGATTTCGTTTCTTCGCATCCACCTCCAGTTCCGGACGCGCCAGCAGGCGCGAGAACGCACCCTCGGTCGGAATCGGGCCCGGGGCGATGGCGTTCATGCGAATTCCGCGATTGCCCCACTCGACGGCCAGGCTGCGAGTGAGCGCCTGCATGCCGGCCTTGGCTACCGCCGATGGCACCACATAGGCCGAACCCGTGGTCGTGTATGTGGTGGACACATTCAGCACCACGCCTCCGCGCCCCGCCGCCAGCCAGCGGCGTCCGCAGGCCATCGTTGTGTGCAGCGTGCCCATCAGGACGATGCCAATCACCGATTGAAAGGCTCCCAGCGAAAGCTCTTCGGTGCGCGCCAGAAAGTTTCCGGCCGCATTGTTCATAAGCACGTCGAGCGGACCTTCGGCCCAGATGGCTGCGATCATCGCTTCGACCGCCGCCGGATCGCGCACGTCGCACGGCCGAGCGTAAATCTTGCCGCCCGTGGTCTGGCGCAATTCCTGCGCAGTAGCGGCGAGCACTTCCTGCCGCCGGCCGCAAATATAGAGTTCGGCGCCCAGTTCCAGAAAACGCTGGGCGGCAGCCTTGCCGAGACCAGTGCCGCCGCCGGTGATGAGGATGCGCTTTCGCTCGAGTAAATCTTTCTGGAACATGGGGTGTCCTCCGTTGCAGTGCACGACGATTGTAAACGCCCGCGTAGAGACGGGGCTTGCCCCGTCTCTTTGGACGCGTCGGGGAACGCGGCGAGCTAATGGTAGGTGAAGGTCCAAGCTCGTGTGGGGACGGGCGACCTCGCCCGTCCAAGCTTACGTAGGGACGGCCGCCTTCGGCCGTCCAGGAGTTTGACCAGGCTCCTCACGTAGCGATATCGCAGCGAAAGTGGCTACAGCTAGTTTCATAAATCGCTTCGGGAAGGGCACGGCTTTACAGGCTGCGCAAGAACTCCATTTCAAGCAGGTTTTGGGAAGGGCACGAGTTTACTCGTGCCGTTAAGCCCTTAAGAATGTGTCGCGCTTCAGCGCCTGAGGTGAGCCTCTTGCGCGCTCGGCGGGTTTTTCCGCAGCCTGTTCAGCCGTGCCGCAAATCGTAATAAACTCGCTCCCGGCAAGCAATTCCCATATTTTGCATTTCTACAAATTGCGCTAAGGTATTTATTTCTCAAAGACCTAGCGCGAAAACGAACCCAAAACAAACGGAGAATTCAAGCTAAGCTGTTGATTTATAAATACTTTACAGATAAGTCCTTATTCCTCAAAGACCTGGCGTCTCTTGCCAGCTAAGTCTTTCATTCTTAAAGACCACCACCAGAGGGGTCCAAGCCTTCTCGTTGACGACAGCACAATTCAAGTCGTCCCAAGGCCCAGCGCGCATGTTCAGCGACCACCACATCCGGATCCTCACAAAGTGTTGTCAGCGTTGGTATAAACCTCTTGTCGCCGCTGTTTCCCATCGCGACTACCGCATTCCTGCGCAAGCCAGAAAGCTTGGCGCGACGAATTGGCGATCCTCGAAATGCCTCGCGGAACTCTTCCGCCCGCATTTCGGCCAGCCACGCGAGCGCGGGATTGACCAGCCCTTCGCGCGCCTCGAATTCCGCCACAGAGGTCACAGGCGCCTTGCGGTTCCACGGGCAAACGTCCTGACAGATGTCGCATCCGAAAACGTGTCGTCCCATTCCCTCGCGCAGTTCTACGGCAATCTCGCCGCGCTTTTCGATCGTCAGATAGGAGATGCACAGCCGCGCGTCCAACTCACCTGCCGCAGTGATCGCTTGCGTGGGACAGGCAGCGATGCAGCGCGTGCAAGTTCCGCAGCGATCGGGCGCGGGCAAGTCGCCGGTGAATTCCTCGCCCATTCGATCGGGGCTCGTGAGATCGAGCGAAGGAAGATCGAGCGAAGTAAGGATCACGCCCAGAAACAGCCACGATCCCAGCTGCTGGTTGATGATGCAAGTGTTCTTGCCGATCCATCCGATGCCAGCGTACTTGGCGTACACACGCTCGATCAGCGGGCCAGTGTCGACGTAGGAACGAAACTGCCAGTTGCCAGTTGCGGCGACTAGTCTGCGCAACTCGTCCTCGACCTGCTTCAGGCGGCGCAGTACGGCGTCGTGGTAATCCTCGCGAGACCAGGCGTAGCGCGAAATCCAGCCTGGGCTCGCATCTTCTGTCTGCGTCTGCACCTGGGTCGAGTACGGATGCGCAGTGTTGTAGTTGATGGCGCATACAATCACGCTACGCGCCCAGGGAGCGACTCGGCCAAGCGCTGCGCGCTTGAGTTCTCCGCTCTCGGCGCGCGCTTCCATGTACTGCATTTCGCCGTGCTTTCCATCCGCGATCCACGCGGGGAAAACGCGCAACTCCGCGAAGTCTCGGACTCCGACCGGCGCAATGCCACAGAGATCGAATCCAGCGTCGCGCGCGCACTGCTTGATGCGGGTTGAAAGGTCAGCAATCACGTGGGCAGCGCTCGCGGCCAGTTCAGCCGACTGGTGGAACTCATATCCTCCAAGAGGCTACCACCGCGGGGTTGTGAGTGAACCCCCTGGTTTCGTCATTTCGTGTAGAGACGGGGCTTGCCCCGTCTCGGACTGCCCAAGAATCGTGGTTCGCACAAGTTTTGGGAAGGGCACGACTTCAGTCGTGCCGCAAAGCCGCTGCCGTTGTGTTGCGCTTTAGCGCCCGAGGTGAGCTGGTTGCCTCCTGGCGGGTATTTCCGCAGCCTGTTCAGCCCCTCAGGAAATGCAAATCGAACGGTTTTCGGATCTCGTAGTCCCTCACACACTATCTCCGGCGCACTACACTAGATAACATGCCCAGATTTCTGATAGCGAGAATATTCATTATTCTCATTTTCCTGCTGGTTCTTTACCACGCAATCGCTGCACTAAAAACGGGAGAAATAAGATCGAGGGGACATAAGTTCAATCGCGACGAGGAGCCCATCGGCTATTGGTTCACCGTTTTGATTACTTTGGTGGGACCGGTAGTCATAATCTACCTGATGCTAACTAGATGATTCATGAAAGAAGCAAGGTTACAACTGGCGCGTTGGCTGCATGGATGGCGCGGTTTAGAGAACGGTGCTAGCGCTTGCCCACGGCGAGCCAGGGCTTTCCGCGGTAGGAATCCGCCACCACCCAGGCGCCCGCCGTCAGCGCCCAAGAGAGTACGGTCTCGCTCCACTGAAAGGCGCTCTTGGGGCCTGCCGCCGCCACGATGGGCACCCACACCAGCAGCGTGAACATGCCTATCTGCAGCGCCGAGAGCGCGCTGGCCAGCCGTGCATACACACCGGTCAGCACCGCCACGCCCGCCGCGATGAATGCACCGCCGGTGAAATACGCCCACGCCGTGTGCGCCGGCAGCCAACCAGGCACCAGCGGTACGGTGTTTTCGAGATAGGTGAAATGGGCGATGCCGAAGGGGATCAAGGCCACGCCGTAGAACACCCTCGCGATGCGCAGCCCCTTTTCGCCGGTGGCGAGACCGAGGCGCTGCCTGTCCCAGTCAGTGGCGAACCATGCATACAGTACCCAGGCGGCCGCCACCATCACCGCGGTCTGGCACCATGGCCAGTAAACGTCCACGGTGAGCGTGCGGAAGAAGCCGGGCACTCTCAACAGCAGCATCCAAAGCAGGAGATAGGCGAGCAGCACGCGGGCAGCGGGCGCGGCTGCGCGCTGCCACAGCAGGCCCACGCCCGATGCCAGCGAGATGAAGGCGCAGAGATAGACCAGTACCTCGCGTGCGGGCACACCCTTGGGTACCGGTTGCCATACCGCGGTGAAATCGCCTTTTATGAGGCCCAGAATTCCGAGGGCGATCATGGTCGCCGCAAAGACCGCATGACCCACGCTTGCGATGCGCATCGCCCTGTCCTCCGGTGGTGTGTCAGTTCATCGGGTACAGGCATCCTTGTACGCCAGATGCCCGGTATTGCACAAGGGAACGGCACGATATGTTTCCGGCCGCCGCGGTTGCCGCTCGGCGAATCCGCGGCGAACATCCCGGCTTTCTCGGCGGCGGTATGCGTTTGTTTTGTCGTCCCAGACCAGGAACTGCAAGCGAGACGCGGGCTCCTGTGGCTGACTGTTGGGCGGAGCAAGTTTGAGTCAAACGTCGCGATGGTTGTGCCCTTCTCAAGATGCGCCGCATGAAAGGTGTCAGGGCTGCGGTTCGGGGGCATGCTTCGCGGAGCGCAGGCTTTCAAAGGCGGCGCTGGTCTTGAATCGTTCGGGAAATTCCTTTTCGTAGGACGACAACGGGAAACAGATTGCTTTGTGGAACCAATTCACACCGTAGGCCTCCATTTCCTTCCTTGCTTCCTCCGCCGCCCAACCCTGTTCCGCGATCCGGTACGCCGCTATATCCATTCCCGTGCGGTCGTCGCCGACACGGCAGTGGACGAAAACCTTCTTGCCGGGGTTTTCGCGGAGCAAGGTCAGGAACTGCGCGAAATGTTCATCGCGTGGACTGAAACATTGCCAATGGAGCGGCACATAGCGCATCCCTAATCTGCTCACCAGGCGGCGCTCGCTGTCACGCGAACCGCGCAGATCCACCACAATATTGATGCCCATCTTGGCAAGGTTGCTGAATCCTTCCGGGGTCGGTTGCGCGCCCCGATAGAGCGTGGGGGTCACCTCGCCGAAGCGCGGAACGCCTGGGAGCGTCAACTTGCGGGCGATGGCGTGTTTCGCCTCCGACGAGGCGGGGGCGGCCTCGGGCCGCTGCGTCTGCTCCGCCAGGGACATTGTCCCGGCAAGTAGGGCGACGGCAGAAGCCAGTCGGAGTGCCTTCTTGAGTCCAACGGAGTCGCGCGGGACATTGCCGAGCGGACTGGTCAGCGGCTGTCCCTGCATTTCCATCATTGGAATTGGCCCCAGTTCCGCATCCTACAACCGAATCGCGTTCACCACGAAATTTCCGGCCCTGCGGCCTTCGAGGCTTACCGTTTTGCGGATTCCCGGGGCAAGCGCTAGACTGACAAATCGATGCCGCAGACGTCCCGAACCAGAATTATCTTGTCCGGAGTGCTCATTCTCTTGCTCGCCTTTCCGACCTCGGGCGGCGCTTACTCCGTGCTTACTCACGAGGCCATCGTGGATGCAGTCTGGGTCACGCACATCCGGCCGCTGCTACAGAAGCGCTTTCCCAACGCCACCCACGACGACCTGCACCAGGCGCATGCCTATGCGTACGGAGGCAGCATCATCCAGGACCTGGGCTACTATCCCCACGGCAGCAAGTTCTTCAGCGACTTGGCGCACTACGTTCGCAGCGGTGATTTCGTGGAGGCCATGCTGCGCGATTCCGAGGACATCAACGAGTACGCCTTTGCTCTCGGCGCGATGGCGCACTGGGTCGCCGACAACGAAGGCCATCCTCTGGCGGTCAATCGTGCGGTCCCTGTGCTCTATCCCGAACTGAAGAAGAGATACGGCGACGTGGTGACCTACGAAGATAACCCGGTCGCGCACGTGAAGACGGAGTTCGGCTTCGACGTCCTCGAAGTAGCGAAAGGACGCTTCGCCCCTGACGCCTACCATGATTTCATCGGATTCGAGGTGGCGCAGCCTCTCCTCGACCGGGCGTTCGAGAAAACGTACGGAGTAAAGCTGAGCGCGGTTCTTGACGACGAAACCAAGGCCATCGGCTCCTATCGTCATTCCGTCAGCAGCATCATTCCCAAAGCGACCAAGGTGGCCTGGCAAATCAAGAAGGATGACATCCAGAAAGATCTGCCCGGCATAACCCGCGACCGGTTTCTTTATAACCTAAAGCGCGCGAGTTATGAAAAGAGTTGGGGCAAGAAGTACCGCAGGCCGAACGCCGGCGAGAAGGTCCTTGCCTTTCTCTTTCGTCTGATTCCGAAGATCGGGCCGCTGAAGATCCTCACCTTCCGCACGCCGACGCCGGAAACCGAGAGGATGTTCGAAGCCAGCTTCAACGCCACGCTCGACCACTATCGCAGCCTCGTCACCGAACTCGGCGCTGCCGGCAAAGTGACGCTCCCTAACGACAATTTCGATGTCGGCGTGAAAACTGCGCCCGGCGAATACCGCCTGAATGACGATACCTACGCCGAGCTCCTTCATCGCGTGGCGGAACACAACTTCTCCGGCTTGACCCCTGATTTGCGCGCCGAGATTGAACGCTTTTACGCGGATCCCGCTTCCCCAAACGCGACCAAGCGTGACCATCGCCGCTGGTCCAGGGTTCAGCGCGAACTCGCCCAGATGAAATCCGCAGCCCTTCCTGCCTCCGCCAAGCAAGAGACGTTGGCCAATGAGCGTGCCAGGATGGAGTAACTCATTTTCCGCGGCCACCGCGACTTACTTTCGTCCTATTGGAAAAAGGCGTTTAGCCCTTGCGGACGCGGCCAGCCGCGGCTTTCCTGGCGGCGGGAGTGAAGTGCTCGACCCGGTTTCGGCCCTTTTCTTTGGCGGCATAAAGGCCGGCGTCGGCTTGATTCAGCAACGCTTCCAGTTCGCTTTTTCCATCGCAAGCGGAAACCGCGACTCCCATACTCATGGTGATGCGTCTCTCCACACCGGAACACAGGACCGCTGTGCTGGCAACGATTTTACGCAACTCGTCCGCGCGCAGCTTGGTGTTGGGCAGGTCGCAGTTCGGCAGGATCATGAGAAATTCTTCTCCGCCATATCGGCCAACCCCGTCGTAGACGCGAAGTTGCGACCGCAGCCGCCGCCCGATTTCCCGCAGCGCCTCGTCACCAAACAGATGGCCGAGCGTGTCGTTGACGTTCTTGAAACGGTCGATGTCGCAAAGGATGGCTCCCACCGGGGTGTGTTCCCGGCTCGCTCGCTCCAATTCCCGCTGGAGCATCGCAAGGATTTCTCCGCGGTTCAGCAATCCGGTGAGGCTATCGTGGGTGGCGGCGTGACGCATGGACTCGCGCGCGGAAACCAGTTCTTCCTGCAGGTCGAGAATCCGCTTACCCACCAGCAGCCGCGCCTTCATCTCCAGTTCATCAACCGGTTTGACCAGAAAATCGTCCGCTCCGGCCTCCATCGCCTTAAGCATATTCTGGCGCCCCTCTTTGCTGGTCAGCAGGATGACGTAGACGTAAGGTCCCGACGATCCGGCTTGGCGGATGCGCTCGCACAGCTCAATGCCATCCAGATCGGGCAGCACCCAATCGAGCAGTACGAGCTTCGGCGCATCGGGCCGCTGCAGGATTCGCCAAGCCTCGGAGCCGTCTTCAGCAGAGCTGACAAATTGCTGGCCCGTGTATCCGGAGATACGCCTTAAAGAATCGGCAAACCGGGGCGGAGGCTTTAGCCGAGCAGGCACCTTAAGGCGCTTGCGGCGAAACTCCAGCAGTCCAAAACCAACGCCTGAAGGCGCCTTCGTAACGCGGCACTTACGGTATGCCTGAAGGCATACCCTAATACAGACCAAGGTCCTCGGATTTCAGAACGGAAAGCGTATAGACAGAATTGCGTTGTGATTCGTAGTGTGAAACTGAGTGGTGGCGATCTGGTATCCACCGCCCACCGTAAAGCCGACTCTGCCCGCGAGTCGGAAGCGTCCCAAGACCAGCCCCGGGGTCACAAAATTCTGCTTCTGGCCATCATTCTTTCCATCCTGAAAGAGCGTTGAATTGAGCTCGACCTCAGGCCAGAATTTGCGAAATACGCGGTATTGAAAAGTATTGTTCCAGGCGATGGTCCGTCCTAACGAACTCGTATCCGCTGTGGGAAGACCGGCGCCGAGCGAGCCTTGCAGGTCGAAGTTGCCAAAACCCTTACCGTAGGCGATGGTCGGCGTAATCACCGGATGTAAGGCACCATTGGAGAATTGTCCGGTGGGCAGGCTCCATCCCAGAAAGGCGGTCAGGATGTAGTTGCCGTGCTCCTCGTTCCCGGAGCGCAACCGGTACTTGACCAGAAACGCAACATCTCCCCAACCGTTCCTGACCTTGGGGTTATTGTGGTCGATGTATGGAGGTACATTAAGAATGACTTCGACCTTCTCGAAGGGAATCAATTCCAATCCCTTTCCACCGCCATAGTTGTCAGTGGTAACCCCTTTAGCATTTGGTTGCCAGAGCTGGTCGTAGCGATATTCCTCTTCGAGGCGAGGGGTTGTGGTCGCCAGGGGCGTAATCCAGTGCGGTTGTTCGTCTTTGCTTCTGTCTACCCGGGCAAACCAATCGGAGAAATATTGACCCTGGGCCAAGGAAAAGTTCGATAAGAAAAAGAGAACAATCAGCCGCGAAACCAAGCCACACTTGCGCACTTCGCCTCCAATTGTGGTGATTTACGTCAAAGAACGGAAAGTGTATAGAAGATATGTTTATCATGTCAAATAATGAACAGTTCTATCCGTCCACGACAAATTCCGGCCTTATACTTAGGGGAGAACCCGGGGCTGTTGACCGTGTCTTTGTGTTGAAGGTACGATTTCGTTCCGATGACGACGAATGGCAAGGCCGGACGGAAGGCGGCAGACTTGTTGAAGCTCCGCGAAGCGGCATTGGAGTTGGGAATCAGCTTCCCCACCATCAAGCAGTGGATTTACAAGAAAAGAATTCGCAGCATCAGGACCGCCGGAGGGCACCATCGCATCCCACAGACAGAGGTGGACCGGTTGCTTTTCAGGACGCGAGGCAAAACGGAGGAAGAGAGGAAGCTGGTTATCCGGCGCGTCAGTGGACGTAATCAACTAGTGGGGCGAGTCGATTCGGTGCGGATTAGTGGCCTGATGGCGGAGGTAAAGATTTCGATTGGCGGCCAGCAAATCACTTCCATCATCACGGCCACTTCGGCGCGCGAAATGCAACTGAAGCCGGGACAGACTGCGGCCGCCCTCATCAAGGCAACTGAGGTGATGATTCTTCGTGTGTGACATGACAGATGGAAAAGTTCTTCCTGTTGCGCTCTTCGCTTTGAGCTTTGGCGGCACTAGCTGCCCTCGCAGGCATTCGGGGTTGCAGCCCGGTTGGGCATGCAGGTTGACCCAGGCTTCGCCAGCGGCCTACCATAACCGCCGATGGCACTGAGGCCCTAGCAATGATCGGCCAAACGGTCTCCCACTACCACATCGTGGGAAAGCTCGGTGGTGGTGGCATGGGGGTGGTCTATGAGGCCGAAGACACGCGCCTGGCCCGCCACGTCGCCCTCAAGTTCATTCCGGTCGAGATGGTGCACGACCGCAAGTCGCTCGACCGCTTCGTGCGTGAGGCCCGCGCCGCTTCCCAGTTGAACCATCCCGGCATCTGCACCATCCACGACATTGACGACAACGACGGACATCCCTTCATCGTCATGGAGAAGTTGGACGGTGTCAGCCTGAAGGAGCGGATACGGGAGAAGCCGATGGAGGTCGACGAGATCCTCGACATTGGCATCCAGGTGGCGGATGCTTTGGCCGCTTCGCACGCCAAGGGGATCATTCATCGCGACATCAAGCCCGCCAATATTTTTGTGGGGCAGACCGGTCAGACCAAAATCCTCGATTTCGGATTGGCCAAGTCGGCGCACGACTCGGCAACCAGCGATGCCGCCATGGAAGACTCGCTGACGGCCATGGGCGTGATTCCGGGAACCGCGGTTTATATGTCTCCGGAACAGGCGCGCGGCGAAGAACTGGATCCGCGCAGCGATTTGTTCTCGCTGGGAGTCGTGCTGTACGAAATGGCGACTGGCAAGAAGCCTTTTGCCACCGGCAACGTAATCACCACCCTGGACGCGGTGCTGAACCAGAAGCCGGTCTCACCTCTTCAACTCAACCCCAAACTCCCCCCCGATCTCGAAGGCATCCTCGGCCGGGCCATGGAAAAGGACCGGGGGCATCGCTACCAGAACGCGCTGGCGCTGAAAGGCGATCTGCAGTCGTTGCGCAAGGAAACCGAATCGGGGTTGACCAGGACCGGGGCGCGGCGGCCAGGGTTACCGTACCGTCTGGCCACGACCACGTTTCAGTCCTCGAGTAAATTTTCAACCTATCTTCTGCTCGGAATCAGCGCGCTGCTGCTCACGGTTTTGGTCGCGGTGGGCGCATGGTGGTTCAAACTGCGACAGGCGGGCGGTGGCGCGCCCAAGAACACCATTGCCGTGCTGCCGTTGCAGAACATGAATGGCGACATCAGCGTGGAGTTTCTCCGCTTCGCGCTGGCCGATGAAATCGCCAACACCCTCACCTACACCCGGACGCTCGACGTTCGTCCCTCTTCGATCACGCGAAAATTTGTCGGCGTCGACGTCGACCCGCAGCGCGCGGGCCGGGAAGTACACGTCGCCAACGTCATTACGGGACACTTTCTGAAGCAGGGCGACCGCGTTCTGATCACGCTGGAGGCGATCCAGGTGGTAGGGAACCGGCTGGTCTGGCAGTCGAATGTGACCGCGCCCGCGAACGACTTGATCGCCCTGCAAGCGCAGATGGCTGCCCAGATACGCCAGGGGTTGCTGCCGGCGCTGGGCGCCGCCGGCGATTTTCTTGATACCGGTACGCACCCGAAAAACGCGGAGGCCTACGATCTCTACCTGCACAGCCTGGCGCTGCCGCACGATTCCGGGCCGAACAAAGATGCCATCGCAGTGCTGGAGCATGTGGTCGGCGTGGACCCGACCTATGCGCCGGCCTGGGAACAACTCGGACTGCGCTGCTACTTTGACGCGGACTATTCCGATGGTGGCGAACCGATGTTCCAGCGCTCCAACCAGGCCTGCGAACGCGCCCTGCAACTCGATCCGAACCGGGTCACGGCCGCCCGGCAGTTGATCGCCAACCGAGTCGAGCGAGGCGAACTCGGCAAGGCGTATCAGGCGGCGCAGGCGCTGGTCAAGCGGCGTCCGGAGAGCGCGGAGGCCCATTTTGCGCTGGGCTATGTCTATCGTTATGCCGGAATGCTGGAGAAATCTGCGGATGAGTGCAACATTGCCCTCGCACTCGATCCCGGCAACTATTCCTTTCGCTCTTGCGCCTGGGCGTTCATGGAACTGGGTAAGACGGACCGCGCCGCCGATTTTATCCGTCTGGACGCCGGTTCGGAGTGGGCGGCCTACATCCTGCCCTCACTCCTTCTGCGGGAAGGGAAGGCTTCCGAAGCCCGCGAGGCGGTGAAACTCATGCCGAGCGCGCCGCGCTACCACCGCGATCTGCTCGAATCTTGTTTGCAGTTGCGCCCCGCCGCCGATTTGGATCGGATGGCGCAGGAAGCGGAAACCAGTCTGCCGGCCGAACCCGACCCCGAGACCTGGTACTACCAGGGAGCCCTGTTCGCTTACTGCGGCAAGAAACAAGCCGCGCTCCATCTTCTGCAGAGCGCGGTCGAGCAGAATTATTGCGCCTACTCGAATCTGCTCTCCGATCCGCTCCTCGCAAAACTTCGCACAGAAACAGCCTTTGACAAAGTGTTGACCTCGGCGGGCAAATGCCAGGATGCGGTGCGCAATGCCGACAACACACCCAGCCCGTGAAACAGAATTAGTGTCGAAGCCGCGGCGGCCAAGCTGTTACAATCCCGCTTGTCGGAATGATTTTCCTTCGCTAATAGCTTCCGCAAAACCATCTCCTAACAAGGATCGCTCATGACTTTTATCCGAAGCTTTTTCGCATTCATGGTCGTCGGCTGTGTCATCGGCTGCGCCTGCCTTACCGCAGCGCAAGAATCGCAAGAAGGCCGCTTGCTCCGTTTTCCCGATATCTATAAAGACAAAATCGCATTCATGTACGGGGGCGACCTCTGGCTCGCGTCAAGCTCGGGAGGCACCGCCCGGCGTATTACTTCACATCCCGGGCGCGAACTGTTTCCAAAGTTCTCGCCGGATGGAAAGTGGCTGGCGTTTACCGGCCAGTACGATGGCAACTTTAACGTGTATGTGATGCCGTCGGACGGCGGGCAGCCGAAGCAGTTGACCTTCTACCAGGGATCGGCACATCCGCTCAGCGACCGCATGGGCGTGCTCAACCAGGTGATCGGATGGACGCCGGACGGCAAGAGCATCGTCTTTCTTTCTCGCAGCGACGCTTCGAACGGCTGGATCAAACGGCCATTTATGGTGAATATCGACGGCGGACTGGCGCGGCCCATGCCCATGGATGAGGGCGGACTGCTCTCGTTCTCGGCCGACGGCACAAAGATCGCTTACAACCGGATCTTCCGCAATTTCCGGCAGTGGAAGCGCTATACCGGCGGCTTGGCCCAGGACATCACCATCTACGACATCAAGAACAATGTCGTGGACGCCGTGATCCCACACACGGATTACACCGATACTTTTCCGATGTGGCGTGGAAACACGATCTATTTCACTTCCGACCGTGGGTCGGCGCACCGTTTTAATCTTTATAGCTACGACACCGGCAGCAAGCAGGTCGAGCAACTTACTAAGTTCGATGAATTTGACCTGATGTGGCCGAGTCTGGGGCCGGATGCCATCATTTTTGAGAATGGCGGCTACCTTTATACGTTTGACCTGCAAACGCGGCATGCGAAGAAGTTGACCATCTACGTGAACGGCGAGCGCGACCACTCCATGAAGCACTGGGTGAACGCGAGCCGGCACATCACCGACTTCGACATTTCCCCGGACGGCAAGCGGGCTGTGTTCGCAGCGCGCGGAGAAGTGTTCACGGTTCCGGCCAAGGACGGGAGCATCCGCAATCTGACGCATTCTCCGGGTGTGCGCGAGCAAAAAGTGACCTGGTCGCCGAATGGGCAATGGATCGCCTACATTTCCGACCGCACGGGTGAAGATGAGATTTACATCACGGCGCAAGACGGACTGAGTGCCGAACAGCAGATCACCAGCGGGCACAAAGGCTTCATGTTCCAGCCGGCTTGGTCGCCGGACAGCTCGAAGATCGCTTGGGCTGACAAGGACTTAAAGCTCTGGTATGTCGATATCACGGAAAAGAAACCGGTCGAAGTGGATCGCGCGAAGTTTGCCGAGATCACGAATTACAGCTGGTCGCCCGACAGCAAGTGGCTGGCCTACGACAAGAACCTGGACTCCGGCTATTCGGTGGTGTATCTGTATGGGTTAGCCGACCGTAAGATCACGGCTGTGACTTCGACGCTGACTAATAGTTATGCG
The DNA here is from genome assembly GCA_020073215.1 of Terriglobia bacterium. GTDB lineage: Bacteria > Acidobacteriota > Terriglobia > Terriglobales > Acidobacteriaceae > Acidiflorens. The sequence continues at coordinate 12,317 of JAIQFO010000022.1, read as the reverse complement.
GCGGTGTTCGATCCGGACAAGCGCTACTTATACTTCCTTTCCGACCGGGATTACAACGAAGTGCTCGGCAACATCGACTTCGAGTTTGCGAATCCGAAGACAACTCGGGTTTATGTGGTGACCTTAACGGCGGACGAACCTTCGCCCTTTCCTGCTTTGAGCGACGAGGTGAAGGTGAAGAGCGAAGAGCCGGCGGCAGCCGCTCCAGTACCGCAGTCCAACAAGAAGAACCCGAAGCCCGGCAAGAAAGAAGAGAAGCCCGCGCCGGAAGAGAAAGCGGCAGAGACCGCGACCAAGGAGCCTCCCAAGGTCTTTAAGATCGATCTGGACGGCATCCAGAACCGGATCGTGGCGCTGGCCGTTCCCCCCGCGATCATTCGCGGTCTGGACGCTTCCAAGGATGCGATCTATTACTCGACCTCGCCCATTCAGGGGTTGTCGGGACCTCTACCCGGAGAAAACAAAGCGATCCATGGCTACGATTTGAAGGAACACAAAGACAAGTTGCTGCTTGACGGCGCCGATCGCTTCGCGCTCTCCCATGACGGCACGAAGCTGTTGTACCGGGTCGAGGGCGAGGGTGGCCAGGGCGGCCAGGCCGGAATCATCGATGCCAAGCTCCCGGAAACGCCCCACGGGGCAGGAGAGGCTGCGCCCGCGGGAAAGTTGCCGGACGCTCCACACAAGGCTGGAGAGGGCGCGCTCAAACTCGATGGGATGACAGTTGAGGTCGATCCGCCGCAGGAATGGAAAGAAATCTTCAACGAGGTCTGGCGGCAGGAGCGCGATTACTTCTTTGAGGCGTCGATGAATGGCGTGGATTGGCAGAGGACCAAAGACCAATACGCGCAGTTACTTCCCCACGTGGCCGATCGTTATTCGCTGACTTACATCATGGGCGAGATGATCGGCGAATTATCGAATTCGCACACCTATGTCGGTGGCGGCGATATGCCGGACTTACATCCGGTGAACGTCGGGTTGCTGGGCGCAGATTATGAAGTGGACGCAGCCAGCGGCATGTACCGGTTCAAGAAAATCTTTTCCGGCGAGAACTGGAATGCGCAGGTGCGGTCTCCCTTGACCGAGCCGGGCGTCAATGTCAAGGAAGGCGAGTACCTGGTTGCTATCAATGGGCGGGCACTGCGGGCTCCCGAGACTCCTGACGAATTGCTGGTGAACACGGCCAATGAGGTGGTCACGCTCACCGTCAATGCGAAGCCCACGGCGGAGGGCGCGCGCAAAGTGGTGGTGAAGCCGATTGGCGACGAGTACAGCTTGCGCGAGTTGAACATGGTCGAGACCAACCGCAAGAAAGTGGACGTGGCCAGCGGCGGGCGCATCGGCTATGTCTATCTGCCCGATATGGGCGACGCCGGACTCAACGAATTCGTTAAGCAGTACTTCCCGCAGATTCGCAAGCAAGGGATTATTTTCGACGTCCGCTATAACGGCGGCGGATTTGTCGACCAGCTTATCTTTGAGCGCCTGCGGCGCGTGCTGGCTGCCATGCAGCCGGCCCGCAACTTTGAATCGGGCACGATTCCGCAAAATGTCTTCTACGGATATATGGCGTGCGTGACCAATCACTACGCCGCTTCCGATGGAGATTTTTTCAGCTACTTCTTCAAGCAGTACAAGCTCGGGCCGCTCATCGGCGAGCGGACCTGGGGCGGAGTGCGCGGCATCCGCGGCAATATTCCGCTGATGGATGGCGGCTACATCACGCGGCCGGAATTTTCGCTGTCTTCGCTCGACGGCAAATGGCTGATCGAGAACCGCGGCGTGCAGCCGGACGTGGTGGTCGATAACCCTCCCGACCTGGTGTTGAAGGGGCAAGATCCGCAACTGGAAAAAGCGATCGACATGCTGATGCAGGAGATTAAAGCCAATCCGAAGAAACTGCCGGCACGCCCTCCAGATTTGCCGACCTACCCGGAGGGGCCGGGGCTGTAGGCAACAGGCTGGTGTGGGGACGGGGTAGGCGGAGGTGTCGAACTCCGGACTTTCCGCTTGCAACCGACCGGTCGGCTTGGTAATATCACTGCAATTCTTGGGTGTGACTGTGAAGAAGGCATGGAGTCTCTGCCAAATGAGTTCTAAAACTCCGGGGGTACGACTGTGTCCGTTGGTCTCGGCGCGGGAGGAAGAGTGAGCTGAGAAATTTGAAATCGCAAGTGCTCTCAATCCCACCCGCCAGAGTCGCTGGCACGGTGGGCTTTGTTTTTTTTGAGAAAGGGCGTACGGAGGTTTCATGACGGATCAGAAAGACACGCCAGCCATGAACAAAAACAAGACGACCATGACCGGGGCCGGCATTCTTTGGGAATGCCTGGAGCGTGAGGGCGTGAAGCACGTCTTTGGCTATCCCGGCGGCGCCATTCTGCCGGCCTATGACGCCTTGAAGCACAGCAATATCCATCATGTGCTGGTCCGCCACGAACAAGGCGCAACCCACATGGCCGACGGCTATGCGCGCGCGAGCGGGCAGGTGGGCGTTGCGGTCGCAACCTCGGGGCCGGGCGCCACCAACATGGTCACGGGAATCGCCACGGCCATGCTCGATTCCTCGCCCATCGTCTGTATCACCGGCCAGGTCGGCAGCAAATTGATCGGGTCAGACGCGTTTCAGGAAACCGACATTACGGGCGTGACCCTTCCGATCACCAAACACAACTACCTGGTAACCCATGCGAGCGAAGTGGCGCGCACCGTTCGGGAAGCTTTCTACGTGGCGCGGTCCGGACGCCCCGGTCCGGTGCTGGTCGATATCACCAAGGATGCGCAGCAGGGCACGTGCGAGTTTGATTGGGAAGCGGCCAAGCCGCAACTGCCGGGCTACCGGCCCGACCTATCGCCTGCTCCCGCGGAGTACAAGCGGGCGCTGGAGTTGATCCACAATTCGAAGCGGCCCGTGATCCTCGCGGGGCACGGCATCATCGTTTCCGGGGCCATGCGCGAGGTGCGCGATTTTGCCGAGCGCGCCGGTATTCCAGTTGCGCTTACACTCCTCGGTCTGGGCGCGTTTCCGGCGTCGCACCCGCTCAACCTGGGCATGATGGGCATGCACGGGGAAGCCTGGGTGAACCATACCATTCAAGAAGCGGACCTGCTGCTGGCCTTCGGCATGCGCTTCGACGACCGTGTGACCGGCAACCTGAAAAATTACGCGCCCAATGCCAAGAAGATTCACATCGAGATCGATCCCGCGGAGATTAACAAGAACGTCAAGGTTGATGTTCCGCTCGTCGGCGATCTGAGGGAAGTCTTGTTGGAGTTGTTGCCGCACGTCGAATCCATTGATCGCAGTGACTGGCTCGATTCGATCGACAAACTGAAGGGCGATTCCGCCGTCCGCGACATCCAGAACCTGCCCGACAGCGGCCATCTCTATGCGGCGCACGTGATCAACGATCTGTGGCATGAGACGCGCGACGGCAACGCCATCGTCGTCACCGACGTGGGGCAGCATCAGATGTGGGAAGCCCAGTATTACAAGCACGAGCGCCCCCGCTCGCTGATTACGTCCGGAGGACTGGGCACGATGGGATTTGCCCTGCCCGCCGCCATCGGCGCCAAAGTCGCTTGCCCCGAGGCTGAAGTCTGGGTGGTGGTGGGCGATGGCGGATTCCAGATGACCATGTGCGAACTGGCGACCCTGGTGCAGGAAAATCTCAAGATCCACATCGCCATCATCAACAACGGCTATTTGGGCATGGTGCGGCAGTGGCAGGAATTCTTCTACGACCGCAACTACGCCGCTACGCCTCTGCTGAATCCGGATTTCGCCAGGTTGGCCGAGGCTTATGGCATTCGGAGCAAGACGGTCTCGGAGCGCTCCGAGGTCGTGCCGGCCGTGGAAGCGGCACGCCGGCACGACGGGCCGGTGCTGATCAATTTCAAGGTGGAGCAGGAAGACACGGTCTATCCGATGGTCGCGGCCGGCGCGGCGCTGCACGATATGATCCGGCGGCCAAGTCCAATTGTCGAGACCGCCGACGACGAGTAAATGCAATTGAGGTATTGAGTCATTGAGTCATTGAGACAATGATTCAATGATTCCGTAAAACTATGCTGAATACATTCATGGTGTACGTCGAAAACAAACCGGGCGTCCTCACCCGCGTGGCCTCGCTGTTTCGGCGGCGCGCCTTCAATATCGATTCGCTGACGGTGGGACGCACGGAAAAACCGGAAGTGTCGCGCATGACCATTACCGTCGATGCGGATCGCGATCAGGCCCGCCGCATCGAAGCCAACCTGTACAAACTGGTGAACGTGCTGCTGGTCGAGAACATCACCAATCAACCGGCCATCGTCCGCGACCTGGCCTTGATCCGCGTGGCCGCCACTCACGACGCTCGCTCGCACGTCTTGGAACTCGCCAGCGTGTTTCGCGGGCGGGTGGTCGATGTTTCTCCCGAATCCTTGACCATCGAAATCACGGGCGCGGAGGACAAGATCGATGGATTGATTGAAGTGCTTCGTCCCTATGGTGTATTGGAAATGGTCCGTACCGGCATTGTCGCCATGCGGCGTGGCACCAGGTCGAACGGCTCCACCTCCACAGCGGAAAAGATGGCGCAAGACGCGGCCAATGACGACGTCTCTTACTCCGTCTAAGACGGCTCCGTAGCACGTAGGACTGGCGATTCGTCGAAGACTGCAAGTATCAAATCTCCGGGCCAGAAGGAGCGCGCTCTCCCGATCTCGCCGGCCGCTCCATTCCGAAAGAATTCCCGAATTCTCTCGGGACTGAAGTAGAAACTCCATCCTCTGACTGGGCGATGGGTTCTTCGCCCATCTCATAAGTTTTGACAAGCGTTTGCGCGATCGTCCGCTCGGATGGTTCGCACCATCGGCCGCCCCACCCCTTGAGGTCGCGGACTGCCCGATCCGTCCATGGGAGAGGGCCCGAAGATACCTGGGGTACAGCCGTTTGGGCCCGCGGATGCTCCAGTCGGAATGGTCACGCCCCGTGAGAGTTTTCTCATGGGATCAGCACCTTGGATCAATACGTTCTGCGACCACCGGCGCAGATCGCAGGCGGACGATATCAAAGTCGGTCCGGCACCTCTGTGCTCAAGCAAGAAAACCGGGCCGCCGATGGAGAAAGTGTTCGCCACTAAAACATTCCGACGGCATGGTCGGCGATTCTGGTCGAGAGCGATGAGCAACCTCAGGGTTGTGGAATCCCTTGCCGCCGTGGCGCTCGGTGACAGAAAACATGCGGCCCGTTCGCATATTAATTGTCGATGATTCTGCGGTTACCCGAAAGATGCTCAGCGATCTGCTGGCATCCGACCCGGAGATCACCGTTGCCGGCTTAGCGGGAGACGGCCGTCAGGCGCTGACCCGGATTCGAGAGCTCAAGCCGGATCTGGTCACGCTCGACATTGACATGCCAGGACTGGATGGAATGGACGCCCTGGTTGAGATTCGCAAACTCTATCCGAAGTTACCGGTGATTATGTTCAGTACTCTTACGGAGCGCGGTGCGGCGATTACCCTGGATGCGCTGGCGCGGGGCGCGAGCGACTATGTCGCCAAACCCGCCCCCAGCGAGCCCCCGGAACGTTCGCACGAGCGTGTGCAGAAAGAGTTGATTCGCAAGATCAAGTGCTTGTGCGCCGAGCGTGCGCCGCGGTCACAGCCTGGGCCAAGGTCCACCAGTCCCTCCGTTCGCCCGCAGCCGCGCATCGACGTGGTCGCGATCGGCACGTCGACCGGTGGACCGAGCGCGCTGTCGGAACTGATTCCGCAATTCCCCGCGGACTTCCCTGTGCCCATCGTCATCGTGCAGCACATGCCGCCTCTGTTCACGCACTTGCTCGCCGAACGCCTCAATGCCCTCGCCCCGCTCGCTGTGCGGGAAGGCAAGGAGGGGGAGAAGTTACAGCGAGGTCAGGTCTGGATCGCGCCCGGGGACCAGCACATGACCGTGGTTCGCAAGGCAACCGATTTCCTGCTGGGCCTGAACCGCGATCCTCACGAAAATTCCTGCCGTCCGGCGGTCGATGTGTTGTTCCGCTCGGTAGCGCAATCCTACGGTGCGAACGTACTGGCAGTGGTTCTCACCGGTATGGGGTCCGACGGCACTCAAGGGGCAGCCGCCATACGCGGGGCGGGTGGGGAAGTTATCGTCCAGGATGAAGAGTCCTCGGTGGTTTGGGGCATGCCCGGGAAGATCGTTGCCGCCAGCCTCGCCGATCACATCTTTCCACTGAGTGGCATCGCGCCGGAAGTGGTGCGCAGGGTGTCGATGCGAAGAGCTTTTGCGGCCGCTGCCCATCTGTGAAGTTGCACCGCTCCGTGAACGGTTGCGGCAATAAAGAACGCCCTGAGCGTTCAAGCTCAGGGCGCCTCCGGCAGCCCTCCCCCAGAACTGCCAAACCACGTTCCCATCCTATGTCAGTGTGGTCCCACGGTAAACGGCACTTTCGTAATGTAAAGCTTGTAAGTTAGTACCCCTGGTCATGCGTGGAGGTAATCGGATCTCGCGGAGTTAGTAGATGGATTGTCGCGGTCCCCGGTTTTGTCATCCTGAGCGCAGCGAAGGACCTGCTTTTCGCGGCGAACGGTGGATCTCAAAGCGGCCAGATCACTTCTTCTCCCAGGTCTTTCCCCTGTCCGCGCTACTCCAGATTTCCTGATTACTCGTGGATATCACAACTTCCGCCGGCCCACGCAGGTCGATGTGAATTAGGTCGGAGCTAAGTGACTTGGTATTGACGGCAGGTTGTACCCGCAACCAGGTTACGCCACTGTCGGCGGAGCGGAAGAGCGTGCCCGCCTGGCCGCCCGTCCATACCTCTTCGTCGCGACTCGCGTAGCACAGCAACGGACGATCCGCGCGCAGCGCTTCTTGCCAGCTCTGGCCGCTGTCCAACGACCGTTGCAGGACGCCGGCTGTAATTGCCCAGGTGACATGGTTCGTCAGAGCCGGGCCTGCAGAGGATGTCAGTTTCGCGGCGGACATCACATTCCTGGCTTGCAACATCGCTGTCCCGGGACCAGCGGACACCTCGGCCTTCTGCAGCCCATTTCCTCCGATCCCCTGCGGTGCCGGCTTCGCTTTTACTACCGGCGCCTCGTTTTGCGCCATCACTTTTAAGGCGGAGGATTCTGTCTCCACCCCCACGGTGGCGCCAGACACCTCGACGCTTTCCGTTGCCCCTCGACCTGCCAGTGCATCACGGTCGAACGCCCGGGCTCCCGCCGATAGCGCTGCCGACGGCTTGTCTGCCTGGCCTGAATCTTTCTTGTTGTCGGCGAGCAACATTCCGGGCTCCGTCGGACCTGGCGACATTGCCGGAGCCTTGAGTTTCCTGGACGGCCGCACTTCCGGCTTCGGCTGTGGTTCCTCGGCTTTGGTCGAGACGGCGAGTTGGTTCGTGGACGGCGTCGCGACAGACGGCGATGCTGCCGGCGACGCTGCGATCTGAGGGCTCGAAGCTTGTGGTCCACCGTTGACCTGCCGGCTTTCCGGTGGCAGCACCGCCTGGTTCAGCTTTCCCGGATGCACCAGAAGCACCGCGGCAGCCACCGCAACTCCCGCTGCCAGCGCAGCCCAGCGCAGGGTGGGCCAGGCAAGGGCGGGCCAGGCAAAGCTCAGCTTGTGTGGCGCGGGCGCCCCCGCCCGCGCGCCCGTTGCCCGCTCCGCGTCAGTCTCAACGGCAACCGGAGCGTCCCCAATCTCCACCGGCGGAAGCGCGAGAGCGATCAGTTCGCGGCAGTCTCCGCAATGCGCCAGGTGTTCGAGCACGCCGTCGCGTTCGGTCGCGGAAAGCGCCTGCTCGGCAAAAGCCGTGAGCACGTCCGCATCTGGATGTACTGGCTCGGACGCGGTTTGTTCCGGTACAACACGCTCCAGCCCAGCCGCCCGGAGGCGGTCCTGCACGATTCTGGGCACGATTTTGGGCACTTCAGTCATGACTTCCTTCGCTTGCGCCTTGGGCCGGAACCTTACCCTCAGGGAACGTTTTCGCTTGGGAATCTTGCGCCAGCCGCGCGCGCAAATTCAACTGGACATCCCGCACGTCGGTTTCTAGCGCTTCCGTGGCCTGGGCTTGGCTCATTCCCCGTGTGCGGAGCCCCGCTAGAATGCGCTTCCGGAGTCCGGCGGAGAGCCGATCCAGCCGCCGGCTGACACTCGATTCGTGCAGCCCCAGCGTGCGCGCAATTTCGGCCAGCGTCCGCTCATCCAGATAATAAGACGCCAGCGTAAACCGGTCCTCGGACGAAAGTTCCGCGAGCGCTTCGTCGGTGGCCGCTTCCAGACGTTGGTCGGAAGTGCACGCCGGTTCAGGAACCGCCGCTACAAGCTGCATACCCTCTTCGGTTTGCTCTTCCAGACTGACCGTGCGCTTCTGCTTGCGATAGCGATTGACGAACTCCTGCGCCATCACGGTGCGCAGCCAGCCTTCGAGCGAACCGCGACCGGTGTACGACAGGAGCTTTGAGTTGCGCGTGCGATTTCCATCGCGCGCGTTCACGCCATACAGATCGGCAAACAGCGAATCGGCCAAGTCCGCGGCGTGCGCGTCATCGTGTGTGATGTGCAGCGCCATACGGTGCAGCTTCTGCCGGTAGCGGTGGATGAAGTCCTGCCACGCCCGTTCGTTTCCGGCAGCACAGGCCCGGGCCAGCGCCAGTTCCTCCAGACGCAGCCCGGCGCAGAAATCCGCTTTCAGTTCCGCGGAAGTGCCGGTCGAATTCATGGTGGGAAGATACTTGCGCAAAATCTCATCGAGGATGGCCGCGAACTCTACGGCGCTCACGCCGTAAGCCGCGGCCCCGCTGCGCTGGTAGAGTGCGACCTCTGCTCCCTGGCCGGATTGGGCGAACTTCGGCATTACCACTGTGACATATGATGCTAGCAACTTTTCGACGCAAGGATGAATAAATCGTGCGTTCTTCGGTCAGCGAGCAGAGAAAGACACTCCTGGAAGACTCGCGGACGAACTCCCCGGCACGCCCCCGTCTCTGTTGGCGTGCCGGGGTGGCGGGGCCGTCAAGCAGACAGAAGATTGCGGCATGCGGGAGCCCCGGCGTCTTCGCTGGTGTCTTTACTGCTGGGAGGTTCCTTTATGCGTCTCGTCGTCGTGGTGGCTGGAATCTTTTTGCTGGTTGTGGCGGCGGTTGTGGTGCCGTGCGTGCTGCAAGCAGGCGAAGTAACACCTGCGTACGGTTATTCGCTGCTCAGCCCGATCCGCAGCGGCAATCTGACTGTTTTCCCCGTGGTGGCCAGTAAGTCGTATGACACGGCGGAATTTCTCACACTCGATGAGGGCCTGCGCAGCGGCGACGTTATCGTGACGGAAGCGGGTCAGGCGCGCGGCCTCATCCGCCGTCGTCCCGGAGAACCGGGAATCATTCATCCTGTACGAGATGCGGAAGTGAATCGGCTGGTCCTGGTGAATAACTCGAAGCGGCCGTTGTTACTCCTCGCCGGCGAGATCGTTACGGGCGGAAAGCAGGACCGCGTTATCGGCAAAGACCGCATCGTGCCCGCGGAAAGCGACCCCGTGGACCTCAGCGTCTTCTGCGTCGAGCCCGGGCGCTGGGTGCCCGCGAACGGCAAATACGGATTCGGCAGTGCCGGAGGCGTGGTTGGCGGTCTGGTCGCTTCTCCCGTGGTCCGCAGTAAGGCGATGGGCGCGAAAGATCAGCAACAGGTGTGGGAAAGCGTCCGCACTGCGCAGAGCGCCATGGCCAAGAACGTAGAGGCTTCCGGCGCCGCTCCCGCGGTGAACGCAACCACCTCCTACGCGCGCGTGATGGATAACAAGGAAGTGCAGAAACAGGTGGATGCGGTTGCCGAACCCGTGCAGCGCAACTACGAAAGCGTCATCCGCCAGTTGCGCGATAAGAATGCGGTGGGCGTCGTAGTCGCCGTAAACGGAGAAATTGTCTGGGCCGATCTCTTCGCGAGCACCCACCTGCTACAGAAATATTGGCCGAAACTGGTGCGCTCCTACGCCACCGAAGCCGTGGTGACGCGGGCCAAAGGCGGTGAGCCCAACATCAAAGACGCCCAGAAGTTTCTCAATGATCTCGAGGGACGCCATGAGACCGCCGAAACCGAGCCCGGCATCTATCGCCAAACTGAAATCACCGGTGACGGTTTCAAGGTATTCGAGTTGACGTCGCTCCTGCCGAGGACAGGCTTCCCGGTGCATGTGGCGAAAATGGCCGACTAATAAGATGACGTGGAGGACAACTGCCGGTGTGGGGACGGGCGCCTCGCGAGCCTGCCGTGAGCGAAGTCGAAGGGTCCAAGCCGAGCGAAGCTCGGCAGTTGCCGACGGCGGAGGGTCCCCCACTCGCAGCCTGCGCTGCAAATTTGTCACCGGCAGCTTCGAGCCAATCCCTTGAGCACCACGTCGCTCGCGTCGTGAGCAAGATTCAACGCTGGCAGTTCGTCGCGCGTAAACCACCGAACCTCCGCCGCATCGCTCCCCGCCTTAAGATCGCCCCCGACTGCGCGGCACAGGAAATCAATCAGCACATAGTGATACCGGACTCGTTCCGCGTCGCCTCGGATCACGCGCTCATACACGCCCAGCATCTCGCCCGGCTCGACCAGCAATCCCGTTTCTTCGCGTGCTTCGCGCGCCACCGCTTCGTGGAGAGTCTCACCGCATTCGAGGACGCCGCCCGGCAGCGACCACTCGCCCAGCAGCGGCGGCTGTCCGCGCCGGATCAGCAGAACGCGATGCTCGTCGCGATCGTCGTCACGATGACCGTCGACGATCACCGCGCCCACGCCCACCAGCGGAGACTCCGGGTATTCACGTTTCATGGGCTGCTTACTTAGCGCCGACTTGATATTGTTCGATCCTGCCGTCGGGCATGATTCGTTCCCAGACCTCGACCGTTCTCCGCGGAAACTGTACTTCGAACAGGCGGAACGTCATGCCTCCACGATCCTGTTTGGCGGTCTGCGTGAATTCTGTTGGCGATCCCAGAGGCCCAAGGCTGGTGGCGAAATCTTTCAGAGCCTGTTCGGTGAAGTAACTGTTGCAGTTATCAGTGAACAAGGCGCGATCGATCTTCCCCTGCTGCAGCGAGGCAAAGATTTCGCGGGATTGATCCTCCTGCTTACCGGCATCGGACTCGCGGAAGAGCAGAGCCGCAATGTTGCGGGCAATATCGCTGGAGGCTCCGACTGAGTCCTCATTGACCAGGACGACGACCGCCTTGCGTGCCTCCGGAAATACGATATTGTGCGCCGTAAACCCGGAGACTTCGCCGCCATGCTCGATGGCGCGCTGTCCGAATTCTTGCCGCACATCCACACCCAGGCCATAGCGCGTTCCGACGCCGTTCTTGAGCACGATTTCTCTCTCCATCTGCGCGTAAGAGGCGGGTTGGAGCACGCTCCGATTGATCATGCTGATATCCCATTTCGCCAGATCCTCGGCGGGCATCGCCAGTTCGCCCGCGGCAAATAGCCAGCCCTTGCCCTCTTTCGGAGCCAGCCGCGGCGGGCCGAGAGCATAGCGCAGATAGCCGGAGGCGTCGGTTTCGGTGAGCCGGTTCTGGTCGATGTTCATGACACTCTTCATGCCCAGCGGCGCGAAGATGTGCTCGGTCAAAAATTGCAGCAGAGGTTCGCCGCTCGCCTTCTCAACAATCAATCCGGCAATCACGAAATTGGTGTTGCTATATTGCCATTCAGTTCCCGGATCGAAATCGAGCGGCTTGCGCGCCCACAGATCGAGAATCTTGTCCGCCGTGATGGACTGCAGCATGAAGGGCGGCACGTAGTCTTGCGGCCAGTAATCCTGGTAGCCCGAGGTGTGCGACAGCAATTCGCGAATTGTAACCTCGTTGCCGCGGGTCAGATTAGGCACGAATCGCGAAACCGGATCGTCAAGTGAAAGCTTGCCTTGTTCCGCCAGCAGCAGCACCGCCGCCGCCGTAAACTGCTTGCTGATCGAGCCGATGCCGTAGCGCATGGAAGGCTGCGCGGGCGTATGCGGATCGATGCGGCCCGCGCCGTAGGCCTGAAGATAGGCGATCGCTCCGTTTTGCACGATGGCGATCGAGGCGCTCGGAACACCGGTCGTGGTCAGGGCCTGGCGGACTGTCGCATCTACTTTCTCGCGCAGCCCGGGCGAGATGGGCGCCGGAACTTGGGCGTGCAGCAGGGATGCGGCGAGGAAAATAAAAGCAGAAACAGCGCGCAGAGGTCTGGATTGCAACAGCCGATTCATCGATGACTCCTCAGAACCGGAACAGTATACGGCTTCAAGGGACAGGCTCGTGTGGGGACGGGCGCCTCGCCCGTCCAAGCCGAGCGCAGTTCGGCA
>JAIQFO010000021.1 GCA_020073215.1 Terriglobia bacterium | reverse complement strand
CTGGCCGGTTGCCTCGCGCGCGCGCGCCATCGCGGCACGATACGGGTCGCCCTGCCAGGGATTCATCGAGTGCAACAAAGCAAGCACGACCGACACGTCGGGATCGCCCATCAGCAACGCGGGCACCTCGCCGGAGCGCCGCATGCCGCCGAAAATCCCAAGATCCAACGGATTGCCAATGCGGGAGAACATCTTGTGCGAGTCCAAAGCCGCGCGGGTTGCTTCCGACAGCGGTGCCAACGGCACGCCCAAAGCCTCGCAACGGTCGGCGATCAGCGAAGCGCCGGCACCGGAGGTGGATAGCGCGCCCAGGCGACCGGGGCGGCGTCCGTATCGGGCCAGCAGCGCGCTCGCGGTCATCAGCCCTTCCAGGGTCGAAACCACGGCCACGCCGCTCGCGTCGAACAGCGCGCGGTACGATGCGGCGTCGCCGGCGAGGCGGGAAGAATGCGCGACCGCCGCCGCCGCGCCCGCCTCGGAGCCGCCGATCTTCAACGCCACCACCGGCTTGCCGGCCGCGTGCGCCCGCAACGCCAGAGCACGGAACCTCGGGCCATCCGGGAGACTGTCGATCAGCAAGGCGATGACCTTCGTGGGTTCATGGGTGATCGCGTACTCCATGTAGTCGAGCACCGACATGTCGGCCTCGTTGCCCGCCGACGCGAACAGCGACAGCCCTTCGCCGGCCATCGCCAACCGTCCCGCCATCGCGTCGAACAATGCCCCGCTGTGCGAAAAGATCGAGACCCCGCCGGGCTTTTGCCGCTTCGCATGCGAGGTGTTGAAGCCGATCGAAACCGGATGGTGTGCGTTATAGATGCCGTTGCAGTTGGGGCCGACGATGCGGATCCCCTCCGCTTCGGCGATGCGTTGCAATTCACGCTGCCGTTCAGCGCCGCCGGCGTCGAGGCTCTCGGCATAGCCCGCCGAGCCGACGATCACCGCCTTCAACCCCGCCCGGGCGCAGTCGCGCACCGCCTGCACCGCGGCTTCGGCGGGGATGGCCAGGAAGGCGACGTCGACCGGCTCCGGCACGGACGCCAGATCGGGGAAACACGGAATGCCATTCACGTCTTTCAGCCGGCGGCTGATGCCGTAGCGCTGGGTGACGGTGTGGTCGTACGTGCCCTGAGCGGGCGCGACTCCCAGTCCGGTACTGCACTAACGATCCGTCTGGCTCAGAGAAATCGGGCAGGTCAGGGTGTAAGCGAGGCCTGGCCTCTTGTCACACGGCTGTGTGTCGCAGGTCACTGACTCCCGATTTTGTTCGGCATAATCTTGGCGGCACCCCGACTCGAAAACTCCCCCGGGCAATGAGGAAGCTTCCGGGTCTCTTACTCCAAGAGGAGAAGGAGAGCCTCTTATGTTTGCCCGCATCGTTAAGTGCATCCCCAGCCTGGGGAAGGCGGAAGAGTTCCTCAAGAAGTTGCGCCCGGCCACTCGAACGCAACAGGTCGTGGCAGGCAACGGCATGCCCCACGAGGAGGCGATGCTGGAATGGGCACGGGGACTCGCGATCATCTTATTGCTCGTGTTGATGGTACTCGTCATTTCTATTGCTGGTAAATAGCGGAGGGTTCTGGCTCCCACGAGACCGTGCTCGGCATGAAAGGCGGTGAAGCCGCCTGCCTCCGCGCGGAAACATCTATGGCCGAACGCTCAAACTTCCGATTGCTGGTGAAACATCGGAATGAGATGGAAGTGAGTCGCCGAAACTGGGTCTCGGCTGTCCTGGAGATCTTGATCGCGCTCGGCTTCGCATTTCTCGGTGGATACGCCGCGTATTGCTTTATGACGAAATTCGGAGAGTGATCGGTGGTCTAGGGGGCCGGCCACCTTTCCGTCATCGGCACGCGACGAGTCTTGGTGCGAGATTCCCAAACTGGAACCCGGCTCCCATCCCGCTCGCTTTCTTCTTGACGCGTGTATTCGTTTGAGATAATATATGTAGAGATAGATTATCTATGAGATAATAATTGGATCTTTGACAACTGGAACATGGGTGCAGCTTCTGGACCGTTCCAAGAATTAAGCCCGACCAATCATGGTGGAGACGAACACCTTCTCCCCGGCTCGTTCCCGTTCGCAGTTCCAAAACGGAACGGTGGCAGTCGGACCCCGCGATAACTTCCATGTTTACAAGATTTTGCCTGTAACTGCTCTGGAACCATAGATCTAGGAGCCAAGAAAAATTCCGGCCCTTTGTTTTCTAGATTTTGCGCACATGAGAGCGTTTTTTTAGAGGGGATTACCAGTCCGAATTTAGCGACTCCACGACGCCTAGGGTAGGTGCGCTAGCTGGTCGCGCCCGCAGATCGCGCTTTGCCCTGCCGGTCAGCGACACTTGCGTAGTGAGAGTGCTTGGCGCCGTACATGCGGCGATCGGCTTCCGCCAGCAAGTGTTCGGCGTTACGGCCGTCCGCCGGGTAGAAAGCCTGGCCGATGCTCACTGAGACCAGATCCTCGTTGCAAACATTTTTCCCGACTTCCGCGATGATGGTTTCAAGCCGCCGCGCCATTTCTGCCGCGGCGTCCTGAGCGAGACCAGCCGCGACCACGACGAATTCGTCCCCGCCCATTCTCGCCGCATAGTCGTATTCGCGGCAAGAGTCCTTCAAAGCCTCGGCGAACATTTGCAGAAGTTTGTTTCCCTGAAAGTGGCCAAAACGGTCGTTCACTTGCTTGAATCCGTTGAGGTCCGACACGAACACTGCCAGCGGCAGATTGGCGCGCTTGCATCGTGCAATCTCGCGATCCAGGTGCAGGAAGAGCGATCGCGCGTTGGGCAGTCCGGTAAGGTAATCAGTCGTGGCCGAGTCCTCGGCGATCCGGTACTTCAAGGCATTTTCGATCGTGAAGCCCAGTTTCGAGCTGATGGCCAGCAGGATTCGCAGGCGGCGGGGTGATCGGCGCGGCCCCCGGCGCGGCGGCGTCGGGCAGCTCGGCGGCCGCCCCGGCATCGGGGCAAGGTTTAGAAATGAGGACCGTCCCGGTGGCTTTGGATTGGAATCATACCTTGATGATAATTCCGCTCTCTTTTACAAAGGCAAGTATTTTGTCTTGCTCTATGCTACAGAATCAAACTCTTCACTTTTAACACAATGGGCGATGAAGATTTCCTCAAAAATCGTTGACCCTTCACCTCCTCCCAAGGAGATTAGCTACTTTCCCAAGAACGGGCTCAAATCGGGCTCTATTCAATACTTTCCTGAAGGCCTACTAGGACATCAGTTTTTAAAAAGAGGTTTCCAGGGGACTTATATAGAGAAGGGGGAGGCAAAGCAAAAGGTTGAGGTTTGGAATAATGCTGAGGTTAAGGTTAAGGCTGAGGACAAGGACAAAAAAGATACTGAGGATGCAACAAACGGGAAAACCAAGGATAAAGAGTTCAAACTCTTTTTAGCTATTTTTAAAGATTCTCAAGAGGCGATAAGCGCTCTGAAGATTTATAAAGACAACCTCTCCAAGAAAGGAAATGTATTTTCAGGAAGTATCATTGAATTTAAAGCGTTGGCGGTGAGAGGGGAAGATCCCTATCAGGGAAAAGTCTTCGTCCTTCAGAAAGGGTTTTATCTCTTGGGGGTGGTAGGTTTTGAAAGAGAGGAAGAGGGTGAAGATCGTTTGGCTGAATTTGTAAAGAAAGTAAAATGGTAGCGCCCTCCATTCATTGGGGGCGAAAGGATGGAATTCCGTTCCGGTTGAAACCGGAACCCTACCCTTTCCCCTCTTCTCCCGATTTTCCCAACCCCCCATTCTGTTTTTCTATAGGAAGTCTGATCCGGAAAGTGGATCCCTTTCCTACTTCACTCTCCACATCAATCTCGCCATTGTGGCTCTGAATGATTCCGTAACTGATCGCCAACCCCAAACCGGTTCCCTTGCCTGTCTCCTTGGTAGTGAAAAAGGGGGCGAAGAGCTTGGAGAGATGCTCCTTTGGCATGCCACACCCTGAATCGGTGAAAGAGACTTCTGCCATTCCGTCTTTCATGTTTGTTTTGATGGTAAGGGTTCCTCCGTCCCCTGCCATGGCGTCGGCAGCGTTAATGATGATGTTCATAAAAACCTGCTGGATTTGATCTCCGTCCACGAAAAGCATCCCAATATCTGTCGGCAAGGACGTTCCCGCAAGAGCCTTTATACCCAGTCCGGCGGCAGTCCCGGTGGCGAGTGCGACGATGCCGCTGACAAAGGCCGAAACGATGGAAGCCTTTTTGGTAGGCCTTGTGCCGCTCGACCGGACACCAAAGACCACGAAATCCGCGGCAGCGGTTGCTGCCCCTTCCAGCAATCTTCCATCGAACAGTGGAGAGCGCAATGCCTGAAAGTGACGTGCTGCGAAACCACCCACCTCTGTCTCAAGGCGTAGGCTCGCCCCTGCGTTTGGCTGAACCTGGTAGCGAAGCGCAATTTCAACCCAAGTCTTCCTCGAAAGAAGCTCTACTTGGAATCCCGTCGGCCACCGACGTGGTTGTTTTGTGCTGGAACGCACCCGGAGAGTCAGACCGCAGAGCGCAAGAGATCGCAGCGTTCATGGGAGCAAGCGTCCGATTCTTCTCACTCACGGCAGCAGTCTTGGAAAAAAATACATCAACGAGCACCATTGTCCCCGGATGCTCCTGTCTGATTGTCGAAGCGGAAACGCTAGCGAAGATTGCAGACGGAATGTCTGCCGGAGTCGGCGAGTTGCCAGGTCTTTTGGAATCAGCGGAACACGTTTTTGTTTATGGGTTCCAAACGAACGAAGTCCATGACGCGGTGTTGCAAGCCTTGTCTTCGAACCGGCTCGTTCGCACCCGCTCATTGTCGGAAGCCGATGCGAAGCTCCACGTCGCTGCGGACCATCCGGAATGGTGCTTTCAGTTCTCCGGACTCTGTGCGGGATCAGCGGACCCTGCGAGAGAGAATTCTTTTGTCGAAGCGGGCACAGGGGGTGCTCTGCCGGCTTTGATCCGTATCGGCAGCCAACCTTTCTTTGTGCGTGGGGAGAGTGGCACGTCGCAACTGTTCTTCCTTGCCGGCGGCGAGTTGGCCGACCTGGACGAGAACGTGACACGATACTGTAGTGGCTTGAAATGGTTCTGTGGGTTGATTCCATTGATGATGGTTTTGCGAGGCGCCCTGAAAGAACGGGTTTGGCACAACGATCACCCGCGAGCATGCTTCATCATCGACGATCCGCTGCTGAAAAGGCGCCACGGGTTTCTGGAGTACCAGCGACTGATGGAGAGCCTGCGCCGGCAAAGATTCTCTGCCTGCATCGCTTTTATCCCCTGGAACTATCGGAGGTCAAGTAGAAAGGTCGTGGAGTTGTTTTCGTCGAACCCGGAATCGGCGTCTTTGTGCGTTCATGGTTGTGACCACACGAAGGCAGAATTCGAGAGAGGCGACGTGGGTCTGCTCCGCGGCAAGGCAAGACTGGCACTGGAACGGATGCGATTGCATGAGCAGCTTTCCGGCCTTTCCTTCGACGACGTTATGGTCTTTCCGCAGGGCCTGTTTTCTGCTGAGGCGATGTCGGCGTTGAAGGCGGCGGGCTACTTGGCGGCGGTGAACAGCGAACTGGGCCCATCCACGGTGTGCGAAAGCCTCTCGATTCGGGACTTGCTGGATGTGGCAGTCACTAGATATTCGGATTTTCCGCTGTTCGGAAGGCGATACCCCAACGATCTGGCGGAATTCGCGTTCGATTTGTTCTTGGGTAAGCCGGCACTGGCCGTCGGGCACCACAACTACTTCAAAGATGGCAATGAGGCTCTGGAGACCTTCATCACGCGACTGAAAGCTCTAGACAGCCGGATCGAGTGGACCAGCCTGGACACAATCTGCTCGCATGCGTGTCTGACGAAAAAATCGGACAACGGCGATGTTTGCGTCCGTTTTTATACCAACCGTTTCCACTTACAAAATACTGGGGAGCAGCATCACCGCTATATTCTGCAACAGAGGCATGGGTCAGGCGACGCAGCACCGCAAGTGACCGTAGACGGACGCCGGTGGAGTTACGAGCAAGAAGCCGGCGATTTGAAGATCTTCCTGTCGTTAAGCCCGGGGCAAACGGCGCAGATCAAGATCTTGTCTGAGGGTTCGCAGCCGGGAGAAGCGCCATGGAAGCCGACGAAGACTCATAGTGTGGGCGTGTTGGCGCGCCGAATCCTCTGCGAAGTGCGTGACAATTACGTGGACAGAATCCGGATCCTGAATATGATCGTCTCGGGTTTCCGCAAAGTTGTATCTGACCGCAGGATTCAACAAATCACTGCAGCACACTGCGAGAATGGTACAACTCGACGCCGGCCGCTGTAGGCATCTCCCTCGCTAGAACGATCATCCACTTACTTGCTCACCCGCATACGATTCGAGTTTTAGCATGATTGAATGCATATTCACGATAGACTACGAGATCTACGGCGACGGCACCGGTGCGCTGATGGAGCTGGTCCACGTCCCCGCGAAACGACTGCAAGAGATATTCGAAAAGTGGAATGCCCGTTTCGTTAATTTCGTCGAAGTGGCAGAGTTTGAGAAGATCGATGCCGTCGCTACCGATCCCGCCATCGGTTTCGTGAAGCGGCAGATTCGCGACCTGTACGAGAGTGGCTTTGAAATCGGTCTACACCTCCATCCGCAATGGTGTAATGCTCGTCGCGCTCAAGGTCGATGGATACTTGACGCCACTGAATACAATCTCTGCACGTTGCCCCGAAAGAGAATCGTGGAGATCGTTGAGGGTTCGCTCGGATACTTGCGGCGTGTTCTCGATCAGCCTGATTTCTCCCCGCTCTCGTTTCGTGCCGGCAACTGGCTGTTTCAACCAACCCACACCGCAGCAAGTGTCTTGAGTGAGTACGGCATCAAGATTGATTCCTCGGTGTTTAAGGGTGGACTGCAGCGCAACCACAAGCTTGACTATAGGCCGGCGCTGAAGAACGGGTATTACTGGCCGTTCAGCGACAATGCCAACGAACCTGATCCCAGCGGCGCGTGGATTGAGGTTCCCATCCACACCGAGATGGTCCCCACCTGGCAAATGACCACCTCGAAGCGCATGAGTTTCAGCGGCAACGTGGGTATGGGGGGGCAGGGCCTCAAGCGGAAGGTGAATCGCGCACTCGACTTTCTGCGTTTTCGTTATCCGCGCAAGTTTGATTTCTGTCGGATGACCTTGGCTGAGTTGACGTCAATGATCGACCGAGTTGTGTGCGAAGATCGGAAGTCCCCGGAGGTGTACCGGCCTCTGGTCGCCATCGGGCACACCAAAGACCTGAGAGACTTTCGGTCTGTCGATGCATTCCTGGCGTTCTTACGCACTAAAGGCATTACCGTGTGCACGTTTTCGGATATCTACTCGAAGTTGGCGCAACCCCAAGCGTGTGTCAGTGTTCCTGCTGGTTCGGAAGCGAATGTCGGTCGGGAATAAGCTGCAAATGCAAGTCGCAGGAGAGGTTCCGGTGGCAACGCCTGAAAACAAATCAGTGACCCCTCTCACTTACGTTCTCATCACCCCCGCGCGGAACGAGGCGGACTTCATTGAGTCGACGCTACAATCCGTCATATCGCAGACGGTCCGCCCACTGAAATGGGTAATTGTCAGCGACGGTTCGACCGACGGCATGGATGAGATCGTCAGCCGCTGTGCCTCTGGTCAGTCATGGATCGAGCTGGTCCGTATGCCGGAACGCCGCGAACGACACTTCGCGGGAAAGGTAATCGCTTTCAACGCAGGTTACGCGAGAGTTAAGGACTTGCCCTATGACATCATCGGGAACCTGGATGCCGATGTCTCGTTCGATGCAGATTATTTTGACTTTGTGTTAGGTAAGTTTGCCGAAAATCCTGGTTTGGGCGTCGCGGGAACACCATTCCGAGAAGGGTCGCTTCAATACGATTATCGCTTCACAAGCATTGAGCATGTCTCAGGGCAAATCCAATTGTTTCGGCGTGCGTGTTTCGCGGATATTGGCGGGTACGTGCCGATCAAGACTGGAGGGATCGACTTGGTTGCCGTAATTACAGCTCGAATGAAAGGCTGGCAAACAAGGACGTTCCTCGAGAAGACCTACCTCCACCACCGAAAGATGAGTTCCGCGAAGCACGGCCCGTTGGGGACTGCTTTTGATGGAGGACGCACGGACTACACTCACGGATGCGACCCGGTGTGGGAAGTGTTCCGATCCGTTTATCAAATGACACGCCCGCCCATTGTGTTAGGCGGAATTCTTGGGCTGGCCGGGTTCTTTTGGGCAATGGCAACCCGAGCGGAGAAGGTAGTGCCGACTGAGTTCATCCAGTTCCGAAAGAGGGAACAAATGCGCCGGCTGTGCGACTGTTTTCATATAAAGCGCCAGCAGGTGCCGTAAGGTTTCATTGACGGCTGGGCAAACAGCTCCTGATTGCCGATCGGATAATAGAGAAAATGCAGATTTCGCAAATGGAAAGCACTAAGAGCAGGTATTGACTCTGAGCAGCAAGGAACTCAATAAGCTGAAGGCGGCTCCTGTCCCGATAAAATGGCACTCCGGACTACCTATCTATGCCTCCGAAAGCTTTCTGAAATCGCTTGGGGATGAGTATGGATGGATTGGCGGTACCGATCAAACCGGCACGCTCCGCTGCGTTCTGCCATACACGATCATTCGCAAGTCGGGATTTCGGCTGGTGCGGTTCAGAGTTGAGACCATTCCGGTGGGCGTAGAGCTCAACGAGCGAGACGAGAAATCATTCCTAAATAGCACCGTTGAACACTTCCGTTCTACTGGGGTGGACATGATCATCCCGTCCAATAACACTGCGACGTTTCGAACCTATCCAGATGGCGCCCTTGCCGCCCCCTACGGGACATTCATCCAAGACCTGAACCAGTCGGAAGAGGCCCTCTGGAAGGAAGTGGCTACGGATTATCGCCAGAATATCCGGAAAGCAACGAAAGTTGGAGTGCAGGTCAAGAGTGGGATGGAATACCTCGACAGCTCCTACGACCTCGTTGTAGAAACGTTAAAGAGGTCGAGTGCTGACTTCATTAAGAATCGCGATGACTTCCAGAAAAGCGCAACAAGTCTCGGCGAGAATGTTCGAATTTTCGTTGCCGAGTATGAGGGCGTGATCCAAGCTTGTCTGGTGTCTCCGTTCAGCGAACATACCGCCTATGACTGGTATAGCGGTTCAACTTCCAAGCCGGTGCGCGGGGCAATGCACTTACTCATTTGGGAGGCCATGCGGCAATTTCGCAGAATGGGAGTAAAACGGTTCAACTTTCAAGGCGTGCGCATCAATCCAGAAAAGGGATCGAAGCAAGAAGGCATTATGAACTTCAAGATGCGGTTTGGAGGAACACTGGTTCAAGGATTCATGTGGAAATATCCATTCCGGCCCCTGAAAGCTGCAGCGTATTCCATTGCGATTCGCCTGCTTAAGGGCGGTGACATCGTAGACCAGGAGCAACACAAACTCACAAGCTCACAGGTCTGACCTGCAGAATCCTGGCTCCTGACTTTCCGCGGGCTGCCCGTGGCCTATACATCGGACGGATGAAATGACCGGGATTACCCCAAATATTGCTGTTTGCATCTGCACCTATAAGCGTCCGCGGTTGCTTGCACGCACGTTGGAAAATCTACAACGCCAGGAGAAGGACGGGCGCTTTTCTTATTCCATTGTGGTCGCAGATAACGATGCTTCGCAATCCGCGCGGTCCGCGGTATCGGAGTTTGCAGCCAAGGCATCCATTCCCATTAAGTATTGCGTAGAGCCTCAGCAGAACATCGCTCTGGCGCGGAACAGAGCGCTGGAGAATGCTGAAGGGGAATATGTTGCCTTCATCGACGACGACGAATTTCCGACGAAACGGTGGCTGGTTAGGCTTTTTGACGCGTGCACGAATTACGAGGTTGACGGTGCGCTTGGGCCGGTGGTCCCGGAGTTCGAATCTCGCCCGCCGCAGTGGGTAGTAAAAGGGGGCTTCTTCGAGCGCCCCAACTACGAGACCGGATACAAATTAGGGTGGAAACAGACTCGTACGGGCAACGTGCTCTTCCGACGAACGATCCTGGAAGGCAGCGAGATCTGGTTCAGCCCTGAATTTGACACAGGCGGCGAAGATGTCGACTTCTTTCGACGCATGACAGAACAAGGCCGTTCATTTGTGTGGTGCAGGGAAGCGGTGGTCTACGAAGTTGTTCCCTCGTCGCGCTGTAAACGCGGTTATCTGCTGAAACGAGCTTTGCTGCGGGGAAGCAATTTCCCAAAACATCCGAAGGATCAATGGTTGAATATCGCGAAGTCCCTGATCGCTCTGCCTCTGTACACGTTGATTCTGCCCGTGCTCGCTCTGTTCGGGCAGCATGTGTTTGTTAAGTACCTGATCAAGTGTTGTGACCACGCGAGCCGGCTGCTGGCATTTCTCGGTGTAAATCTCGTCGCGCAAAGAGAGATGTGAGCGGCGCCATCTTCGAAGCCAGAGAATCCACAGTATTGCTACAGCGGGGATAGCAAACTCCAAAGTAGAATCCCAGGTGGGAACTGAAGCGAGAAGCGATCCTCCGATCCAGATCTGGAAAAAGCATCGATATGGACTACGCTGAAATTAGCGTGGCAGGAACCACCCTCAAGGTCCCCTCCACACAGGTCAATGGCAAGACGGTCATAGTTACTGGTCGATGGCTGAAGGTAGCCGCTGTCAAGGACGAAGACTGGCAGGAAGGCGAGGTTGTGCTGTCTCCAGCCCTGTTCCTCGCGAATGCTGAGCAGCACGAAGGTCTCGGAGCCGACATCTTTACCTTCAGCCAAAAGCCAACGGATGCAACTCCCCGGTTCCCTTTTCTTTATGAATGGGACAGCGTAGCTGCCATACGCATAGTGTCATTCTCCGATTGGTGGGCAAATCGAGTGTCGACCGATTTGAGGCGCGATGTCAGGAAGGCCGCAAAGCTTGGTGTGGTCGTTCGACAGGTTCAGTTCAACGACGACTTTGTGCGGGGCATTATGGGGATCTATGACGAAACGCCAATTCGTCAGGGCACACCATTTTGGCATTACAAAAAGGGTTTTGACGCTGTGAGACTGGCGAACGCGACCTACTTGGAGAGGAGCGATTTCCTGGGTGCATTTTGGGGCGACGAGCTAATTGGCTTTGTGAAAATCGTATATGTTGATCATCTGGCTCGCCTGATGCAAATCATTTCCAAAGAGGCGCATCGGGATAAGAGGCCAACGAACGCGCTTATTGCGAAGGCTGTTGAGCTGTGCGAAGCGAAAGGCTGCTCACATCTGACATACGGCAAGTATCGCTATCCGCAAGGGGCAGATCAGCTTACCGCCTTCAAACACAGGAATGGATTTGAGGAAATCCTAGTCCCCAGATACTACGTCCCGCTGACAACAATAGGCAGGGTGGCGTTGCATTTACGGCTACATCGTGGAGCAAAAGCATTGCTGCCGGCAGCCGTCCTGAAGACGTTAAAACGCGTTAGAGCATCTATCTACCGCCACTCAGTGCTGACACGCAAGGCCACTTAGGAAAAAGAGTCGCTGCCAAGAATCGGTCGAGTTCTTGAGACCATCCGAAAAGTCAACAACATTATGCCAGGAATTGTTGGTCTTCTGACTAGAATGCCGCGTGCTTGGGCCGAGCGGGAGTTGTTTCGGATGGTCGACGCAATTCACCATGAGTCCTTCTACGAGATGGGAACATGGGTCGATGAGTCCATGGGCGTATACGCCGGCTGGGCGGTGCGGAAGAATTCTTTCTCAGACGGAATGCCGCTCTGCAACGAGCAAGGAGACGTGGTTCTCATCTTTTCTGGAGAGGAGTACCCCGAACCGGGGACCGCTCACCAGCTCAGAGCACGGGGGCACCGGCTGGAGACGGAGGGAGCCGCCTATCTCGTTCACCAGTATGAAGAAGACCCTATGTTTCCGGCGTGCCTTAACGGGAGGTTCCACGGGCTTCTGACGGATCAGACACGCCGAGTAGTGATGCTGTTCAACGACCGGTACGGGATGCAGCGGATCTACTATCATGAGTCGAAGGACGCCTTTTATTTCGCGGCGGAAGCCAAGGCGATCCTAGCCGTGCGTCCAGAGCTCCGAACGGCGGATCCACGGAGCTTGGGAGAGTTTGTCTCCTGCGGCTGTGTGCTGGAAGACCGAACGCTTTTCGAGGGCATCCACCTCCTCCCCCCCGCATCGGCGTGGATTCTTCGAAACGGCTCACCCGAGCGCAAGACGAGCTACTTCCAACCGCGAGAGTGGGAGGAACAAGAACTCTTAGACGCGGAATCCTACTATCAAGAGCTACGCGAGGTCTTCTCGCGGAACCTTCCTCGGTATTTCAATGGCCACGAACGTGTCGGGTTATCGCTGACGGGCGGGCTCGATACGCGAATGATCATGGCTTGGCACAAGGCACCTCCTAACTCCCTTCCGTGTTACACCTTCGGGGGGATGTTCCACGACAGTGAAGACGTTCTCGTAGCGCGGCAAGTGGCTCAGGCGTGTGGCCAGTCTCACAAGGTGATCGAGGTAGGTGAGGAGTTTCTCTCGCGTTTCCCGCACTACGCGGAACGTACGATATATCTCACCGACGGATGCATCAGTGTCAGGCATTCCTCTGATCTCTATGCGAATGAGCGGGCCGCAGAAATCGCCCCCGTCAGGATGACGGGCAACTACGGCACCGAGATACTCCGTCGGCTGCCGGCATTCAAGCCCGTGGAGCCTGTCCTAGGCCTGTTTCGTCCGGACTTTCTTTCCCACATCCACATGGCGCACAGAACCTATGCGCGATTGGTTGCGGGGCATGCCGTTTCCTTTATTGCGTTCCAGCAGGCTCCCTGGCACCACTTTGGCCTGCTGGGGTTAGAGCAAACCCAACTTTCATTGCGGTCTCCGTATCTCGACAACGACCTTGTCCGGACGGCTTTTCGAGCCCCAGATGCGTCCATCGCGAAGAATGACATCTTCGAGGATAATGACGAATGCGTTCGGTTGATTGCGGATGGCGACGCGGCTCTACGAAAGATCCGGACGGACCGGGGCCTTGCCGGGCCTCCCGGGCGCTTATCGGCAGCGGTTTCGCGAGGATGGCTCGAGTTTACTTTCAAGACAGAGTATGCCTACGACTACGGCATGCCGCAATGGGTGGCCAGCATCGATCATCGCTTGTCGTCGCTTCACCTCGAACGCCTATTCCTTGGTAGACACAAGTTCAATCATTTTCGAATCTGGTATCGCGACGCCCTCTCTTCGTACGTTCGCGAGATCCTTCTCGACTCTCGTACCCTTTCGCGGCCGTACCTGAATCGCAGCGGAGTAGAATCTGTGGTGCGGGGTCACCTGAAAGGCAACCGGAACTACACCACACAAATCCACCAACTGCTGAGTCTGGAACTCCTGCACCGCCTTTTTCTGGACGCGCAGTGATTCTCGGGCATTCGATGTTCGGGTAGTCCCAGATCTCGTCAGGGTCCAGTGGAAAGCAGTGCGAGAGTACTCGTCGCTCTGACTTGATGCAACAAGCATAGTCATGAATCGCAGCCCACAATTTACACGGAGAAGCTTGGTCATTCTGGCCGTTATTCTGAATGCCAGTCTGCTCTTTGTCGTACTTCCAGAATTGAGCGGTCGCTTACACCCGATGTACAACCAGGACGAATACGCTGACGGATATGACCAACTCGCAACCAATCTCGTAGAAGGACGCGGATACCGGATGTATCCAGATACCGCCCCAACCATGGTCCGCGAGCCTGGATATCCGATGCTCCTGGCCGGAATTTTCTTGGTATTCGGAAAAAGATTTGTGGTGGTGAAAACAGTGAATATGTTGTTGGCCTTTGGGACCGCCTGGCTAATGACACGCATTTCACGCCGGCTATCGGCTAGCCATGTGTTGACCATGGGGGCGCCCTTACTCTTCCTGTTTCACCCAGGCACATTGACTGCCGAGAGTCGAGGGGGTGTCGAGGTACTGTTCACGTTCTTGCTTATGCTCTTCGTGTTGACTCTGTACCGGGCGATCGAAGGCGACCGATGGTCCGACTACCTGTGGAGCGGAGTGGCCTTGGGCGCGACGGTTTTGGTGAAAAGCACGCCAATGCTTTTCCCGGTATGCCTGCTTGCTTATCTTTGGGTGTTTGAGCGTAGGTCGTCGATACAGAGAAGTTGCTTGCATGTCGCCGTCATGACCGCGGCCATGTTTCTGGTTCTCACTCCATGGATCGTTCGAAACTATGCACTTACCGGAAAGTTCATACCGACAGCGACGGTCTTGGGTGTGTCAGCGCACGCTGGTCAATATGTCAATACCCACCTTCCCGCTGACGAGAGTTGGGCCCTGGTTGATCGGGAAGCGGCCCGCGAAAGGCGAAGAATTGCCGAGGAGCTGGGCCTTCACTTCAAAGACGTGAAAAACGCCTACTATCAGGATTTCTATTCCAGCGATGACGAAGTGAAGTTTTCTAACTACCTCTTCAAGCAAGTTGTGGAGGAGTATGAAAAGTCTCCGATGGTGTTTGTGAAGTGCGTGCGATCGAACCTGTTTAACTTATGGTTTAGAGGCAAGACACGGAATGCGACGATGTTGAACGTGATTGTACAGCTTCCTTACCTTGTTCTTTCAGTCATCGGGGTGATCGTGGCTGTGCGAAATGGACAAATCAAACTCATCGCTCCCATCGCTCTCCTTCTCGTATACGTCGTGCCCGTTTACGTGGTGATTCTTGCTCAAGCGCGGTATAGCGTACCGCTGATTCCATTTCTTTCGATCCTCGCAGCCATTAGTCTGGTTGCCGCACAGAAGAAGTTGCAAGGCGCGAGGTTGACGAACTCCTGCCGCGAGGTCGAACACGCGGTGACAACTTTTCTCTTCAGGGTTTGGCATCAAATTCCGGCTATGAGTGCGCTTCGGGGTTCTGCGGTTAATCCGGATGGCACCGACCCACAACGTCCATAGTCAAATGGCGGCGGCGAGGAATCATGGATTCCGAAGGATCGGCCCCAACCTCAGGGAGAATCGATGAAGCGTTTCGCCCAGTTCGTCACGTCACTGGTCGTCACAGGTTTTATCCTGTCGGCAGTGCTTTGGCGTTTCGACCTCCGACAAGTGCTGGCATTGGCACGTCATGCCCATGGGAAAGCCCTGATGTTTGGCATTGTTTTGATGGTGGTCGCTTATCTCCTCCGAGGCGCACGTTGGCAGATTTGGGAACGCAGTCTGATCTACTGGGATTCGTTGCAACTGGTCCTGATCGGCTTCATGGGGAACAATGTACTGCCGGCTCGCTTGGGGGAGATCCTGAGAGCGCATTGTGCATCGGCCAAAGCAGGCGCTAGCCGCGGACGAACCGCACTGCTGGCATCGGTCACAGCTGAGCGTATCCTTGATGGTCTGGTACTGGCGACATTCGGGGTTGCTGGCATCGCCCTTGTTCCCGTTGATAGCCGTCTGCGATGGGCCGTGTGGATGGTGTCGCTAGCGTTCGCCGGGCTTGCCACCGGCCTCGTCCTCGGCATCCGCTGCCACAACTGGATCCGATCGTTCTTAGCCACCGCCAACCAGAGGTTTCCGGGGCGTGTGACCGCGTTTGCGTGCAACAAGGCGACACATTTCCTCGACGGTCTGCTTGCGCTCGGAACATTGCCGCGCACGCTCAGTGCGATCACCACTACGGCGATCATTTGGGGACTGGAGGTCGGGTTCTATTACTTCGTCGGGCAAGCTGTCTGGCCAAGCTTCAGTGTTCGAATCGCGGTTTTGTTCGTAGTGGTTCTGAATTTCGCCTCGATTATCCCCTTTACCATGGGCGGGATAGGAACGATCGAGGCCATCGCGCCGCCATTCCTGATTAGTGCGGGAATTGCGCCGGCCGCCGCTCTGGCGATGGTCCTGATCCAGCACGCCTCCCAATTCCTATTCACCACGGTGACGGGCGGCATCGTCTATTTGGCTGGGGGCTTCTACCGGATCCCTCTCGGCGATCCGAAGGCCACGATGGTCTCTCCTCCGGTGCACCCACGGCCTTCGCCTATCGTAGAGACCACCCGCACGAGTCTAGGTCAGCTCGGAACATGGGTCGAGCTGAAACCCCCGGCTCGGGGCGAGATTCTTTTGTCGATAGTCATTCCTGCATACAACGAACAGGCACGCCTGCCCCGTACGGTGCTCGAGACGATCCGTTGGTGTACGGCGGAGAAGATGGGTTTTGAGCTCATCATCGCGGATGACGGCAGCCGAGACGAAACTCTCGCACTCGCACGTCTGTTCGAGGAAAGCGACGCGCGCATCCGAGCTCTTGCCTGTTCGCACATGGGCAAGGGCGCCGCGGTCCGCATGGGGATACTGAATGCAAAGGGCCGTTTCGTGTTGTTCATGGACGCCGACGGAGCGACTCCGCTGAATGAAATTCCAAAGCTGCTCGCCGCACTAGAACAAGGACGAGACGTGGCGATCGGCTCCAGAGTTGTCCAGCATCCTGGCGAAGTCGAGGTGAAGACCTCATGGCACCGACGGTTTATCGGCCGCAGCTTCGCATTGTTTGCGAATTTGTTTGCCGTTGAGGGCATTGGGGACACGCAGTGCGGCTTCAAGATGTTCCGGCGGGAAGCGGCTGCCGCGATCTTTTCCCGCCAGAAGACCGTGGGCTTCGCCTTCGACGTGGAAGTTCTTTTTATCGCGCACCGGCTGGCGCTGTCGATTGCCGAGATTCCCGTCAACTGGGTCGCGCAACCTGGCTCGAAAGTCAATCTTGTTACCGACTCGTGCCGAATGCTCTGGGATATGAGTCGAATTCGATGGCTGCACCGCAAATTCGACAACCGCCCATCGCCGCAATTTCTGAACCCTGGCCTGGCTGTGTGGAAAGGTCCGGGCGAAGGCTAGCGTCAAATCGCCAAATGGCGCTTGTAGCATTACTTATTTGTGTGACTCACAAAGAGCCTGGAATCGTAATCCAGGCCAACGGTTACGAGAGTCCTACTGTAGGACTGGGCAAGGCCCAAATATCGGGGAAACACGGACTAAAAGCAGCACCCTGATGCACTTCCGTGTATTGATCCGCCACCTCCCCCCCGCGTAAAGTACCGGTAGGACGCCCAAGTCACGAGGGCCAAACAGTACCGGCACTTCTCAAGGTCAAATGGGCATCTACCGGAGGCGGCAAATGCACGAGGGGAACATAGCTCAAACCATGAAACGGAGAGCAAGGAAGTGTTTGCTCTTGGCCACCGTGCTGCACCTCGGGATTATGTCGTTGTCCACTGTGTCATTCGGGCAGGCCTGGTCCAGCTTTCTTGACGCTAGCCGAGCGACCGACTGGTCTACCGTGCCGGGATATACGATTCCAAACTACACCGTCCTTTGCGCGACCCAACCCACGCTTCTGACTGGAAGCGGGAATGCGACGGCCAATTCGACAGCGATCCAAAATGCCCTGGCATCGTGTGACGCGACTCACAACGTAGTCAATCTGCCATCCGGAACCTACTACGTTGCCGGGATAAAGTATCCGGCCAATGGCAGCAACCGGGTGCTGCGCGGGGCAGGGTCCAGCACAACCTATTTGTATATGACTGCGGGAGCGACTGGCTGTGGCTACACTGCGAGCGTCTGTATGCAGGCCACGCCTTTTGCTCAAGGAACGAACGTAAACGCTCCCGGTGGGTCGCAGCAGTGTGTGTGGACGGCAGGTTACGCGAAAGATTCGACTTCGATCACGCTCAACAATTGCGGAGGAACGCCACCCAACGGGATCATTATCCTCGACCAGCAGAACGACCTTTCCGACACTGGTGGACAGTATGTGTGCGACAGCTATACCGGATTTACCTGCACTTATAAAAGTCCGGCGAATGCCGATGGGCGGCTGTTCGGAAGCCCAATGCTGAGCTATAGCGAGCAGGTTGTGACGCATGGAACCGTTCAAAGTGGTAGCGGTTCCGGCCCGTATACCGTTTCGATCAGCCCGCCCGTATATTTCAATAATTACCGCACCGCAAAAAGTCCGGGCGCATATTGGGGAGGCACGGTCTCGCAACTGGGACTTGAGAGCCTCACGGTCGACGAGAGCACGATGCCATCCGGGAACAATGTTGGCATCCTTCTGCTACAGTGCTACCACTGCTGGGTCACCGGCATCCGCTCCATTAAGGGGCAGAGAAACCACATTGACTTGTACCAGACAAGCGGTGCTGTGGTCCGTAACAATTACTTTTTCCAGTCGCAAACCAGCGGATCGCAGAGTTATGGGATTGAGATTGCCGAATCTTCCGCTGGCTTGATCGAGAACAACATTTTTCAGCAGGTAGTCGGGCCGACCGTGCCGGACGCCATGGCGGGATTTGTGATTGCCTACAACATGAGCATCGCGGGTGTAGGAACGAGCCAGCTACAAGATGCTTACGATTCCCACAACGCGGGCGGGGGATTCAACCTCTACGAAGGCAACCAGATTCTGGGGTTCTTCAACGACACGAGTACGTGGGGCTCGGCGAGTCTGTCCACCCTGTTCCGCAATCGCATCGTCGGGTGGGAAAGCGGATATACGCAGCAGACGAACGCCTTCAACATCTACTCCTCCGCCCGCGGCTATAACCTTGTCGGAAACGTGCTCGGGCAACCGGGCTACCATACCGTTTACGAAGCCTATCCACCCAACTCCTACACAAGCACCCAGTGCAATCAATCCGTGTTCTATCTGGGTTTCTCTGGCGGAGGGTGCGCCTCGGTGAACAGTGTGCCTAATGATACGCTGGTGCGCAGCACGCTGATGCGCTGGGGAAACTACGACGTCGTGAACGCCGGAGTGCGCTGGGACTCAACCGAAGCATCCCCAGCGGCGGTACCCTACATCAACGCTAACTTCTCATCGAGTTACTTTGCCGGGCTCTCTCACGCGCTCCCCGCGTCTTTCTATCTGGCTACCCAGCCTTCCTGGTGGGGATCTCAGCCTTGGCCACCAGTCGGGCCTGATGTCAGTTCTGGGAACGAGGGGATCTGCACCGGCACCTACGCGGGTGCGGCAGCCAGTTCCGGAAGTCAGTGTACAGGTGGGACATTGGGCACGGCTTGGGGCGGGCATGTCAACACGATTCCGACCTTGGATTGCTACCTGAACGTGATGAACGGGTCGCCGGATGGAAGCGGCGGAGTGCTCAAGTTTGATGCGAGTGTGTGCTACACCTCCCAGGGGGGTGGGCCTTCCGCTCCGGCAGGCCTCAGCGCTGCTGTTCACTGAGGTTCATCCGCGCGCTTGTCGACGCAGATGAAAGCGGCGGTGCCCTAACCTTCTACAACCCTGAAGTGGTTCGTTGTTGAGGCTCGCCCTAAGGCTCAGGTTGAGCGTCTTGCGTGTGCGACGGCAAGTGGTGATGCCTCGGGAAATACACGATCTCGCCGTGCAACGCCGAACCCGGCGAGCGAGATCTCTTAGACTTCCCTAGTTCGTAATCGCAGTGGTCTGTAATCTGACCGAGGCAGCATTCAGAACCTGCCTGCACTTTCTGGGTGGCGAATTGGAAAAAATAGGATTTGTGGTGTCGATGACTGCCTAGGACTGGTCACTTCCGGGGACTGGCGCACGCACCGTGGGACGCACCCTCTAGCGAATCCGAGCTACGGCGATCCAATCGTACGGATGCGTGAATTAATGAAACGCTGTACCGAGGTTTTCATTTCACTGGCATTCGTTGGGCTAATCCACCCGTAGAGCGAAATTTCCCAAAATGGCGCCTGTTGCATATCTTTTTTGTTGGGCTTTTATCGCCTTCCTCCTGGTGCGCGATTCCAGGCGCCGGGCTTCCGTGAGTGCGGCCACGTGGATTCCGACTTTAGTATTGTTCGTCTTGGCAACACGAAGCCCTTCGGAGTGGCTCGGACAACGGTCCTGGGTCACCACGGGCATGGCGAACGATAGGGCTGGGAATATGATTGACCAGGTATTCTTTGCGTCCATGATCGCCACGTCGTTTTTTATTGCGTGGTTGCGTCGAGTGAAGTGGAGCAAGGTGTTCGGCGCAAACGTTGCGATCATGCTGTTCTATGGCTATTTCGTCGCCAGTTCTCTCTGGTCCACTTACCAACTGGACTCATTAATCAGAGTGACAAAGGACTTCGGCGCTACCATCGTTGTTATTTCAGTCATTCTTTCCGAAAAGAAGCCGCTGGAAGCAGTGCGGGCCGTCTATATCCGATGCGCGTGCGTGGCGATCCCGTTGTCAGCGTACTTAGTCAGGTTTTCTCCCCTCGGAAAGCAGTATGCGCGGAATGGCGACGTGACGTATATCGGCGCCGCGGTGCAGAAGAATTCATTTGGCGAAATGCTGCTGCTTTTCATGATCTTTCTGGTTTGGGATCATCTGGAGGCGCGTTCCGCGGCCCACGCCAAGCGGCTGCCGAATAAGGTGCGTTGGGATTTCCTGGTGCTTCTAGTTATGGGAGCTTGGCTCTTGAACCTTTCGGGGAGCCAGACGTCTACCGTGTCATTACTGATAGCTCTGGCGCTAATGTTGAGAACAGGTTGGCTCGCATCGCAGCGGGTCAGCCGACTCGTATTCGTCGTCGCGTTGTCGCTTCCTATTCTCCTGTTGTGCACACAGGAGTTTGCCTCCGTATTCACCCCTTTACTTACGATCTTGGGTCGCGATGCGACGTTCACGGGTAGAACGGACATCTGGCATCACATAACCTTCGGCACAGTAAATCCGGTGATCGGCGCTGGATATTGGAGCTTTTGGGGAGGACCAGGCGGGAGGGCGATATCTATCGCTATGAAAACAGGGGTTCCGAACGCGCACGACGGCTATCTGGACATTTTTCTCGACGGCGGCTTGATCGGTTTGTTCTTACTGTCGTGCGTCCTGATCGCCTCGGGCAGACGACTGATAAAGAATCTTCAGGTCCACCGATATTACTACTTATGCTTTGCCTTCCTGATCATTGCTATGGTCCACAATCTCACCGAATCCAGTTTTGCACGGCTGTCCGCCCTCTGGTTTACAACCCTGCTGGCGATGATGGACTTCCCGTCCTTGCGGGACAAGCTGAGATCCACGCCAGGCCGCGAACCTGCAGGTGCAAAGTCCAGAGCAATCAGCCTTGACCCGGCTGAGTTTCAGCCGGCAGTCGACAAGGCATTCGGTGTTCGGTCACGTCAGGAGATCGTTTGAAACCTTTCGATGCCAGCGGCGCGTTTCTTCCGAACGTACATGGGGACCATGTGCGGCAACTGGCGGTCCGGGGTGCAGGTGCCACTTTGGTGTCGTCAGCTCTAGGCCTGCTAATCCAGATTGGTTCCACCATGATCTTAGCCCGTCTCCTGGCGCCTCGAGATTTCGGGCTAATGACCATGGTTACGACGTTCAGCCTGCTGCTGTCGAACTTTGGCCTTAACGGATTCACCGAGGCCATTCTTCAAGCGGACGAGGTTAACGACCGCCTTGTTAGCAACTTATTTTGGATCAATTTGGGAGTCGGCCTTGTTCTCACAATCGGGTTCGCGGCGTCCGGATCTCTGCTGGGGCACTTTTACGGAGATTCCCACGTGGCAGCCATTGCCGCCGGCATCTCCGCAACAATCTTCATTACCAGTATTTCTGTTCAGCACCTTGCTCTGCTGAAGCGGGCGATGCGCTTCTCCGCAGTCTCCGCCAATGAGGTGGTCGCGCGAGTCGTCTCAGTGGTCGTAGCAGTCCTGTTCGGTTGGGCGGGTTGGGGATATTGGGCGCTGGTTGCGGGTGCCGTCGGGCAGTCATTTAGCATATCCATCGGTGCCTTTTATTTGTGTCGTTGGGTTCCAGGCCTTCCCCGATACGAAGCGGGCACCCGGTCGATGGTCCGGTTCGCGATGAATGCTTATGGGCGCTTCAGCATCAACTACTTCGCGCGAAATTTCGACAATCTGTTAGTGGGGTGGCGTTTTGGTTCTGTTCCACTCGGTTACTACAAGAAGGCGTACGACTTATTTGCCCTACCAGTCAGCCAATCCACCGCACCGCTCACGAACGTCGCCGTCGCTGCTCTAAGCCGGTTTAGGGGAAATCCTGCTAAGTACAGGCAGCTTATCCTGAGTGCGTTAGGCGTGACGGCTTTTTTGGGCATGGGATTGGCTGCAAATCTTACGCTTATTGGCAAGGATCTAATTCGGTTGCTGCTAGGACCGGGCTGGGAGCCGGCAGGGCACATCTTCACCTTCTTTGGGCCTGGCATCGGAATCATGCTCATCTACCACATGCACGGTTGGATCCATCTTTCCATTGGAAGAGCCGACCGTTGGTTGCGCTGGGGGATTATCGAGGTCGCCGTTACGATCTTGCTGTTTCTGGTGGCGCTCCCGTGGGGAGCCGCCGGTATAGCTCTCGCCTGGACGATGTCCTTCTGGATCCTGACCATCCCAGCCTTCTGGTACGCGGGGAAACCAATCGGCCTAGGGATCCCCCCCGTTCTTGCCGCTGTGTGGAAATACGTTCTAGCGGCGCTAGGGGCGGCTTCCCTGTGCGCCGGAATCACCCGCAGGATCCCAGCGCTTGTCTCAGCGTCAGGCTCAGCCGGTGCGGTCACTCGCGTCGCGGTCATATCCATGCTCTTGGGAGCAGCGTATCTCGCAGCGGTCATTCTTATCCACCAGGGGTATGCGCCCTTCCGCGAGATCGCCGGTCTTATAAGAGAGGCTCCCTCACTCCGTAGGTTCCCCGAACCGTGGCCAGCGGTGGCCGCGATTTCTGACCGTGAACCGCCAGCGCTTGTGCTTCCGGCTGACTCCGGCTCGAGACCTCTGGTGTCAATTCTCATCCCTGCTTTCAACGCGCAGGAATGGATCGCAGACACGATCCGCTCGGCAATCGCGCAGACCTACGAACCCAAGGAGATCATCGTAGTGGATGATGGTTCCACCGATCAGACGCTGACAATCGCGCAGAGCTTTGCGTCGGATCGCGTCCGGGTGGTCGTCCAAAAGAATCAGGGTGCAGCCGCAGCCAGAAACAAGGCTTATTCTCTGAGCCGCGGAAACTACATTCAATGGCTGGATGCCGATGATCTTTTAGCTCCCGACAAGATTGCCAAACAGATGAGTTTGCTAAGTCAGGGCCAAAGCAAACGAACGCTTCTTTCTTCGGCGTTTGGGCGCTTTAAGTACCGATACTATCGCGCGGAATTCGTTCCGACCGGGCTTTGGTGCGATCTGTCTCCGGTAGAGTGGCTACTACGGAAGATGGGACAAAACGCCTACATGCAGACCGCCACCTGGCTGGTTAGTCGGGAGTTGACTGAGGCGGCTGGCCCGTGGGACACGAGGTTGCTGGGAGACGATGACGGTGAGTACTTCTGCCGTGTCCTTCTCGCAAGCGATGGCACGCGATTCGTGCCGGAAGCGACCGTGTTCTACAGGGCGCCCTGGACAAACACTCTGAGTTATATCGGAGACTCTCCTCGCAAACTGGAAGCTCATTGGCTCTCCATGCAGTTGCATATCCGATATCTGATGTCTCTGGAGGACAGCGAAAGGGTGCGGGTTGCTTGTCTAAGGTACCTGCAGACTTGCTTGATCTACTTTTTCCCCGAAAGGCCGGATCTCGTAAAAGAGCTGGAACAGGTTGCTCAGGATATCGGATATCCTCTGGAGCCCCCGCATTTGTCTTGGAAGTACGCGTGGATTCGAAGTCTTTTCGGCTGGAGGGCGGCGAAACATGTTCAACGAGTTCTGCCCAAGCTTAAGTGGTCATTACAGAAATCGTGGGACAAGGTGCTCTTTAAGATGGCAGGCCCAGAGGTCTCGGGGCCGTTTTAGTGTTGAAGCGAACTCTTGGATTGCTGCGAAGGGTCTTCCCGTTCTCGAGCGCCGCTGTGAATCACGGAATACGATAGGCAAGCGAGACCTCGACAAGCTGTGTATATCCACTCAATAAATCCTCTTTCGGACAGCCGGTGGGATGATCTGGTGGCTCGGCACCCGAGGGCATCGGTATTCCACGAACGCGGTTGGCTGGAAGCGCTGGTTCGAAGCTATGACTACGAGCCGTTTGTCCTGACCAGCACGCCGCCCGGCAAGCCGCTGAGTGACGGCATCGTTCTGTGTCGAGTTTCGAGTTGGATCACGGGAACTCGCGCGGTGTCGCTGCCGTTCGCAGATCACTGTGAGCCCCTGCTGAACGGAACCGGTGAATGCGCGGAATTCATGAGATGGTTACGAGCAGAATGCGATCGCCAGCATTGGAAATACGTCGAACTGCGGCCACTGTCGTGGGATGAAAAATCAGATTGTTCGTTGCAGCCGAACCGATCCTATTTCTTCCATACTCTCGACCTAACCCCGCCGCTGGAAGAGATCTTCCGAGGCTTACACAAAGACTCCATGCAGCGCAGGATCCGGAGGGCGGAAAAAGAAGGAATCTCGTATGAAGTGGGTTCGGAAGAACTTCTCGATGAGTTTTATCGGCTCGTTCTGATCACGAGAAGACGCCATCGATTGGTACCTCAGCCGCGTAGCTGGTTCTGGAACCTCATCCGCTCTATGGGCGACAATATTCGGATCAGGGTGGCTCGAAGGAATAGGAGTCCTATAGGAGCCATGCTGACGCTACGGCATCGATCCACGGTGGTTTACAAGTACGGGTGCTCAGACGATAAATTTCACAATTTGGGTAGTATGCCGTTTCTCTTCTGGAAGCTCATTGAGGAGAGTAAAGCGTCGGGGGCCCGCGAAATCGATTTTGGCCGTACCGATCTGGATCACGAAGGGCTGATTACCTTCAAGGACCGGTTTGGCACAACGAGGCGGGTGTTGAGTTACTATCGGTACCCGCAAGCGGAGAAGAGAGGGATCGCGGCCAGTTGGAGCCCGCGAGCGATGAGGCGAGTTTTCACTGTCTTGCCTGACTTTGTTCTGCCTACGATCGGCCGGGTCCTGTACCGGCACATGGGGTAAGGCCGCGGCGGACTGATGACGCACGACGTGGAAGCCGTGGCAGGACGCGAGTTTTGCGCGCAAATGCTCGACATCGATGAGTCTTTCGGAATCAGGGCGTCCTTTCAGATCGTTCCCGAAGGGCGATATCCGGCGTGAACGCCCGTCCATTAATTTTCCTCAAAGAATCCATTGCGCCGACCCTTAACCAATGAACAATGTGAACTCTGATGGCGCTCACGCGAAGATGTTGTCTGGGTCATGCCTGCTCGTGCTGGGATGCATCCTGGTCGCTGGGCTCTGGCCATTTCACACTCCGCACAACGCCGTTAGCTGGCTGAAAAATGAAGATGGGCTGGCCTTCGGCCGGCATGGCTCGGTGTTAAGTGTGAACGCGTTCCGCAACATTCGTTCAGCTAACGATGCTGGCTATAGCCTGGAAATCAGGCTGACTCCTGAGGGGATCCCCGGCGGCGGAAGCATTCTCGCGTTCGACAGTTCTCAAGACCCGCGGGCGCCTTTCTTGCTGCGGCAGTACGGCACCAGCATCGCGGTTCAACGCTACATGGATGATCAGCAGGGGCACATCAATCACCTATGGTTCAGGGTTGATCATGTTTTCCAAGCTGGCAAGCGTGTGTTAGTGACCGTCACTTCGAACAAGAACGGCACGCTGCTCTATGTGAACGGGGCCTTAGCGGGAGCGGATTCGGACGCGGGTATCGTCGGTCGGGAGTTTACGGGTCGCCTCGTGCTGGCCAACTCCACGGTCGACGACAGTTGGACCGGTCAGATCGCGGGTTTGGCAATTTACGACCGCGAATTGACTCCGGCACAAGTGAGCAGTCATTTTCAAAGCTGGACCCCTGCGCACGGTCCGTTGCTGACCGGAGAACAACCGCCAGTTGCGCTCTACCTGTTTGACGAGCGTGGGGGCAGTACGGTTCGAAACGTGGTCGACCCGACAACCAATTTGACGATACCTGCAAGCTATTTCGTATTGCATCCAGCATTTCTCCGTTCGACCCGGGAGGTGTACGCCCGTTCCAGAGGCCTCGGGAAGAGCTGGAGTTTTTGGGAAGACCTCGGGGTCAATATCGGCGGCTTTGTGCCGCTTGGGTTTGCCTTCTATGCCTATTTTTCTTCGGTAAAGCGCACCGGGCGCGCAGCACTGCTGGTTGTCACGCTGGGATTTTTCCTCAGTTTCGCCATCGAAGCGCTACAGTGGCTTCTCCCAACCCGTGACTCAGGCATGACCGACCTTTTTACCAACACAACCGGGACCGCACTCGGAGTGCTGCTGCATCGATCCTCAACCGTGCAAGCGCTCTGGACGAAAGTCCTGAATCTCGGAGTTCCTTATCCAGATGCCCGGTTGCAGCGCCCAGTCGTCGAAAGCCATCCGCCTGCACAGGACGAGAAACTGACTTTTTCCGCATAATTGAGTCGCGACCTGTCTGACGTCGTGTTGTCTGTACCCGCTGTACCTCACAACTCGAAACACCGAAGGTAACCATTACAGGGTTACCAACGCGGCACCGACGGGCCATTGCGGGTGGCAGGCGCTTGCAGGGACGATAAGTAGACGAGGTTGGCGGTTAGTTTTACCCCTCCGCAGTCACGGCGTCGGATATGAAGATGAAAAGGAAATTGAGCACCGGTGACTGGGTTGAAGTCCGAAGCAAGGACGAAATCCTGAAAACCCTCGACGACAAGGGACAGCTCGACGGTATGCCGTTTATGCCCGAGATGTTCCGTTTTTGCGGGCAGAGATTCCAAGTCTACAAGCGGGCCCATAAGACTTGCGACTATTCGACGTCTTATCCCTACCATACGCGCCGGATGGAAGCGACAGTCCACCTGGAAACGCGCTGCGATGGAGAAGCGCATGGCGGGTGCCAGGCGGCGTGTCTGCTCTACTGGAAACATGCGTGGCTGAAACCGGTCAAAGGCGATCCAAAGAATACAGTCTTGAGAACGGAGACGCTCTCCGCACAAGAGGCGGATGGAGCGTCAGGTACCGGGTGCAGCGAATCTGATGTCTTGGCTCACACGCGGATATCCGATCCCGATGCTGAACCGGTGACGTACGTCTGCCAAGTCACGCAAATACCCCATGCAACGAAACCCCTCGCATGGTGGGATGTGCGCCAGTATATTGAGGACTACTTATCCGGAAATGTGGGTCTCGACCGCATTTTCAACGGCCTGATTTATTCAATCTACTATCACGTCAGCCAGGCCGGCATTGGATTAGGACCTGCGATGCGTTGGTTCTACGACAAGTTTCGTCCGGTCTGGGGCGGCACGCTGTTTCCCAGAAAGCCAGGGCGGATACCCCAGGGGAAGCCGACACCGTCGGGGACACTGAATTTGCGGCCTGGTGAAATCGTCCGGGTGAAGTCGCACGAGGAGATCCTTAAAACCGTCGATGCCGGCAACAAGAATCGCGGGATGTACTGGGACGCGGAACTGGTGCCGTACTGCGGTGGAACCTACCGAGTCCTCAAGAGTGTCACTAAGATCATCGATGAGAAAACGGGAAAGATGGTGGAAATGAAGAACCCGTGCATTACCCTGGATTCGGTTGTGTGTCAGGCGCGATACAGCCCATGCCGCATGCTCTGCCCGAAAGCGATGTACCCGTATTGGCGGGAGATTTGGCTGGAGAGAGTTGCGGCCAATGGCAGCGCTGCATCCGGCGCGGATGCGGCGACAAATGCGCGGGGCGTGCGACAAATGGAGAACGTGTAAACAATGAATGGTCATAGCGAGCCGCTGGTAAGCGTGGTAACGCCCGTCTACAACGGCGCTTCATATTTGAAGGAGTGTATTGAAAGCGTTCTAGCTCAAACCTATTCGAACTGGGAATACATCATCGTCAACAACTGCAGCACGGATGAGACCCTCCAGATCGCTGAAGAATACGCAAGAAAAGAAAAACGCGTTCAAGTTCACAACAACGATAGGTTTTTAGAGATCATAGCGAATCACAATCGGGCCTTCGGGCTTATCTCCTCCAGCAGCAAGTACTGCAAGCAGGTATCAGCCGATGATTGGCTGTTCCCGGAATGCCTGACACGCATGGTGAGTGTTGCTGAGGCAAACCCATCTGTGGGCATTGTCGGATCATACCAGGTCAGCGGAGGCGGTAGCGATGGGCGAAAGTGGTGTGTGAGATGGGCTGAACTTCCATACCCAAGCACCGTAACCTCAGGAAAGGACATCTGCCGTTCACAGTTGCTCGGAGGCCCGTATGTGTTTGGAACTCCAACCTCTATTTTGTATCGATCCGATCTGATCAGGTCGCGGGAGTCTTTTTTCCCTAACGCCACGCCCAACGCAGATACAAGTGCTTGCTACAAGTATCTTCAGCAGTCTGATTTCGGATTTGTGCATCAGGTCCTCTCCTACGAAAGAATTCACGGAGAGGCGGCGAGCGCGGAATGCCGATCGCTAAACAGTTATGAGCCGTCGCGGCTCAGCGATCTCGTCGAGTATGGTCCTAGTTACCTAACGCCTGGAGAACTCAAGAAGCGCCAAAAGGAGATCCTAGCCTCCTACTATCATGCGCTGGCGGTCAGCATTTTTCACTTTCGAGAGAAGGCATTTTGGGATTATCACAAGGGAAGGCTGCGCGATTGTGGTTGTCCGTTTTCCAAAATCAGGCTGGCGAGGGCTGTGGTCGCAAAGGGTCTGGATTTAGCGT
Organism: Terriglobia bacterium; assembly: GCA_020073215.1. Lineage (GTDB taxonomy): Bacteria > Acidobacteriota > Terriglobia > Terriglobales > Acidobacteriaceae > Acidiflorens. Next base: position 52,254 of record JAIQFO010000021.1, on the reverse strand, counting down.
TAAACCCGAAACAGACGGCTGAAAAGCTCCTTAAGTCTGGGATCAAGACATAGCTCTGCCGCAAATGCAAAACCACACCCAAATAAGCGCTGTAATCCCTACGTATAATCGTTGCACTCTCGTCGGCAGGGCCATCGAGAGTGCCCTCGCCCAGGAATACCCGCCGTCGGAGATCATCGTCGTTGACGATGGCTCGATCGATGATACACGGAGGGTGCTGGAATCTTATGGCGACAAAGTGCGCTGCATATTTCAGGCGAATGCGGGGGTTTCAGCCGCTCGCAACCTGGGAGTACGTGAAGCCAAATACGAATGGATTGCTTTTTTGGACTCCGACGATTGTTGGGCTCCCGGCCATCTCCGACGCATAGTAAATGCCATAGAGGGCACGCGAGGCGAGGCTGCACTGTATTTTGCCGACACAGAAGTGTCACGACCCGAGGGTGGATACTCCTATTGGAGTCGTTGCGGATTGACGGTGAACGGAGATTGGGAAGTCAGGCGAGACGCGGGGGAATGGGCGCTGATGCGTATCCAGCCCATGCTGCTCCAGGCCAGCGTGGTATCCCGGAAGACCTATTTGGAGGTCGGCGGCCTTGCCGAGGAACTTCGCACCAGGGAAGACACATTACTGTTTTTCAAGCTGGCTCTTTTACACCCTGCGTGTGCGGTGGCGGGGTGCGGAACCGCCATGAATTCGGATGACAGTGACCGATTGACTCGGTTGTATGATGGGGAATCTCTCGTGTACTGCAATGCCACGATCTTTCTCTATCGCGAATTATTTTCGAGTCTGACTACGATCAGACAGGAACGCCGCCGGTTTCTCAGAGACTCTTTAAGTGCTGCGTATTTCGGCATCAGCCGCGTCTTCGTCCGGCAGGGAAGGTATTGGAGCGCAATGAGAAATCTTGCTATTTCATGCGGCATTAGCCCTTCTGCGTTTGGAAAAGAGACTCTTGGTTGGTTGAAACGGCATGTTTTTACGACAAGAGGTAGGTCGAACATTTCTGGCATGAGTGTGGGAGCAAAACCGTAGTGTATTGTTGATCACTCTGGTTTATCGCAAGAACGTGATGAAGAAAATGTGCGGTTCTGAGCAGATCGCTATTGGGCCGCGAGTGTAGCGCGGGGACGCCGATGATTGTCGATACTGCACTTCGAGAGCGAGAAGCCACGGGTCGTCCCATCCGTGTCGGAATGGTTGGGGCAGGCGCGTCGGGCCGTGCCATTGCCTTGCAGCTTGGAACACCCGCACCGGGGATTCGTCTGGTAGCGATCGCGAATCGGACGCCGGCGCATGGCGAACGGGCATTCCGGGAAGCTGGCATAACGGAGTGGCGTCGGGTAGAGACTGCCCGCGAGGCGGAAGCTGCGATCGCCCGCGGCTTGCCGGTCCTGACTGAGAACCCGTTGGTATTGGCCGCCTGTGATGTTATTGATGTGCTCGTGGAGGTCACGGGCACTGTCGAAGCCGCAGCCGGTGTGGTCCTCGAGGCGTTCGACCATGGCAAGCATGTGGTGTTGGTGAACGCCGAACTGGATTCGCTCCTCGGCCCGATTCTGAAGGTGAAAGCAGACATGGCTGGGGTGGTCGTCACCCACACGGACGGGGATGAACCGGGGGTGGCGATGACCCTGCTTCGCTATCTCCGATCCTTGGGGCTTCGTCCTGTGGCAGCGGGCAACCTTAAAGGCATGGTCGACTACTACAGGACTCCCGAGACTCAACGTGCTTTTGCGGAGAAACACGACCTGGATGTTAGGAAAGTCACTTCATTTGCCGACGCTACCAAGTTATCGATGGAGGCGACTGTCCTTGCCAATGCAACGGGATTTCATGCTGGCCGACGTGGCATGTACGGGCCTGCCTGCGAGCACGTCCGGGAGATGGGGGACCTACTGCCGGCGGACCAGATGGTCGCTACGGGCTTGGTCGACTACGCGCTGGGTGCGGCGCCGCACACGGGGGCGTTTGTTATCGTCCACGAGGAATCGGCGCTCAAGAAGGTTCAGTTGGCGTATTACAAGCTCGGAGACGGCCCATTCTACGTTTTCTACACGCCGTATCATCTGCCGTATGCCCAGATCGCGTCGACCATCGGCCGAGCCGTCATCCATCGTGATCCGACCGTTGCACCCCTCGCAGGCCCCGTCTGTGAAGTGGTGACCATGGCCAAGCGCGATTTGAAAGCCGGGGAGCGCCTCGACGGAATCGGTGGGTTTTGCACGTACGGGCTGATCGATAACGTCACCGCCGCTCGCGCCGTGGCAGCGCTGCCCATCGGTCTTTCAGAAGGATGCAGGCTGCGTCGGAACGTTTCGAAGGATGATGTGATTTCGATGAACGATGTGGAATCACCTCGTGGCCGAGTGGCCGAGATACTCTGGCCCGAACAGAGCGCTCGGTGGCCGCTGGCAGCGCAAGCCTTACGGACACAACCCGCGAAGGAAGCACCTACGAGTGTAATCATATGAAGGTTTCGTACTGGAGTATCGGAGGCTGCCGTTCGGTGACTCAATATTTCGTGTCTCAATACTAGAACTTAGTCTCAGAAGTAGTTTTGAGTGGGGCACTCAGAATTCCGTGCGGTTGTTTGAAGGCTAGTTACGAAGTTGAGAAGTTACCTCCGGACAGAAGGACATAGTGATGCGCAGCTGTCTTGATGGACAACGAATTCTGGTTACCGGAGCAAACGGATTCATCGGCTCACACTTGTGCCTTCGTTTGTGTCAGGAAGGGGCAGAGGTGCATGCTGTGTACCGCTCGCGGCGCCCAGCCGATTTTGGCGATCAATGCTGGTGGCAGGCTGATCTTGCGGATCTGGAGCAGGTGAAGAAGATCGTTGGCGAGGTTCGACCGGAAGTGATCTTTCACTTAGCCAGCCACGTGAAAGGCGCACCTGGTATTGAGCACGTGCTTCCTACGTTTCGGAGCAACTTGCAGAGTACAGTAAACCTTCTTATTGTGGCTGCCGAGACCAATTGCCGTCGCGTGATTCTGACCGGCTCTCTGGCCGAGCCTGACGTCGAAAATGGAGAGACATTCCCCTCGGCGCCTTATGCCGCGGCGAAATGGGCCAGCAGCGGCTACGCCCGTATGTTTCATGCGCTTTATAAGTTGCCGGTCGTGATTGCCCGCGTATTCATGGTTTATGGGCCTGGGCAAATGGATTTTACCAAGTTGATTCCCTATGTCACCCTTTCGTTGTTGCAAGGAAGAACACCTAAGATCAGCAGCGGAGAGCGTCTAGTAGACTGGATCTACGTGTCTGATGTCGTGGATGGTTTCCTGGCACTGGCTCAAGCCGGCGGCGTGGACGGCGCGACCCTGGACTTGGGAACAGGGGAACTGGTTTCGATTCGCGGAATCGTGGAGCAATTGGTCATCTCGATTGGGGCTGGGGTAAATGCGGAGTTTGGTGCGTTGCCGGACAGACCGCTCGAACCAACGCGCCTTGCCAAAACCGCCGAAACATTTGCCAAAATAGGATGGAAGCCTCAAGTGCCATTGCAGGACGGGCTGAAGCGCACTGTCGACTGGTACCGTGGAAAGCTGGAAAGTTCCCCCGACATCTACAATGTCACACAAGTGTGACCGATATGAGAAGCAATAAAGCGGATAAGTAAGGATACGGAGGAAGTTAGACGATGGAAAGAGTTGCGATTCTAGGTTCAGGCATGGCGGGATGGGGTGCAGCTCATCGGCTGCACCAGGAAGGCGTGCCCTCAATCACGTACGACAAGAACGGGTATTACGGTGGACATACCGCGTCATTTAAGCATGCTAGCGGTTTCATCTTTGATGAAGGACCCCATGTCTCCTTCACCAAGCACGAACGTCTGCAAAAGCTCTTTGCCCAGAGCGTCCACGAAAAGTACGAGGTCATTCACGCCCGTCCCAATAACTACTGGAAGGGACATTGGATCAAGCATCCTGCGATATGCAATCTATCCGGTTTGCCGACCGATCTGGTAGTGAACTGCCTGTGCGACTTTATTGGGGCCCAGCACGATCAGGAGAATCATATAGAACATAAGCCGATCGACAACTACGCGGATTGGCTGATTGCGAGTTATGGCAGGACATTTGCCGAAACCTTTCCCATGGAGTACGGGTTTAAGTACCACACCACGACCGCCGATAACATGAGCACCTCTTGGCTGGGACCTCGGTTGTATCGCGCAAAACTGGAAGAGGTCCTGGTCGGTGCACTGTCTCCTGAAACACCGGACGTTCACTACGTAGACTATGTCCGCTATCCCTCCTACGACGGGTTTGTCTCCTACTTGAGTCTGCTGCCTGAACAGACGCAAATCAATCTTCGCCATCAACTCGTGCGCCTCGACCCAGCCGCGAAAGAACTGCACTTCGCGAACGGGGTTGTTGCTGGGTATGACGCGGTAATTTCCTCTGTGCCTTTGACCGAGTTGGTTCCAATGATCGCAGGCGCGCCGCCCGATGTAGTCGCGGCGGCCAGGAAATTGGCTTACACCAGTTGTGTCATGGTCAATCTCGGGATAAATCGCTCCGATTTGTCGCAAGGACAGTGGACGTACTTCTACGACCGGGATATATGCTTCACGCGACTCAGTTTTCCCCATATGTTCTCGCCTCACACCGTGCCGCCGGGATGCGGCAGCATCCAGGCTGAGGTCTATTTCTCGCAGAAATACATGCCGATGAAGGGCTCTCCCGAGGATTACGTTGCGCCCGTGGTCGCGGATCTCAAGCGCTGTGGCGTGTTGCGGGAGGATGACAAGATCCTGCACACGAATGTCCATGTGAGCCATTATGCGCAAATTATCTTCGATCTGGAGCGTGCCGATGCATTGGCGACTGTGCATGCATATCTCGACGACATAGGTGTCGCCTATTGTGGCCGCTACGGAGACTGGCTTTACATTTGGACGGACGAAGCCTTCATCAGCGGCGAAAACGCTGCCCAGAAGGCCTTGGAGCGGATGCGAGTCGGTAAGAGCGCGTAGTTGGAGAGGGCACGGCAATTGTGGTTATGAAGAGCGAGTTGGTGGAACGATCCGGGGCGTGCCGATTCTGTAAGTCAGAATTACGCCATACGTTCGTGGATTTGGGCATGTCGCCGCTGTGCGAAACCTACCTGCGGCCTGAGCAGCTAAGTCAGATGGAGCCCTTTTATCCATTGCATGTATTCGTATGTGGGAAGTGCTTTCTGGTTCAGCTGGAAGAGTTTGTCAGTCCGGACAATATTTTCACCGAATATGCTTACTTCTCCTCGTACTCCGAGAGCTGGCTCGAACACTGCCGGCGTTATACCGAGCAGATGCTCGATCGCTTTCGACTGAATGAGAAGAGCTTGGTCGTGGAACTCGCCAGCAACGACGGCTACCTGCTGCAGTATTTCGTGCAGAAGGGAATTCCCGTGCTCGGCATTGAGCCTGCGGCGAACGTCGCGAGAGCTGCGGAGGAGAAGAAGGTTCCGACTCTTGTGAAGTTTTTTGGCAAACAGCTGGCCGCGGAATTAGCCTCTGAAGGAAAACAGGCGGATTTGCTGGTCGGCAACAATGTCCTGGCTCAGGTTCCCGATCTCCGCGACTTCATTGCCGGGATGAAGATTCTTCTTAAACCGCGAGGAGCTCTGACCCTGGAGTTCCCGCACCTTTTGAAGTTGATGGATGAGAACCAGTTTGACACGATCTATCATGAGCATTTCTCGTACTTCTCGTTTCTGACCGCCAGAGAGATTCTTGACGCGCACGGACTAGTGCTGTTTGACGTGGAAGAGCTGCCCACTCATGGCGGGTCGCTGCGGGTTTTTGGCCGGCACCGTGAGGACGACTCCAAGCCAATCAGTTCCCGCGTCGTAAAGTTGAGCGCCAGAGAAGAGGCGGTCGGCTTGAAGCGCCTTCAGAGCTATTCTTCGTTCGCGGAGAAAGTTAAGAAGACGAAGCGCGAACTCCTGGCGTGCTTAATCGATGCTAAGGAAGCACACAAGTCGATCGTCGGCTATGGAGCCCCAGGTAAGGGTAATACGTTGTTAAACTACTGCGGAATCGGAACCGATTTCATCGACTATACCGTCGACCGCAATCCCTTCAAACATGGGCGATTTACGCCTGGGACGCATATTCCCATTTATCCCCCCGAACGAATTACGGAAACTCGGCCGGACTACGTGCTGATCCTGCCGTGGAATCTGAAAAATGAAATCATGCAACAGATGGCCAATATTCGGGAATGGGGCGGCAAATTCATTATCCCTATTCCCGAAGCTAGGATTTGTCCGTGATGGCGCGGCGATGAACAGGCTTTCCGGCTTATATTGCAACCCTGGAGCGTGGCGCAGATGAAAGTCGTACTGTTTTGTGGCGGACTCGGCATGAGAATTAGAGAGGCAGGCGAGAACACTCCCAAGCCCATGGTGCATGTTGGAGACCGTCCTATCCTGTGGCACGTAATGAAGTACTATGCACATTTTGGGCACAAGGAATTCATTCTTTGTCTGGGTTATCGAGCCGATGTTATCAAGAATTACTTTGTCAACTATTGTGAATTTACCTCCAATGACTTCGTGTTGCGCAAAGGGGGCAAAGATCTACAGGTGTTTAACTCCGACATTCACGATTGGACGATTACGTTCGTTGATACAGGCACTAACGCTAATATCGGCCAGAGACTGAAGGCAGTGGAGAGATATTTGGACGGAGAAGAGGTGTTCTTAGCCAATTACAGTGACAACCTGACGGACTTCAACCTCCCCGATCTGATCGATTCGTTTTCTGGGCAGAGCAAGACAGCAGCTTTTCTGTGCGTCCGCCCCAGTCTGAGTTGTCATTGTGTTTCAATAGGCAGTGGCGGGTTGGTTCAGGAAATCAAGACCTTGAGCGAGTCTGAGACGATGATTAATGGCGGGTATTTTGTTTTTCGGCGTACCATCTTTGACTACATCAAGGCTGGGGAGGAATTGGTGCACGAACCATTCCAAAGGCTGATCGCGAGAAAGCAACTCGTGGCCCACCCGTACGACGGTTTCTGGAGGAGCATGGACACCTTCAAGGAGAAGCAGGAACTGGACGACCTCTACAGCAAGGGGATGGCTCCTTGGCAGTTGTGGAAGCGGCAAGGTAACGGAGGCGGGGTTATCCCTGCAAAGGGCCGTTCCGCCAGCCCGCTTTTGAAAACAAAAAAGAAATGAGCAGGTCTGATATAACGTGTACAAGTACTACTTAGAGTTTAGCTGTTATATGGTTAGGACAGGAGCAAAAATAAGATGCGTGTACTAGTAACGGGAGACAAAGGTTATATTGGCGCTATTATAGTCCCTATGTTATTGGAACGAGGGCACACTGTAAGTGGACTGGACATTGATTGGTTTGAGCATTCCGGATTTGGTGAGCCACTAACGAGCATTCCCAGTAAGAAGAAAGATCTTCGGGATGTGGATGCGTCAGACGTGGAAGGGTTTGATGCCGTGGTGCACTTGGCAGCTTTGTCCAATGATCCGCTGGGGGATCTGAACCCGTCGTTGACGGACGACATCAACCACGTTGCGTCGGTGCGTTTGGCTAAGTGCGCGAAGGAGGCAGGCGTCCAACGGTTCCTGTTTTCATCTTCTTGCAGTACCTATGGAGCTGCAGGGGGAGAGGCCCTGTTGAATGAGGAAGCCGAGTTCCGGCCGGTCACCCCTTATGGACGCTCGAAAGTGCTGGTCGAGCAAGACCTCGCCAAGCTGGCCGACTCAAGCTTTAGTCCGACTTTCCTGCGCAATGCAACCGCCTATGGCGTGTCGCCACGATTGCGGTTTGATCTTGTGCTCAATAACCTCGTTGCCTGGGCGTTCACGACGGGGCGTATCTATATCAAGAGCGACGGTACCCCCTGGAGACCCATTGTCCATATTGAAGACATCGGCCGCGCTTTCATCGCCATGTTGGATGCGCCAAGAGACGTGATTCACTGTCAGGCGTTTAACGTCGGTTCTAGTGAAGAGAACTACCAGATCCGTGACTTGGCGGAGATTGTCAATGAAACCGTCCCCGGATGCCGCATTGAGTACGCACAGGGCGGTGGCCCGGATACGCGCTGTTATCGAGTGGACTTCGGCAAATTGGCCAAAGTATTGCCGGAATGCAAGCTACGCTGGAATGCGCGTGCTGGGGCGAAGCAGCTGTATGAGGCGATTCAGCGGTTCGGATTGCGGCTCGAGGATTTCGAGGGACCTCGCTACATGCGGATCTCGCATATTCAGGAGCTCGTCAAAAGTGGACGACTGGATGCTAGTTTGCGCTGGCGAGAGAAAGTCTTGAATTAAGGGTCCATCCCAATGTCTTACCGAGACGCGGACGGAACAAGTGTTCCTTTGTAACAATCCAATAAGATAGCTGTAACAAACGGAGCATGAGGTTTAGACAAGGTAGCAACGGGATGAACAGACAGCCTCGGCGGGTGTGGTTGTTGCTGACCATAATCGTGGCGGCTAGCTTCGCAGTCCGTGTGGCGGCATGGGCGTACTGGCAAACGGGCGCGATCGAATCCGAAGGAGCGGAGTACGCGAGAATCGCCGAGAATTTGCGGAATGGCGTAGGCTACGTTGGGCTGGTGACCCCCGGCGCTCAATTGAACTTCAATCCTCTTTTCCCATTGCTCATTGCTGGAACTTCGGCTCTAACCCACGATTATGAATTGGCGGGCCGGCTGGTTGCGCTGGTTATGGGAGCGCTGCTCCCACTGCCGGTATTTGGTGTCGCATCGCACCTGTTCAGCCGGCGCGTAGGATTCATCGCAGCTTTGTTAACCCTGCTGCATCCACTGTTAGTCCATTTGTCTTTTACAGTGTTTTCTGAGGGGCCGTACATCACGCTCCTGCTCTCGTCCGTGTACTTGGTTGTTCGGGCGCTGGATAGCGCTTCGATCGAACTGTGGTTGTTAGTGGGTGGAGCATTTGGGTTCAGTTACTTGGTTCGAGCTGAGGGTGCCGCCGGATTCGCGATAGCGGTGCTGTTCGCGCTTACTGCGACCCAGGGAGACCTCGCCATCCGATGCAAACGAGTTGCCGCCGCAGTCCTAGTTTTTGGTGCGTTGGCTCTGCCAGAAGTCATCTTTATTTACAAAGCGACCGGCGAAGTTCACTTGGAGGGGAAGAGCACGATTTTCTCTTACACGGCGAGGCGCATTTTGGCTGCGGAGACTAAACCCGGGGTGGATTTCGAGTCGCCCGGTGGGCGGCACGAGGTACCGTCTTCCGTGCCAAATGCAGAGTCGGGACAACGCTGGGAGGAGAAGTGGGCGTTCTATGGCATCGACGCGAATCTCAACGGGATGGGATTTCCGATGCGCCCCCATGCTGAGGTGATGCGGGGAAAGGACGTAACGCTGAAAGACGCGTTTCGTTTTTTCGAGAAGGGCGTTCGTCAGAATGGGCCAGAGTTATTGCGACGACTGTCGTCCGATTGGATTGGGGCACCTCTTTTGCCAGCGTTGGCCCTGCTGGGTGCGCTGCGCCGACCTTGGCGAAGATCTCAGACCCCGGGCAGGTTGTTCGTCCTGTTGGTGGGGGCTGCGCCGGTTGTGGCGACCTTTTTTGCGTTGTGGAGCGAGGAGAGATACTACTTTGTATTGGTCCCACTGTTGTGCATCTGGGCAGCAAATGGTCTTCTCGAGGCCGGCCTGTGGACGAAGGCATCCAGCACTGCTGCGGGATGGAATGTGCTAGCTCGCCCCGCGATTTCTTATGGTATCGTTCCCGGGTTGATAGGATTAGCGACGATCATGAGCCCGATCCAAGGAGTCAGAAGGGTGTATGTGTTCGTAGACAGCGCTCTGCCGACTCGCGTTGACAAGGAAGTGGGCCTGTGGATCGGGCGTCAGCAGAACTATCCAGTTAAGATCATGGATCTTTCCATACCGCTGGCCTTTCACGCGGGGGCGCAGTTCACGTACTTTCCTTACTGCACAGGCGACCTGGCGCTTCGATACCTCGATGCCGCGCGAGTCGACTACGTAGTCCTGCGCCGGAGAGAGAAGTTTACGCGGTATTACGAGGAGTGGCTGACGCACGGCATCCCAGACCATCGGGCGGAACTCGTGCAGCTGTCTTCGGAGGCGGCCGCTGACAAGTTTGTGATCTATCGGTGGCACAGAACTGGAGTCGGCGAGGGTGCAGGCCGTGCGCCTATGCAAACGCAGAAAGTAGTTTCCACGGGCCTATGATCCAACTGAATCTCAACGCGGTACCGGGCGACGCCCTGAAAGTCCTATGCCTGGGCTGCCATTCCGACGACATCGAGATCGGTTGCGGCGGCACGGTTCTACGGCTGAGGGAGCAGTACCCAACCTGCGTAATTTACTGGGTCGTATTCAGCGCGGTTGGGATTCGGGAAGCCGAGGCGCATCGCGGGGCCGAGTTGTTCGCGGGTACCAACCGACACAAGGCTGCGGTTCTAAAGAACTTTCCGGATGGCTTCATGCCATTTGCAGGCGGCGAAGTGAAGGCGGTGTTCGAGGAGTTGAAGGAGACAGTCTACCCCGATCTTATCTTCACTCACAACCGGAAAGACGCCCATCAGGATCACTGCCTGATAGGCGAGCTTACTTGGAACACGTTTCGCGATCATTTCATCCTGGAGTACGAGATTCCGAAATATGATGGCGACTTCGGACAACCGAGCGTTTTTGTACCGCTGGAGGCTGAAGTCTGCCAGAAGAAAGTGCGTTACATCATGGATACTTTCCAGTCCCAGCGCACCAAACGCTGGTTTCACGAGGACACCTTTCTTTCCCTTATGCGGCTGCGTGGAATGGAGTGTAACGCCCGCAGCGGATACGCCGAGGCTTTTTACAGTCGCAAGATCGTCCTGTAAGGCCAAGCGCAGGATGCCAAAGACGGCGAAATTGGCTGACATGCGACTGGTGTGAAAACACGATGAAGGATTTGAAGCATAAGGTGATTCGCGGCGGTTTCGCCAAGATCTGTTCCCAGGGAACTGGCTTCCTGGTCCGAGTGGGTTCGATGATGGTATTGGCGCGACTGCTGGACCCGAAAGATTTTGGCCTGGTGGGTATGGTTACCGCGGTGACCGGGGTTTTCAGCGTATTCCGGGATTTCGGGTTGTCGGCGGCAGCGGTTCAGCGCACGACCGTCACAGAGGAACAGGCCTCAACTTTATTCTGGATCAACGTATTGGTCGGTGCAATCCTGGGGCTATTGGTGGTGGCGATGGCGCCATTTATCGTGTGGTTTTATCGCGAGCCCAGGCTTCTTGGGGTCACGGCTGCCTTAGCTTCCGCATTTCTCTTCAACGCTGCCGGGGTACAGCACTCCGCGATTCTCGAACGCCAGATGCGCTTTATTACGCTGTCGGTGATCGACATTGTCTCATTGTTGACAAGTGTTCTGGTTGCAATTGGGATGGCGCTGCGTGGTTACGGATACTGGTCTCTGGTGGCCTCGGCGACCGTGGTCCCATTCGTCTATACAGTGTGTCTTTGGCTGACCACCGCTTGGTTTCCGGGAAGGCCGCACAAGGGGATTGGCATCCGTTCCATGATGCGTTTTGGAGGTACGCTGACTTTAAATAGCCTCGTGATGTACATCGCTACTAACTTCGAAAAGGTTTTGCTAGGACGGTTCTGGGGGGCCGATGCCGTCGGCATCTATGGACGTGCCTATCAGCTAGTCAGCATTCCAAACGACAACCTGAATTCAGCAGCGAGTGGGGTTGCCTTCGCCGCGCTCTCCCGGCTTAAGGACGATCCCAGTCGCTTCAAAAGCTACTTCCTCAAAGGTTACGCCCTGATCTTGTCACTGACCGTGCCGATCACGGCGATGTGCGCCCTTTTTGCCGGCGACATGATTTCCGTTTTCCTCGGTGCCAAGTGGAAAAGCGCGGTCCCTGTTTTTCGCCTGCTGGCTCCGACCGTGTTAGCCTTCGCGATTATCAATCCCATGGGATGGCTGCTCATGTCGCTCGGATTGGTCGGGCGCGGCCTGAGAATGGCTCTCGTCCTCGCGCCATTCATGATTGCGGGTTATGTAATTGGGTTGCCTTATGGGCCCAAGGGCGTTGCGTTTGCCTACTCAGCGATGATGACGTTCTGTGCCGTTCCGCTGATTGCGGCCGCGGTACGCGGTACTGTGATTTCCGTTCGCGATGTTCTGCTGACCGTGAGCCGTCCTTTGTTCTCAGGTATTGTAGCTGCCGCCATTGCCCTCGGATTGCAGGCCCTGTACGGTCCATTCCTTTCTCCACTGCCCAGGCTTGTCTTAGGAGTTACGCTGGTGCTCGCCGGGTACCTCGGGATGCTCCTGTATGTCATGGGACAGAAACTCTTCTACGTGGACCTTGTCCGAGGATTTATACGACCGCCGGCAGTAGAGGAACCGCTCGTGGTTTCCGTTTAGCTTTCGACCAGCGCATATGCTGACAGTCCGAAATACGGCCGCGTGCGATTTTCGCAGGGAGCACCGACCGAGGCTATTGTATTACGCGACTCAAGCTTTCGCGTGGCTGGAGCGCATCTCTCGCCATAAGATCGCGATGTGTCTCCTGGTGATGGCTATGACGATGGGGATCCGAATCGCGCTCTTGCCGCGCATTCCCATTCCACAGCCTTACGTGGCTGATGAGTTCAGTTACCTGCTGGGGGCGGAGACATTCGCTTCCGGCCGGCTGACTAACCCGCCGCACCCTATGTGGGTGCACTTTGAAACCTTTCATGAGCTCATGCAACCTACGTACATGAGCAAGTATCCTCCTGGTCAGGCACTATTCTTGGTGATGGGATGGAAGCTGCTGGGTCATCCCTGGTTTGGCGTCTGGATTAGCTTTGGACTCTTTGGCGCCTGCTTGTGCTGGATGCTCCAAAACTGGGTACCACCGGTCTATGCCGTCTTGGGTACAGTCGTTACCCTGGCAAATATCTCTCTTCTCGGTTATTGGATGAACTCGTACTGGGGAGGAGCCGTCGCCGCCAGTGCTGGTTGTCTGCTGTTGGGCGCTCTTCCGCGACTAGCGCGGCGAGTGAAAGTGAAGGATGTTGTCGTGGCCGCAATCGGGCTTGTATTACTCGCAAATACACGGCCGTATGAGGGGCTGGTAATGAGTGTTGCCGCTTTTGTGGCGCTGCTTTTTTTGCGAAGGCGACAGCAACGAAGCCTGACCGAACTGTTTTCGCTTCGGTGCGTGATTCCCTTGCTGCTGATTTGCGGAGCCGGTGCGTTGCTGGACGGCTACTACAACTACCGAGTCACCGGAAGCGCCTTCCTGATGCCGTACGCCGCATATTCCCAAGACTACGCGAGCCATCCGCCCTGGATATTCTCCTCCATGCCCACGCCTCCGGTTTACCGGCATGCCGTTCTAAAGAATTCTTGGGAGAACGAGTTAGAGCATTTCCGGAAAGTCAGATCGAATCCGAGTCTCAACCTAACCGAGTTATTGGACCAGATCTTTGGTTTTTATTGCCCGTCACTGTTGTTGTTTCCGGTGTCCCTTGGAATTCTGTTGTCTGGTAGTTATCGGTTTTGGACAGCGGCAGCCATCTGTTGTTGTGTCTGGTGCGGACTCCTGATCGAAAGTGTCAAGGCTCCTCATTACATCGCCGGAAGTGTGGGGTTATTACCTCTGTTGGGAATGTATGGGTTCAGGTGGCTGAGAGTGGTCGGTAGAAGTTATGGGCCAGCTCTCGTTTTAACGCTCGCGGCCCTTTTGTGCGTCCAAGGGGTCCTTCGACGTGGAGACGAACGAGGGCGCTCGTGGGAAACCAGGCATCACGTCGTTTCTCCGCGGATGATCGCTACGAGAGAGGCGATCAAGCAGGGTGGGCGACATTTGATTCTGGTTCGGTACTCCGCCGGTCACATCGACAAGAGCGATGACTGCGTGTATAACAGCGCGGACATTGACGCTTCGCAGATTGTTTGGGCTCGCGACATGGGAGAAGCGAAAAACCGCGAGTTGGTCAATTACTACCAAGGGGGCCGCAAGATATGGCTGTATCAGGCGGATACCGACCCAAGCACGTTGATTCCGTATGGATCGGTGAGCCAGTGAAGGGGTCCTACCCGGCCAGGTTGATAGCGGTCTTGCTGTTACTGCTCGTCATCGGCGTCGTCGGGGGTTGGTGGACCCGCAGACACCACTCCCGACTAGAGATGTATTCGTCCAGCGCCTTTCACTTTCCTGCAGATGGGTACACCGAGCCCCCTCCGCCCAGAACCTACACGACCAGTTTCCCAAATACCGAGAATCCTATCTCGGAGGGCCACAATTGGGTGAGTGGGTCAACGGTGAGGAGCACTCCTGGCTTGGCGTTTGGAACGCAGACGGGAGCCTTGCCCCCGCCCTATACCGATTCGACTGCTCTTTTGACAGGAACATGGGGCAACGATCAGTTCGTGCAGATCGTCGTGTGGTGGGATGGTGCCCCCGGCACAAACCGCGACTACGACGAAGTGGAAATCAGGCTCCGCGGTACACTTGCCAAGAACTGGAGCAGGACTTACAACATCAACTGTCGAGTCGGTACTCCTTCCGCCGACTCATACATCCAGATGGGCCGCGCCAACGGCCCTCCCGATGATTTCACGCCGCCCATTGCCGAGCTTAAGGGGCCCAGCGCTGCCTGCCAGAACGGGGACGTAATCACTGGAACCATCGTGGGAAGCGTGATTACGGCCTACATCAACGGCACGAGGGTAATCCAAGGCATGGATTCGGTGATTACTTCGGGTGCGCCGGGCTTCGGCTTCTTTCACCAGGGAACGCACGCGCAAAACAGTGATTTTGGCATCTCCAGCTTCACTGCCTCGGATCGGTTCCCGCGCTTTGGCGTCCCGGGGCAGGGAGAGAGCCCAGTTCGCTCCAGACCTGAACGCTCTGAATGACGGGGCAATAAAGCTAGGAGGACTTCCTCGCCAGATACGGTCCATCCCCGGAGCGGCATTCTGCGCGGCATCGGAGCGGACGACGTAAAGGCTTAGGGGAATGAGTAAAGCATGAAATCAGAGCAGGCTTTCTTTTTCACAGAACTCGTTTCCCTGACGTCTCATCCTCGTTCGTCTTGACATACCTACTCATTAACATCGAGAGGCAGGTGGGTTCCAAATGCGAACAGCCAAATCCCGCAGCGTTGAGTCCGCAGTGCCACGTTCACCTTCGACTACAGTCTGGCACCTCCTTGGCGGAATACTCGAGCAGTTTGCCTTGCGGGTTGAATCAGCGCTCCTAAGAGCGCCGTGGTTGGGCATCGTCGGTGTGTCGTGTGTCTTTCTGCTGTGTGCCTCGCTCAAGGCTCGTCGCTTGCCGTTTACTTTCGACGAAATCCTTACCGAGTACGTTGCGGCGTTGCCCAGTTTCGATGCGATTTGGAAAACCTTGGCAGCACACGCCGAGTCGTCTCCCCCGCTGTTTCATCTGATCTCGAAATTATCAGGCCACGCTCTTGGATGGAATGGGCTCGGACTACGGTTTCCGGCGGTTGTGGGATACCTGCTGATGATGATATGCGTCTACTTCATGGTCAGACGATACGTGGGGCTGCTTTACGCTGCGATCGCGGTGTTCGCAAGCTTTCTGACATATGCCCCCTTTTATGCGACCGAGGCACGGCCGTACGGTTTGCTGCTGGGGCTGAGCGCTCTGGCGGCGTTGTGCTGGCAGGCCGTCACCCAGTATCGTGCGCGGTGGATTGCTCTGGTGGGATTGTTTGTGAGTCTCGGGTTGGCATTTAACCTCCAATACTTCGCCGTGCTTACGTTGGCTGCCATTGCGCTCGGGGAGTTGGTCCGCGACTGGCGCTTGCGACGGATCGATTGGGCGGTATGGGCAGCACTGGTTTTGGCGACGACTCCGCTCCTGTTTTTGCGACCCTTGATGTGGTCGAACTGGGTGCTGAAGCAGGGATATTTTGCGCCGGCAACGGTATCGCAGTTCGTCGGTGGAATCGTGGAACTGTATTTGCCGTTGGGCGGGATTCTTTGCGCAGCATTCGTGGTCCTGGTTCTGGCCTGCATTCTCTCGCTTGGCAGACCAACAGTACCAAAGATGTCGGCGGTCGGGCCTCCAGTCCACGAACTTGCGGCTTGGGTGGCTTTGTTGTTGGCGCCCATTGCGGCTTTCATCGCGGGACGCCTGGTGCTAGGCGTGTATGTCTCGCGGTATTCGTTGGTGACCGTAATCGGATTTTCACTTCTGCTGCCGTTTTGCTTACAACGCTTGTTTCAAGGATCGCGGGCGGCGGCGCTAGGCACACTGGCTTTTCTGATCTTTTGTTTTGCGGCGCGGTACGGGATCCCTTCGAAGATCGAAAATCCCAGCACTGGCCTTTTGCCTTGGGTGAAGAGAGCGAACGCTTTGCAATTGCCAATCGTGGTTGCGGACCCTGGCACTTATCTGCAGTTCGTACACTCTGGCAGCGGGGAACTTCGCGACGCGCTGGTGTATATACCCGATCCCAAGGAGGCATTGAGGTACACCGGAGCAAACAGCACGGATTACAACCTGGCGGGATTGCGAAGCACAGGCCGCTTGCGTTTGCCGGAGTATTCCGACTTCAAGCGCTCGCACGAACGTTTCTTAGTGCTATGGGAGATTTCGCCGTTTGACTGGATCATGCCCAGGCTGCGAGAGGACGGGGCACAGATGCGTCTCTGCAGCGCGCCGGGTTATAGAATCCTGGTCGTCGCGGAATTTGTCGCTTCAACTGAGGGTTCCGCCAGTGGCCGGAAAGTAGACCAGGTATGCGACACGGGAGTTTCTATTTCGGGCGTAGAGCGCTGATTGCGGGGCATCCTGGATCGAGTACTTCAGGAGACGCCAGATGTGCTGCGCCGCATCCTTCCAGCCTTGGCGTTTCCCGGAAAGCTCCCGTTCGTTTTTCTCCGTTCGTCGTCAGTTTATTAACACCCTTTGTGTCGACGGCCGTCGCGACAGTTTCGGCAAGTCATGACCGCGCCTCGATTGGCCGCCGTTTCATTGATAATTAGGCAGCGGGTATGAAGTGCGCATCTGGCGAAGTTCACGTTTGGCGCATAGACCTCGACTGTGTGGCAAGAACCGTCGCTGCCCTTAAGGCAACTCTGTCCCCGGAAGAAGAACAGAGGGCAGCCCGCTTCCGATCAATCGAGTTGCGGGAGAGGTGGACGGTTGCGCGTGGGGCACTTCGGTGCATTCTCGCAACTTACGCTGGATGTGAGCCAGGTGCGTTAGTGTTTCGGGAAGAGACGCATGGAAAGCCGGCTTTGACGTGGCCTGTGGAAGACATCCCCTTCAATCTCTCTCATACCGACGGCCTGACTCTGGTGGCGGTTGCGGGGCACGGCCGCGTAGGCATCGATGCGGAAAGGGTCCGGCCAGAGATTGAGGTCGAGGATCTGAGCCGGCGTTTCTTTGCACCCGCCGAGGCCTCCGAGATTCTGGCGCTTTCCCCTGACGCGCGCCTGGCGGCGTTTTTTACCTGCTGGACCCGCAAAGAAGCCTTTGTTAAGGCGCTCGGCGGCGGTTTGTCAGTTCCATTGAACAGCTTCCGCGTGAGTATTCAGAGCGACCAGCCAGCACGCCTGATTTGGGCGGAAGGGGAAGCATCCGGTCGATGGAACGTACTGGACTTGAGCGAACCGGGTGTCGCTGCCGCGCTTGTGGTAGAGGGCCCTACCCCGGAGCTGCGGCGAATGAACTTTGTCCCACCATCGTAGGTGACGCTGCGGATCGGCATCGCCCCTGAAGTCCTAACTCGAGCTCAATTCCTCGCTAGCATAAGTTCGGTTAAAGTACGCAGGGCATTGCAAAACTTTGCATATTATTGAAACTATTGAGTGTAAACGCCCACTAGAATTAGCGACACGGTTGGAGCGACGTTTGCTGATACCGTGTTACTCCCCCTGATTACTAGCGTGTCTTTGAGAAGCTTGGTGGCTTCCCACGCTGCAGTTAAGATGAGCTAGATCAGCACGTTGGTGACTTGCCTGGCGAGAGGTCCACGTGAACTTCTTAGGAATCAGCGGCTTAGAAGAATCTTCCCCCTTCAAACGCGAACATTGGCCGGGCTTGGACCCACGGGAATACCGCATCTCGCAGGGTTACGATTCTGCGGCGGCTTTGCTGGTTGACGGGAAACTCGTTGCCGCCGCGGCGCAGGAACGCTTCAGCCGCAAGAAGCACACTGGCGATTTCCCGATCGACGCCATTCAGTTTTGTCTGCGCGAGGCGGGCCTCAACATCGAAGATGTGGATGAGATCGCCCACGGCTTCGATTACTCGCCCTTTCAACCGCTTTACTCGCTCGATGCAGATTCCTCAGGGCTCTACCAGAGAGTGTTCTCGAAGGAAGCGCTGGTCCGGCACGTGCACCAATCGTTCCCTGGTTTTCGTGCGGAGAAGATTCATCCGGTAGGTCACCATCTCGCGCACGCCGCCAGCGCTGCCTTTACGTCAGGATGGGACGAGTGCCTGGCGGTGGTGAACGATGCCATGGGAGAGGTGCAGAGCCTGACCGTGTTCCAGTTTCGCGGTGGTGAGTTCAAGAAACTGCGCGAGATTCCCGCCAACGATTCCATCGGCATTCTCTATTCCCTGGTGACTCTGCACCTGGGTTTTGATTTCAACTCCGATGAGTACAAGATCATGGGGCTGGCGCCTTACGGCGATGCGGAGCGCTTCCGCGCTTTCTTTGAAAAGACGGTGGAATTGCGACCGGATGGTTCGCTTCGAATTCCGATTCTCCGGCTCAACCGTTCGCGCGAGGAACGCGAAAATTACGTTGCTACCCGGGCTTACCTGGACGAGCACCTCGTGGCCCGGCGAGCGCCCGACGCGGAGATCACCCAGGAACATAAAGATGTAGCGGCGGCCCTGCAAGAGTGTCTGGATCGAGTGGTGCTGCATGTTTGCGGACACTTCGGAAAGCAGACTGGCATGCGGCGCATCGCGCTGGCCGGTGGAGTCGCACTCAATTGCACGGCCAATGGCAAGCTCATCGACTCTGGCACTTTCGACGAAGTCTACATACAGCCCGCGGCCGGAGACGACGGCACCGCGCTGGGTGCTGCGTTGTACCGCGCGTCACTCTCCGAAGCGGTTCACAATGAGCGTATGCCGGTTCCGCTGCTCGGACCTGGGTACCCGAGTCCGTGCATTGAGAAGGCGCTTGAGAAGTACGCCGGCCGGATTACGGTGAAACCTTTCGAGTCTCTCGATCAGACCTGTCGCGAAGCGGCCAAACTGATCGCCGAAGGACGAGTGATTGCCTGGTACCGCGGCCGCATGGAGTATGGTCCACGGGCATTGGGGAATCGCAGTATTCTTGCCGACCCGGGACATCCCGCCATGCGCGACCGCATCAATGCGATGGTCAAGATGCGGGAAGCGTTTCGTCCGTTCGCGCCGGCCTGCTCCGTGGAACAAGCCCATCGCTGGTTTCAGGTCGCGCCGGGAACGCACATGCCGTACATGATCACGGTGGTGGACGTGCGCCCCGAACACCGGGCAGCACTGCCAGCGATCACGCATGTGAACGGTTCGGCACGCCTGCAGACAGTTTCGGTAAAGGACAATCCCGATTTTCATCGTCTTCTTCGAGCCGTCGGCCAAACCACGGGCCGGGAAATGGTCCTCAACACCAGCTTTAATGTGAAAGGACAGCCCATCGTGAACACGCCAGAGGAAGCGATTGAAACCTTCCTTGGCACTGGCATTGAATTTCTTTTTCTGGAGAACCGGCTTGTTGCCCGCAGAAGTAGTTGATTGCAACCGAACCGACGCGGACTACCCGCGCGAAAGCACAATCGCGCAGGCGTTTGAGCAGCAGGTTGCGCGCACGCCGGACGCGGTCGCGGTGGTTTCGGCGGGGCGAAGCTTGAGCTATCGCCAACTCGATCAGCATGCCAATCAACTGGCGCGGCATCTGCAGCAGCTCGGCGTTCGGCAGGAGACGCTGGTTGGCATCGCCGTCGAACGATCCGTGGAAATGATGGTCGGGTTGCTCGCGATCCTGAAGGCGGGCGGGGCTTACGTTCCGATGGATCCCAGCTACCCCGCGCAGCGCATCGCGCTGATGATCGAAGACTCCGAAGCTCCGGTCATTCTTGCGACGGAGCGCACGCGATCGAGTCTGGGGAAAACTTCCAGGCACATCGTCTCCCTCGACGGAACCGGCGATGCCGATGCGATCGCCGGCAACGATACACATCCGGTTTCTTCCACGGCTACTGGGCAGAACCTCGCCTATGTGATCTACACCTCGGGCTCGACGGGGAAGCCCAAGGGAGTGATGATCGAGCAGCGTAACGTGGTCAACTTTTTCACCGGCATGGATCGGGCGATTGGGTCCGAGCCGGGCGTCTGGCTGGCGGTGACCAGTATTTCTTTTGATATTTCCGTGCTCGAACTCTTCTGGACGCTGACACGCGGTTTTCAAGTGGTCATTCACGGCGATGAGGGCACGCAGACGATTCCGGAGGAGATTCGGAAGTACGGCGTCACCCACATGCAATCGACGCCTTCCCTGGCGCGGATGGTTGCGGTCAATCCGGATGGGCTCGCTTCCCTGGGACGCTTGAAGAAGCTTTTTCTCGGAGGAGAAGCGCTGCCTCCGTCGCTGATTCGTCAACTGCGCCAGGCGTTCCACGGCGAGATGCACAACATGTACGGGCCAACCGAAACCACGATCTGGTCCACGACCTTCCCAATCACCGGAGATTTGGACAGCATCCCGATTGGAAAACCTATCGCGAACACTCAGGTCTACGTGCTCGATTCCAGGCTTCAGCCGGTGGCCGCGGGCGAGCCTGGCGATCTGTATATCGGCGGCGACGGCGTGGTGCGCGGGTACTGGCAGAGACCGGAGTTGACAGCCGGAAAGTTTCTTGGCGATCCCTTCCGGCCGGGAAATCGCATGTATCGCACCGGCGATATTGCGCGCTTCCTGCCCGACGGAAATCTGGAGTTTCTGGGGCGGGCGGATTTCCAGGTAAAGCTGCGCGGCTTCCGGATCGAAATCGGAGAGATTGAAGCGGCGCTCGAGAAACAACCAGGAGTGGGCCAGGCGGCAGTGGTTGCCCGCGAATTCAAGTCCAGAATTCAAACTCAAATTCAGACTGAAGATAAGCGCCTCGTTGCCTATGTCGTTCCGAAGCCCGGAACCGGATTGGAGATTGCCGATCTTCGAACGGCCCTGGCTGCCACTCTTCCCGAGTACATGGTGCCGTCCAACTTCATGATTCTCGGTTCCTTGCCGCTGACGGCGAATGGCAAAGTCGACCGCAACGCGCTACCTGATCCTTCCACAGTGGAGAATGAATCTGGCACGGCGCCAGAGTTGCCACGAAACGAACTGGAGCGCGTGATCGCGCAGGCGTGGAAGGATGCGCTGGGAGTGGACAGCGTGGGATTGAATGAGAACTTCTTCGACCTCGGTGCGCATTCTCTGTTGGTGGCCGAGGTACACATGCAGTTGCAGCAGCAACTCGGCCGCGAACTCTCCCTGGTCGACCTGTTTCAGTTCCCCACGGTCACCGCGCTTGCCAACCATCTCAGTGGAGAAGAAGTCGCACCGCGGGTCTCGAGCAGGGCAGAGCGGCGGCTGGCCGCGAGACAGCACCGAGATTGACGAACATGAAGAACACAGCAATCGCGATCGTTGGCATGGCCGGACGTTTTCCCGGCGCGCGCAATGTTGCTGAGTTTTGGCAGAACCTGAAAAACGGAGTGGAAGCGATTCGTCCCTTCAGCGACGCCCAGTTGCTGGCGGCGGGAGTGTCTGCCGATGAACTCGCCCAGCCGGAGTATGTGAAATCCGGCGTGGTGCTCGAGGATCTGGACATGTTCGACGCGGCGTTCTTCGGTTTCAGCCCGAAAGACGCGTCGATCATGGATCCGCAACACCGCGTTTTCCTGGAATGCGCGTGGGAAGCGCTCGAAGATGCGGGTCACGCTCCGGGGAGTTTCGAGGGTTCGATCGGAGTTTATGCCGGCTCGGGCATGAACTCGTACATGATCTACAACCTGCTGACGAACGCGCGGCTGGTCGCTAGCGCCGGGCTATTTCTGATTCGACAGACCGGAAATGACAAGGACGTGCTCGCGACCCGGGTCTCGTACGAACTGAACCTTCACGGTCCGAGCATCAACGTGCAGACGGCCTGCTCGACTTCGCTGGTCGCGGTGCATCTGGCGTGCCAGAGCCTGCTGAATCAGGAATGTGACATGGCGCTGGCGGGCGGAGTCACGATTGAGTTTCCGCAAGGACGGGGCCACCTCTATCGCGAAGGCGAGATTCTGTCGCGCGATGGACACTGCCGCGCCTTCGACGCCGATTCCAGCGGCACCGTGTTCTCGAGCGGCGCAGGCATCGTGGTCCTGAGGAGGCTCGAAGACGCTCTGGCCGATCACGATATCATTCATGCCGTCATTCTCGGATCGGCGATCAACAACGACGGCGCACGAAAAGTCGGGTATCTGGCGCCGAGCGTTGAAGGACAGTCCGAGGTCATCGCCGAGGCTCTGGGCATGGCAGGCGTGGCGGCAAGCGATATCTCCTATGTGGAGACGCATGGCACGGGAACGAAGGTCGGAGATCCGATTGAAGTCAAGGCGCTGACGCGAGCGTTTCGCGAGAGCACCGAGGGCAAGGGCTATTGTGCCATTGGGTCGCTGAAGTCCAACATCGGCCACCTGGACACGGCGGCGGGCGTTGGCGGCCTGATAAAAACCGTGCTGGCATTGCGGCATCGGCAAATCCCCCCGAGCCTGCACTTCCGCAAACCGAATCCGCTGATTGATTTCGAGAACAGCCCGTTTTACGTCAATACCAGTTTGAAGGAATGGAAAGTAGAGCGTGGGCTGAGGCGCGCGGGCGTGACCGCGCTCGGCATCGGCGGCACCAATGCGCACGTGATTCTAGAGGAAGCGCCGCCGGTTGCAGCACACGCAGACGCGAAGAAGCCTTATCAGTTGCTCGTGCTCTCGGCGAAGACCGCTTCCGCGTTGGAAAAAGCCAGCCAGAATCTGACCGCCCACTTGCAGGCGCACCCAGAGTTGCCGTTGCAAGATGTCGCCTACACCTGCCAGTCAGGCCGAGAGCCGTTGGCGCACCGTCGCACGGTGGTGGCTGCCACCACGGAAGAAGCGGGCACACTGCTGGTTAAGCCTGTGCCCAGCCGGGTCTTCACCGGACAAGCGGCCGCGAGCGCTCCCGGCGCGGTCTTCATGTTTTCCGGGCAGGGATCGCAGTACGTGAACATGGGCCGCGAATTGTACGAGACGGAGGCGGTATTCCGCGCTCAGCTCGACCAGTGCGCCGAACGTCTGATCCCCGATCTCGGTCTCGACCTGCGAACTTTGTTGTATCCGCAGGAAGAAGACGCGGCAGCGGCGGCGGAGAAGCTATCCCACACCGCCTTCACGCAGCCCGCGTTGTTCAGCATCGAATATGCGCTGGCGCAATGGTGGATCGCGCACGGCATCGCGCCTTCCGCCATGATCGGCCACAGCATCGGAGAGTACGCGGCGGCTTGTCTGGCGGGCGTGTTTTCGGTGGAAGACGGGCTGCAC
This sequence comes from Terriglobia bacterium, assembly GCA_020073215.1. Taxonomy (GTDB): domain Bacteria; phylum Acidobacteriota; class Terriglobia; order Terriglobales; family Acidobacteriaceae; genus Acidiflorens. The sequence continues at coordinate 28,728 of JAIQFO010000021.1, read as the reverse complement.
ATGAGCGCCATTCGCGGCCGTTTGATGGGAGAGATGCCATCCGGTTCGATGCTGTCGGTGGCCGCGGCCGCCGGCACGCTCTCGCTTCCAGCCGACCTGGCACTCGCTGCCATCAACGGGCCCGAGCAGTGCGTGGTATCAGGCCCCACCGATGCCATTCAGAAATTCGCGCTGGAGCTCGAGAAACAAGCCGTTCCTTGCCGCCTGCTGCACACGTCGCATGCATTTCATTCCGCGATGATGGACCCGATGCTCGAGTCCTTCCGCGCTCATCTCGCCACAATTTCTTTGCACGCGCCCAAGATTCCCTACATCTCGAATGTCACCGGCACGTGGATTACCGCCGCCGAAGCTACGGATCCAGGCTATTGGACAAAGCACCTGCGAAACAGTGTGCGTTTCTCGGAGGGGCTCGTCGAATTGTTCCGCGATCCGGCGCGGGTGTTTCTGGAAGTTGGTCCCGGCCAAGCGCTCACATCGTTAACCCGCCAGCACCCTGGCAAGCCGAAAAGCTCCAAGGTCCTATCTTCCATGCGGCACCCGCAGGAACAGGTCTCTGATGCGGCGTTTTTGCTCAACACTACCGGACAACTCTGGATCGCGGGTCTGTCGATTGATTGGAATGCTCTCCACGCCGGAGAAGAGCCGCACCGGGTCCCTCTCCCAACGTACCCGTTTGAACGGCAGCGCTACTGGATCGAGGCTGGAGCCAAACCTCTAGCCAGCAAGCCAGCCGAGGCTGCTCCCCGTGCTGAAGTGCCCCAGAGTGAGCAGTGGTTCCATCGGCGCGTTTGGAAGAAGTCTCCAGCCGAGAAGCCAGCCCTTGCAGATCGCGCATGCTGGCTGCTGTTTCTCGATGAGACAGGACTGGGCTCGGAGATTGCAAAGCAACTCAAGGCCGCTGGCCACGAGGTGTTGGAAGTACTCGTGGGTGACCAGTACAAGCGCAAGCGGGCCGGTTCGTACGCAATTCGCCCCGGCGTGCGAGACGACTACGACGAACTGCTGAAGGACATAGTCAAGCGCGAACATCCGCCAAGCAGAATTCTCCACCTGTGGCCGGTCACGGGCCCAACCGCCGGCCGCTCTCTCGAGCAAACGTTGGACTCGACCTTCTATAGCCTTCTGTTCCTCGCGCAAGCCTGGGGCGATCAGGATCTCGGAGCGGTGGAGATGGCGTGCGTCTCCAACGGACTGCAATCGGTGTCAGGAGAGAGCGTCGTCGAACCCACCCGGGCGGCACTGCAGGGGCCCGTCCGGGTTATCCCAAAAGAGTTTCCCGGCGCATTCTGTCGCAGTATCGACCTTGACCGAAACATTCCAGATCTGAAAAGAGCGGCTGGCGACATCATCGCGGAATGTTCTCTGCGCGGCGCGGACTCCTGCGTCGCTTACCGGAAGTCTGAACGTTGGGTGGAAACCTTCGAGTCCACCAGTCTTCGTACGCAAGTCTCCGGCACGCGTTTGAGAGAAAAAGGAGTCTACCTGATTGTTGGCGGGCTGGGAGGGATCGGGCTGGTCGTCGCCGAACACTTGGCGCGAACCGTTCATGCGCGGCTGGTGCTGGTGGGACGCACGCCGCTTCCACCGGCGTCGGAATGGCAAGCGCTTTTGAGCCAACCGAAGGGTGCGAACGGCGCGTGTCAGACTATCGCAAAACTGCGCGAGATCGAGTCGCTGGGCGCGGAGGTTCTGACTCTTTCGGCCGATGTGACCGACTCCGGGCAGATCGCGGAAGCACTGCGCATTGCGGGGCAACGTTTCGGCGACATTCATGGCGTGATCCATGCCGCCGGCTTGATCGAAGATGGCCCGCTGCAGATCAAGACTCGCGAGAGCGCGGCTCGCGTGCTGGCGCCGAAAATTCAAGGCACGCTGGCTTTGCAGCAGGCGCTCGGGGACAGCAAGCTCGACTTCTTGCTCCTGTTCTCGTCGATCAGCTCTCTCGCACCTCCCGCCGGACAGGTCGACTATGCGGCGGCAAACGCCTTTCTGGACGCGTTCGCCCTCAGCCAAGCCGGACAACCGGTCACGGCTGTGAATTGGGGGTTGTGGGCTGACGTGGGCATGGCGGGACGGGACATTGCCGGCAGTCCTTCCATCCTGGGCAGGCGGCTTGTGCGGACCTCGAACGAGACGATCTATTCAGCCCGGTTGAGCTGCGAGAAAGACTGGTTGCTCAGCGAGCACCGTTTCAAGAACGGCGCCGCTCTGATTCCGGGCACGGGGTACCTGCAACTGGCGGCGGCGGCGCTGGTCAATGGCAGGTTCGACCCGGGCATTGCCTTTGAGGATGTATTCTTCCTGGCGCCTCTTACCGTCGCTCCCGATGAAACCAAGGAGGTGCGAGTCCGTCTGCGCCACCAAGCCTCCGGCTTCCGGTTCTCGATCCTGGCGAAAGATCGAGAATGGACCGAATACGCATCCGGACAGATTGCGCGCAACCAGAAGCGCATTCCTGCCGATCAAAATGTCGCGGTCATCCGCGAGCGGTGTTCCACTCGCCGCATTGATTTTGACGAGCAGCACCGAACCCGCCAGGAGCGCTATTTCGACTTCGGCCCGCGCTGGCGAAATCTTCAGAGCCTGCACCTCGGAGAGCGCGAGGCACTGGCCGAGTTGAAACTCGGCGCAGACTTTTCGGCGGACATCGAGATGTGGCCGGTGCATCCGGCCCTGCTTGATCTGGCTACAGGGTCGGCCCTCTATCTCATACAGGGCTACGAAGAGTCCGAGTTCCTCTATCTGCCGCTGTCTTACAAGGAGATTACGCTTTACCGCCCGCTGCCCGCGCGGTTTTACAGTCACATCCGTGGTCGTCAGGAGAATACAACACAACGCGAAATCGCGACTTTCAGTTTCACTCTCCTCGACGGCGATGGCCAGGTACTCGCGGAAATTAACGAATTTGCCTTACGGCGCATGGCGGCCACGTCCGACAATTCTGCGCCTGCACGCCAGCCGCGGACGGCCGCAGCTTACAACGAGTCAGCGGAGATGCTTGAGAATCAGGGCATGTCATCGGCGGACGGGATCAAGGCATTGCATCAGATTCTCTCTTCCGATATGCCCCCTGGCATCATCGTGGTTCGTGGTGATCTCCTCCCGGCCAAACCGGCAAGTCCGTTAGCCAAGGCATCTCCGCCATCCAGTACGGCGAAACCGGAGAGCGGGGTGGAAAGTGTATTGGCGGAATGGTGGCAGGAACTGTTGGGAGTGGAGACGGTTGGTCTGGACGACGATTTCTTCGACTTAGGCGGCCATTCGCTGATTGCCGTTCGCATGTTCAGCAAGATCAAGAAGACCTATCAGCAGGACTTAAGCCTCTCCACCCTGTTTGAGGCGCGCACCATTCGCCAATTAGCGGCGCTGATCCGAAAAGCGGAAACCTCCAGCGTTTCAGAAGTGACACCGCCCTCCGCCGTGGTTGCGGTTCGCCGCGAAGGGTCGCGCTTGCCGCTCTTCGTGGTTTCCGGTGTTGGCGGACACGTAATCGCTTTCGACGGAGTGACCCGTTACCTGGGAGAGGATCAACCCGTGTTTGCTCTTCAGCCGCAGGGCATGGATGGCCGGGAGCCTTTTCTCACGCGAGTGGAGGATATGGCGGCTTACTATCTCCGCGGAGTTCGCGAGGTGCAGCCGCACGGGCCGTACTGTCTGGCTGGATATTCTTTTGGCGGCTTCGTCGTGTTCGAAATGGCACAGCAACTTCATGCCGCCGGAGAAACCGTGTCGCTGCTCGGCTTGCTGGACACGATTGAATGGCAGTATCTGGAGCAGTTTAAGAAGAAAGCCGATCTCCGCCAACGCTTTGCGGCGTACAAACTCCGGTTCCAACGCATCTTCCTTTCGGGACACGGGCCGAAGGAGGCAACCAACCGGGCGGTTTCCGTCCTCACCAGGAAGTGGTACCAACGGATGTACAAACTTCACCTCTTGTCGGCTCCGGACATTCCTGACCTGAAGACGGTGAATCGGATCGCGGCGTCGGTGTATCGCCCCACGGTCTTTCCGGGGCATCTCACCATCTTCCGGTCGGTAAGCCGAAGCGCAGTCGACGGAGACGACGAACTGCTGGGTTGGGGAGGAATGGCGGCAGAAGGAATCGAAGTGCAGGATGTCCTAGGCACCCACCTGGACATGCTGAGCGAACCCAACGTCCGAATGCTGTCGGAGAAACTGCGCGCCTGCCTTGATCGTGTGCAGGAGGCGCATCAAGTCGACCTCAATCTTGCCGCCCATTTGGAAGCACACGCTATCCGCCAGCCTGCGGGTGTGCCCCCTCCGTCGAAACCAGCCGCCACTGCGGAGGCAAAGACCTGGTCCGCTCTGGTGCCAATTCACCCAACTGGTTCTCGGATTCCCATTTTTTGTGTTCACGCTCTCGGGCCGAGTCTGCTTTTCTATCGACGGTTGGCGACATACCTTGGTCCCGACCAACCCTTTTACGCGCTGCAATCCCCGCTCGAATCTCAGGCCCAGATTCAGGAGCCAACGATTGAAGAACTGGCATCCATCTACGTCAAAGAACTTCAAGCGTCTTTCCCGGAAGGGCCCTATCTGTTGGGAGGTGCGTCGCTGGGAGGACTCATCGCTCTGGAGATGTGTCAACAGCTCAACGCACAGGGTAAGGAGCCTGGGTTACTCATATTGTTCGACACCGCTGTTCCAGGATGCGACCATCGCGTGGCCGCTAAAGAGCAAATATCTCGCCACTGGCAGAATGTTCGAAAACAGGGTGCGGCCTATCTGGTGCAAAGGGCCGTGGTAAAGAGTGAATACTGGAGATTTCTCCTGCATCGTAGCGCTCAAGCTCTAGGATGCTCTTGTTACCGTATGCTGGGGCGGAGCCTGCCAGCCAGCCTTCACTATTTTCAAGTGGAGGAAGCTCACAAACGAGCTTTGGAGCGCTACACCATCCAGTTCTATCCAGGGAAGATCACGTTGATGCGGGCTGCGGACGTCGAGGAGACGGTGGGCACTCGCCGGAATCCGACTTTGGGCTGGGAGGCTTTTGCGGGCGGCGGATTGGAGATTCATGACGTCCCCGGTGGCCACATCTCGATGTTTGAGGAACCCAATGTACGGGCTTTGGTTGAGAAGCTTAAACCTATCCTGTCGTCGTCTGATTCCACGCTCGAAAATCAGACACCGGGAAAGTTGAGTCTGGCGACTCGACGTGGTCCTCAGGATAGAGGCTGAAGGATCGGATGGTGTCCGCATGCTCGCAAGCTGAAGTATCTTGCCGGCACTTTGCGCCATGTGGCGAGTAAGCTGCAACACCCATTTGACGAGTTCGAGATCCGTGCTTGGACGAAGGAGATCCGCCGGGCTGGGATTACGGTGTTCCCATTGAAATTGTAGTTGGCGGAAAAGCCAACGATTGCCATGGCGCGTTAGTATCGCCGACAAGCGCAGGGGGCGATCCGACCCGTTTTTGTGTAATGCTCCGATACTCGCCATCCAGGCGACGTCTCCTGACGACCAGACGATGGAATCGTCGACGGCGAACCTGAAATCCCCCCAATTCAGCCAGTCCCTCCTGATGAACTCACCCACCGCAGGATAGCCGCGAGCCCACTCGCCGGCGTTGGTCCCCAGAACTAGGATATCGTCGTTCTTCGAAAAGAGACGATTCATGAAAGCATCCAATTCTTTGGGGTCTCGCTTGACGTATCCCTCCTGAAAGTCCCTCAACGCAGCCAGCACCCCCGCCCGCACCGGGAGCGGTGCGTCTCCGGCTGGCAGCAGATGTTTGCGGAGATCACCGGAGACAGCACTCTTCAAATGCAGGCTCGAAACAAAGCCGAAGGTGAAGGCTCCCAATACGAACACAGCGATCGTCAGGGCGGAAAAAATCCTCTTGCGAGTCAACCCGAATGCCACTTTAGCCTCCCTGCTAAGATTTTCGGAATGGTGATACGCGTCTTCGACCTTCCACGCATCCGCTTGCTCATCCCATGCGTTCCTGAATTCGCAGGCAGTAGTTAGCGGTTGGCTGTGTGCAAACTGTACTTGAACTTCTATCTACAGACCATATCAGAAGTGATACGCTGACCTTCTTGAGGCGCCGGGCGGGCAAGAGGAGAGGGTGTTAACGTGGTCTCGGTAACAATGGAAACTTGAATCCCATCACTCAAAGCGTGACATGACGACACGAACTCAATTTTTGCCCTTCGCCTTCCTGGGTGCTCTGTCGATCGCGTTCTGGTTACACCCGCTGGCCGGCACGTTCAGGCTGGCGCTGACCAACGATGCCTACACGCATATTCTTCTGATTCTCCCGCTGAGTGCGGCGCTCATTTACCTGGATTCGAAAGACCCGGACTCGAAAGCGCTCCGCATCGATCCGCAGTCGAGCCGTCGCCTTGGTGGGGCGTTGCTGGCTCTGGCGCTGCTGACGGGTGGTTATGCGAGATGGGGGATGGTCGCGGCGCATGACGATATCCGGCTGACACTCGGGATGCTCGCGCTCGTGGTCTGGTGGATCGCCAGCGTCGTACTGTGTTTTGGAACAAGTACTTTTCAGTCGTTTCTATTTCCTTTTTGCTTTCTGTTCTTGCTGGTTCCCATCCCCACGTCTGCTTTGAACTGGATTGTCGAAATCTTGCAGTACAAATCCGCGTTGACGGCGCGAATCCTGTTTCGGGCGGTGGGGGTGCCGGTGACGCAGGATGGAATCCTGTTGTCGATCCCGAACCTGGATATCGAAGTTGCGCGCGAGTGCAGCAGCATCCGATCCAGCTTCGTGCTGATCGTGACGACCATGGTTCTGGCGCATCTTTTCCTGCGCTCTTGGGGGCGGAAAGCCGTACTCATCGCGGCGGCGATTCCGCTGGCGGTCGCCAAGAACGGCCTCCGTATTTTTGTCATCGCGGAACTCGGAACGCGGGTCGATCCAGAGTTCCTGGAAGGGAACCTCCATCATCATGGCGGGATCGTGTTTCTTGCGATTGCATTCGTGATCGTGATCGGGTTGGTCTGGATTTTGCAACGAAGTGAGGATGCGCCATCTGGCCGTTGAAAAGCCGGTTCCCCGGGGGGGATGCACTTCTGAGTTTGCTTCCAAACTTCACACTTCGGGAAGATAGGGTCCATGCGATACTTCCCCCTACTCGCATTCGTGCTATCGCTATCTTTCCTGATGCCCGCCCGTGCCTGGGCCGAGCAACTGCAGTGCAATCCCTGCAGTCACACTTTCGGCAAGGTTGAAGTTGGCAGTTCCAGTTCCTTCACGATCCTACTCAGCAACACCGGCACGAAGTACCTGAAAATCCTTACCAAGTCCAAGCAGGGAAGCGGCGAATTTAAGTACGGCTATTTCCCATTGCCGGTCACGCTCAAGCCCGGCGCGTCCGTCCATTTGCCCATCTGGTTCAAACCCACGGCGGTTGGACAAGTCACCGGCAAGTTCACGCTGGTCAGCACTGCCCTGAACAGCAGTCTTTCCATTTCGGTGCAAGGAACCGGCAGCCCGGGGTTGACCGTGTCTCCCGCGAAACTCAATTTCGGCAACGTCACCGTCGGACAAAGCGCGACTCTTAGCACGACCCTCACTGCCTCCAACGGAAACGTCACGATCTCATCCGACCAGGTCACCAGTTCCGAGTTCTCTATCCATGGGGTGACCCTACCGGTGACCATCTTGTCGGGACACAGCATCCCGGCCAGAATCCGGTTTACTCCCAAACAGTCTGGTACAGGTTCCGGCAAGGCGGGATACTTCAGCAACGCGGTCGTCTCACCCGTGGTGGAACAGTTGACCGGTACTGGCGTGGCACCCGCTGCCCATAGCGCCGACCTTACGTGGCAGGAGAGCGACCCAAGTGTGGTCGGATTTAATATCTACCGCGGCAAAACGCATGGCGGCCCTTACCAGAAAATCAATACCGCGCTCGAGGCTTCCACTACCTACACCGATTACACGGTGGTGGCAGGAACCACGTACTACTACGTCACCACCGCCGTCGATGGAACGGGTAAGCAAAGCGGCTACTCGAATGAAACGAAGGCCATAATCCCAAGTCCGTAACGGGCGTGAAAACGATTTCGGCCTGCATCGCCGGTTCGCTCAGTCCTCTCTGCGGTTTTCAAGCCTGACCACCCCAAAGCCGGTCTGCGTGGAGGGAATCTCAAGCCGAGAACACGCCGTCCGCCGGCATGGCGCATATTCTGGGTGTGATAGGGATCACAGACCTACCGCCGCCGACCATAGAGAATCTAGTAGGAATCCACGCTGATCCCAGGCTGATTTCGGAAGTTGTTCTCGAATCAGAGCAGCGAGTTTGCAGACTGCGGACGAATCGCAGCGCTATCGCCCGTTAGCTACCAACCTCAGCCAACGTCATTTCACTGGAGCAGGCCATGCTGAATCACTCCGGGCTGTTCAGAGACCCCGTCATTCATTCCACTCATCCACATTCCGCTAGTCGTAGACAACTCCTGGCAGGGGTCGCTCGCCAGTTTCGCAGACTGCCGGAGCGGATTCTCGCATGGATCCCACAGGCGGGAGACAACGCGCGCCTGGATCGTGGCTGGATCATCGCCAACCACAAGCTGGTTTCGTTCCACGCCGCGTTCCTGACCTCATTGTTAAGCATTCCTCTCCATGTGGCGTCGAGGTTTGACGTCATGCGGCAGATGTTTCTTAGTGTTGAGGTCGTGATCTCATCCGTGATGTGGTATGTGGCATGGCATACGAACATCGCCATCCACGAGATGGGGCACTACGTGGTGGCGGTCAAGACCAACAACCTGCGCCCGGACCTTGGCGGCCCTGCTGAGCAAAAACTGAGGGAAGGGATGGTTGGCAGGTGGTTCTGGTACCTCGAGATGTTCGTGAAGATCCCATACGGAGCCTTCCCCGGAGTACACAAGGAGTCAGGGAGTTTCCACCCGGCCGTGAAGACGCAGAACCTGGCCGTATCGGCGGCCGGCCCGAGAGCGAGCAAGGTACTCAGTCAGATCACGTTCTTGCCCGGAATCGTTTTGATCCTGCTTGGCCTGTACATTACATCGCCGGCCGCCGTCTACGCGGGAAGATTCCTTTTCACCGTTGGCCTGGTTGCCCTCTTCGACTTCCTGCTGTCTGACGCAGGGAAATACAAAGCTTTCCAGGAACGGCAGAGGGAAGCGGCTACAAGAGCGGCGGAAGCCAGGGCCTCGGAACCGGCTCGCGAGACGACAGAAGAGCGCCCGGTTAAGTTATCCGAACTCCGGCGCAAGCTCCGGCTCCACCGGCTCCAGGAACTGGAACTGCCGGACGGAAAGATTGTGTTTGCCCCATGGGAGTTCAGAAACTCCATCATGGGAGGTCGTCACACCGAGGAGATGGGCGGCAATCTGAGCTTCCAGGAATTGATGTTCCTGCCTCTCACTGCCACCGACTATATTGAGGCCCAACGGGTCACCAACATGCTTCAAGGCAGGGCGATCCAGATCATCCAGGACACCGAGGGGCTCAACTTCGTGGGCATTGGTCTCGAAGGGGGCATTGTCGCTTCCTACGCAAAAGAGAAAGGCGACATGCTGCCGGAAGAGAGATCGCTCAGGGTTGCCGTCCAGGCCATCGAGGAATGCGGATTTGTCCCCGACCGGGATGTTTGCATCGCGCTCGATCCCGCCGCCAGCGAGCTCAGCAATGCTTACCGGGAGAAGACCGGCGAGAAGGAGTCGGTGGGCCAGTACCTGTTCTGGCGAGCGGAGGATCCGAAAGTCCTGACCACGGACGAAATGGTCGACCTGTACATCAGTTGGGTAAAGAAATACCCCATCGTCTCGCTGGAGGACCCCTTCGCGGAAGATGATTACGAAGGCTGGAAGAAACTGATGAAGGCTCTGGACCAGGAAATCCTCATCATCGGGGACGATCTGGTTACGACCAAAGATTCCACCATCCAAAGATGCGCCGAGCAAGGGCTCATCAATACTGCCCTGATCAAGGCGAACCAGATCGGCACGCTGAGCGAGACTCTGCTGGCAACTCGCATGGCGAAGAAGATGGGGCTCGCCCTCGTGGTTTCTCACCGGTCCAAGTCTCCCAACGAGGTCATGGAAGCGGATATCAGTTTCGCAGTTGGCGCGCTCGGCCTGAAATGCGGAGGCGGCGCGAACACGGAGAGGCTGGTCAAGTACGGGAGAATCGTCGAGCTCATGGAAATGGCGAAGAAGGGTACAAAGATTACCCGGAGACTCGACCCCGATGTCACCATCGCCGACATCTCCGCTCATGAGGAGCCGACCAACGCGGGCATCCCGACGGTGGGAGTGGTGGTCATGCTCGACAATGGAATGAAATTCTCCGCGGCCACGCCTCTGGGCACCTCGGCGGGGACAGATGAAGCCATCCACCTGGTCGACAGCATCATCGAGGCCAACCCGCTCACGCGGAAATTCCCGAATTACTTTGTCTTCAAGGAAAAAGAAAAAACCTATCGCTTCATCTCCGACGTGAAGGCGGACGCGATCACCAAGGAAAATCGCGAGCTGGCCGACCTCTGGATGAGGGCCAAGCGCTACGGAGGCAAAGGGTGCCTGAACGCCGTGGCCAACGTCACCGAAGTGGTCGCTCCCCGATTTTTGGGACAGAAAATTTCAGCGCTGGGCTCCCTCGGCGACATCGACCGCGAGCTCTTGCTGCTCGAATTGGATCTCGCAACAAAACGAGGAAAGATCTCCCCCACCGGTTCCGCGGAGGAGAAAATCCAGATCATGCAGAGAAAGGCAAATCTTGGCATGAACGCCGTGCTTTCCCTGTCACTTGCGCTGGGGCGTCTGATTGCCGCCCGGGATGGGAAGGAACTTCCCGAGGTGCTTCGGGAGATGGAGCCGACCATTGACCGCGATTATCTGTATGGCTTGAAGGCGAAAGCTGAGGCACCGGTGCCGGACACTCTAACAGTCATCGGGACCCGGTAAGGGGAGGCCTTCCTCCCGACAGATCTTTTCGAGCTGGCCGACGGACCAGGCCGCGTTGAAATCGTAAAAAACGCGGTATGGCTGTTGGAGAAGTTCGAGCACTTTCTTGGACTGGGGATCACTCCACTCGGGCAAGGATTCTTTCGCCTCCTCCAGGCCAACGCCGGCGAGTTTGAGTGTGATGAGCGGTTGCACGTTGCTGGGGCGCAACGACAACTGATCGAGCCCACCCTTGAGAATCTGTTTACGCGCCAGCAGAATTTTCCTCTCGCCTACTTTGTGCAGGACCTGCATATATTTTTCGAAGAGAACCCACTCATTGACCAGCAGCCCAATCTCTGACGGGGTAAAGCACTTCCAGAAAGCGAGGGGATATTGCAGGCATAAGAACCTGCCCAGCATGAAGGCGCCTGCCTCATAGCCGGAGATACGTTCACGGAAGCATTTGGCCAGAGCGTGTTTGAAGAACCTGATCTTCCGGTCCAGGGAAAGCATCTCAAAAACATTGCTTTGACCCAGATGGTCGCCAATATCGCTTTTCAGAACCTCTTCCGTGTACAGTACTTCCCGTTCGTCGAACCAGCTGTTCACCAGTTGCCCGGCTTCTTTCGATTCTCTGCGAAATTCGAAGTTCACCAGCCTGGTGACTTCGCTGAGGGTGGAAATCTGATCGGCTTCGAGGCCTCGGGTCAATTGCTGGTAGTAGCGGTAGGCATAGGCGATCGACGCGAATACTTTCGCCTCCTCGTCGTCCATCTCGACAGGCTCTCCCCTCATGTAGCGCAGGAGCCGGGCAGGCTTGAACCTCGCCTTCCCTTCGTAAAGAGTTCTTCGCCTCGAAGAGATCGTGATCCAATCCCCCTCCTTGATTTCCCTTCCGGAGGAATTCACCAGGCGCCCGCCAGGCTGCAAGGTCACGCCGTTCTTCTCCAGGCTCAGGAGCGCCGGGATGCCCAGGCTCTGGCATATCGTGACGACGTGTACAGCAGCCGAGGCCAGACTCAGGACGGCATCCATCTCGCGCATCACCACCGTGTCGGTGGGCAAGAAGGTCTTCTTACAAAGACAGACGGCCTCCCCCTGGCTCTTGGCTCCCAGAGCGGCGTCACCCGTGAAGTAAACGCGCGCCGACACTGCCGACCGGGGCAGAACCGCGATCCCCGAACAGTATCTGCTGAGGAGACTGAAATCCTCCTGGTCGATGGTGTCGCTGGTCAGTTGCTTGAGGTGGTAAGGCCGGATGAGTTCGGTCACGCGCTGCCGTGATATGGTCCCCGACTTGTGCATGTCCACAACGGAGGTGATGGCCGCACGCCCCGCCATCCCCGTCTGATTCAGTTGCAGGAGCGCGAACAACTGATGCCTTTCGGTAGCTTCGACCGCGAACTCGATGGTGACCGGGGCCTCGAACTCCCTCTCCAGTTCTCCCAGGTGCGGAACAAAATGATAAACGGCAGGGAACGCGCGCTTGATTGCCACTCGATTCTCGAAAGGAGTTGACTCGATCTCGGCCGTTCCCGTCATCATCTCTTCGCCGAAAATGTTATGAGCGGTTTGCAGTTCTATCCCCAAACCGGTTTGGGTATGGCGGCTGGAGATGACTCCGGCATAGGCATTTTCGTGCCGAACCGTGCAAATCATTTTCTGCAAAATGAGGCTGGGATAATGATCGGTGCCTCGGCACAGCGTGAGCACGAGTTCCAGGTTCTCTTCAAAATGCCGGTAGGCCTGTTTTGCAAAAAAGGTGGCCTGAAAAAAGGCATCCTCCAGCAGCCTTCGGTCAGTTCTCCTGATGATCTGCGACAGTTGGTCCACTAAACGATCGACCTCATCCGGAGGCAGGTCAGATCGGACGCTCTTGAGCAACCCAGCATGCTCGTCATGGTGGAGCGCCTCACACAGGTTTCTGAGGTTGTTCAGGAACATCTTGTGCGCGGCCACCGAGCCATACATCTTCTCCAAACTGGGCAACGTGCTTTCGGCCACGCCGACGTTGAGATAAGTGTCCATGACTCCGGGGATGTAGTGAGCCGTTGCGCAGCGAATCGCGAAGACGAGGGGGCTCGGGCCGTCGCTCAACCTCTGCAGGGTGAGGATTTCGAGTTGCTTGAGAGCGTTCGCGAGGTGCTCCTCGAAGCGCTGGGCACGCTCGGCATAGGCGCGAGCGGTAAGGACGACGAAATCCGGCACAGGATAACCGAGTCGACTTAGTTTCAGGAGTACGAATGCCTTCTGGCTTATGTCCTTTTCCGAATGAGTCTCGCGGCTTGTAGAAGGAACGACAAAATCGCTTTCTGTGGGCTGTATTAGCTCCAGTCCCAAACGTTGTGCTTGCATCTCCGACGAAAGGTTTGTTGCAGCTTCGGGGTCACCCTGACGCGCGCGCAAGATCTGTCCGAGGTGCCGTTTCGCCTTTTCAAAATCATCGTTGCATAGGGAAGGAATGTCGACTTCGCTGACCACGATGCTGCCGGTTTGGCCATTGCGAAGTTCAAACTCGACCACAGGCGGGGAGGATCCTGGACTGTTTGGAGGTATGTTTTCTATCTTGCGAGAATGCAGATCTATCCTGGACAGGAGGCTGCGCTGGTTTAAGTAGTGGCCGCGAATCGTGAAGTCGCGGATCTCCGTTTCGGTGAAGACTTCCATGGCGGGGTTATCCTGGCTGAGCATACGATCTCTCGGCCGCACTCACTTTTCCAGGCCAACTCTTGAGGGGAGACGTGATGGCATCCTCATTTTGATTACTGTAGTTTCTCCAAAACCGGCTCCGATAGGGCCTCCCTTTTGGGTCGCATGCCAGGAGTCCGAAGCTTCCAGAAATCAGCTTGGATGAAACAGTCTCTGAGTCTGCAATTGGGGAAAGCGGGCTGTCAGTGATTTTGCGCACAGTCTAGCGATGAGTATTCAAATCGAGAGTGGAATTGAGACGCGCGACTCGAAGCGCCAGGTCAAAGTCCAAATCTTACCAAACGAAGCCAGTAAGTGGCTTATTATCAGTCGATTCCACATCCAGTGTAGGGCTTCCTAAGGCGCCGGCCTCGGTGCAGCAGACGGGTCGGTTACCAAATTCGCTGCCTGATGAGTTTTGCAACACTGAGCCACTTGAACCGATTCCGTTACCCCGCATGCACTTCCGAGATGTGAAACATTTTTGGAACGCCCCTAGAATACAGACCGACAGTCAAGCTTAATGCCGTTCCGGCGCGACACATTCTCCGCCGGGAACGAGCAGACATCGAGCTGAGGTCTGGGATTAGTGACCATTGTCGGGCGTCAATGCGATGGGGCGAAAGTCATACCGGTTGTCCTGCTGTCTCTGCTCTTCGCAGGCTGCCAGGGACTTACCGGGAATCCCAGCTCTGGTAACAGCGGCGCCGTTGCATCAAGTCCAACCTCACTGGCATTCGGCAACGCGCAAGTCGGCAGCCATGCGAGCCTCTCAGAGACGGTGAAGAACACCGGCGGAAGTACCGTCACGATCTCCTCCGCCAGCCTGGGCAATGCCGCCTATTCCATCAGCGGGCTGACCTTACCGGCCGTCGTAGCGGCGGGACAGAACATCACGTTTACGGTGAAGTTCGCGCCGAGCGCTGCCGGTTCCGCCAGCAGCAATCTGACTCTGATCTCAGACGCCGCCAATTCGCCTCTTACGATCCCATTGTCTGGTACTGGGGTTACGTCGGGCAATCTGTCGGCAAACTTAACTCCTCTCGCGTTTGGGAGCGTTCAGGTCGGCGGCCACACGAGCCTCTCAGAGACGGTGAAGAATTCTGGCGGAAGCACTGTCACGATCTCTTCCGCTAGTGTTGGCAATGCCGCCTATTCGATCAGTGGGCTGACCTTACCGGCCAGTGTAGCGGCGGGACAGAGCATCACGTTTACGGTGAAGTTCGCGCCGAGCGCTGCCGGTTCCGCTAGCAGTAATCTGAGTCTGGTCTCAAACGCCGCCAATTCGCCCTTTACGATCCCATTGTCCGGCACTGGCATTGCGGCGGGCGGTCTGTCGCCAAATCCAACTTCTCTCGCGTTCGGAAACGTTCAAGTCGGCAGCCATGCGAGCCTCTCAGAGACGGTGACGAACACCGGCGGAAGCACGGTCACGATCTCCTCCGCCAGTGCTGGCAATGCCGCCTATTCGATCAGCGGGCTGACCTTACCAGCCAATGTGGCGGCGGGACAGAGCATTACGTTTACGGTGAAGTTCGCGCCGAGCGCTGCCGGTTCCGCCAGCAGTAATCTGAGTCTGGTCTCGAACGCCGCCAATTCGCCTTTGACCATCCCCCTGTCTGGCACCGGGGTTACGGCGGGCAATCTGTCGCCCAATCCAACTTCTCTTGCGTTCGGGAACGTTCAGGTCGGCAGCAGTAGAAAGCTATCGGAAACCGTGACGAACACCGGTGGAAGCACGGTCACGATCTCCTCCGCCAGCGTTGGCAATGCCGCCTATTCGATCAGCGGGCTGACACTGCCGACGACCTTGTCGACCGGACAAAGCGTGACCTTCAACGTAGCCTTTGCGCCGAGCACCGCGGGTTCCATTACCACTAACCTGACTCTCGTCTCGAACGCAGGCAACTCACCGCTCATCATCGCTCTATCCGGGACCGGCACAGCTCTCGGCCAACTGGGAGTTTCGCCCGCCATCCTGAGCTTTGGCGACGTCGTGCTCGGTGTGAGTTCCACTCTCAATTCGTCTCTGGGTGCGACCGGGGCAGCGGTCACCATTTCGTCGGCGAGCAGCAGCAATCCAGAGTTCACGATCAGCGGGCTCTCTCTGCCCGCCGTTCTGGCTGCCGGACAGAGCCTGCCCTACAAAGTGACGTTTAAACCCCAGGCAAGCGGCAGTGCATCTGCAACCTTGACGTTCGTCAGCAACGCTTCCAACTCGCCGATCCACCAGACGGCCACGGGCAACGGTGTCTCCGCACCGCAGCACAGTGTCAGCCTATCCTGGAATCCCAGCGGTTCGCAGGGAGTGGTGGGCTATAACGTCTACCGCGGAAACGTTTCGGGCGGACCGTATGTGCAGGTCAACACCTCGCTGGATGCCAATACCAACTACACGGATAACCAGGTCGTCGCGGGCCAGACTTATTACTACGTCGCCACCGCCGTCGACGGAAATGGCATCGAAAGCGGCTATTCCAACCAGACGCAGGCTGTGATTCCCACTCCGTAGTACCGGAAAGCGCACCGCTCGGCATCCCAGTCATCGAAGCAGTTCAGGAAGGTCGGGAACTGGCGCGCCCGGAAAGATTCGAACTCCCGACCTACAGCTACGCAGTCTCCAGCCTGCCTGTTTGGATCACCGCTTTAGCTTCGGACGTGAGCCGCGGTGTTCGGGGGAAATGTCGCAGTTCGCCAGGACTTGTTCAATGGAATGCGCGATGAAGGCAGGTCTTTGTCGCCGCTTCTCCCGGAGCGTGAACATGATCGCAAGCAGAAATCCTGTTAAAGCTCCGAGGAATGCTTCCGTAATTGAGAGTCTGTTGAACGTTCGCAGCCCCTGGCCGGTCAGAAGGAATCCGGTATACGCCATAGCTGCCGTCCAGAGAATTACGCGAACGGGGTACATGTGGGATCAGCTCTCGGTGAGCATATATTGCCACAATTTGGCCTTGCGGGGTAAGAACTTTTGAGGAGCAATTGGGAGCAGAACCCTAAACTCACGGCGCCTGGAAACGGGTCGGAGGGTGTAATCCAGTGAAGGGAAATGAAATAAACTGGCGCGCCCGGAGAGATTCGAACTCCCGACCTACAGCTCCGGAGGCTGCCGCTCTATCCAGCTGAGCTACGGGCGCGCTGCGGGTTCATCTAGTGTACATCGCTGACGCAGGCGTCTCAAACGCCGTGAAGTAGAGACGCGGCTTGCCACGTCTCCGCTGAGGGTTCAGCACCCGCCGACCTTCCAGAACCGTTCCTTCTGGTAGTCGAGGGTGAGCAGACGATTGCGCGGATCGTGACGCTTGCCGCAGTTGGGGCAGGGAATGAAGCTGCGGAGGTGCATTCCTTTGCGGTCGTAATCTTCGGAGACGGCAAAGGTGGCGCCGCAACTGCACGGGATTAGAAACATGCGAGGGTTCTTCGCGGATGCTTTCACCGATTTGGTTGTGTCTGGTTTCATCGGCGGCTGAATTCGAGGATGCCAATCATCGCAGCACAAACCAACGACACGCAGGAAAGCACAAGCCAAAGCATCGCCGGGATCGCACCAAACGACCTGCGAACCATACCCCAGATCCACGCGGCGAGTGCCGCAAATACTGAGCCGAGCATTATCTCGAAGCAAACGGTCTCGACCGTAGCCGGCCTGATCATAAAACTATTCTCGGTGGTCGTTCAGGAAGATTCTGCAACCACCGCCATCGGGCCTCTCTTCCTTTTATTCGATTGCAGAACTTTCTTCCGCAGCCGCAGAGATTTCGGCGTGACCTCGACAAACTCATCGTCGGCGATGAATTCGATGGCCTGTTCGAGATTGAGATTGCGATACGGCACCAGACGGATGGCCTCGTCGGAAGTCGAGGCGCGCATATTGGTCAGCTTCTTCTCGCGCACAATGTTGACGTCGAGATCCGTATCTTTCGCGTTCTCCCCGATGATCATGCCCTCGTAAACGTCCACGCCGGGACCGGCGAAGAGCACGCCGCGCTCCTGCAGATTGTAGAGCGCGTACGACGTCGTAAGGCCGGGGCGGTCGGCGACGAGCGCGCCGGTCGGGCGATGCGGGATTTCTCCCTGCCACTCGATGTATCCGTCAAAGAGCGCATTCATCACGATGGTGCCGCGCGTGTCGGTGAGCAGTGTGCTGCGCAGCCCGATCAATCCGCGGCTGGGTACGCGGAATTCCACGCGCACACGGCCGTAGCCGTGGTTGTGCATGTTGGCGACTTCGCCTTTGCGCGAGCCGACATGCTCCATGACCACGCCGACGAATTCCTCCGGGATATCGACGGTGAGGTGCTCGACCGGTTCCATCAATTTGCCGTCGATATGCTTGGTGACGATCTCGGGCTTGCCGACCATGAGTTCGTAACCTTCGCGGCGCATCATCTCGATCAGGATGGAAAGCTGCAACTCGCCGCGGCCCAGAACCTTGAACGAATCGGTACTCCCGGTCTCTTCCATGCGCAGCGAGACGTTGGTGAGCAGCTCTTTCTCGAGGCGCTCGCGCAGGTTGCGCGACGTGACGTAGGTACCTTCGCGCCCGCAAAACGGCGACGTGTTAATGGTAAAGAGCATGGCAATCGTCGGCTCGTCGATGACGATGGGCGGAAGCGGCGCGGGATTTTCGGCGTCGGTAATGGTCTCGCCAATGGTGATGCCTTCGACGCCGGCGACCGCAATGATGTCGCCCAGGGAAGTTTCCGTGATGTCGGTGCGCTTGAGGCCGGAAAAGCTGAAGAGCTTGGTGATTTTGGTCTTGTGCAGGGAGCCGTCGCGCTTGGCGATCGCGACATCTTCGCCCGTCTTCATGGTTCCAGAAAAAACGCGGGCAATGGCGAGACGGCCAAGATAGTCGCTGTAGTCGAGGTTCGCGACCAGGATTTGAAGGGCGCCGTCGGCGTCTCCTTGCGGCGCGGGAATCGTGGCGACGATGGCGTCAAACAGAGGACGCAGGTCCTCGCCCGCCGCTCCCTGATGAACGGCCGCCGTGCCTGTCTTGGCGTTGGTGTAGAGGACGGGAAAGTCCAGTTGTTCTTCCTTGGCGTCGAGATCAATAAAGAGGTCGTAAACTTCGTTGAGAACTTCCTGCGGACGCGCGTCGGGACGGTCGATTTTATTGATGACAAGAATCGGCTTCAGATTGGCTTCCAGCGCCTTGCTGAGCACGTAGCGAGTCTGCGGCAGCGGGCCTTCGCTGGCGTCGACGAGCAGCATGACGCCGTCGACCATCTTGAGGGCGCGCTCCACTTCGCCACCAAAATCAGAGTGGCCGGGCGTGTCCACAATATTGATTTTTACGCCGGTGTAGAACACGGCCGTGTTCTTGGCCAGGATGGTGATGCCGCGCTCGCGTTCCAGATCGTTCGAGTCCATGACACGCTCGGCGACGGTCTCGTTGTCGCGAAAGGTGCCGCTTTGCCGGAGCATGGCGTCCACCAGCGTGGTCTTGCCGTGGTCCACGTGGGCAATAATGGCGATGTTGCGAATACTTGGATTCAGTTTGAAAACTCCTCGGGCCTGCAAATTGGGGCTCAGGGAAGCTGTGATCAAGTACCATCTAAGAGCTTGAACCACAGGGTACACGGGGGTACACATAGGCACCCAGGGACTTAATCAGACTTCCTTAGTACTACTTTACTATGGCGGGTCGATTCGCAGGCGATACAAACTGACGACACTCGACGAAGGTCTTTCGCTTCGCCTTTGATCGTCCAGTCTTAATCGTCCACTCTTGATCAGACACGGCGGCGGCGATTGCGACGCGCGGCTGCTCCCATGCCTGAATCGTTCCGGGTGGCAAGCGATTGAGTTCACTCAGAAGCTGCAACATTGAGCCGCTACTGCGGTAGCCCTACTTTGTGCACCAACTCAGCAAACCGTGGGTCGGAACGTAGGGGATCGAGTAAGAAGTCACTCTTCAAACTTCGCAGATCATCGTTGCGCTCCTGATATGCAGTGTTGAGCCAGAGGAAGGCCTGATTTTTGTCTCCCAAGTCGGCATAAAGCCTAGCAATCGCGTACGCAGACGAATAGCCGCTCTGACGGTGCGCTTGCCGGATTTCAATGCCTTTGGTGAGAGCGCCCTTCCAGCCCGCTGAACGAAATCCTTGCTCCATGGCAGAAGCGAAATCAGATGCGTTTCGGTTGCCGGAGAGCTGGCTACATATCTTCAGTTCTTCAATGACCTGCGCGTACTCCCGTTTCCCCCAATAAGCTCCTTCTAAACAATCGTGCGCCGCTGGGAATGTAGGGTTCTCATTTGCAACCTTCTTGCAGATGACAATGGCCTCGTCGTACTGTCGTGCGTCTGCGTGAACATCTCCGGTGTTCACGCTGATGATTGGTGACAGCGGATCCAACTGGTGAGCGAGATTGATTTCAGCAAGGGCCTCCTGCTCCCTGCCCCCAAATCCGGCAATAATGGTCGCGTGCCATTGGTGAGCTGTGGCGTCATTGGGATCGAGTTCGAAAGTCTTCTTGAATTCAGCCTCTCCTCCAGCAAAATCCCACTCATACACCATTTCGCTGACGCCCAGAACGGCGTGGGGATGGGCCAAGCTCGAGTCCAACTCCAGCGCCTTGCGGGCGGCGGCATTCGACTTCGGATAGTTCTCGCTGGGAGTGCCACCATACGAGGACAGTATGCTATAAGCATCGGCCAGACCCGAATATGCCAAAGCGTAGCCGGGGTCTTTGGCGATAGCTTGATTGAAATAGGAGATTGCCGTCTCAAGGTCTGCAGGCGTCCGTTTGTTCCAGTAATAACGGCCCTTCAAATACAGGTCATGGGCTTCTGGATCTTGTGTGCCCTTCTTGCGGTCGCTGGCTAGACGCAGCTGCTCCTGGGGCGTCAGCTTGATTTCTATTTCGTTGGCGATCGCTTTGGCCACTTCGTCCTGCAAGGCCAAGACGTCCCGCAGGTCACGCTCGTAAGTCTGCGCCCACAGGTGCCGGTCTGTCTTCGCGTCGATCAACTGCGCCGTAATCCGCACGCGGTCGCCCGAACGGGATACCGTCCCCTCAACGACTGTGTCCACGTTCAATTCGCGTGCAATCTGCATTATCGGAACATGCTTACTCTTATAGCCCAGCACGGAAGCGCGAGAAATTACTCGCAAGGCGCTGATTTGTGCCAAGCTGGTGATCAGCTCGTCCGTCATGCCATCGGCGAAATACTCCTGCTCGGGATCGCGGGAAAGGTTCTCCATTGGCAGCACCGCGATCGAACGAATGGGCTGACTTCGGGTTCCCAACAGCCGCTCCTGCCAGCCCCTCACGTTCAGACCGAAAAGCAGCGTCAGCACCAGAACAGCCAAGAACCCAGTCATGACTACGGTTCGCAGCAACAGCTTTCGAACTTCTGTTTCCCGCGCCCTCGCTGTACGCGGAGAAAGCTCTGTCTCCGCCGGAACAGGCGAGTCGCCAACAGTGGCGATGAACCGGTAACCACGATGCGACAGGGTCTCTACAAAGCGCGGATTATCCGCTGAGTCACCCAGTGCCGTGCGGAGCCGGTTGATCGCTGCGTTGAGGCTGTGGTCGAATTCCACGAAGGTTCCGTCGGGCCAAAGCTCGTGGCGCAGCTCCTCCCGCGTGACCACCGTGCCGGGGCGCTCTAATAACAGCGCCAGGATTTTGAGAGATTGCTCGGGAAGTCTGATTCGCAGGCCAGCTTTGCGCAGTTCTCCTGCTACGGGGTCCAGTTCAAAAACCCCAAAGCGCATCACTCCAGGAACTGGGCGTGCTATCTCCATCCCTCACCCGCCGCCCAGAGCTTACCCCTTGGGTTTTGGCAAGGCAAGCGCTCTTCCATGTCCTGTGATGTCCGGGGACAAGCTTTGTCTTTTCAGTGGATTACCTCGTGACCAAGCTTTGTCCTTGCCGTGATCCGCAGTGCATTGACGCTGCAGCGGCCCTGGCGCAGAACAGCGGAGAAGACACACACTAAGTGGAGGAGTGGAGTCATGGAAACTGGATTGAGACCAAGAATCGTTGCTGCCGTTTTCGCAGGCCTAACGTTGCTGCCTTTGGTCGTGTTCACCCCAGCGAGATCGGCCGCACAACCAAAACCGCTCTACGCCATCGACAATGGCGACAACAAACTGGCGGCCTTTAGCTTGAAAGCCCAGACGGTCAGGGTCATCGGCCCTATCGGACCTGGTGCGCTTTCCTTGGCATTTTGCCCGCCGGGGGGGTTAGTGCCTTACACGATAACCAGCCCATTCGACCCGAACAAGGCGCAGTTGGCCACCCTCAATCTGAACACAGGGGCAGGCACGGTAGTTGGCTCACCGCTGCCGCCGGGCCAAACGTTGGACATCATGGGCATGACCTGCTCGCGCAACGGTACTCTCTACGCTATCGGACAATTCGATACTGGCAATCCGGATTTCAACAGCCTGTACACCGTGGATCGCGGGACGGGCCAGGCTACCCGGATAGGGTCCACCGGTGTGCTGGATTCTTCAGATGCTTCGGGTACTTCGGGATTTCTCATGGCGCTGGCCTTTGCGCCCGACGGGAAGCTGTACGGGGTCAACAGCGCAAGCACATTGTTCAGCATTGACACATCCACCGGAACGGCGACGAAGATAGTTGACTTGTACACCGCGCCGGCGGCCCGCCTGGTGGGGGTAATGGGCCTTGCCATTGATAGCCGCCGGACTTTTTATGTCGCCGATTATGTGCCACATTCGCGCGTCTACACTGTCGATACCACTACAGGTGTGGCCACACCGATCCTGAATACCGGCTTGGCGTTCGTGCACAACATTGCGTTTAGAGTTCCGTTCTAGAGAATGGCTGTGCGCCTGGTGCCCCAGGTTCGCGCCCGATCTTTGGGCGCTAACCTGGGCGGAGGAATATCCTTTTTGGTTCCTGCGCGAGGCGAGTGGCCCACCCTACCGCAACTCATTTTCAAAACCCAAAGGGCGCCCCGTCCTTGTCGCGTTCTTTGCGACAGGACGGGGACTTTGACCTCCACAATCGCGGGAGAACCATGAGGAAATTCTAGCGTCTGGAGTTTTCCGTCACTATGTTTCCGGCGTTGAAGGAGTGGTGGAAATTGAGTCTCGGAAGAGAGAACGGATGGGAGTCATGGTGGGGATAGGACGTCAAAATCCCCGCTCTGTGTCTGCAAAGAACGCAGACACAAGGACGGGGTACCCTCGGCGTGATGCTGCCAGCGGCAGCGCGGCCCACCCCTTCGGCTCCGCGCCCAGAGAGTGAGCCGAGGGGTTGTCCGGCAATATATCGTGTTACGATAGATACACGGACCGATACCGGCAAACAACCCCTGCATGGCGACACAAAGAGACGCGAAAGCAACCTTCGACGACACCCTGAAGGCCGTCCACCCGCAAGACGGCGACGGCAACGGCAAGTTAGGAGACTTCACCACGAACTGGCGCGTTGTTCCCATCTCCTTGCTGGCCACGCTGATTGGTGTGGTTTGCGCATTTGTCGCTCTCGCCTTGCTGCGACTGATCGGTTTCTTCACCAATCTGTTCTATTTTGGCCGGTGGAACACAACCATGGTTTCGCCCGTGGGGAACCATCTTGGCGTTTACAGCGTCTTTGTCCCGATTGCCGGAGCTCTCATCATCGGCGTCATGGCGAAGTATGGTTCGGAGCGCATACGCGGCCATGGCATACCGGAGGCGATCGAGTCGATTCTGCTCAACGGGAGCCGCATAGAGCCGAAAGTCGCGATCCTCAAACCGCTCTCTTCGGCCATCTCCATCGGTTCCGGCGGCCCCTTCGGCGCCGAAGGCCCCATTATCATGACGGGCGGGGCGGTCGGCTCCATGATCGCTCAGTTGTTTCACCTGACCAGCGCCGAGCGCAAAACGCTCCTCGTGGCCGGCGCCGCCGGAGGAATGTCCGCCACCTTTGCCGCGCCGGTGGCCGCCGTGCTGTTGGCTGTCGAGTTATTGCTTTTTGAATGGAAACCGCGAAGCCTGATTCCGGTTGGGCTGGCGAGTGCCATGGCCGCCGTGGTGCGACGATATATCCTGGGATTCGGCCCCTTGTTTCCCGTGCCGGTCCATCCATTGTTCATAGGGCCAAGGGCACTGCTCGCCTGCGTGCTCGTCGGCCTTCTCGCCGGAGCACTATCCGCCTTGCTGACACTCTCGGTGTACGCCGCCGAAGATGCATTCCAGCGGCTCAAGCTCCACTGGATGTGGTGGCCGGCAATCGGCGGACTGGCCATCGGGTTGGGCGGCCTGGTTTTTCCGCAAGCTCTGGGCGTAGGTTACGACACGATTGGCGCGCTGCTTCAGGGCAGCGTCACCACCCACGTGATTCTCGGCGTTCTGCTCGTCAAGTGGTTCATCTGGGCAGTATCGCTGGGTTCGGGCACATCGGGCGGAGTTCTGGCGCCGCTGCTGATGATGGGCGGAGCACTGGGGGGCCTCGAGGCCATGGTTCTTCCCTATGAAGGTGCGGGTTTCTGGCCGCTGATCAGCATGGGCGCCATTCTTGCCGGCACGATGCGTGCTCCCTTCACCAGCATTGTTTTTGCCTTTGAGTTGACCCACGACGCCAACGTCTTTTTGCCGTTGCTGGTTGCCGGCGTCGTCGCTCACGGTTTTACGGTCTTGACGCTGCGCCGGTCCATCTTGACCGAGAAAGTTGCGCGCCGTGGCTATCACCTGAGCCGCGAGTATGCCGTCGATCCTCTCGAAATTCTTTTTGTGCGCGAGGTTATGCGAACCAAGGTTGCGGTATTGGCGGCGGGCAGTACGCTGGGCGAAATCTGGCCGTCGTTGCGCTTGGATCACCGCCAGGAGCAGCGCTTGCTCCCGGTCGTGAACCCGGAGGGACAACTGGTCGGTGTGGTAACGCGGGGCGATATAAGCCAGCAGATGGAGCACAATGGGGATGCAGTCCCAGGATTGCCGATCGGTGACCTGGTACGAACCAATGCGGTTGAAGCCTATCCAGACGAACCGCTGCGGGTGGTGGTATATCGCATGGTGGAAAAAGGCTGCACACGATTGCCGGTCGTGGAGCGCACCACGCGACAATTCCTGGGTCTGGTATCTCTCAACGATCTGCTGAAGGCGCGCACCCGCCACCTGGAAGAAGAGAGCCGCCGCGAACGACACCTCCAGCTGAAATGGTTTACTCCGGGAAAGACGGAGCCCCGGGATGGCGTCCGAGCCTAGCCCCCGTGCAGTGCTTTGCGAAGGAGTAGGGTTGTCCCGATCTGGGACCATTCATTCACGCAATGCGAACCACCGCGCGATCCGTGGTCTAACTCGGTGGCGCGAAATTGGCGCGAAGTTCAATCGACGGATGACCGCTCGCAGAGTCGAGTGACGGTCGGCAATAATCCACTGGGGACCTCGGCTTTGGGTACGACGGCATCGACCAGTTGGCGAGTCTCCTCTGGAATCTCACTGCCGGAAAACATGACCACGGGAGTGTCTGGCCGGAGACGCCGTATTTCATAAGCAACCTGGTGCCCATTCATCTCGGGCATGTGGTAATCGAGAAGCACCGCGTCAAAACTGAAGATCGTCGCAAGTCTCAGCCCTCGTCGCGCGGACACAGCCGTAACCACAATGTACCCCGATCGTTCGAGTATCCGTCTCTCGTAGTCCAGAACGGCCTGGCTGTCATCGATACAGAGGAGCACTTTCGGCTGTCCTTCATAGGCTCGACTCGGCCGTCCTTCATAGGTCCGACTCATTGGCACCCCCAAAAAATGGGCAGCCCCGCCTCTGGGGAGGGATGATCTAGAGGCGTTCATGAGGCGGAACTGCCCTTCTTTTACGGACAAAGGAACACAGACCCTAACGTTCAACGTTCAATTTTCCCCACAGCGTTGGCCGTAAGTTTGACCGAGCGTCTGAGCTTTGTCTGTTCAAAAGTGCACACATGCTCGTGCTTTGGCATAGGTCGACGGTCGATCGGCCGGTACGCGGCTCTCGCGGTACAACAAGAAATCTTCCTGGGTTGCGGGCCTTCTTCGCGGGTACGATTTTGACTGGAAAGGATGGAGCGGGTCGTGGCAAAATAAATCCAAAAAACGACTCCCGCATGGGGTGCAGGAGGTTCCTATGCCATCGCGTCGCCGGTTGCCGACAAAGCGCCGTACCCAGAAGCAACCCATGGTCTTTGATCCTCATGCCTTTTTGTTGAACGCGGGAGTCGGCAGGACGGTCCATAGCTATCGACCGAAGCAGGCCGTTTTTTCCCAAGGCGAGCGTGCGGACGCGGTGTTCTACATTCAACAGGGAAGCGTGCGGCTCAGCGTGCTCTCGAAACAAGGCAAGGAAGCAACCATCGCGCTTCTCGGCCCGGGCGATTTCCTGGGCGAAGGATGCCTCGCCTCGGATCAACCCATCCGCCTGGCAACCGCTACCCCAATTACGGACTGCTCCGTCCTAAGGATTGAAAAAAAGCGGATGCAGCGCACGCTCCACGAGGAACACGAGTTGTCCGACCTGTTTGTCGCCTACGTGGTGGAACGTCACAACCGCACGCAAGCGGACCTGGTCGATCAACTGTTCAATTCGAGCGAGAAGCGACTGGCGCGAGCGCTTTTGATACTGTCCCGGTTCGGAAAAGAAACCGTCCCTGAGACCGTGCACCCAAACGTGAGTCAGGAGACTCTGGCGGAAATGGTTGGCACCACCCGCTCCAGGGTGAATTTCTTCATGAACAAATTCAGAAAGCTCGGCTTCATTAAGTACAACGGCGGATTGCAGGTGCACAGTTCGCTGCTTAGCGTTGTCCTGCACGAGTAACAATAAGGAAGAGACCGCCGCTCCTCTTTAGGGAGTGCTCAGAACGTTGGCGGAGTGTTGACCCACAGCAGCCAGGCCTCGCTGCGGCCGGGATTTTTCCAGTGATGCGGCGTGGCGCTCTCAAAATAAAAGCTGTCGCCGCGCTTCAGGTGGTACTCCTCGCCGTCGAGTGCGATCTGCAGTTCTCCGCGCAGCACGAACAGGAACTCCTCGCCTTCGTGGGTGTAGGACTCGCCACTTCCGGCCTGAGGCGCGATGCGGAACAGGTGCGGCTCCATGACTTTGTTGCCCCAGGCGAGCAACTCCATGCGCACCCCGGGCCCGGCATCGAGCACCTTGCGCTTGGGCGGACGCACCAATCGGGTATTCATTTCGGTGGCATCGAAAAACTCCAGGATGTTGGTGCGGTAGTAGCGTGCCAGGCGGCGCAGCGTGCCGACGGAGGCGCTCATCTGCGAGCGTTCGAGCGCGCTGAGGAAGCCAATCGAAATTCCGGCGGCGGCGGCGACTTCGGCGAGGCTGCGGCCGCGCTGGGCGCGCAACCGGCGCAACTGCGGGCCAATCGCGGCCGTGCCGCTGTGGGCAGCATGTTTGATCGTTCCTTCGCGCTTCAGCATCTGCGCGATGGCGACCGCGTTCAGTCCACGCACTTTGCGCAGGTAGCGCGCTTTTTTCAGCAGGCGCACGTCGTCGCTCGTATAAAGACGATACTTGCTTTCCGTGCGTTGTGGATGGGTGAGGCCGAACTTCTCCCAGGCGCGAATCGCCGAGGGCGAGATCCCCACCAGTCGCGCTACGTCGCCGATTTTGAGGTAGCTCTGAGCGTCGGCCAGCATGAGTACCCCTATGAATTTTGGTAGAAGCGGGGGAACGCTTTTCCGCTTGACAGCGGGCTGCGGAACCAATAACCTTGCGCGATTATAGCAAGGTTTAGGTCGCGCGCAAGTTGAATTTGGATCCAAGAAAATTGCCCCGGAGAACTGGAGGACCCTTCCCATGCCGTCGTCAAGATTGTCCCGGATGTATCGTGGGCTCGTGTTGTTGAACTCGGTTCTGAGCCTTTGCCTGATCTTCTCCACGCTCCTGTCTGCCCAGAGCACCGGAGGCCGCATCCTCGGCCGCGTTGCCGATTCCAGCGGCGCCGTGCTGGCGAATGTGAAGGTCACCGCCACCAATGAGGCAACCGGGATCGCCCGCGACACTAAGACGAACGCCAGTGGAGATTATGTCTTTCCCGAAGTGCCGGTCGGGACTTACACCCTGTCCTTTGATCTTTCTGGATTCAAGACTAATGTGCGGAAAAATGTGGTCTTGGACGTGAACCAGGTGATCACGCTCAACATGAGCATGCAGGTCGGCGCGAGCAAGGAAGTCATCGAGGTCACCTCGGAAGCGCCGCTGGTCGACACGACCTCCACGCAACTCGGCGCCGTGGTCAACGACCGCTCCGTCAGCCAGTTGCCGCTGAATGCCCGCGATACCTACCAACTGCTGCAGTTACAGCCCGGTGTGATGTCCACCGTAGGAACGGGCAACTCCATCGTCTATGGCAGCGACAAGTCTGGGGCAGTATCGGTCAATGGCGGCCGTGGCCGTTCCAACAATTACAGTGTCAATGGCGGAGACGCCAACGATCAGTTCGTGAATCTTCCGACGGTCCAGCCATCACCGGACAGCATTTCAGAGTTTCGGGTGCTCACCAACGCCTTCGACGCCGAATACGGCCGCAACTCCGGTTCGGTGGTCAACGTCGTGACAAAGTCGGGAACCAACAATTTTCATGGAAACTTGTACGAGTTCTTCCGGAATACCTTGCTGAATGCCGACGGTTATTGCCTGGCGGCGGTGGACGGCGTTCGTTGCGACGTACCTAAATCGAATCAGAATCAGTTTGGGGGGACGTTTGGCGGGCCGATCATAAAGGACCGCACCTTCTTCTTCACGTCCTACGAGGGTCGCCGTATTCGCCAGGGAATACCCTCTCCACTTGTCCGTGTCCCGACAGCTCAAGAGCGCCCCAGCGAGACTCAGCCCTATGCTGATTTTTCGGAGGGTTTGCCGGCAGGGACCAATCCATTCCCGGGAACTTTGACTAATGAATTCGCACTGGCACAACGCCCGAATTGCGCCTCCGACATCGCCACGCTGACGCAGGGTCAAGCTACTCTCGCTGATAACGCCGCGTATGGAGCGACCTATGACCCCAATACGAATTTGCTCTTGCGTACAGCCATTTGAAGAATGGCAAGCGCTATCGGGCTGGGTTGACGCTTCGTGAGGCGGTCGAAACCGCCCGTCGCAGCAAAATACTTTCAGAGTCCATCGCGACGGTTTTTGATGAGGCGATCCCTCTTTACCGCATACTTGACCACTCCATCCGTTT
>JAIQFO010000080.1 GCA_020073215.1 Terriglobia bacterium | reverse complement strand
GGCAGTGCCGGACGTGCAGCAATAGCGACCGGATCCCAACTTGCCATCCGCTACGCCGCACACGAAACGAAAATCCTTCACTGCCTCGGCGATATTCGCCATGATTTCCCCCTCAAGGAGATAACTGCCGAATTCCATACTACACGCCGCCAGCAGTGGCGAACCACCTGTCCACAAAACTCATCGTTTGGTTGACACGGGGAACAGCTACTGCGGGCTCCATCCAACGATGTGGCCTGCGGCATAGAGCCGTACCGAGGATAGTAAAACAATGAGGAGAGCGAGAGTTATTCTCGCTCTCCTTTATTTGTTCTGAAGTTTCCCGGGGAGGGTGAAGTCTGTGTTTTAGTCTAACGAAACGCCGAGCTTCTCGCGGATCACCGCTTTGACTCGTTTTAGATCCTCTTTCAAGAAGATGAACTCTTCCTCAATGTCCGTGAGTCGCTTGAGGAACTTATCGAGAGTCTTGGTCAAGTCGTCGAGGCTCTTTGCGAAGCGTTCTTCCATCTTCTCGAGGCGCCTATCAACGGCAGCAAGGATTCTAATGTCCTGCGCGACCAGGCGTTCCTCAAGGTGCCGGTCGAGAGCGGCAAATCGTGATTCGATTTTCTGATCCTGAGCCGAGACCTTCGCGTCGACCGCTCGCAGAATAACGGATGTTTGCTCCGTCAACAGGCGCTCGATCCGCGGAATTACGGACAATTGTCCCTTAGGATGGGTGGGTTTTGATTTTGGCATGGAAGGCTGAACTAGATGGGCTTGTGTCTTTAGTATAGGCGGCAGGAAGAAGCTGTCAACGGAGGGATTGATGGCCCGACGAGAAACACAAAAAGTAAAGAATACCCATGCGAAGGGTCGAGCATGATATGGTCACGAAACAATACGTTCATGAAACACCAAATGCTCCGTCTCTCGTGGGAGAGCGGTGTGACCCAATCTGGAGGCTCTGAAGAACCCCTTCGCCGCCTGCTCGAACTCTAATCTAAGTAGCCTCGTTGCATCCCCCGCTGGGCGGTCTAGCCGAGTAGATCAATCCGCATACCAGTATGCTCTCAACGTTCCTTGCTTCCTGCAAGATGCATGCATTGAAAGGAATACAATGCAAGGGGGATTGCGCGATCGGCAGTCCGTGGGGTCCTTTGATGAGGTTACGGCCGACGCGCTTGTTGTTCTCAGCTCTGCTTCTCGTGGTTTGCCTCTCAACTGAGCTGACTGCTCAAACTACAACATCGGGTGGGTTGACCGGTGTTGTGACCGATCCGAGCCATGCGGTCGTTCCGACTGCGGGTGTCGAAATCAGGGACACTGCCAAGGGAACAACCCAATCAACGAAAACTGATCGCGAAGGCGTGTATCGATTCTTCTTTCTGGCGCCGGGGAGATACACGCTGGCTGTGACACGTGGCGGCTTTCGAAAAGAGAGCCGAGCGGTGAATGTTCCCCTGGGGCCGCCGGTTTCGGTGAACGTCGCGCTTGCAGTGGCACAGGCAAGTACCTCTCTAACTGTGACGGAAGAAGCTCCGCTGGTTCAGGCGGAGAATGGCGACGTTTCCACCACCATGAACCAGACGCAAATCTCCGAGGTTCCGAATCCCGGCAACGATCTCACTTATATCGCGCAAGCCGCCCCCGGCGTGGTGATGAACACCGACAGTCAGGGCAATGGTGGTAACTTTTCGATGCTGGGGATGCCGGGCACTTCCAATCGTTTCACCGTGAACGGGATGAACGAGAACGAAGATGCCAATAATGTAAGCCGGGCCGGTGCGCTCGGCCTGCTCCTGGGCCAGAACCAGATTCAAGAAGCGACGGTTGTGAGCGTCGGCTACTCCGGTCAGTTTGGCGGCGCCGCCGGCGCGAATATCAATTACATCACCAAGTCGGGAGGCAATGATTTTCACGGCAACGCGCAGTACTACTGGAACGGCCGGGTGCTCAACGCCAACAGCTGGGTGAACAAGGTGTTGCCAGTGCCACAGCCGCGCCCCTTCGACATCGCCAATCAATGGGCCGGTTCACTTGGCGGCCCAATCAAACGGGGCAAGCTGTTCTTCTTCTTTGATACCGAGGGGCTGCGGGTGTTGATTCCTCAGCAGTTTCTCGTGGTTCTCCCGAGCCTTGAGTTTGAGGCCGCGACCAAGCTTCATATCGATAAGATCTTTGGATCAACTTCTGCTTCTCATGACCTTTACGAGAAGATCTTCGACCTCTATGACACCACGCCAGGAGTAGGTTCAGCCTCGGACGGCAACTTCATCGATCTCGGCTGCCCTCCGGAATTTATCGTCCTCCTGGGCTCGGGTGTCCCCTGCGCCCGGCATTTCTCCTCGGAGCGAGGTCTCCCAAGTAAGGATACGCTCACGTCTGGCCGCGTGGATTGGAACGCGAGCGGAAACGACCGTGTCTTTCTTCAAATACAGAATGATCGCGGGTATGTGCCTTTTTATGTCGACCCCATCAGTCCGTTGTTCGATGCGGATGAACGCTTTCCCTGGTGGCAGGGCCAAATGGTCGAGACGCATACCTTTGGTTCGTCGGCTGCGAGCCAATTTCTGCTGGCGGGTAGCTACCTTGCTCCCATCTCCGCGCTAGTGCATGGCTCGCAAGCACTGGCAGCATTTCCAGCAACCCTGAATTTTCTTAATGCTCTGGATGGGTTCAATGACCTGGGGGAAGATAACGGTTTCCTTGCGTTTCCCGTTGGCAGATACACAACCCAATACCAACTTTCCGAGGATGTGGTGAAGATCCGTGGCGATCATAAGTTCGGGTTCGGTGCGAACTTCGAACGAATATATGCGACAGACTTAGGGTACACGTTCAGAGCTGGGGGCTTTCTGGCGCCCCAGACGCTCGATGCCTTTTATCAGGGTGGCGTGGATCCGGCTTCTAAGAAAACTGATTTTACGGTCCTGACACAGTCTTTCGCTTCCCAAACCGTTCAACGCCTCGCTTTCTATGATCTCGGGTTCTACGGGCAGGACGAGTGGCATGCGCGGCCCAACCTGACGTTGACGCTCGCCCTTCGGGCCGAGCATCAGTCCAATCCGGTGTGCAAGAGCCGCTGCTTCGCTCGTATGGCTGGTCCCTTTGAGTCGGTCAGTCACGACCCAGGTCAGCCGTACAACCAGGCTATCCTGATCAACCAGAAACAAGCTCTCGTGGGAATGGACAACATCCTGTGGTCCCCGCGACTGAGTTTCGCCTGGCAGCCGCTTGGCGTTTCGCATAACACGGTAGTCCGAGGTGGAGTCGGCGTCTTTTATGACCCCGTGCTGCGTTACCTCGCGCGGATTTTTGCCAGCAATCCCCCGCTCTTGAACTACTACACCGTTACCGGCGACAACCTTACGCCCAATGAGAGCACCAGCCTCTTTAAAGATGCTAAAGCTTCCAATGACGCATTCGTCAAAGGCTTTAGAAAAGGTCAAACTCTTGCTGAAATTCAAGAGGAGATTTCACGCATCTCTCCGAATGGCTTTTCTCTGCCTGCCATTACTGTTCCGAACAGGCGGACGCACTCGCCCCAATATCAGAGGTGGAGCCTGGAATTGCAGCAGGCCTTTGGCGCCAATACTTCGGCGAGCATCGGTTATGCCGGCCATCATGGCATCCATGAGTTCGTGCAGAATGGAAGCGCAAACGCGTTTGGCTTCGACTCACTCCCCTCCGGAAAGTGCATCAGCCCGCTGGTTCCTCCTTGCGCCCCCGACCCTCGATTCAGCGGGGTTACGCAGATCACTTCCGCTGCCGTCTCCAACTACAACGGCATGGTGGTTTCTTTCCGGCATCGGCTCAGTCGTTGGACGCAAGGCCTGTTTCAGGCCAACTACACCTACGGCCACGCCTTCGATGAAGTCTCCAACGGTGGTTTCAACGCGTTCACGGGTGGCAGCGCGTTGAACCCGCAGGATCCGCACAATCTCCGGGGCGCCTACGGACCGGCGGAGTACGATGTGCGCCACTCCTTCAACGCGAGCTACGTGTGGGAGGTTCCCTTAAAAGCGGCCTGGGGTGGGCACGGTCCCGATTTTCTGGTGAAGGGGTGGCAGATCTCAGGAACGATCTTTGCCCGCACCGGATTTCCCTACACGGTGTTCGACTTCAACAAGTCGGGCAGTCTTGCGCCGAATAACTATTTTGGTGCAATCTATGCCGTGCCGGTTCGCCCTCTCTCCGGCTCCGCCTCGTGCGGGGAAGGCGGGGCGTATCCGCTTGCCCCGCACCCTTGTCAACCCCCGCAAGTATTGGTCAATCCGGATGAAACAACAACGCCCAATCCAAACGCAAATTTCGTACAAGCGGGTTGCGAGACCGGATTCAATACCGGGACTTTGCCGACGGCGTTAGGGCCCTGTGGCGGCTCCGCGGTGGCGTTCGCACAAGGACGCAATCAGTTCCGGGGCCCACGCTACTTCAATACCGACTTCGCCATCATGAAGAACACGAAGCTCCCCGGCTGGGAAAAGGGCGTACTGGGAATCGGTTTCCAGTTCTTCAACTTCTTCAACCATCCGAATTTCGCCTTCCCGTTTAGTAACGTCAGCGACTCGTTATTCGGGCAGGTCGCGTTTCAGGAGCAGCCGCCTACAAGCATTTTGGGCGCCGGGCTTGGAGGCAATATCGCCAATGTCTCAGCCCGAATGATTCAGGTGAAGGCTCAGATCCAGTTCTGAGCCTTACCGCGAGGATTCCGTTCCATGCAATCCATCGCGAAGGGACTCTCGCTGCTCAAAAGTTTTCCATTATCCAAATGTTGCTGTTCAGGGTCCGGCCCGACATCGCCAGGTGGCGACCGTCGGGAGATGGCACTGCGGCTGCTTCACCATAAGCTCCGGGATTCTGCCACAAGAAATGCGCATTGCCCTGCAAGTCCACATGCAGCAGCGCTCTTTCCTGCCGGTTGCCGGAAAAAACAAACAGGCTCTTGCCGTCCGCGGCCCAACTCAACCACCCCAGGTTGCTCCAACCCTTCACGTGGACCTGCTGCGTCGCTTGGCCGCGCAAGGAAAGAATGTAGATAGGCCCCTCTGGACTCGGAATAGCGGCAACGCGGGTGCCATCAGGAGAAAGCTCAAACGGCCAACCGTCCGCCTTCCAATCAAGGTCAAAGCGGGCAAGCTCTGGACCGCGTCCATGCACAGGGTCGAGGGCCGAGACCGTAATCTGCCTGCGATCGTCGGCCGGCTCCGCAATCACACACAACTCAGACGGAAACTTTGCGCAGGTAAGTGCGCTCCCAGGCGTCGCACCAAATAGCTGCTCCGGTGGTCCGCCGGCAACAGGTACACGCATAACTGGTTCTGGCGTTGTGATCGGCCACTTCAAATAGAGAACCCACTTCCCATCGGGAGTCATGTGAGTGTATCGCCCGAACCCCCCGGTCGCGAGCGGTTCAGCCGTGTCCTCCTCCAACGACTGCTTGTAAAGCCCTTCGGCGCCAGTGCGATTCGATATGAGAAAAATTGCCTTGCTGTCGGGCGTCCAATCTAACGCTTCATCCGAACTCTCACTCTGAGGAAAGCGCCTGGGCCTGAGAAGTTTGGTTCCGCCCGCATCCAAATCAGCTATGTACGACGTAAGGTGGCTTTCCCATTCCAGAAAGGTGAGCCGCTTCCCATCCGCGGTCACCGTCAAACTGGCCGTGCAGAAGCCCGACCAGTTCGTGAGTCGCTTCGGTTTTTCGATGACTTTACCCGTTCGAAAGTCAAATCGCATGATCCAGAAGTTGCAAGTGGGAAGAATGGCTGCGGGTTCATCCCTGCCCCAGATTGCTCGTCCATCTGGCAACCACGTAGCGTCGCGCACTTTCGCCGCTTCGGAAGGTGAGAGCGGGGATAGTGTGGTGGGAGGTCCTCCTTTCAGGTCACGGCTTACGAGCGTGTCACCGGACTTGTCAGTCCGGTCGTAAAGGACTCGTTGCCGGTCGGGGGACCAGGTGAGATTCAAGATCGCGCCGTCTTCGTCGGCTTCAAAGAGTTTTCGGGCGTGGCCTCCGTCGGGGTCCATCAGCCAAATTTCACGGGGCCCACGTCTGCCCACGTTTGTTCCAAAAGCGATTAAGGAGCCATCCGGCGAAACGGAATACACACCTGCATTCTCGCGAAGCTTACGCGGCGCTTCGCCTAGCACTGAAACCATCCAAATGCTGGTGTCCCGTGCACTCCAATCGTCGGTACTTTGCAGCGGTGGATGAGCATTGGCGATAAATCTGGTGCTGTCGGGGAACCAGAAACCAGCCTCCCACCCAACACCCTCACTCTGGAGTGACGCCGGCTGAGGAACAGCGCGGATCTCACCAGTTTCAACGAGCTTGATATACATCCCCTTGGTGTCCGCGTATGCCAGATACTTGCCATCGGGTGATATCGCCCCGCTGGTCACGCGATTGTCCGTGGAGTTGCTGGTGAGTTGCCGCAGCTTTAGATCGGGCACAGCGTGAGTGGAAGATAGCTGACGGTTGGCGAACCAGAAAATCGCACTGACGACGAACAGTGCGGCGACTCCAGCTGCCATCTTTCGCCCCCGTGTGCCGAGAAGGGTCGGCTCCAGCTTTCGCCGCAAGCTCTCCAAGTCAGCGCGAATTTCCGATGCGGTTTGATAGCGCGCTTCGCGGTCCTTTTCCAGCGCCCTCTTGATGATCTCTTCCAGCTTGGAGGGCAATTCGGGATTCAGTTCCCGCACTGGCGTCGGCGTGTGGCTCAGGATGGCATCGTGCAGTATGGGCGCGGTCTCTCCAGTGAATGCGCGCTGTCCCGCCGCCATTTCGTAGAGCACGAGACCCAAGGAAAACAGGTCGGTGCGTGCGTCCACCTTCTCGCCCCGCACCTGCTCGGGCGACATGTAGCCCGCCGTACCCATTGCCACTCCGGTTCGGCTGAGCAACAGGTCGGGGCCGGTAACGAGCGCGGTCTGTCCCGGCGCGCTGTGCACATCGTCGGTTCGGGGCTCGAGTCCCGGGTAAGATTCGGCGGCTGCGAGCGCAGGGACAAGCTTTGCCAACCCGAAATCCAAAATCTTGGCCTGCCCTTGGGTGGTCACGAAGACATTCGCAGGTTTGATGTCGCGATGGATGATCCCCTTGTGATGGGCCGCGTCCAACCCCTCCGTGATTTGCAGGGTGAGATCGAGCAATTTCTCCAGCGGCAGCGGTGCTGTCCTCGTCTTCGCTGCAGAGATTAGTTCGCGCAGCGTTTCGCCCTCCAACAACTCCATGACAATGAAGGGCTGCCCTTCGTGCTCTTCAATCCCGTAAATGGTGCAGATGTTCGGATGGTTCAACGCCGAGGCCGCCCGCGCTTCTTGCTCAAAGCGGTGGAGCGTTAGCGGGTCTTGCGCAGTTTCTTCGGGAAGAAACTTCAGGGCGACGCGGCGGCCCAACTTGAGGTCTTCGGCCTTAAACACCACGCCCATGCCCCCGCCTCCGAGCACTTCGAGCACTCGATAGCGAGACACTTTCTTGCCAATCAGGTTTCCGGTCGCGGCAGTTCCGCCGAGGACGCCCTCAGCTTCCGCCGGCCCTGCGCCCTGTGGTTGTGCTTCCACCCACTCCACGGGAATCTTCCAGCGATAGCCGCGGCGGGCCAAAGTCTCGATGTACTGTGGGGCTTCAGCCGGGTCGCCTAGCGCTTGACGCAGCCGTTGCATGGCGGCATTGATACTGTGGTCGAATTCTACGACCGTGTCGTTGGGCCAGAGCTTCTTACGGATCTCTTCCCGCAGCACTACCTCGCCGGGCTTCTCGATCAAGAGGGCCAGGATCTTGATGGACTGCTCCGGCACCCCGGTGCTTAGGCCGCTTTTCCGCAGCTCCCGCGCCCGGAGGTCCAGCTCAAAGACTCCAAAGCGAACGAGATTAGGGGGCAGAGTGGGATCCACGACGTCTTCCGTGGGTGAGTTTATCACTTCGTCAGACTAGCCCCACGCTTCCTTTCTCCTTCACGAATGCGCTCTTACTGGAAACAAGAGACATCAACTCAACAGGTTAGCGGTATGACATCCATACGATACAAATGTGAGCCCCAGTGCATTGATCTTCTGGCGTGTCTCGGCCAATGTCGCCCCTGCAAGTAGGCGACCCGGCCGTCAGCCGTTCGCCCGGAGGAGGCATCATGCGGCGACTGGTAACGATTGGATGTGCGCTCGCTCTCTTTGCAGCGAGTATCACGCTCGCCAGTTGCGGCGGAGGAGCCGGCATGGGGGTACGTCAGTTAGTTGCTATCACCGTGCAACCGGGGAATGGCCAAGCCATCGAACCGGGTGGCACAGTGCCTTTCACTGCTACCGGCACTTTCGATCAGGCACCCATTACACAAACGGATTTGCCTGTGCAGTGGGCTTCTTCGGATTCGAGTGTAGCGACCATTGATCCCAATACCGGGATTGCGACCTGCCTAGCCGAGGGTGGGCCGATTACCATGACCGCCTCTGCCGCCGGCAAAGGAGGCACGGTACATGCCGCTGGGACGCTAGCTTGTCAGGTCTCGCCCAACCCGGTGGTTAGCCTTGATCCACCGGTACTGGGCTTTACGTGCTCTTTACAGGGTGTGGTATGCAGCTGTACTCCACCTAAGACGGCGACGCTCTCTAACGTCGGCGGTGCAACGCTGGCCATCGACAGTATTGTGACGGTCAACGGCTTTTTTTCCCAGAGCAACACCTGTGGTACGAGCGTAGAAGCAGGACAATCCTGCGCCATAACCGTCACGTTCCATCCGAATGGTATTGCTGGCTTTCTCGGCGAAGTCAAGGTCGCCGACAACGCCGCTAACAGTCCACAGGCCCTGGATCTGGGCGGTTCGGCGAATTGTCTCCAGTAAGTGTCCCGCAAGAGGGGTCGAGTGGAAAGGTTGAGAGGAGAAGCATTATGAGATACGGGAAATTGCTGTGCGCTACCGGAACGACATTAGCGGTGTTACTGGGTATTTTGGCAATTGGGACGCCACTCGCCGCGCAGGAACTTAAACCGAGCCACTCGCACTACAAGGCCGTCCAGATCCCGACTTTCGGCGGCCCCGAGAGCTACATTAACCCCCAGTCCGTGTTTGGGAGCCCGACCCAGATAAACAGCCGGGGAACAGCCGTGGGCGCGGCGGCAACGGCCATCGCTCCGATCTCGACTAGCAACGGTTTCGTCTGCTTTGGTACGGGGGGTAATGTCCCGTTTGTATTTCATGCATTCAAATGGCTGGATGGGACTACCACGGACCTTGGCACCCTCGCGGGGGATGCCGAGTGCAGCGAAGCAACGTCGATCAACGCGAAAGGGCAAATCGTGGGTACTTCCGAGAAAGATGAGATTGACCCGATAATCAACCTAAAACAAATCCGCGCTGTCCTTTGGCAAAATGGTGAGATCAAGAACCTCGGCACATTTGGCGGAAATCACAGCGGCGCTGCCGCCAACAACAACCGGGGACAAGTAGTAGGCTATGCAATGAACGCAATTCCCGACCCATTCTCCTTTATTGACTTCCTGTTCAATGGTGTCTCAACTGGAACTCAAACGCGAGCGTTCCTTTGGGAGAACGGTGAGTTGCAGGATTTGGGTACGCTGGGCGGCCCTGATGCCGCTGCTTTCGCTTTGAACGAACGCGGGCAGGTAGCTGGGGGTTCGTACGTAAGTTCGACGCCTAATCCTGATACGGGCATTCCAACCATCCATCCCTTCCTCTGGGAGAACGGAGAAATGACGGACCTTGGCAGCCTGGGAGGGACGGACGGCGTTGTGACTGCTCTCAACAACCGAGGACAGGTCATCGGCGCCTCGAACCTGGCAGGAGACCAAACCGCCGACCCGTTTCTCTGGGACAGGGGAAAGTTGATTGATCTCTACATCTCAACGACCGGAGGCAACGTCATAACGGCGAATGCGATGAATGACGCCGGACAAATCGTAGGGGGCGCGGATTTTTCCAACACAGGCGGTTCACCATTCTCGGCGGTTCTCTGGAACAACGGCGTAGCGACCAATCTCGGGACGTTAAGCGGTGATTGTTTCAGTGAAGCCAGTGTGATCAATTCTAAGGCTCAAGTCGTGGGTAGGTCATTTAATTGCGACACTTTTGAGGACAGAGCCTTCTTGTGGGAGAACGGGTCGATGATTGACCTGAACGATAAGGTTCCTTCTGACTTCCCCTTAAGACTCACTAGTGCGGTGGCCATCAATGAGCGGGGAGAGATCGGCGGCTTTGGGGCACCTGCCGGGTGCTCGGACGCGGAGGTTTGCGGACGAGCTTTCCTGCTGATCCCCACTGGACGGGATGATGAAGGCACAGACGAACTTATCCGAACTAACTCGGTCGTCAACCAGAGCGTTGTAAGTACTTCGACAGGTCTGACGGGCAGGGAAGTTGCGGCAAGGGTTCATGCGCGCTTTCGTCCTTCTTGGGGCTTTGGAGCCGAGTCGTCAAAGTAATCTCAACCAGAACGCAACTGAATCGTGGCCAACGGCGAGTCCACGTCGAGAGCCACGATTCTTCTTCACTCCGCCGGGTCCCATCGCCTTCCCCCGAAAACGGTGAGCCACGACTCACCACCATAGAAAGCACGAGAAGAGGAAAGACTATGCGTTTGTCTACCAAACTCATCGATCCATGGACGACAAGACCGAATCGTACTCTGCATCATCCGTTACTGGATTCGCAGGATGCCTCACAAGCTCCTGGCGTGCTCAGCCGGGAACCCGCTAGAAAGCTGACAATCCTAGATCTTTCGATCGATCGCAGCAGAACGGCAATAAAGGGCATCCTGAGAAGGCTTGGGATGCCCGGTACTATTCACATCCGACCTTTTGAATGCTGAGCCTTTACTCACCTGGAGGCTTCTGCTGATCGCGCTTCCTCTGTTCCTCCTCCTGCTTTTTCTCCGCGGGCGTCTGCGGTTTCGCTTGCTTGCGCTGAGGCGGTGGCGCCGGCTTCGCCGCTGCAGGAGGAGGCTTGCGCTGCTGCTGGCGCTCGGTTGGCGGAGGCGCTTGCGGCCGTGGAGCGGGTTGGTTCCGGCTCGGCTCGGGCTGACCGGGTGCAGGACGAGCGGTTTCGGGACGATTGTTCGGTTGTGCCGTAGGCGGGCGTTCATTGCGCGCCGGTGGCTCAGTTGGACGATTCGGCTGGGGACGGTTGGCCTCAGGCTGATTGTTCGGCTGATTCGGCCGGTTAGTCGTTGGTGCTGTCGGCGGACGATTCGTCCCTGGGCGGTTGTTCGGCTGATTGATGTTGGGACGATTGTTTGGCTGTGCTGACGGCGAACGATCGTTCCTTACCGGTGGCTGGGTTGGACGGTTGGCCTCAGGCTGATTGTTCGGCTGATTCGGCTGTGCGGGATTGGCCGCGCCCGGACGTTCGTTCGGAACCTGCTGATTGCCCGTACGAGTCCCCGGCTGGTTGGCAGGAGGCGTGGAGCCGGGCTGTCCCGGTCGAGCGGCATTCGGCTGGTTCCCTGGCTGGTTGGCAGGACGGCCCGCGTTCGGTGTCGCCGGTCTGCCAGGAGGCGCCTGCCTAACCATCGGGTGCGGAGCCTCTGCGGCCGCCGGGCGCAAGTTTCGCACTTCGCTCCTCGCCAACGGCTGTCCAGGATGCGCCGCCAGCGCCTGCTGCTGTTTTGCAAACGACACCGGCGGAGGAGGTGGCGTCCGCTTCGCGATCACCTGCCGGTTCATCACGGCTGCCGGTGGTG
Organism: Terriglobia bacterium; assembly: GCA_020073215.1. Taxonomy (GTDB): domain Bacteria; phylum Acidobacteriota; class Terriglobia; order Terriglobales; family Acidobacteriaceae; genus Acidiflorens. The sequence goes on along the minus strand of JAIQFO010000080.1, from coordinate 3,863 downwards.
CACTCACACGATTCGCGGTCGCAAACTTCGCTCCAAGTACGCTCTCCCGTGTAGGAGCCACTGCCACTCGCGCGCTCACGGGCGCCGCAGCGATCTCCCGCGCATTCACGACGACCGCCGCTCGGGCCACGGGCTGCGCGCCGGCGAAGGTGCGTTGCGGAACCGCAGTCACCGCACCTCGTACGTTCCGGTTCACGTAAGTCACATTGGTGATGTTCGTGGTTTTGTTGATGATGGTGGTGTTGTATACATTCGTGATCGTGGTGTTATTGACTGTCGTATTGCTGATGTTCACCCGGTTCACGTATTCCCGGCTGACGTGGTACGACGGTATATAGACTTCCCGCGGACCTAGCGGGAACCATCCCACATTGCCGCTGAAGCCACCCCCGCCGCCAATGAAGACTACGAGCGCGGGGGCATACACCGCCCGCACCGCGACGGGCCCCGCCACCCAGCCCCAACGTCCGCCGACCACCACCCATCGTCCGTAGTGGAACGGCGCGTACCCCCACGGGGAATCATCAACCCAGGTATATCCCCACGGAGGAATCCAGTCCCAGTGGCCCTCGTGATATGGCGCCCAGCCTACGGCCACCCGGTTGGGGTACCAGACGTGGCCGTAGTTCCGATCGTCGCGCCAGTCGCCGTAATCATCCAAGTCTTCGTACCCGACGACATCATGGGACAAATACTGCGCCGAGCGCGACCGATCGTAGCGGCGATCGCGATCGTAAGCCCAGTTATCAAATTGGTCGTGCCCGCCGATATCAATAACCTCGGCGTTCAGCGAGTCCCTCCCGTCGAAAGTGCCTCTTTGTCCAGCGTGCAGTGTATAAGTCTGGCCGTTGCCGGTCGCTTCGCCTCGACCTTCGCGTATGCTGACCACCGAGTAGGTGCCGTCTTCACTAGCTTCCACCCGATAGCTTCCCGGCTGGGAAACCGTAAACGCGAGGTTAGGCGTATCGATCTCGTAGAAATCATCCCGGTCCAACCGGCGCACACGAAGGTTGATCGCACCCGACGTAAGTTGGATCTGAACCGTATTGTCATCCAGGTTGAGGAAAGAGAAACCGGTGTTGGCACTTAAGCGAATGACTGCCGAGCCCAGTTGCAACTCGGCGCGCGAGTCCTTGTCTGCCCAGAGCTTGTCGCCCGTCGTCATGGGACGATTCGCGACCGCTTGCACCCAATCCGGTTCGCCGGCGGGCTGGAAGGAAACCGAACCCTCCATGTAGCCAATTCGAGCCACGCGGCTCGGCGGATCGTCCTGTTGCCGTTGATTTTGCTGATCCTGGCTTTCATATTGAGCGGCCGCTCGCGTCGGCAGGACCACCATCAAGAGCGCCATTCCGAGCACCGCGCTCCACCAGCCAAACTTCTTAAGTATTTTTGTCATAAAAGTTTCCCTCCCAAGCTTTCTGTCGCGAACCCGTTAGTTCTCTCAATTCCCGTCAATCTTTGATGCTGAAATGGTCGTCGCAACCACGGACTCTCGAAGCGTCCCGAAAACAGGGCACCTAAAGCAGCGGTGCAAGTACGGTTCGTCTCCACGTATACCCTCATAGGGCTTAAACACTAAGGTTTCGTAAAGGTTTCGTATCAGGGCACCGCTTTAGCGATTGCCGAAAGTGCTGCGTTATGAAAGCGCCTTCAGGCGCTGCGGCCAGAGATTGGAGTTTCACCGCGGGTCCCTAAGGACGAAGAAGCGCCACGCCCGGTAAAACTATTTACGACTGTTAAAGAATAACAAATCGTTCCGGGCCAAAATGAGCACAATTGCACAGATACGTGAGCACGGAAGAGCCATTGCCATGGTGGACACGGAAACCGTCGAGTTCACAGAGAAGACTCTGGAGCATAAGGGAGAGATGTTGTTTCTAGCTTAAGTGATGGTCAATACGAGTACGCTGCTGTTGCCGCCGCTTGCGCAGCCCAGGTCTCCGGAGTTCCCGCCCGGAGTATGCACAAACACGTTCACGGTTCCTGGACCAGAGATCAAACCGGTCGTAATCGTGACTTTCAACTGCTTACTGCTGGTAACCGTGGTGCTCAGGGTCTCCCCGTTGACGACAACTACAGACGACGAAACAAACTGGCTGCCGTTCACGATGAGCGCAGCACCCTGCTGCACCTGAGCAAAATCCATCGTGCTGGGCGAGAGTGAACCGATAAGCGGCGCGGGCCTAGAACTACCGCAAATCGGGTTCGTGGCGTTGCAGCCTGGAAAGAACAACAGAGAAAGCAGGACGGCGAGGGACAGAACGGCCGTGCGGGAAGGCATGGCGATGCTCCTTTTATGAGGTCCCCGTCCGTATTGTCGAGTTGCTCCTGGGTACAAGCACTCTACGTTTCTGCCGGGGCAGAACTCCTGACTGTTTTGCATGTGCCGTGCCAAAAGACGGCGAAGCAGGTGTTGTCGCAACTTGCTCATTTGATGCGGGATGCCGGCAGCATTACGGTCGCCCAGGCTGCGCGCTTTTGAAGCTCCCGGCCGAACTCAACCACAGGTGGTGGTTCTCAGCCACCAAGGGATGGCTGCGTTCCTCCAAAGCTCCACGCGAGCCTGTTGCTTGGACCGATTTCGCTCGTCATAATTCAAAACACACTCTGAAAGATCCATGTACGCCAGAGATGGTCGCCGCCCGCAGACGTGGCAAGGCTTTTTCTTCACCCCGGAGCTAAGGAACTAAACCGCATCTTGGGCATTTGGATCAGTAGACCTAGTTACGATCACCAGGCCTGCTACCTGGCTCTCAAAACCAACTTTAAGGCCCGTAACGGTACGGCACCCGAGGCGTGCAAGTAAAATCGAAGGCCAGGACCCACGTCTGGAACATCGCGAGACGCGGGCTACCCACCATTTCAAAAGTGGTACTCGAGGGTCGCAGCGAGATAATGCGCGTGGTACGAAGGTTGGTCGGCCCCCAGAAACAAATACCTGGCCGCGCTGGTGTCGCCCACCACAAAGAACGGATAGAACGGGCTAGGCGTGCCCAACAGCGGACTGGTGCAGCCCGGCACCGGCGTTCCCGGTGGCAGTGGACTTACGCAACCCATATACGGCGTCATAGCGGTAGTCTGATAGTCCCTGGAATCAAATTGCTGATAGCGATATTCGATCTTGGGCGTCAGGTTCTTGGTCAGCTTGTACTTGAAGATGGCTACCACCTCGTGGTTGCGGCTGGTGGTCTCCGGGTAGTTCACCGCGGCGTTGGTGCCGGTTAACCGAAACATGTCAGGTCCGGTGGTGATCGTGGAATCGCCGAAGGGACGGCTGTTGACATTGCCTTTCGCCGCGGACAACGAGTAGTAGGTGTTGAAAGAAGTTTTCTTACCCATGCGCACATCCCAACCGACAGTAAAGATGTGAACGTGGTCGAGGGCGTTGCTTCCCCAATCGTTATTCGCGCTGTCGCACCCGAACGCCGTGTCGCTGCAGTCCAAGGGCAACGGAGTGGGGCCATTCCCTGGCACCCGGTAACGCGAGACCATAGATTTGTAGTAGCGCTCGTAAGAATATCCGGCAAACAGCGAAACTGCGTTGGTCAGCGCAAAATCCCCATCGAACCCTGCATTGTAAGAAAGATCTTTCAGTACGCCATACGAATAGTAGGGATTCGTTGTTCCGGCAATGAAGTTCAGCGGAGTGGCACTGTTGACCCCTCCCCGGTGGTTGTAATTATCCTGCAAGGTTCCGCCGAACGCGGAAAAGCTCAGCCGGTCGGTCGGGTCGTACATGATCTGTACGTCGCCGCGGTTGCGTGTCCTGGCAGCTTCGTCAAAACGCCGGCTAAAAATCTGGTCAGAGGTAATGCCACCCGAGACTTCTGTTGCTAGATCGTCCGCGTAATGCTCGGGAT
>JAIQFO010000079.1 GCA_020073215.1 Terriglobia bacterium | reverse complement strand
TCGACTGGATAAGATCTGGGGCGATGGAATTACGCCGAAGGCCATCTGGCACGTGGTGAAGGCGGCTGCCAAACGTGCTGACATCAAGAATCTGGCTCCACACGACTTGCGTCGCACATGTGCTCGGCTATGCCATCTCGCAGGCGGAGAACTTGAGCAAATTCAGTTTCTACTTGGACACGCATCAGTTCAGACTACGGAGCGGTATCTCGGCTGCAAGCAGAAACTCAGCCAAGCGGTGAACGACAACCTCGGGCTCGAAGACACCTGATGGAGATGGTGGCCCCCAAGCCGACTTATGGATCGTAATGACTTCCGGTTTGCCCGTTATCAGGGAGTATCTGCGATCGATTTTCACAATGTGGGTTCTCATTACGATTGTGTAAAGGCCTTCAGAGTGAAGCAAGGGCTAAGCAACCAAGGAAGCTGAATAGCGCACCTGGTGCAACAGCGTCGGCGTCAGTCTAGCTCAGCCAGAAGATATCCACTTACGAATCCTCCCCAACCTCCTTGGCTTTCTTGTAACGTTTCCTTCTCTCGCTTCACTACTGTATAGCCAGGGTCGCGAGTGTCGCTCTTCCCGCAGTAGTTTTCGTGGCCAGCAGGCTGCCTGGAACAAATTTTGCCAAGGAGGCCAACGGATGAACGGTCTTCGGATTTCTTGTTGTCTTGCGCTCTTGCTCGCACTGAGCGCCTGTTGCAATCCGCCCAATTCTGCCTTGTTGAGCGTCCCCATCACCGCTCAAGAGCAATCGAACTGGTGCTGGGCCGCCAGCGGTAAAATGGTGATGAATTTCGTACACCCCGCGTCCAATGTCACTGAATGCGACGAAGCCAATAAGGAGTTCTCGCAATCGACCTGCTGCACTAACGGCTCCTCCTCGCAATGCAATAACGGAGGCTGGCCGCAGCCCGATAAGTACGGCTTCACTTTCAACACTACCTCCGATGCTCCTCTTCTTTTTCTTGCGATTCAAAGCCAGATCTCTTGCAGCGGGAAGCCGTTCGCGTTCTCGTGGCACTGGTCCGGCGGTGGCGGACACATGATGGTCGCGGTCGGGTATTCCATCGTCGACTCGGTGAATTACGTCACGGTCAACGATCCCCTGCCCGTCGGTGTCGGCAGCCAGTGGATCAACACGTACGACTACTACGTCGCCGCCAGCGGTCACACGCACTGGAATGACTACTACAACATCAGCTACACGGGAGGAAATTGACATGCGACGCGCATCGACTTTCGCTGCGATTCTCGCCTTCGTTTTTCTTGCCGCTTGCGCTCCCCAGCAGCCCGCACGGCCGCCGCAAAGTACATCTTCCGGAGAGGCCGCATCCAGCGGCCTCGCGACGCTGCGCAAACTCGTCAACGCCAACAACTATCGCTCGATGGGCTTTGAATCTCAGGACGAAGTCAATTCCGGGTCGCTCGGCGATCCGCTGCACGTTTTCCTGGTTCGCCTCGACCTGCTCCGCCAATTCCAACCCGGCGGCGATTCCGAAAAGTTACTCAGTGACATCGGCGAGGAACTTTATCCCGTGCTCGTCAACGGTGCGCCGCGCTCTGCGGTGCTTGTCGAAAAACAGGGCGAACAATGGTCTCCGGTCAGCTATGGCGGCGCCAACCTGGTGAAAGCACTCGCACAGCGCCGAGCGGGAAACTCAGCTATGGCGAAAGCTGCGGCGCCCACGTATTTCGAAGTTCACGTCGCCGCGCTGAATATGTATTTCCTAGGCTATCGGCAGGAAACCAAGTTCATGCTTATTCCAGTGATCGATGACCCGAAATACAAGTTCGCTGCCGGTACTCCGGTCCCCGCCGCAGAGGCGTTCGCGGCACTCGTCCCGGCGGCCAAGGCCGTGCCTATGGATAAGCCCTTGTAAATTCGCATCGAGTTGAGGTCAAGTTCTGAGTACTCGGCAAAACGGAAGTTATCCAGAAACGGGCTTCGCAGAAATCTCGGCTGGGTCGCTTCCTCCAAGAGGACTTCTGGCCCGGAATTGTTAGTGGGGAAGAATTTGGCGCGTCCCGTTATGCTCGACAGCCTCGGGAGCCATTTTCACGCTTTTACGAGATCCGGACAACCTACCGATTTCTGTTGAACGACAGCGGTAGCAGGAGGAGAATGCGACGCAATCCCTCTGACCCTGAACCGTCACGCATCATTCTGCGGCGAACCAGGGAAGACTACGGCGATGCGGTCAGTGGCCTGATGCGTGGGGCTGGCCCGCTTGCTTCCGAGAGTTGTCTGGTGGTCTCGCCCCTCAATCCTTCGAGCGGAGGCTGAACCATGGAAGACCTGACCCTTTTCTCACGGCGCGATTTTCTACGAGGTGCTGGCGCGTTCAGCGCCGCCACTCTCACTCTGTGGATGGGCGGTTGCGAAGCCTGCTGGAAGCAGATTCAGGACCGGCCCATGCGGAAAAATATTTCGAACCTGTCCGCTTCCGATCCGATCATTACGACTTACAAGGCGGCGGTGGCGGCTATGAAGGCGCTGCCCAGTTCCGATCCGCGCAACTGGCAGAACCAGGCCAATATCCACTTCAACAACTGCACGCATGGCAACTGGTTCTTTCTGCCCTGGCACCGAGGGTACCTGCTGTATTTTGAGCAGATCTGCCGGAAGCTGACGGGCGACAGCAGGTTTGCCCTGCCGTACTGGAACTGGACCACTCATCCGGCGGTCCCTGATGTTTTCTGGGACACGACCAGCCCGCTCTATGACATAAACCGTGGCGTGACGCAGGCCATGCAGGCCGACCAATCTTTCGTGGGAGCGACGGAGATCGAAACTATTCTCTCACAGACAAACTTCGACCTGTTTGCCAGCGGGCCGCCGGTGGGTGGCGAACTCCACTTTGCCACCAACACGGGCATGCTTGAAGGAACTCCTCACAACTACATCCACGGTTGGATTGACAGCAGCGACATGGGGACATTTCAGTCGCCACTCGATCCGGTGTTCTGGACGCATCACAACATGTTGGATTGCCTGTGGGTGGACTGGAACATCAACTTGAACAATTCGAACACCAGCGACCCGAGTTGGACCAACCAGCAGTTCCACGATTTCTTCGATGAAAACGGCAATCCTGCCGGCATCACGGTTATCGACACGGTGCTCTATCCGATTTTTCTGTACCAGTTCGAACCCTGTGCTCCCAACGAAACGAAGTCAAAGAAGACCAAAGCACAGCTCGAACAACTCCTGAAGGCCGGCGCGCCCTCAAAGTGGGAGGTCTCCAAGCACTTTGAACTGGCGCAGTCGGTGCGGGCGGATGTGGGCAAGGCTGCGACTGGATCGATCAAAGTAGAACCGGGTGCGTTTTCCGGCGCGCTCGAATCGACCGGCAGGACAGCGGTCGTGCTCACCCTGGGCGAGGTTGAGATTCCGGAGAAGCGCGACTTTTTTGTACGGATATTTCTCAACAAAACAGACGTGTCGGCACGAACGCCCATTGACGATCCGCACTACGCGGGCAGCTTTGCCTTGTTCGCGGATGAGTCGGCGATGAAAGGCCATGCAGTGAAGGACGCCGTCGCGGGACGTCCGAAGGCCGGATTTATCGTAAACATCACCCCGACGTTGCGGAAGTTGAACCAGGCGGGATCGCTTTCGGGAGCGACGCTAGATGTGACCCTGGTTCCCGTACCCTACGAGCGGCGCGAAGCTGGCGGCCAGCAGTTCACGCTGGGAAAGTTGGATTTGAAAGTTGCGTCGTTCTGAGGATGCGTTTCGCAGGCGGCGACAGACTTGGCGGTACACTTACCAGCAGGAGGTGCGACATGAGCGCGGGCGCCTGCCGGTGGCTGGTCTGTGCGCTGCTGCTGTGCGCAATCGCGCAGGTGCGCAGTGTCGCCGCCGGAAGTCAGCCGGAGGAAGCGCGGAAATCCGTGGTCCTGACGAGCCAGCAACCGCTGGGAGCGTTCCCCGTAACGCCCGAGATACTTGAGAGCAAGCCTCCCGTTCTGTTCGTGTCGATTGCCAAAGTTGTGAACCCGGAGCGGACAGGGATTGAAATCTTCGTGTATTTCTCGCACACGACCAAGGACAATGTCAAAGGGCAAAGGATCCTAGTTGGAAATTTCGGCCTTTATCCTCCGGATAAACCCGGAGGATTCCAACTGAGCACCGCAGATGCGTTCCGCAAGTTGAAGACTGGCAAATCCGAGCGAGGCGAAGTCAATGTTGTGGTCGAGATGCGGAGGATGCACGAGACAAGGCCCCGGACACCGATTGAGGTCACGGTTTCGCCGCCCGAGTGGCGCAGCAAACCGGAATGAGAAGTTAATTTTTCCAGACCCGCTCTTTCACGGGTGCAAGGCCTCTACGGCGTGATCTCGAAGACAGTGCCCAGCGTGCCCGGCCGCCACAGCTGGTTGTGCGATATAGGTTGCGGAGGATCGAGGATGAGTCCGCCCACGGGCTGACTCCCATCCGGTTCTCCAGTGAAGGTGCAGTATTGCGGTCGTCCACCCAGAAGGTGAAATCTCAAAGACCGAACCCGATTGACTGTTCAGGCCGCCACCCCGATGTGCAGAGTTGGCGGCCGTCGCCGACGGGGTTGAGGCGGGATGCCCTCCAAGCCGACTTCGGGCCCGGAATAACGTCCGGTTGCCCGTAACCGTCCTCCGATGCGCCCCGCTTTGAGCGGTCCCCCGACTGGCCGGGTCGGGTCGAGAAGCACACAAACGACGCTCCTAAAACCTCTTCGCCGAATCCAGCAGGATCGTCACCGGCCCTTCGTTCACGAGTTCCACATGCATCGACTCCTGAAACCGCCCCGTCTCCGCGCGGAGGCCCGCGGCGCGGACCTTCTCCACAAAATATTCGTAGAGTTCGCGCGCCTGCTCGGGCGGAGCGGCCGCGTCGAACGATGGACGCTTGCCTCGCCGCGCGTCTCCATACAACGTGAACTGCGAGACCATCAGCAGTGCGCCGCCAACGTCGGCCACCGACAGATTCATTTTGCCGCCGGCATCTTCAAAAATGCGCAGCCCAATCGTCTTCTCGACCAGGTGATCGGCGTCGGCCCGCGTATCGTCGCGGCCCACGCCGACGAGCACCAGCAGTCCCAGCCCGATCTCGCCCGCAACCTCGCCACTTACGGTGACGCGGGCCCGGCTTACGCGCTGCACCACGGCGCGCATTCAACGACTGGCCTCGGCAACCAGCGTTTCCTGCCCGGCCAGCGCCTGCCAACGCCCCTCCCGGTAGGTGAAAACGTCGGTGAAGCGGACGCGTGCCACCACCTTGCCGGAAGCGTCTTCCACCGTGTTGAGTCCGCGCACAAACCCGGTGTTCCCTTCGACGTGCGCCCGCATTTCCGAGAGATGGTTCACGCCCGGCTTCCGTTGCGGAATGTGCTCCAGCATCTGGCTGCGCGTATACAGCGAGCCGTCAACGCCGGCGTCTTCAAATTCCTCCGCCGCTATACAGGCAACGGCATCGGCGTCCTTGCGGTTGAGCGCCGCCGCCCAGTTCCGTTCCAACTCAATCAGAGCAGCCTCGGTGCGAGGCTGATTCTTGGGACACTCAGCGGCGCCTCGAAGCGAAACCAGCGCCACCAGCACAGCCAGCAGAATCAAAATTTTCACGCCCAGATCGTGACACGAGTTCGCCGCAATGAGCAAGCGCAGCCCTGATCTGGCCGCAGGGATTCGTCGCGTCAAAGGCGCAAAGCGTCTCGGCGCACGGATTGGGAACTGGTTGACCGTCGATCAATCCAGAAGCCTGCTCGGCGATCCGCGGTCAGGCAGCCTCCAAGGCAAACGTGATCGGGCGATCCTGGCGCTGCTCATCGGATGCGGACTGCGACGGGCCGAACTCGTTGGACTCGAAACGGAAGACTTTCAAATCCGCGAGGAGCGCTGCGTGATTGCTGACCTGGTTGGCAAGGGAAAGCACACTCGGACCGTTCCTGTTCCGCTCTGGGCGAAACGCGCGGTCGATGAGTGGATCACGGCGGCTGGCATCAACGGTGGGGCGATCTTCCGTCGAGTAAGTCGACTGGATAAGATCTGGGGCGATGGAATTACGCCGAAGGCCATCTGGCACGTGGTGAAGGCGGCTGCCAAACGTGCTGACATCAAGAATCTGGCTCCACACGACTTGCGTCGCACATGTGCTCGGCTATGCCATCTCGCAGGCGGAGAACTTGAGCAAATTCAGTTTCTACTTGGACACGCATCAGTTCAGACTACGGAGCGGTATCTCGGCTGCAAGCAGAAACTCGGCCATGCCGTGAACGACAATCTCGGACTGGAAGACAGCTGAGAGGTGGCAATGACTCCGAATACGACTTCTGGCCCGTGGAGATGTTTTGCATTCGGGCGAAGATGCCTTTTTGAAATGGGTTACTTCCGAGTCGCCCGTTACCCAGCAGTTAGGTCAGTTGGCCATAGCGACCCACGAATCGGCTTATCGACAAAATCTCTCGCAGAGAAGCGCTTGGATTATTCCCGGTTTTCCGATCACGCCTCGGTCATCCCAATAGCTCGCTACCAGCAAATATATATAATGGCGCGGGCTTCACGAGTATCCTATCCGAACTTGCTTTTGTAGGCCGTACGAGCTTGAATTGGATCTGCAGTACGAACGCCGGCACAATGAGATGTGCCCGTTTCGTGGAGGGATGATGATCCGGAGCATCTTAGTTGGTCTATTTTTCTTGATAGGTATTAGTAGCCCATTCGCGGCTTCCCCACCTAGTGAAACAATCCTAATCAAAACGACTCGTCTGATCGACATGAGCAAGGGTTCGGTCGCGAATGACCAAGCGATTCTGATCAATGGTCCAACGATAGTTGAGATCGGACCCAGTTCTGTCGTCAGCCAGCATGCAGCCAGAAAGGTACGAGTCATCGATCTGACTGGTTTGACAGTGTTGCCGGGTTTAATCGATTGCCATGCCCACGTGCTGGGAAACTTAAAGGATCTGTCCGCGGTTGCGCAGTTGCGCATCTCATCAGCGCAAGCCACGCTATGGGGTGCTCACAACTTGCAAATTTGGCTGGATCACGGATTCACGACGTTGCGGGACGCGGGCGAACAAGACCTCGGCTACGGGCAATTAGCACTGCGCGACAGCATCAAGATGGGCCTGATCGAGGGGCCGCGAATGGTTTCGGCCGGTAACTTCATTTCGGTCACAGGCGGTCATGGCGACGCCGACGCTCTGGCGCCGGACCAGGCCTTGCCCCCTCGCCCCAATCTTGCGGACACGGTGGACGGTGTCCCTGCGGCTGTTAGACACGACATCAAGTACGGTGCCGACTGGATAAAACTGATGGCGACGGGTGGCATTTCCGATCCCATGAGTGACTTCAATGTGCAGGAACTAAGCGAAGAGCAAATGAGGACAGCCGTAGCGGTAGCACACCGGGCGCACAAACTCGTGATGGCTCATGCGGAAGGGCAGGATGGTATCAAGTCCGCTCTTCGGGCAGGCGTCGATTCCATCGAACACGGGACACTCCTCGACGAAGAAGGCGCCGCTTTGATGGAAAAGCAGGGCACATGGCTCGTCCCCACGCTTTCAGTAATGCAGAGGTATGCAACGATGGGTCGCGAGAGTGGCTTGGATGCGGTGGCACTCGAAAAATCACGTCTCATCCTGAAGTATCAATCCGATGCTTTTCAGCGCGCAATAAAGCACCACCTCAAAATCGCGTTCGGGCTGGATGACGATCCGGATTTCTTACCCAATGAATTCGCGGCAATGGTGGAAGGTGGCTTAACGCCAACCGAAGCTCTGCAAACGGCCACCACGCATGGCGCTGAATTACTTAGGTTGTCAAGTGAGATTGGTTCTCTTGAACAAGGGAAAGCCGCGGACATCATTGCGGTATCGGGAGATCCCACAAAAGATATCCATGCCATGAAGACTGTAGTCTTCGTGATGAAAGCTGGGAGAGTCCTGCGGGACAGTCGGGCGACAGAAAAGTAGAAGGCCGGCCGAATCGGTAGAGTGATCACCAGTTGCGTGGAGCGATACCGGCTTCAAGCGGTGAATCTGCTCGAGAAGTGCTTGCGGCGACACCGGACGGCCCAGGAAATCCTGCATCAAAGTGCGAGTGTCACGCTCCGAGCCATAGCGCAATAGGTGTTCGGAAACCCAGCCATACCAACGGGGATTTCCCGTATCGAAGGCACCCAGCGCTTCTGAGATGTGCTGCCGCATCTCGGCGGTGAGTATGGCTCCTAAACCGTAGTTCACCATGTACCCGGGAAGGTCCGCCAACTGCACTCGCACCGCCCACCAGGAAAGCTCTGGATGCGGCACGATATGCAAATAGCGGCTGGTGATTTCGGTCCAAAGCGCGTTGGGATCCGTCAGGGGAGCGCGAAACATCCGCAGTTCGAATAAGGACCAGGCCACGTCGAGAACAACGACGGAATATAACGCCCGTAGCGAGAGTTGCGCCGGAGCTACATGGCCTATATAGCGACGCTGCCACAGGGGGTCATAGGTGCTCCAGGAGGGGACGTCGGCGAAAGCCTCGGCGAAAAGGTCGCTTGGCCAGTCCACGAAGGCGGGACGATTACGAATCGCGGTGATGTTCACCACATGGCCGTTCTCGTGTACGAGTTCATTCAATACGAAGAGGCCGCCGCGCTCGTACGGCGCCGTCACGCGTGCCACGGTGGGCCTCCAGGCCCCGTTCACCATCCGTCCGTGAGTGACAAATTCGGTGTAAGCCAATGCCGCCTTTTCCGGCCGGGGGGAAAGATCGTACAGCGTTCCCATTTGCTCCAGGTCGGCGCCCAGGTCGCGGTAGTAGCGCTGATTGATCGGCTGCAGCGATTCCCGCGGGATGTATGTCGCGAGCAAGCGATCGGCTTGCCCTGCCTCGAAACGGAAATCCCAGGGCTCGACCATGGTATCGCCGCTCGATTCGCGCCAGGCATCGAGGATCTGCACTAGCCAGCGTTCGACTTCCGCGGCATCGATGCCGATATCGCGGGCGGCGTTGTCGATTTCCGAGCCGTTCTGGGCTGCTTGAGCGGAAGCCCCGGCGATCATTCGGCGATACGGGCTGTCGGGCTCGTTGTTGCCGTTGATGGCCTGCCACAATGGAACAAAAGCAAAGAAAACCGCCTTGCGGCGGCTAGGATCGGAGGTTTCATGTAGTAGGTCGAGCGCGGAAACCCGGTTGATCTTGTTGCCCTCAAAGTTGAGGCTGTTGCCGATTTCGACGAAACAGGCGACGAGGGCAGATTTGAGGTCCGGATATGCAATGTCTTTGCGGGCGGCATCCTGGCATTTGGCCGCGGGGCTGAAAAGCGCTCCGCCGCCGGTAAAGGCCTTCATCTGCTTCCGCATGGCGGCGATGGCTCTTGTGTCCCCGCCGGAGAGTCCGGAGCCGGGCAGCCTCTCCAGTTTCTTGGCCAGTTTGGCGCGCTTCTCGCGGTAAAACTGCTCCCAGGCAGCGCGGTCTTTACCCCGATAGGTGCTCAGCAGGCCGGAATCGATGGTGCCCAGGATGCTGTTGGCGTCACTGACATCGGCATAGAGATACTCGACCGCCGAGACCTTTTTCGAATTGGCTATGGGACCGGCGTCTGCGCTTATGGACTTGGGCGAAAGGAGCAAACTGCAAGCCAGACTCAGAGAGAGCAGGTTTTTCATAGGATCTGTAATTGAGGGATTGTAGCAGTCGGACACAGTCGGACAGTCACTCCGGTTGGTTTCGCGCAGGATTCTTCTGCAATGCACGTACAGCTGTAGTGGCTCACCGTTGCAAGCCGACGCCAAAAACTTAGGAAAAGAAATGGCCGATTGAGTCCCAAGTAATGCGCATATCGCCGTTAACTCCCGAATAGTCGGCCAACCGGAAGTTGGCCGGAAACGCGCTTGGCGGAGATCAATGGCGATCTCCTCGAATCGGGCTTCTAGCCCGGATAGTTTCCACGGCCCATGACACGGGAAGAGCAAGCTCATCCCGACCTACTTGGACCAGTGCACAACCTCGATCGTGTGTCCGTCGAGATCGCGGATCACCGTGCCAAAGTAGCCGGGGCTAATGTCCGGTCGCTGGCCGGGGACGCGAACTGTACCCGTGGCTCGGGAGTTTGGGCGACGTCACAATGCTGGCGCCGTACGGTCCCTTAAGCCGTCCGTTGCGGGCGAAGTCGCGGAGCATCGCGAAATAGCCATCGGCGTTGCGTGTATCGTCCCGCTCGCCGTCCGCCTTGGTCTCAAATTCGTAGATGCCGTGTTCAGCATGGGGAAAAATTGCCAGGGTAACCGGCCGACCCTGAGCGCCCAGCGCCTTGATCCGGCTGGCGGTCGGGGCACAGGGCGCTTCAAGATCGTCTTCACCCAGGATCCATAGCTGCGGAGCCTTGACTGCGCGAAGCGTTGGCATGGGGTCGTAGCGGAAAGGGGTGCCCATTTCAGCGAAATTGAGTGCCTTACCCTTCTCCCGCAGTTCGGCTTCGCTGTTGTAGGGCAATATAAAGTGGGTGTAATTGCCGTGGACGTCCTTGTACCAGGGTTCGTTGCGGTATTTCGCTCGTACCGCGTCGAAGCGTTCGAAGCCTTTGGTGAAGCCGCTCTCGAACACCGCCTCAGCCGCGGCGGCTACTTCCTGTGCCGTGGCGATCTCTTCGGGGCTATGACCCTTCAGGCGCATTTCCAGCGCTACCTCCTGCTGGTCCTCGTCGATGACTGAAAAGGCCAAACCGAATCCGACGATGACGAAATCGACCGGAGCGCGCGTAGCCGCCATCGGCGCGACCCATCCGCCTTGACTGGTACCAAAATAACCCAGCCGGCCCGCTCGCGCGCCTGCCAGCCGCCGCGCCTCGCGCATCGCCGCCACGGCGTCGTTGGCCAGCAGACTGAAATCCTGGCTGTACTTGCCGCCCGAGCCGCCGGTGCCGCGCTTGTCATAGACGAACGCGCCCACCCCTTCCGCGGGAAGCAGCCGCTGCAGAGGGTACCAATCACGAGCGGAGTCATCTTCGGAGCCGTGGATCAGCACCAGGATCGGCGTCTGGCCACCACTCTTGGGCAGCACCAGTCGGCCGACGAGTTTGACACCGTCGCCGATGAACGTGGTCTCGATCACATCGAAGGCGATGCGGTGGCCGTTGATACCGTTGAAGGAGGTCTCACCGTTCGCGCAATCGGAGAAGGTCACCGTCTTGCCATCCCTCTTGTCAGTAAAGCCCAGAGTGCTGCTCCAGCTTCCATCGGTGGCCTTATGCAGCTTTCCGGTGGTCCCGTCGAAACGGCGCCATCGTAGGGCGTCTGCGTCCGATGGGCCGATGTCGACCACGCTTCCGTCGGTCAGCCGGTAGGCTCCGATCCGGCAGTCGCCGACCGTATCAGCGGCGCTGACCAAGATGTGGAGAAACGGGACCACCAGGGCAACGGCAAGGAGAGGAGCAATGCAGCACATTTTCTTGTCTGGCCGTCGTTCGATTGCACTGACTTCTAGAGGCACATCAGATCGTCTCATAATCATCTCAAACATCATGGACCCAGGTAAGCAAATTTGCTCTTCATAGCTCTACCACGAGCCCACTGCCCAGCAACTACGGAAGCGAGTCGGTCCAAGTTCCAAGAATTTTGACGGACTAGAATTGCCTAGGATGCGCCAGACTTTAGGTGTTCGTTCGCTCGGTGCCGCGATACTGAATTTGCTGAACATTTTACGTCCCTTTGTTATTCCTGATAATCACCGAGTGTCATCGAAAAATAATGCACATCGTGGAGCTGGCCATGTCCGCAGCGGAACTCGCTCCTGTGAAGGCCCTCGTGCTTAAATCCCAATTTCTTTGCCAACGAGATGCTCTGGTTATTCGACGGAACAATCCGAACAAAGATCCTTTTGAAGTCGAACTTGCGAAACGCGAGATCGGATTGCGGAAACTGCCTCGATTGCGAAACCCTGCCTTTGCGATGAGCGGCCGATGAAATATCCAAGCTCGGCAGAAGGCACCTCCCAAGTAATGTTCTTTAATTCTCTTAGGCCTCGCCATGGTCGGGCTGCTCGTTGTGTGCATCTTTGGCGAGGAGAAGCCGTTGGCACGCGATCTGGAAGGCTACAAGGAATATCTCCAGAAGGTGCGTTACCGGGTTGGTACCACACGTCTGGTGATCACCCCGTCAACGGATTTCCGCTCTCGATCAGGCAGGTGTCGGCAGTATCCGACCCACTGGGCGGATTGTCCGCAACCCTTCCTTTACAAGATTAGGGAAGAGTTGCCCGTCATCCGCCCGAAGCACTTCATGGCGCTGGGACATCCTCGGTGCGAAAGACGCGAGCCTCAATGCAGCGGAGTTGGGAATTATGCGCCACGGATATCAAAGCGCTTGATCAAGCCGTTTTCGATTCGAAACATGTGACCGACCATCTTATCCGCTAGAAGATTCCCATTGAGGTCGCGCACGACCTGATGGACTTCTACAACCACTTCCCCTTCAGGGCCGTGGGCGAACGCGACCGGCTCGACGTGCGGATCGATCATCGTCCACTGACGTGTCCAGTAGCTGCGCACTTCGTCGCGTCCGCGGACATGACCGCCTTCCATGCCATTTGCCCAAACGACATCCTCGTGCATGGCTGCGAGCACCGTCTTCATGTCACGAGCGTTGAAGCGGTCGTAAACACGTTGAAGGAGGTCCACTTCGTCCGACATTCAAATCTCCCTTCGTCATGGCCACGCTGGCGCAAATCCCATTTTCCTACACCTTCCTCTTTTAGGATCTCCGATCTGTGTTTCGCCCGTCTTGGAGCCGCAACGTTACCTGGGGCTACTGAGCGGATCGTCGGCAAACCTTCCCTAGTCGCGTTACGTCAGGGTTGCCCGTCACTCGGGCACGATCTCGTCAAATCGTTTGACCCACAGTATAGGGAACTACGAAACCCACGTGGCGCCATCCGAGTTTGGAAGAGGTCAGGGAGCAGGGACGCTGGCGGTGGATTGATTTTGGCTTTCGAGTCGAGCCAGCTCATCACGCAGGCGCGCAGCCTCGGCGCGATCCTTTTCAGCTTCGATACGGAACTTGACGGCGCCGACGCTGCCCATCGCGTTGATCAGCTTGGTGATGGCACCGTTCTTGCCGTTGCCGGTATGTTCGAGCTGGTCGACGAGGTCGTCCTGATACAGTGCGTCAGTCTCCACTTTGTCAATGCGACGGTGAAGGTCCTGGATGTTCGCCCAGCGTTGAGCCTGCGCGATGGCAGGATCTCTGGCAGAGGAAGCAGATTGGCCGCTGTCTTCCAGATCGTCGGTGAAAGCCTGGAGATTATTTTTGCCGTGGACATTTCCCTGGTCGGCAGATAAACCATACCAAGTCAACGCCTTGGCATCGTCGGGCTCCATGCCTTGCCCGAATTGATACATCCAGCCGAGCTGGTTTTCCGCCATGCTATTGCCTTGCGCTGCGGCTTTGTTAAACCAGGACATGGCTTTGGCGTAATCTTTTTGAACTCCCGTGCCATACTCAAACATGTAGCCGATGTTTTCCTGAGCTTGGCCGTTGCCATGTTCTGCGGCTTTGTAATACCAGGAAAGAGCTTCGGCGTAACTCTGCGGCTGGCCCCACCCTTCCTCGGCCATGTAGCCTAGCTGGTTTTCCGCGTCCGAGTTGCCGTGGTCGGCGGCGCGGCGATACCAGGCCAGAGCCTGGGCATAGTCACGCTTGGTCCCAAGTCCGCACTGGTAGAAGTAGCCGACTTCCTGCTCGGCAGCGGAGAGATTCTGGTCGGCCGCTTTGCGATACCAAGTGAGGGCCTGCTTGTAGTCACGATGGACGCTGCGGCCGGCCTCGAACATAGCCGCCAGATTGTATTGCGCGAGCGCATAGCCCTGGTTCGCGGCCAGACGGTAGTAGGTGGCGGCGCGCTTGTAATCCCGTGGCACGCCGATGCTATTTTCATAGATGCTGGCGAGCTGATTCTGTGCAGGAGCAAAGCCCTGGGCAGCGGATTTTCGGTACCAAGTCAAGAACTGCGCGTAATCGAGTGTCCCGAAGCGGGTCCGAAAATAAAAATTCCCGAGGGCGAATTGCGCCTGGGCGTCCCCTGTAGTGGCGGCCTCGCGAATATCAGAGGTGGGCTCTTGCGCAAACAGCAGCGTCGGAATCAAGCAGAGGAAAAGCAGCGGGAGGGCAGAAAAACCGTATACGCCCGGGGGCCGGGTTCTTTGCCCAAGTTCTCATAACCAACTTTCACTTCTTGCTGCCGGTTGAGGGTAATTCTGGACCGGTCGGGATGGGCCGGAAAGATAACATAAGTAATACGATAGGGATGACATCCAGGATTACATGGACAACGATCGACCACCACTGACCATTCTTGTTGACGAGCCAACTTCTGGATGGTCGGCTAACCGACAGTCAGTCGGCAAGAGATCGGATTTCCTCTGTGCACAGCATCTTTTCAACAACCTACCGGGTTGATGTTTTTCGCCTGTGTCCAAAAACGTGTCACAGATGTTCCTAGGCCGTCATTTGTGGTGCCACTTCTCCTCCTTAGATTGAGGGCCGCACGCACCAGTTCAAGTTCCGGATGTTGATACTGCATCGCGGCTCTCACATCCTTGTGCCCCATCGTCTTCATCACCGCGGCCAGATTCCCGGTCTTCGTCAGTACTCGTGTACCGTAATCATGACGGCAGCAATACAAGACCAGGTCCTCAGGAAGACCTGCCTTCGCACGCGCTTCGCGAAACTGTCGTCCTACATCCGTCAAATGGCCGCACCTCGATCGCTGGGACGGAAATAACCATCCTTCGCTTCTTCCACCCGCTCGTCTGCGCAGCACCTCGCACACACGATCGCTCATGGGAATCATCCTTCTACCATCAGCCGTCTTGCTGTCCGGCACAAAGATAATTCGGTTGTTCCAATCGAGGTTCTCCATGCGAATGCGGTAGAGCTCTCGCTGGTTCCGCATTCCCGTGTCCCTCGCAACGATGATGACGTCCCGCAGCAGCTCGAACATGCCAGTCGTCCAATCGCACGTGCTTGCTGCGACCAGCAACTTCTGTTCCGCATGATCATCCAGTCTTAACCTGCGCCCGTGCTCCGTCAGCAGCCTAAACCTTGGAATCCTGCCGATCAGATTCCATTCTTCCGCTTTGTGAAGCATCCGGCGCAGCGTTCGAAGGGCACAGTTGGCGTTCGATGCCGAGCCGCTGAGACTGAGTCCTTCGACATCATCCTTGGTTACGTGATCCAGGCGCATGCCAACGATTTTCGTCGTCGCAAGCAGGCGCCAGCCGTTGCGGTAATACGCTTTCGACTTCCCCGAAAGAGTTGCCGATTCGACCCAACTCAGAAACCGAATCGAGAACCCCTGCAGGCTGGGAGCCTTCCGATCCAACGGACCAATTCCTCCCATGGCTTGGGAGAGCCTCAAAGCGGCAATCTTCCCGGCTCTCTTCTTGTTAGTCTCTTTGGTAGAACTTCGATATCGCTTGCCGCGCCATTTGAAGTCATACCAGTAAAATCTCGAATCCCTCTTCTTATATAGTTCCACTTATATAGTTCCACGAGTTTCCTCCATTGCAGCCCGCACGGAAGGCGCTCGTGTGTTCCCCCTGACGAACTCAGGCGGAACAGGAAGATCCTAGCTCACCA
>JAIQFO010000110.1 GCA_020073215.1 Terriglobia bacterium | reverse complement strand
TTAACTCCTCTTGTGGAGGTTGATTTTACTACTCGGCCGTTTGTGGCGGCTCTATACCGACTCGCTCTAACATTGAGTCAACCTCTCGGAAGAGTTCCTCTTCCTGTTGGGTGGGCGAAAGGCCCGGTTGCTCAGGGGCCTCTGTGAGACGGTTGAGTTCCCGTTCTAGCCACCCGGTCCAAAAGACACCCTGCTGTACATAGGCGATGTCTTCGGTCTTTGCGAAGCGCGTACCCTTTAGGGCTGCTTCGAGGGCAAAGCGCTGTTGCTGAAGGCGCGCCATGATAACCTTCATAAAGGGATTGGCATTTAGAGTGCGCAGCCCCTCGCGAAGCTCTGGCGTGACCTCCAGGCTCTCGGGGCGAGGCTTACTAACTTCAACTACCCGATAGCGCGGCTTAAAAATCGAAGTCATCGTCCTCCGTGGGCGGGTGAAACTTTTGAAACAGGGCCCAAGTATAACTCTCTGGATAGGTGGCGATCGCCCAGGCGCGCGTCGTAGGCTCTGCAATGTTAAAGTTGCCTTCGCCAAAGGTGCCTACAGCGATACCAATTACCTGACCGAACTTATTGAAGACAGGGCTCCCGCTGGAACCATGCGCAATAGTCATAGCCATTGGCATAGTCTCGTGCCACTCAGGGTACTCCTCAAAGAAAAAGGGGACATGAGCAAAGCGTGCGGCTATAAAGTTCCCATAGAACTGGGTCTTACCTGCATCCAGGGGAAAAGAGATGTTATATATTGGCGCATTAGGCTGTTCCAGCTTCTCGCTAACCAAGTCAAGCGCGGGCACATCCTGGTCGTTCACCAACTTAAGAAGCGCAATATCGTCATCTAGTCCAAGCGCCAGCAGGTCCGCCTTGTAAAAGGGGCCAAGTTCATTATTGCTAAAGGACACAGTGCGCTTTCCAGCGTGCAACTTAAAGTGTTCATCAATAACACAGTGCCGGGCAGTCAGGAAGGCTTTCCCACCATTTGGCAGGTTAATTTCGCTGCCGCTGCAGGTGAAGCGGCCATCGTAGAAGATTGCGCCGACGCTGTCCGCGGGGTGCGGTGCGCCGACATGTGGAACAAGAGGGTGACTCTCAACAACTAAAACCAAGGCCAATGCGAGCACTACTAAAAACCCAACGCTTGCTATAAGCGCCTTATCTATAAAAGGCATTATTCACCCATCCCCGCGATGCCCATCCCATTCGCTCCCATCTTTTGACCCGCGCTGCGGGCCCCGGTCATCTGCGTGCCGCCAGGGAGAGCACCACCTGGCTGGTTCGTAGCTGGCCGGCCTTCTCTAGCCTTGGCACTTGCCGGGGGCGCAACTAAGTCCCCCGCGGCTAGGAGCATATCTTCTACGGTATCTTGGACATTACGGGCGTGTGCCGTGACGGTATTCGGGTCTTTCTTGGCAACTTCCGCAACAAGCATCTTGCTCTCGGTGTCGAGTATCTTTTCCAGGAGAACAGCTTGCTGCTGGCTCTGCATGGCCTGGGCCTGTTCCATCTGAACCTGTTGCTCGCCCTTAATCAGGCGATTAACATTGGGAATCTCCATGGTCTTACCGATCTCACGGATAAATTCACCTTCGTTACAGTAAGGAGATTGCATGGCGATCTGGTAATAGGCCATCATATTACGCTGCCGCACAACCTTATTGGTTGCGTAGTTTGCAGCGACGAAATCAAAGTCGTAGTTCCCAATTAAGTTCTCAATTGGGACCTGCCCGGCCTTCGGGATGCCAGGAGGCGCATCAGTTATTTGATATTCTGCATACTGACTAATAAACTGCTGCACCATACTCGCGCACATCTTCATCATGGGCTGCAGGATGTCCACTTCTAAGTTACGAATGAACATCTTAAAGATAAAGTTACCTTCGTTGATTACCTGACTAATGCCAGTAGCAGAACGACCAACACCACCATGACCACCACCAGCTCCACGTTGGAGATCGGACATGCCAGATACTTGTTCAATTTGTTCACGATAGAGCTCCAAGATAGAGAACTCAGCGGGCGTGGGTGTCATTGTAGGCAACGGGAAGATCACTTCTTGCGGATTACCGGAAACGCCGACCTTGCCGCCCGGCACATTGAACTGAGAGAGCGCCTTATGATCGATATCAGCGTTAACGTCATACGCATAGCGCTTATTAATGCCCATGTTCCAGTTGTCGGTAATCATGTTACAAAACTTATTCAGCGACTCATTTAGGTCACTGATTGTCTCGATCACCCCGATACCATATGGTTCGCCCGTAAGTTTCACATATGAAGTGTGCAGAATAGGCGCCCTCTTGTGAATAAACGGATTCGGGCGATGCTGCAACAATATCGGCGATCCGCCGTACACCTTCAGTTTGTAACTCGAATAGTTTGCTTGCCGGTAACTGTACCGCAGGTCTTTCCAAGAGACGGCCTCCGCGTCTTCGCCAAAGGTCATGAGCGAGACGGTGTTATCGCTTTCGTTCCAGAGTTCGGCAACGCGAATCAGAATATTATCCGGGTCCTTTTCGAGCGCCACCTTCTGCGCAAGTTCATCAATCGCACCAGGCAGAAATAAAGAAGGATTCGCTTCGTTCTGTCGCTTCAACTTGCTAAAAGGCACTTCCATTAAGTGCGCGATCTGCCGACCATCAGGGTCAATTAGCAGGTCAAACACGTCAATTGGCACAAGTAGCGGCCGACTACGCGGGATGCGCTTCGTTATAACGCGCGTGCCCAACTGAATGGGCTCCCCTGTCATAGGATTCGGTAGTGGCATCATCGCAGGTGAGCCATCCGGGTTCAGGATCGGCAGCCCAGTTACCTGATCTTGCATAGGCTGCATCGCATAAATAGGCTCAGGCGCCGTTACTTCATCATAATCCCAGTCCCAATCGATCTTAATGCCTGCATGGCCATAGATGCAGATGTTGCGAACAAGCAACTCAACAGCTTGAATCCACTTTGCCCGCCCCAACATTGAGAGCAGTACAGCTTGCATCGCAGGGGCGCTTGCCTCGTCACGAGGTGTGAGGCCGCGCGTCTCAATAGGCGGGTCAATCGCAAAGAAGGCATCTAAAACACGTGCTGTAATTTGCTCCACATTCGAATGAGCATATGGGACGAATGTATTAGCACGTGGTGTAAGGTTGTCGGGATAATACCGTGTATCCCTTTGCCCGAGGTACTGACGATAGAAATAAGCACGTCGTGGGTCATATTGTCTCCGGAAATAACGCATCCTGCGCAGGCTCTCAATGACCTTGCCAATGCGAAGACGCC
>JAIQFO010000078.1 GCA_020073215.1 Terriglobia bacterium | reverse complement strand
GCCGCGCAATAGTGCTGATAATCTTCTTTGCCGGACTGCGCCGAGGACCTCGGCGCCCACAGCAAGATCAAGACACTGATGACGGCAAGACTGCCAGTCAGCCTCAACATTCCTTACAACTCCTCTCTCTCAGCCGAAGATTGTCCCAGCGGTTGCAAATCAGGCTAGGGCTTTTTGAGAAAGAAGCAAAGGGGCCGTTTAGTGGAAACTTGCCAGGCGACTGCCTTGCATCGAACTACCGCCCGGCGACGTCCACCGCGCCGAGGGCGGGAGGAATTCCTGCTGCCCGAGACTGAATGCCAACGGCGGCTGTGCAAGGCGGTAGTCCTCCGGGCCGACGCCGCCTGTGCCAAGCTGGAGCTGGAGCTGGAAGCTTCACTTTGAGGGACGGCACAATCCGTGTTTTCGCTCGCCGAGATCGAACCTGACTGGTGCAACCGCCTGCATCCGCGATGCGAGGTTTCGACTCGTGCGCTGATCCAAACGCCTTTTGGGATTCCTTCGGAGCGCTTCACGATATACAAGCTCGATGCCAATTTAACTGTTTCAGACCATTATTGAGTCCTGCATATTATAGTGACAGCTCAAAGATCCGAATGCCACATCTCGAAAGGTTTTAGACCCAGGAGCGGCGTCACTATATTATGCGAGCCTCAATAGTACGATATTCTTACAATGCGGCACCTACCGCGTCGCTAACCGGCTTGTCCGAGTGGGTCAGCGATTTCCTAGCCCACGGTTGCAGCGCTACGCCGCACGCATCGCAAAATCCTCGCGCCGCTCTCCAGGTTCGGCTGAGAGAGCGGCGCGATAGAAAGTGCGCTTTGTATTTCAATACGGGCGCGGGTGGTTTCCGCAGCGAGCACCGAAACATTTCACTCCCGCTATTGAACGTTGAGAGTGACTGTAGTCGTATGCGTTTTGCCTCCGCCCGTGCCCGTTATGGTAATGGTGTAGGCTCCGACTCTGGCTCTCCTGCCCACCGTGACCGTCATAGTCGAGGTCCCTGAGCCTGACGCCGCTATAGGGTTGGGACCGAAGCTCACGTTTTGGGAGCTTCCCTGTCCCGAAGCGGATAAGGTTATCGCCGAGGAGAAGCCATTCAGCGCCACCCTGGTGATCGTGGAGGTGCCTGAATGGTTCCTGGCCACGGTAATTTGGGTTGGCGACGCACTAATGGTGAAGTCAGCACTCGCCGCAGCGGCCACCATCAGAGTGACCGTGGTCGCGTGCGTAGTGCTCCCGCCCGTACCGGTGACGGTGATCGGGTAAGTACCGGTCGCGGTCGTCGAGGCCACCGTTATGTTCATGGTCGAGCTGCCAGAGCCCGGCGCGGCGATCGGCGTGGGACTGAAGCTGACGGTCACGCCCGACGGCTGGCCAGTCGCGGACAAGGCAATGGCCGAGTTAAAGCCGCCCGAGACCACGGTAGTGATCGTCGAAGTGCCCTTGTTACCCTGGACCACTGAGACCGAACTGGGCGAACCAGAAATGGTGAAGTCAGGAGAGGACGATATTCCGGCAAGTGCGTTGATCAGGCCGGTCCCGTTCGGACTACCCCAGCCGGTCGCCAAATCGTAGCCGGTTACTGCCGAATAGCCATTACTGCCGCTGGTGATGTCGTGGAAATCGGTGCCATAACTTGACCCCAGACCAAGCGTATAAATGATCGGATTAATGAAGCCGAGCGGCGAATTGCCGTTGGCAACCGCCTGTTGATTGACTAGAGCCATGTAGCCGGCCCACATGGGCGCCGCAAAACTGGTCCCGCCGTAATAGTTTGCCGTGCAGGTAGTTTGGTCGGCACAGACGTAAAAGTCAAAATTGGATTCTGCCGCGACATCCGGGGAGTTCCGCAAAGTCGTGGACCCTTGGTTGGTCGGGGTGATCACGCCCGCGAGCTGCTGCCAGGAGGGAATCGGAATGGCGTCCGGCGTAAAATAGCCACCGCCGCCGTAAGACCAAATGGTTTCTGAACTCCAGGCGCCGCCCGCGCTGCTCGTCTGTAAGTCCGTGCCGCCGACCACCGTGACATACGCATCATCCGCCGGGTAAACATACGTGGAAGACGGGGTATACGCGCGACTGTCGCCCGCAGCTTGAAAGAAATTTTGACCCTGCGCCGCAAACTTCTTGAAGTAGGGATCGTCAGTGCCGGGGTCCGACGGGCTCCAGGTCCACGAAGAGCTCAATTGCGCATCCAGCTTTCCATTAGAAAGATGCGTAGACATCGAACTAAGAATGGCGGTATCGCTGGACCCCACGTACACATTCAGTGCCGTCATGCCCGGGGCCATGGAGACCGCCTGAGTGATGTCGAGGATCTGTTCAGTATCATCACAGCCCGGCGTGAAACAGCTCAAGCTGGTTCCATCCGTCGAAATGCCCTTGATAGGAACACTGTTGGTTTGCCCAGCGTTCGTGAAATAAGTGTTCACGTCGGCTTGGTCATATCCGTAGTACTCCACCAACCCGAGAGTCTGGCCGGTGCCGGTGAGAGCCGTTCCGCCGTAGTAAGCCGCCCTCATGTCGCTGCCGCAATAAGAGCCCGAAGGACAGGAGCCCTTAACAAAATTCGGCTGCACAATCAGATTTCTTTCATCCCGATGCAGGAGGGCGGGATGCGGGATCGAATAGTTGTCCAAACCCGAGATGTGCCACAGCTGGAACGGCAGGTCCACCGTGGGCTCCCGGTCCGGAGCATAGAATGTCCGGTTTTCCGTGGGGTGCTGGTAGACACCCATGGCCACATGGAAGGCTTTCTCGATGGTCGCCACCAAGCCCTTGAGCTGCACGTCCATACCATCGCGGGAGCCGCCAACCACCGTAAAGCCGTTCCTTTTCGCGAAACGAATCACGGCGTCGTAATCCTTCTGGCTCGGACCAAACCGCGCGGTAAACTCTTGCACCGTAAGGAAGCGCCGGTAGGAGGGGCTTGAAGGATCGTAGAGCTCTTGCAGAAAATTATCCAATTCTGCCTGATTGCGCAGCGGCAGAACAATGTCGAGCCGCATGGAGTGTGTTGCGGGGAGCCGCCCAACGGACCGCGCCTGCCCATTGAGAGTCACGTCACGCATATGATTCGTCAAGGCCGCCTGTTCCTGCGCCTGGCAAACCATATTCATGCACGACACCATCGCGGCGATTGTGAGCAAAAATAGACTCAATCTTCGAATCATGATTTACCCTCAACGGGAATTTACGCTCGCTGCCAACTGTTAAGCGGGCATTTCCGATTTGGACGGGGTTGCCCGGCGGTCATGCGCTGACTTAAGGCGCCTTAGCTACCTTTTTACTCTAACAAGCTAGGCAGATTTAAAATAGTCTGTGCCTGCTGCTCATGATGATTTCGGGGTTTCGGGCGAGGCGAGCGGCTGAGTCGCTGAGCCTGGCGCGGCGCGCCCGCCACCCTGAGGAAACAGGAAGGCCTCCTGCTGGAATGGGGGGTTGAAAATGATTCCTCCGGTGTCGTCCGGTATTTGCATTTCCTCGAACATGACGCCCGCGCCAAACAGCCGCTGTCTCCCGCGCGGGGTCGAGAAGCCACCCCAGGACCTGCCCATCGAACTCCGTCCGTCCGCGCATACAACCATGCCGTGCCGTTAGTTCGCGAACGGTGTTGTCGCCCTCGATGGTAACGACGGGAGGTTGCCCCGGCTTTACCTGCCAGTACCATCAAATGCACGTCGCCAGGTTGCCCGAATCTGGCCCGCGTAATCGTCGGGCGAGCAGAGCGAGCTGTGCAATAAGGACGCTCGTGCGGTAGCTGCGGCGGCATCTGCCGACGGTATTCCGGTTCACGACATGCGGGGGTAGCAGCTGTCTGGGTCGGCGTCGATTATCAAGAACCCGAATTAGCGCTTGGGCGCATCCAGGCGGCGCACAGAAGTGGCACAATTTAGCCCAAAAAACTCATTTGAGCGCCGGCAGTAAGGGCGGTTGGAAGCGCGGCGGATGCGGTTTCCAGGGCCTGGGCAGAGGATTTTTATGGTCTGAGGCGAACTGCGCCACAGTTGGAACTGCGAGAGCCGCGATGCGTGCCAGCAGCGCGGCGAAGCGTTGGCGCCAGCGCCCGCGCAGACCCAGGCGCAGGACCTGTTGGCGGCCGTCGGCGCCGCGGATAGCACCGATGACCAACAGCCGAGAGCGCAGCGTCATAAGCCGCGGCGCCTCATTCTGGGTAACCTCGCGTTTGAAGTCGGCGATGAGGTTGAACAGAAAACAGATCAAGCGGAAGGCAGCTTCGGTGCCATCGAAGGAGTGCAGGCAAAAGCCGTCAGCGCCAAAGTCGTCCTTGAGCTCCTTGATGCGGTTTTCGCATTCGGCGCGGCTATTGTAGAAGCGCCAGGTTTGCACCGGGTCATGCCCGAGGGTGGTGACCAGGACGTGGAAGGTATAGCCGGGGACCTCGAGCAGTTTGCGCCCGCGCGCCTCGGGCCGTTCGCGGATGGTTTCGCGCACCACCACCAGGCGTCGCGGGGTCTGCCAGCCGAGGGCTTGGTAGCTGGTCTCGGCTGCTTCCAAACCGCGCGCGAAGGGCGTCCACAGAGCGATACCCGCCAGCGTGCGACGCAGGTGCGGATTCATCCGCACCGCGATCACGTAAGGCAGCGCGCGTCGCTCCAGCTCGGCCAGGAAGTCAGTGACAAAAAAGCCCGAGTCCGCGCGCAACGCGTAGAGTCGAAAATCCGCCGGCAGCTTGGCCAGGGTCTCGGCTAGAAACGCTTTGACCCCGCGTGCGCTGGCGGTATTGCCGCTGCGCAACCAGGCGTGCACCACCAGCTTGGCTTCGGCCAACATCGCGAGCAGCGGATGATGGGAAGGACGCCCATGTTTGCGCGGATTGTAGCCCTTGAGACTGCCCTGCTGGCGCCCGTAGCGCTCCAACACGGTGGAATCCAAATCCAGCACCGCGCCGAGCGCCGGCGCGCGCAAGCGGCGTATCACAAATTGCCCCAGCACCTCGGAGAGATGTTCGATCTGGCTGCGCACCAGACCGCCGAAGTAGCGCGTTAGCGTCATGGCCGAAGGCATCCGCTGCACCCCCAGGATCGCCTGCACCACCGCGTCGGTGCGCAGTCGCTCAACGTGCGCGAAGCGGCACCCGCCGGTCAGCACCGTCGCGAACAACGCCAACACCATGTCCAGCACCGGGATCTGGTTGGGTGAGCTGCGCCCATCCGGCAACGCCTGCGCCAACACCTGACGCACGCCACGCTTTTCCAGATACCTCATCACCGCCACCAGCCCACCCCAGCCGCTGACTGGTTTGTCCGTGTAACGCACTTCCAGGCTGGTCGCGGACCCGCAAAAAACGCTACCGTTGCCCTGCATCGTCTTGTCCCTCCGTTCGGTTTATCGTCGAGTCTCGCAACCCGACGTTACCAAACGAGTTCTTCAGGACGATGCGCCTCTTTCTCTCCCGCAAACTGATTTTTTCGGGCTTAGTAAGACACGCTTCGCCACCTCGGAGCGCCGAGCCTATAGGTGAAGCGCGACCTTCTGCCGCCCGCTCGATAGCCGCGCTGACGCGCATCTATCTCCTGCACTCGCGATGCTCATTTGCTACTTACCCGCCCCGCCCCACTTTTTTTGGAAAAGTGGGGCGCACCGCGTGATAGCACCCCGCCCCGGAGCGCGCGCTATCGCGTCCGCTCCTGATTGTCGCCGAACGCGAAACTAAATCTGCTTTCTGAAACCTCATCACTAGGCGAGCTTTGCGAGCCGCGCTAACGAGTCTGCGAGGTGCGTTAACGGTGGAGGTTTCAGACTTCCCGTTGGGTAAGATGCCTGCTTCTTGTTTGCGGGCCGCATCCTCGCGTTCACACAGCGCACGACGCGCGCCTGCATCTACCGCCTCACTCGCTCGCCCCGCCGATGAACTTGCTCCGCCTGACGCCCGTGCTGTCATCCGGAACGAAGTGAGCGGTCTCGCGCGCTCCCCGGCGCGAAATCCCTCCAGTTATCCATACATGTTGATTATCGAACGAGTTGAAATGTTCCGTTGGTCGGGTCGTAAATTTCGTCCTGGTTAACGCCCGACGGACCGTGGCCATCATGAATTAGCACTTTGCCGTCCGACAGCATTTGCACGAACGGACGTTGGCGGGCAAACCGCGTTCTGCCGGTCTTGGAGAAAATGCCGGTAGCTGGATCATAAAGCTCGCAACTGTCAAGCGAACCACCAGAAAAACTGAGGGCACCACCGAGCACCAGAACCTGGCCGTTATTTAGCAATATAACACCCGGATCTGTGCGGGCTTCGGTGAGATTGCCGGTTACCGAGAACGACAACGAGGCAGGATCGAAAATTTTAGCCAATCTCAAGGCACCGGAAGTTTGCTGTCCCATTTGTAACATAGCGAATGGAAGACATTGAACGCCGCCGACGATTAATACCTTTCCATCGTTCAACAAAATCGGCTTAACGCCGCATTGAGCGGGAATCGGGGGAGTCAAACTTTTCCGCTGACCGGTTCGCGGGTCAACCAGGACAACTGTATTGGCAAACCCGCCCGGGGATGAATCTGTGAAGCTGCCAAGTATCAAAATGCGCCCGTCCCGGAGCGTCACCCTCATTCCCCACGGAGAATCCTCGTGAGCGACTGTCTGCGGTTGCGTCGGCTGGCCGGCAGCCTTCACCGACGAAGGCACAAAAGAAAGAAAAAGCACCGCGAACAGCAAAGCCTTGATCATCAAACGCGCAGACCCCCTTTTGCTCTTTCGGGATACCTCGCAAACGCGTAGTGGCTGGAGCCGATTCCAGGCGTCTGGCTCGAGCATCACGGCCTTAGAATTCAATCCGCTAAGGGCTCGAAGTCGGCCCAACCCCGGAGATCTAGTTGAACGTCCGTCCACTTTAATCACATAAAGCACCGCGGATCCTCGGCCGCAGCGCAAAAGAGGTGCTCACCCTATTAGTCTTCAGGAATAACCACCTGCCGCGCGACCTTCCGCGGCCCCGCGATAGCCGCGCCACTTTCCGGCGGATGCCGACCGCATGCGCTTCGCGTCTCCGGCGGTGCATAGTGCCGGTCTTGGAAAAAATACCGGTAGCTGGATCATAAAGCTCGCAACGGTAAAGCGAAGAACCAGAAAAACTGGGAGCGCCACCTACTACGAGAACTTGCCCATTGTTGAGCAAAATTAATTTCGGATCATCATGGGCCTCAGTGAGGTTGCCAGTTGTTGAAAACGATAGTGATGTAGGATCGAAGAGTCGAGCCAGTCTCAAGGCGCCGGAAGTGCGTTGCCCCGCTCTTAACATAGGGAGTGGAAGACATTGAACGCCGCCGACGACCAACACTCTTCCATCGTTCAACAAAATCGGCGTAACGCCGCATTGAGCGGGCATAGGCGGAGGCAAAACTTTCCGCTGACCGGTTCGCGTTTGCAACCCCCTGGTGTCGGTGCGACTGTGAATCAGAATTGAAAATGGAAATCCCGGTCAAGAAGTGTTTGCGTTCAAAAGAAGGGGAGCATCTATGAGAAAAATAAGTTTTGACATTCGCCACATGCGCTTTGCTGCTGTGCGTGGGTATCGCGCAAGCGAAGCCCAGCGCCCAACTGACCTGTGAGGGGCGTAAGCTGAAGGCGCAAGGAGCGCTGGAAGTTTGCCTTAAGCAGAACAACGCCAATATGCTGAATGGCGCCCCCGACAGGTCCGCGAGGTGCGAGCACAATTTCACCACCGCGCTGGCGACAATCGACGCGGCTGCCGCGAAGGTAGGGGCTGCCTGCCGCTATCTTGACGACGGCGACGGCACGGTGAGCGATTTGAACACCGGTTTGGTGTGGGAGCAGAAGACCGGCACCATAGGTGTGCCCAACGCGGCTGACGTGCACGACGTGAACAACGCCTACGCGTGGAGCAACAGTGGGACGGCACCGGACGGCCCTGCTTTCACGAACTTCTTGTATACTCTCAACAATGGGGTGTTCGACGGCACGGCAATTACTGGTTGCTTCGCCAATCATTGCGATTGGCGGTTGCCGACGATCTTGGAACTACAAGGGATCGTTCGTCCGTGTAACCCCACCATCGATCCAATATTTGGACCCACGCAGTCCGGCTGGTACTGGTCGGCTACTTCCGATGAACCCTTCTTTCCGGACTTTGCGTATGGCGTGCCCTTCTTCGGTGGCCCTATAGGCGCCACCACTAAGACCATGCTCAACTTCGTTGAATACGTACGTGCTGTGCGTGGCGGCTTGTGATCGGAACTCGTGCTGATTGCATTTCCACTTTCAACGCGGCTGATGGCGCATGCAGTCACGCTAATGGCCGAAGAGATCAGGCGCGTGGCGGATTACGGCCCCACAGGACGGACGCCCTCGCACGCGGCATTCGCGCCATCGGGACCGATCTTTCGCCGCAACTCATCGAGGTGAGCTATCCATTTGGAGTCCGCATCCAAAGCATCTTCGGAACCATATTGACCTTGCCGCACTGCCAAAGCCTTCGACTCCAACGCGTAAAAAAATCTCGCTCCAATCTTCGGGCGTCAGACTAATCATGCTGCTCTCCTTCCTCCGTCGCGGTCGATCCAAACGTTCCGTTGCTTTCACAAGGTCAGCAATCCCAGGCCAAATGAGCGTGATCCATCGCGCTTGGCAGATAGACGTCCGCCTCCCGAACCTGGTTATCCCCAACCCGACGGGAAGTCTGAAACCTCGCCACTAGGCGAGTTTGCGAGCCGAGCTAACGAGTCCGCGAGGTGCGTCTGGATACTAGTTCAGCTCGGTTTCAGTGGAACTATGAGTTCTGCGTTCCTCAAACCGTTGCCTCGAACCGCTCGTGGAACCCCGGCGTTGCCTCGAATCGGTCCGGTCACCATACTATGGTATTATCGCTTGCGAAGCAGAGTCTGGTCCGGCGGTCAACGGTATAATATTTCACCCGAATCGGTGAAATATTACACCCTGAACCAAAAAAACGCTTTGGCCGTTTTTTGACCCCGGATCGCGGCCCAGATCAGCGGGACTTAAGTGACTATTGACTGACTATTACGACAATGACTACTTCATCGAAGTGACTACTAAACGAATGACTATTGCATTGCCTATTACGATGACCATGTTTGCCAATCGTCGCTGCAATGACTATGCGGCGAATGGCTACTGCGGGGTGAATCACTAATGGCAGCCGAAGAATACGAAGCGGTAATCGGACTCGAAGTACATACTCATCTGCTGACCAACTCCAAGTTGTTCTGCGGATGCTCGTCGGCCTTCGGCGCCGGCCCCAACGAGAACGTCTGTCCGGTCTGCATGGGGATGCCGGGGGTGCTGCCGGTACTCAATCGCCACGCCGTCGAACTCGCGATTCGCGCCGGCCTGGCGGCCCATTGCGAGATCGCGCACGAGTCGATCTTCGCGCGCAAGAGCTATTTCTATCCCGACCTGCCGAAGGGCTATCAGATTAGCCAGTACGAATTGCCCTTGTGCAAGGGCGGCTACATTGACCTGCCCGGCATCAGCGACGCCGACGGGCCGCGCCGCGTGCGCCTCGTGCGAATCCACATGGAGGAGGACGCCGGCAAGAACATCCACGAGGCGGACGGCAGTCTGGTCGATTTCAA
Organism: Terriglobia bacterium; assembly: GCA_020073215.1. Lineage (GTDB taxonomy): Bacteria > Acidobacteriota > Terriglobia > Terriglobales > Acidobacteriaceae > Acidiflorens. The sequence continues at coordinate 6,670 of JAIQFO010000078.1, read as the reverse complement.
TCGGTCGTCGGTGCCGCTGGTCGAGATCGTCAGCGAGCCCGATATCCGCTCGGCCGCAGAGGCGAGCGCTTACCTGCGCGAGTTGCGCGGCATCCTGCGCTCAATCGATGCCTCCGACGGCAAGATGGAAGAAGGCGGCCTGCGCTGCGACGTCAACGTCTCGGTGCGGCCCAAAGGCGCGACCGAGTACGGGACCAAAACCGAGATCAAGAACCTCAACTCGTTTCGCTTCGTCGAGAAGGCGATCGAGTACGAAGTCGCGCGTCAGATCGATACGCTCGACGCGGGCGGGCGCATCCTGCAGGAGACCCACCTGTGGGATCCTGTGCGTGAGGAGACGCGCCCGATGCGCTCGAAGGAGTTCGCCAACGACTATCGATACTTCCCCGAGCCCGACCTGCCGCCGCTGCGCGTGACCGGCGAATGGATCGAGGAGATCAAATCGACGATGCCCGAACTGCCGGCGGAAAAGCGCGCGCGCTTCATCCGCGAGATTGGGCTGACGGAATACGAGGCGACGGTGCTGACCGAGGATCGTGAAGTCGGGAACTACTTCGAGACGATGGTCGCCGCCGGTCTGCGCAACCAGAAGACCGCGGCGAACTGGGTGATGACCGAAGTCTTGCGCGTGGTCAACGAAAGCGGACGGCCGATCGGCGAGGCTGCACCGGCCGCCGCTGAATCGGGCGCGCTGCTGAAGCTGGTCGAGCAGGCGACGCTGAGCCTCAATGCTGCCAAGACGGCATTCGCCGCGATGTGCAAATCGGGCAAGGGCGCCGCCGCGACCGTCAGCGAACTCGGACTGGTGCAGGTCTCCGACGAAGGCGCGATCGCTGGGGCCTGCGACCGGGTACTCGCAGCCGAGCCCGACAAGGTCGCCGAGTATCGCGCCGGGCGCGACAAGCTCTTCGGTTTCTTCGTTGGACAGGTGATGAAGGCGATGGGCGGCAAGGGCAATCCCAAGGTCGTCAACGAGATCCTGAAGGCCAAACTCGCGGGCTGAGAAGCAAGGGCCCGCGAGTGCGCGCGATTTGCACTTCACGAAGTGCACCTGATCGCGAAGTGCACCTGCCGAATGGTCGAATGCGCCCTTTGGATACATCGAAAATGCCGTTTGGATGCAGCGCACAGCGCGCATGCGCGAATGACGATTAAAGGCTGGTTAGGAAATGACTAATTCTGCGCGACTTAGGCAACGTAGCGAAAATCATTGCAGAAGGGGTTCTAATTTTGCATATTAAAAAGAGCTGTGCCGATATTCGCGACCAACTCCGCCAGGGGACCCGGGGTGAGCGCGTCTTTGCGGAACCTCGCGCTCGTCGCAATTCCGCTGCTCGCCATGACGTGGGCGAGCCGTGCCTACGCCAATCCTCCTGATACTCCGGCCTCAGTCCGGGCAACCGCCACTGAGGAGGTGCCGCCGCTTCAGGCCGAAGTTAGGGGGCCCACTGCGATTATCAAAATGAGCGACGACAACCCGATGTACCAGCCCAACAATATCCTGATTCGGGCGGGGCAGACGGTCGAATGGCTGAATACCGGGCAGGTAAGTCATTCGGTGGTTGACGATCCGGCGAAGGCCGCCAAAACGGACGACGTAGCGTTGCCTACTGGTGTACCGACTTTCGCTTCGGGCAACGTGATGCCGGGCGGGAAGTACCGCCATACTTTTTTGACACCCGGCACGTACCGTTATTTCTGCATGTCGCATGAAGTGGATTCGATGGTTGGCGAGATCATCGTACAGCCGCCAACCCCGGACGAGGCGGCGCGAGTGGCCTCGCAGTTGAAGTCTCAGCCGTGGCGCGCTGCCGACCATCCGGGGCGCGAAGACGAAAACGCCCGCTGAACCCAGCCCGATCGAAAGTCTCAGCGCTCGGGTTTTAGTAGCGTCGAGAAAGAACAGCGGTCGAACAACCAAGGGCGCGCATATACGTGGATGCGCGCCCTTTCCAATTCCCGAATACGCAGCGAACTGGCTATTCAGCCGGATCGCGCGCGGCGAGAAATACTAACCCTTGGGCAAACCCAACTGACGCTCGCCGAGGATGTTACGCTGAATCTCACTGGTGCCGCCCGCGATAGTATATTGGCGCGAACTGAGTAATCGATTCTGCCAGCGCGGCGCGTCGGGCACGAACTCGGTCGGCTCCCCAAGAATCGCATAACTACCCAATAGTTCACTGACGAAGCGCGCGATGCGCACGCCCAACTCAGAACCGACAAGCTTCAACGTGGAACCCTCGGGGCCGGGCTGCAAGCCCTTGAGCTGCCGCGTCAGCGATCGCAACCGCGTGTACTTGACCGCCTCGCATTCGATCATGAACTGAGCGAGTTCCTGACGCACCCATTCCTGATCCCACGCCGGACGGCCGTCGATCTTGATCGTACGCGCCAACTCGGCGAGGCGCCGTACTTGCGCCGAATGGCCGCCCCCGCCCGCCATCCCGCGCTCGAAGGCCAGCGTGGTCATCGTGACCTTCCAGCCTTCGTTGAGCGGGCCGACGATATTCTCCTTGGGAATCTGCACGTTATCGAAAAAAACTTCATTGAAATGATGATGCCCATTCATCACGACCAGCGGCCGCACCTCGACGCCCGCACTCTTCATGTCGTCGATGATCAAGTAGCTGATGCCCTTGTGCTTGGGTGCGTCGGGATCAGTGCGCGCCAGCAGGAACATCCGGTCCGCGTACTGCGCACCCGAGGTCCAGACCTTCTGGCCGTTGATGATGAAGTAGTCGCCCTTGAGCTCGGCGCGGGTCTGCAATCCGGCGAGATCGGAGCCGGCGCCGGGCTCGGAGTAGCCTTGGCACCACACATCGTCGGCGGGGAGGATGCGCGGAAGATACTTAGTCTTCTGTTCCGGCGTACCCCATTGCATCAGCGTCGGACCGAAGAGCCCGACTCCCGAATAACCCGGCAGAACGGGAGCGCGTGCCTTGAAGTACTCTTCGTCGAAAATAACCTGTTCCATCAGGTGGGCCTCACGGCCACCGTATTCTTTCGGCCACGAGAGCCCGACCCACCCGGCGGCGGCGAGCTTGCGCTGCCACGCGCGACGCTTCTCGAAGACCTCGCGGTTCGGCGCAATGCGCTCGTCCATCGGATCGTCGATACACAGTTCGGGCGGCAGGTTCTCCGCGAGCCACGCGCGCACGTTCTCGCGGAATTTTTCCTGCTCGGGGGTGTACTCAAAATCCATCGATCACGCCCTCTCCCATATCCTCACGTCGAGAACTCAGCGGCCTGCCGCCCGCCCCTTCCCCGAAGGGAGTGCTCGCAGGCTCAGACACTGTCATGACAAGTTGAAGGTGCGCGCGGCATTATCCCACAGGATCTTGCGGCGCGCCTCGTCACTGATCGGCTGCTTCATTATCGCGTCGATACCCCACGGATAAGTACCGTCGGGATGTGGGTAATCGGTATCCCAGGTAAAATTGTCGGCGCCGACCAGATCAATCGCGGCTTTCATCGTCGGTTCGTCGCCGCGGAAAGCGACGCAGACGTTGCGCTTGAAATACTCAGTCGGACGCAGTTTCAAGTACTCATGTTCGGCGTTGCCGCTGAAATCCCAGTGCTGTTCCATCCGCTGTAGCCAGTAAGGCACCCAGCCGCCGTCCGCCTCGACATGAATTACCTTGAGCTTGGGAAATTTCTCGAATACGCCGTACCAGATGAGTCCGGCCATCGCGGCCATCGCTTCGAACGGATGCGAGAGGATGTGCCCGCTGACGTGAGTATCCATCCGATCGCCGAAGCCGGGGACCGCCGACGAGGCCGACTCATGAGTCGAGATCGGCTTGCCGATCTGTTCGATCTCGTCCCACAGCGGCAAGAGTTCGTCGGACCACAGGTTATGGCCGCCCACCGGGTTGGGCCGCATGTAGTAGCTGATGCAACCCTTGTCCGCCGTCCGGCGCGCTTCCTTCATCGCTTCTTCCACGCTCTGCATCGGCAAACCGGCGGCCCATTTCAGGCGCGCGGGATCTGCGGAAGCATAATCGCAAGCCCAGTCGTTGTAAGCGCGCGTGCACGCCGCCAACAACTTCACATCGCGGAACTCCCGCCCGAGCATCTGCCCGGCAACGGTTGGATACATGATCTGGATATCCACGCCCTGCTCGTCCATATCGCGCAGGCGGCTCTTGGCGCTGAAGCCGTCCTGCTTGGCGACGTCGAAGCGCTTCATCGCTTTACCCACTGCACTGAGGAACGCGGGCGCGGCCATCGGATACTTGCCCTTTTCGCGCACGAACGATTCCCCCTCGACCAGGAACGTGCGGCGGTTGGATTCGGGCGCACGGCCTATCTTGGGTGCGCGAGCCTTGAATTCATCCTCCGTGTAGCGATCCCATAGCCATTCGGGTTCCATCAAGTGAGCATCGGTGTCGACGATTTTATATCCATTTCGCATAGTCAGTTCCTCTCAACAGTCAGTCCATCAATCTTCGATGTAACTGCGAAATCCCACTCAACTTAGTATACTGCAATCTCAGGCCTGCGGCATGATTAGCGCCTTGACTCCTTTGCGATTGCGTAACAATTCGAAGGCCTCAACGCCGTGGTCGAGATCGAAGCGATGCGTGATCATCGGCTTCATGTCGATCGCGCCGTTCGCGACCATCGCGACCGCCCGCCGCCAGGTCTCGGGCATCCGCACGCGCGAGGGAATGATCTTCACGCCGTGAAAGAACAGCGAGCGCATCTCGGCGCTCGGAATGTCGCGTGCTGGCCATCCGAGTTCGATCACTTCGCCGCCGCGTTTGACCAGATGGCGGACGGAATCGAGGAAGCCGGCCGCATCGAACACGGCGTCGGCGCCATGCTCGGGGACAATCGCACGCACCTGATCGATCCAGTCGCGGTCGGAAGCACATACGGTCTTGAAGCCCATCTCGCGCGCGAGGGCGAGGCGTTCGGCGTCGGCGGCAAGCCCCGTGATAACGATCAAAGAAAGGCCGAGGGCGCGCGCCGCCAGTGCGGTACATAGGCCGATCGGGCCGGGGCCTTCGATGACGGCGCTGTCGCCGGCGGCCAGTGACGATTCCTCGATCGCATGGAGGCCGGTCGCAAACGGCTCGAGCATCGCGGCCTGCTCCATGTCCATCGACTTCGGCACCACCCATGAATTGCGCACGGGTGCGATCGCGTATTCGGCGAAAGCGCCACCGAGGCGTCCGGGCGAATGGCAAAAATTGAAACGGCCGGAGGCGCATGCCGGACAACGTCCGCACGGGCCGAACGGATCGAGCGCGACGTGATCGCCGACCTTGAAGCCGGTGACACCCTTGCCGACTTCGACGACCTCGCCGGCGGGTTCATGGCCTATAACGGCGGGCATCGAGGGAATGGCGCGCTCGGCGCCGAGTTCCCACAGATAGATGTGGAGATCGGAGCCGCAGATGCCGCAGGCGGCGACCTTGACGAGCAGTTCGTCGGGACCGGGCTTGGGCACCGGGACGTCGACAATTTCGACGCCGAGTTCGGGACGGGTTTTGGCGATCGCTTTCATCGTGGGCGGTGCCTCCGGAGCATATTAATACGACTGTTTCGGCCGTGGCGTCAAAACCGACGACGATCTACCTCGCGCCTCAACTGCAGCGCGCGCTATTCCCAATGGCGGAGGGGGGAGCCGTGGTAGCGCATGCGCGGGCGGATTAGGCGGTTGTCGGCAGACTGCTCGAGACTGTGTGCGATCCATCCGGCGGCGCGGCCCATCGCGAAGATCGCCGCGGGCATCCCGCGCGCAAAGCCGATCATGCGCACGCACACGGTGAGATAAAAATCGAGATTGGGCCGTAGCCGCTCGCCCTTCCAGACCGCCTCCTCGACCTTGAGCGCGGTCTCGAAGAGCTTGCGGCCTTTGCGCTTGGCGGTCGCGCACGCGACGCGCTTGAGCAGCGCTGCGCGCGGATCGCCGTCGGGGTAAATCGTATGGCCGAAGCCGGGCGGCAGCCAATGCTTCGCGCTGAACGCCTCGAGCGCCTGCTCGACGCGAGTGCCCGCATTGAGGTCGGTGAACATACTCTCGATGCGCTCGCAGGCGCCGCCGTGAATTGGCCCGGAGAGCGAGCAGAGGCCCGCCAGCACCGAGGCGTAGAGATTGGCGCCAGTGCTGGCGACGACACGCGCGGCGAACGTCGAGGCGTTGAGCTCGTGCTCCGCGCATGCCACCAGCACGCGGTCGAGCGCCGCGACCTCCCACTCGGCGGCCATCGAACCGGGCGCCCATCCGAGCAGCCGTCCTGCCATCCCGTTCGCGGCGGTCAACGCCAGCGCCGGCGGCTCCGCCAGCGCGAGTGGAAGTTGGCTGATGATCAGTTTGGCGCGATCGATTCGCGTGCGCGGCGGTTGACGGCGGTCCCACGCGGCAAGCGTCGGCATCACCGCCGCCAGCCGTAGCAGCGGCGGAGCGTCGTCGCCGACCGCGGCCAGTGACGCGGCCACCGACGCCGGCATCTGCGCGCCGTGAATCTCCGCACGTAGCGCGGCTATCTCTTCGGCCACCGGCCGCTCGCCGCTCCACAGCAACAGGCATACTTCTTCGAACGACGCATGCTCGACGACCTCTTCGATTGGATAGCCGCGGTACGCGAGCTTGAGATCGATGATCGAGCTCACCGCCGACTCCGCGACAATGACGCCGGGTGCGCCCTCCTCGATATTC
>JAIQFO010000020.1 GCA_020073215.1 Terriglobia bacterium | reverse complement strand
TAACTTGGGAGACCGCCAGGAAAATGGCTCCGTGAGCTTCTCCGGCACCAGCCGCAAATCAAACCCCTGTTCATAAGGATGCCCCTTGACCCCGCGAAATCGCTCCGCAAATGTCTCGGCATAGCAGTGCTTACATCCGGGGCTGATCTTCACGCAGCCACGGACGGGATTCCAGGTGGCGTCGGTCCACTCGATTTCCGAATAAACGCTCATTTTCGACCTCTCTTTGGAAACGTAACCAATACACTATCTGCAAAAGTCACCTCGCCCTTCCTCTTGGGCCGTTCATTCGCAGGAGGTTCAGCCTTGATCTTGCCCTGTGCCTCCAAGGCAGCAAGTGCACGCTTGTAGTTGCTGCCGATGAAGGGAGTACCAACAGAGTGCCGCAAATAGATATCGTCCATTGTCAGAGTCTCACCTGCGAATTCGGTTAGCAATCCATCGCCGAGTTCGTCCAAGGGCCGCGACAGACCGGCCAAGATCGGAAACCTCTCTGATGCAGGGGAGTATTCGAAAGAGGCCACACCTTGGTGTTGCTCGGAGCTTTCCTTAGCCATAATCCCCTTCATGATTTCATAGCCCTTAAAATGCTTTGACGCGAAGATCAAATGGTGACTCGTTCGCCTGCCCGTTTCGTTTTTGAACGTAAATGGCAGCACAAAAGCGGCTCCCATTTCTCTCAGAGCCTGGGATAGCTCCTCCACAATTAGCCTCTCCCGGTCACCGGGATCGAGCCCCGCAAGATCTGCGCGCAGTTTGTCTGCGCGGTCTTTTCCGAACAGAACGTCCATGTGTTCCCGGACAGAGTCGTTGTTCAGTCCCATATTCACGCGGTTGTAATTGAAGAAGAACACGCAATCACAGCCCCAGTTCTGCAACACCGAATTGATCAAGCCAAGAGAAAGTCCCTTGTAGCCCCACGGGTCGACAAAGAAAAACGTCGGCACTAGCTCGACTTCCTTGAACATCTTCGCAATCCGCTCGCCGACGACCTCGTTCGTCACTCGCGGCTTATGCTTTAGTTTCTCGATTCCGGGAAGCGCGTCGACTGCAGCTTGGAGAGTGCTAACGGTTGCCGCATCCCTGTCGTTGAATAGGGTGACAAGCATGTTCTGCATGTTGGGGTCGGCAATCGCCTCCCTCAGCACTAGAAGCGGGGTCGAAAGAGTTCCATCCTTATACCGCCCCGGTCCCGCAAATAGGTCAATGTACAAAATACGGTTGCCATATCGCTTGGCGGTGGGAATGATGACGTTCGCCCAAGCCCAGAAGTATTTTTGGACGATACGAGCTTTGACTTCAGACTGCTCGCGAGACTCTTCGAAAAATTGATTGTCCACCATCACTTCTGGACTTAGTAAAGGATGGCAACCGAGAATCTAACCAGAGTTGCTGTCAGTGTAACAAACGACGGTCTCACTATAAGTTAGGTAGTCTGATTCCTCAAAGCCAGCAGCGGTAGGGCCGGCAAAAACAGCAAAAACCCTTGGAGGAAAACCGAGAAATCCTAGATTTCCGGGACGGTTACCGGAAACTGGCATCCCGTAATTGCGCATACAGCGGCGACAAATGCCTCCAACACTTGGGCATCGTTCGACGTGCAAAAAATCGGAAAGTCGGTGGCATTTCCGGCCGGCCCAGAATCGGCATCTGGAGTACGAGCGATATTCAAGTATCTACCTGTACCAGCCCAGTCGGCAGCACCGGTCCTGTGCTGAATCCAAGCTCGCTTGTATCCACCCTGTCCTTGCGGCCATTGGATGTATGGTTGGTTGCTCTGGTCAAGACGAACTGGAAACATTCTTGCCTCCCCATGGGCATCCCTGTGCCTGAGAGTTTCAGGTTATATCCTTCGCCATTGCTGATTTGAGGACAGACGCCCACCAAGATTTTGAGATTCCACCTTCATCGTCTTCCGTATTTCTTGTCGAAAGGTGAAATCTATCCACTTCGCGAAGCGGGCGCTGAAGCTGTGAAGCGGATCACGGCCCCGCCTAAACTCCAGAAGTTCCCTCGCAAAGGCTTCGGTGTGCTGACGAAGAATGAGTCGCTCTAGTTCGTGCGTATCGAATGGTGTCCGAAAATCCCGGATAATCGGGCTGACCATTTGAAGAGTTATGTGTTTCATACGGTTGATTTTAGCACCCAGGCTATCTCTCCGATGCCCTCCCCGCCCCATCCTACAGCGGAATATTCCCATGCTTCTTAGGCGGGTTCTTATCCCGCTTAGTCTCCAGCATTTCCAGCGCCTGGATCAGTTTCTTGCGCGTCTCCCGCGGCTGGATGACCGCATCCACGAATCCGCGGTCGGCAGCCACGTAGGGGTTCGCCAGGCGGTCGCGGAATTCTTCGATCTTTTGTTGGCGAACCGCTTCGCGATTTTCCGCGCCGTCCAGTTCGCGTTTGTAGACGATATCCACCGCGCCTTCCGGCCCCATCACCGCGATTTCGGCGCTCGGCCAGGCGTAGTTCACGTCCGCGCGGATGTGCTTGGACGCCATCACGCAATACGCTCCGCCGTAGGCTTTGCGCGTGATCACGGTCACTTTCGGCACGGTCGCTTCCGCAAACGCAAACAGCAACTTCGCGCCATGCTTGATGATGCCGCCATATTCCTGGTTCGTGCCGGGCAGGAAGCCAGGCACATCTTCAAACGTCACCAGCGGAATGTTGAAGCAGTCGCAGAAGCGCACGAAGCGCGCGCCCTTCACCGAGGCATTGATATCGAGCGTGCCGGCAAGCATCGCGGGCTGATTGGCCACGATCCCGACCGGCTTCCCGTTGAAGCGTGCAAAGCCCACGACGATGTTCTTGGCATAGTGTTCGTGAACTTCAAAGAAGTAGCCGTCATCCACCACTGTGTGAATCACGTCTTTGATGTCATAGGGCACATTCGATTCGTCGGGGACCACCGTGTCCAGTTTCTCGTCCAGACGATCAATCGGGTCGGTGCAAGCCTTGCGCGGCGGGTCCTCCAGATTGTTCGACGGAACAAAGCTCAACAGCTCGCGCACCATCGACAGACATTCGGCATCATCGCGGCACATGAAGTGCGCTACTCCTGAAGTCTCGTTGTGCGTATGCGCTCCGCCCAGCTGGTCTTTGGTGACCTCTTCGTGGGTGACCGTTTTGATCACATCCGGCCCGGTGATGAACATGTACGAAGTCTGGTCGACCATCAGGATGAAATCGGTGATGGCCGGCGAATACACGGCGCCACCCGCGCACGGGCCCATGATGGCCGAGATCTGCGGGACCACTCCGCTATAAAGCGTGTTGCGCAAAAAGATATCGGCGTATCCGGCCAGCGACATAACGCCTTCCTGAATGCGCGCGCCACCCGAATCGTTCAGTCCGATCACGGGAGCGCCCATCTTGGCCGCCAGATCCATGACCTTCACAATCTTCCCGGCGTTGGTCTCGGAGAGCGAGCCTCCGAACACGGTAAAATCCTGCGCAAAGACAAAGACCAGGCGTCCTTCCACGCGCCCGTAGCCGGTGATAAAGCCGTCGCCATAGAACTTCTGCTTTTCCATGCCGAAGTTGTGGCAACGATGCGTGACCAACTTATCGGTTTCCTCGAAGGTACCCTCGTCGAGCAAAAACTCGACGCGCTCGCGGGCCGACATCTTGCCCTCTTTGTGCTGTCGCTCGCGCCGCTGCGCCCCGCCGCCTTCCTGGGCCATCTGGTCTCGTTTTTTCAGTTCGGCAATCTTCTCTTCGAGTTTCATAGGGAGCCATTATAGGCGAGCCGTGCTCGTGTGGGGACGGGCTCGGGTAGGGCAGAGCGAAGCTCGGCAGATGTCTGTGGCCACACCAACTCTGGGGGGATTTACACTCGCGGGGTCGCGGCATCCAGCAGATTCAGAAATTCCACTTTCTTTTCCGGCGGCAAAAACGACGCCTCGAACGAGTTGCGCGCCAATTCCCGCAGGTGCTCATCGGTGAAGGCGAACGTCTCCTGCACCAGGTTATACTCCTCGGCCAGCGACGTGCGAAACATTGCCGGATCATCGCTGTTAAGCGTCAGCATAAGGCCCTGGTCGAAGTACCGCCGCACCGGATGTTGCGCCAGTTCGGCGCAGCAACCCGTTCGCAGATTGCTGGTCACGCAGATTTCAATCGGAGCCTGGCTCTCGGCCAGCTCTTCGATCAGTTCCGGATCTTGCCCGGCGGTAAGGCCGTGGCCAATGCGTTCCGCCTTGAGGTTCAGCGCCCCCCAAATGGATCCTGGTCCGGCGCTTTCACCGGCGTGGGCGGTGAGATGAAGGCCGTGCTCCGCGGCGCGCGCATAAACTGCTGTGAACCACTCCGGCGGGCCCGCGAGTTCGTCACCGCCGATGCCGAAAGCGACTACGTTGCGCTCACGAAACTGGATGGCGAGATCGAGCACGCGCTGCGCTTTCTCCGCGCCAAACTGCCGGATGGCATCGAAGATCCACACCAGCGACAGGCCGAAATCTTTCTCTCCGCGCTGGCGGCCGCGTTCCAGCCCCTCAAAAATCGCCGCGAAATCCTGCTTGCGCCAAATACAGACGCCGGCCGAAACAATCACCTCCGCATGAAGGACGTTCTGCGCCTTCAGCCGCTCCATCAGCCGGTAAGTGATCAGCTCATAGTCTTCCGGGGTGCGCAAGTGGCCGGTCACATCCTTGAAAGCCGTGAGGAAGCCCGCGAAGTCCTTAAAGTTGTAGAGTTGCTCGACCTCGGCGAGCGAGGCAGCTTCCATCCCGTGACGCTGGCGAAGTTCCAGCAGGGTTGAGGGCTCGATCGAGCCTTCGAGATGTAGATGCAATTCAGCCTTCGGCAGCGAGAGGACGAAGCGGGAGGGCTCCGAAGGCATGTTGAGATTCTAGTGGATAGCGCAAAATCCGATTAGCCAACCTTCTTCTCTTTGCAAAACTCGCTATGATGCCGGCTGTAGAAGATGTAAATCAGCAACCCCAGCGCCAGCCAGATCACAAAGCGCAGCCAGGTAATGAGCGTCAGCCCAAACATGAGGCCGCCGCACAAAACGACCGACATCAGCGGGAACCACGGCACAAAGGGCACGCGAAAGGCGCGCTTGCGGTCGGGCTGCCTGCGTCGAAGAAAGATGACGCCCAGCGAAACCAGCACAAAGGCAAACAGCGTGCCAATATTAGCGAGGTCGGCGGCGTCGCCGATATCCACGAACCCGGCGGGAATGCCCACGGCAAAGCAGGCGATCCACGTGGACCAATGCGGCGTCTTATATTTTGGGTGCACGGCCGAGAACAGCTTCGGTAACAGGCCGTCGCGCGACATGGCATACCAGATACGCGCCTGCCCGTACTGAAACACCAGCAGCGACGAGATCATCCCGGTCAGCGCTCCGATCACGATTACCGACCGAAAGAACGGGTGCACTCCCAGGTACTTCATGGCGTAGGCGACGGGCGCTTCGGCGGCTTCCCCGGAGACAAACGTCGTGTACTTCATCATGCCGAGCAGCACCAAAGCAACGCCGACGTACAGCAAAGTGCAGACTACCAGCGACATGATGATGCCGAAGGGCAAGTCTTTTTGCGGATTGCGCGATTCCTCCGCCGCGGTTGAGACGGAATCGAATCCGATGTAGGTAAAGAAAACGATCGCGCCGCCGGTGACAATTCCGGCAAAGCCAGAGGGCGCGAAGGGCGTCCAGTTGGCAGGCTTTACCAGCATTCCTCCAACCACCAGGAAGGTGAGAATCGCGCCGATCTTGACCGTGACCATGATGTTATTGGTCTCGGCCGATTCCTTCACCCCGCGTACCAGCAACAGCGTGAGAATGAAAACGATCAAGAATCCCGGAAGATTGAAGTACGCGCCCGTCCACTGTCCCGAGGCCCAGACAGGACTCGCCCATTTGTCGGGCAAGTGGACGCCGAACGCCGCGAATTGCGCCTTCGTATAACCGGCGAAGCCCACCGCCACCGCAACGTTCGAGACCACGTATTCGAGAATCAGGTCCCAGCCAATGATCCAGGCAAAGATCTCGCCGAGCGTCGCATACGAGTAGGTGTAGGCGCTGCCGGCAATGGGAATCATCGAGGCCAACTCGGCGTAGCACAATCCGGCAAAGCTGCAGGCAATCGCCACCAGGAAAAACGAAATTGCAATGGAAGGCCCTGCTGGCGGACGGCCGTGCATCAGCGCTCCGGCGGTGCTGCCGGTACGCAGAAAATTCACGATCACGTCGAGCGCCTGCGCATGCAAGAGGGAAGGCGCCTGGAAAAATTCTCCTGCCGCTGCCGTTCCCGTCAGCACGAAGATTCCCGACCCGATGATGGCGCCGATGCCGAGCGCCGTCAGCGACCACGGCCCCAGCGTCTTGCTAAGCCGGTGGTGCGGGTCCTCGGACTCCGAGATCAGTTTGTCGATGGACTTGCAACAGAGAAGTTGGCTCTCAGAAGTACGTATGGTGCCGGCGGGAGGTTCAGTCGTTGTTTGCGGCAAGAATTGGTTGTCTCCTCACAACGGGAGTCGGGCATGGGCGCAGGCCCATGCCCGGAACTGTTCACGGCTTGGGCTAACGGCTTACCGTTTCGCCTGGCCGCGTGCCAGCTTCTTCACTTTGCGCTTTTTCGATCCGCGCGCGTAGTCGCGGGGCTTCTTCGGCTTTTCCGCTTTCACTTTCTTGCGGGCGGCTCGCTTGGTCTTCTTGCGCTCTTCTTTGGTGAGCTTCTTCGTGTTTGCCATGATTGCGGTCAGCTTCCTTTAGTGTTCAGATTTCGTTAGTCTTCAAGTTTCGTATCAGGGCATCGCTTCAGCAACGCCGCAAATCTTCTGAATCGAAAACCCCCTTCGGGGGCCGGTCTCTGGCTAGCGGCTAGAAGCCAGCAACTGGTAGCCCTCAAGCTTTCTCCAGCTGTGCGTACCGCTCCACCAGCTTCTTCAAACCGAAGCGAGGAAATTGTACCGTAATCTTGGCGTCTTCCCCATCTCCTTCGCGCCGATACACCGTTCCTTCCCCATATTTCGGGTGCTTGACCTTTTGTCCGGGACGGAATCCCCGCCGCCCTTTAGGCTCCTCAGCGGGAATTTTCGGAACGCTGAACTTCTTGCCGCGCGACGCAAAAAATTCGGCAATGTTGTCGATGGAGTTGTAGCTCCGCAGCGGAGTCGGCGTCTTCGGCTTCACCCGCTCGGGGTCCCAAGCGGCGCTCTGGTCTTCATCTTCGTAGGAATAGTGTGCAGCTCCGCCCCGATGTTCGTGTGGACGCGGGCGACTCGCCCGCGTAAGGCCGCCATCGGAAGAAGCACGCCGCCGCGATCCGCCCAGTTCCTCCACCAACTGCAGCGGCACTTCTTCCAAAAATCGTGACGCCACGCTAGCCTCGGGCAAATCCGTCCCATAACGCCGCCGATACACGGCTCGCGACAAAATCAGCGTATCCATGGCGCGCGTCATACCGACGTAGCACAGCCGCCGTTCCTCCTCGATCGAATCCGGCTCGAGCATGGTGCGCGAATGCGGAAACAACCCTTCCTCCATTCCCGCCAGCACCACCAGCGGGAACTCCAGCCCCTTGGCCGCGTGCAGCGTCATCAGCGTGATCTGCGCGCGCTCGTCGTACTGGTCGGCGTCGCTGACCAGGGCGGCGTGGTCGAGAAACTGATCGAGCGTCTCGCCGCGATCACGCGAGTCCATGGCCGCGTTCACCAGTTCGCGCAGGTTTTCGATGCGCGAGTAGGCTTCCGGCGTGTCCTCCGCCTCCAGTTGCTTGATGTACCCCGTGCGGTCAATCAAGAATTTGAGAATCTCGGCCGTATTCGCCGCTGTTCCCGGAGCGCGGAAACCTTCAACCACTTCCTCGGAGGAGAGACGGGCGCCCTCGCCCGTCACGCCGTCCTCTGTCGAATCGCTGGCCCCGAAATCAAAGCTGAAGTTCCCAGGATCAAAGTCCGTGTCGTCCCCACCCTGTATGGGCCGGGCCTGTGTGGGGACGGGCGCCTCGCCCGTCCAAGCCGAGCGAAGCTCGGCAGCGCCTTCGTCGGAAGCAGCCGCAGCCGGCTCCTCCACCCGCTCCACAAACGTCCCCGCCAGCATCGCGCGCCCATCCTCGATGATCTCGCGGAAACTCTTTAACGCCGCCAGCGCCCGCGCCCCCAACAACTGCCGCCCAATCGCCTCGCCAACCGCTCCCCACATCGACAATCCGGTTTCCAGCGCAAGCCGCTCAATCATCTCGATCGTCGTCTTCCCGATCCAGCGCACCGGCGTATTGATCACGCGCAGCAGCGAAACCGAATCATCCGGGTTCTGGATGACTTTCAAATACGAAATCAGATCCTTGATCTCCGCCCGCTCGTAAAACGAGAACCCGCCCACCACGTGATACTTCAGCCCGTAGCGCCGCATCGCTTCTTCGAACAGCCGCGACTGCGAGTTCGTTCGGTAGAGCACGGCCGCGCGAGCCATTTCGCCGTTTTCTTCCGCCTGCCGAACGTAGCGGTTAATCGTATCGGCCGCAAACAGGGCCTCGTTCTCTCCGTCCGGAGCCTCGTAGTAGCCGACCTTCGTCCCACCCTGCCGCGAGGTCCAAAGGTTCTTGCCCTTGCGCCGGACGTTGTTCGCGACCACCGCCGACGCCGCTCCCAGAATGTTCTCGGTCGAGCGGTAGTTCTCCTCCAGGCGCACGATCTTCGCCTCCGGAAAATCGGCCTCGAACTCCAGAATGTTGCGAATGTCGGCCCCGCGCCACGAGTAGATCGACTGATCTTCATCACCGACCGCGCAAACGTTGTGCCCGTCACCCGCCAGCAACCGCATCAGTTCGTACTGCGGACGGTTCGTATCCTGGTATTCATCGACGAGAAGGTATTGAAATCGACGGTTGTAATATTCGCGTACCGCTGCTACCGACTTGAGCAGCCGCATGGCCTCGAGCAAGAGATCGTCGAAGTCCACGGCATTCGCCTTGAGCAGTTCCTTGCGGTACTCCTCGAAAATGTGGGCGATCTTCTCGGTCTTCGGATCGCCCGATTGCAGATAGATTTCCTGCGGATCGAGCATGTGATTCTTCGCCCATGAAATCCTCGAAAGCACATTGCGGGGCGTCAGTTGCTTGTCGTCGAGCCCCAACCGCCGCATGACGCCCTTCACCACCTGTTGCTGATCGCTCTCGTCATAGATGACGAAATTCTTCGTAAGCCCAAGTAGCGCCGGCGTCCCGCCGGCTGTCCGGCGGGCGTCCTCGCCCGCCGCTGGCTGTCCCGGCACGATCCGCAAAGCCTCGATGTCCCGCCGCAACACGCGCACGCAAAAAGAATGAAACGTAGAAATCACCGGCTTGGCAACGCTGAGGCCGCCGACAAGCTTTTCCACCCGCTCGGCCATCTCCGAGGCAGCCTTGTTGGTGAAAGTCACGGCGAGGATGGATTCCGGCATCACTCCCATCTTCTCGATCAGGTAAGCAATGCGGTAGGTGATGACGCGAGTTTTCCCGCTGCCCGCCCCGGCCAGAATGAGCACCGGCCCCTCGGTGGTCTCGACCGCTTCGCGTTGTTGCGGGTTTAACTCGTCCAGAAACGACAAAAGAGAATGGCTCCGAAATGCGCTAGATGGATTTTACAGGAAGCAAGGATGGAGCTTTCGCTCGTGGGCTGCTAGCAGTTTACGAACCGTAGAATCTCAACTTTTCGAATACGACGTAATATGCGACCTTTAAGGAAACAGTGTAGATCGCAGCGAGAACTATTAACAGTGGCCATTTTCTGTGCGGAAAGCCAAACAGATAGGGCTTAGAGACGAATCCGAAGTACAGTTCGACAGCCAATGACAAAACGAGCGAGACGACGCTGGCGAGGACAGTTAATTTCAGCAGCAGCATGAGTCCACCCCTTTTTATATCCTCAGCCTACCGGCGCTTGCGTGAGTTAAATCTTGTCCACTTCCCATTGGAACGACCGGAACTCGGCGAGCTTGCGGAAATCCCGCTCGTTAACCGTTATGACTCGCGCTCCAATCCGGGCTGCACTCATTGCGATCAGCGCATCATTCGTCAACCTACCTTGCCCGATCTTCTCGTATCCATACTTGGCTGCCACGCGTGCAAGCACTCGGCCGGTTTGGGTCCAGTCACCGAGATTCGGAACCAGTATTCGTCTTGCCCGTTCAAAATCGTGCTCCAACCGCTCTACCGAGTCACGAATTTCTCCCCATGCCCCTGCATAGAGCTCTTCCAGCACCACCGAACTGAGCCATAGCAGAGTATCCGGCGACAGGCGGCGTTGTGCCAGGACGGCGTCGTCGCCGCGACGTATTCCTGAAATGTAAACGGAAGAGTCGAACAGGGCGGCCCGCATTTAGCCGTCCAGTTTGCCGTAGACATCTTTGATCTCGCCGCCGCTCTTGAAAAAACGTTCGTTCGCTTCGAAAGCCAACCGATTGCTTTCATGCTCATTAATCGCGAAATCCAGCGCACGTTCGATGGTCTCGGTCTCGGTCCTCGTGCGCAGGACCTTTTGAGCACGCTTGATTTTTACCGAGTCCAACTGGAAGTGCTTGTGTACGCGGCGATTGGTGGTGGTCATGACTGCTCCTCTATGCAAAACAGTATATCACGTATGTACACAGGGACAAATATTATGTACATGCATCGAAGCCCGCGACGCAAAGCAGAATCGTGTATCTGGGCCAAGAAGAGTCCTCAGCGCAGCGCTGCTATAATGAAAAATTGCGCTCATGAGAATGAACGGACCAGCAGCGTCGGCGTCCAAATCCGTCGCCGAAGCCTCATCCCCGCGCCTCATCCGCTCCACCACCGTCCTCTGCGTTCGCCGCGACGACAAGGTGGTCATGGCCGGCGACGGCCAGGTCACGCTCGGGGAATCCATCATCAAGCACGGGGCGAAGAAGATCCGCCGCCTTTATCAGGACAAGATTCTCGCCGGATTTGCCGGCTCGACCGCCGACGCCTTCACTCTGTTCAGCCGTTTCGAGGCCAAGCTGGAGCAATACCACGGCAACCTCGGCCGCGCCGCCGTCGAATTGGCGAAAGACTGGCGCACCGATAAATTTCTGCGCCACCTGGAAGCCCTGCTCCTGGTTACGGACAAGGAAACTACGTTCCTGCTGAGCGGCCAGGGAGATGTGATCGAGCCCGACACCGGCATTGCCGCGATCGGCTCCGGCGGCCCGTTTGCCC
Source organism: Terriglobia bacterium (assembly GCA_020073215.1). GTDB lineage: Bacteria > Acidobacteriota > Terriglobia > Terriglobales > Acidobacteriaceae > Acidiflorens. The sequence goes on along the minus strand of JAIQFO010000020.1, from coordinate 75,278 downwards.
AGGCGGCAGCGCAGGCCCTGGCCGATCACACCAAACTCTCGCCGCGAGAAATTGCCGAAGAAGCAATGAAGATTGCCGGCCGCATGTGCATCTATACCAATGACAAGGTAACGATTGAGGAATTGTAGGAAGAAGTCGATGGTCGTTGGTCGCTAGTCGGTCGCAGTTCGCGAATAGGTGCGGCCTTCCTTACCGACCAACGACTAACGACCAACGACGCATTTATGGCCATTTATTTACCCGGAACCGCCGAAGAAGAACAAGTCACGCTCGACGAACTGACGCCGCGCGAAATCGTCGCTGAGCTCGACAAATACGTTGTCGGCCAAAAAGACGCGAAGCGCGCCGTCGCCATCGCCCTGCGCAACCGCATGCGCCGGCAGAAGCTCGCCCCCGAAATGGCCGAAGAGGTCATCCCGAAGAACATCATCATGATCGGCCCTACGGGCGTCGGCAAAACCGAAATCGCCCGCCGCCTCGCGAAGCTCGCCAATTCGCCCTTCCTGAAGGTTGAAGCTTCGAAGTTCACCGAAGTCGGCTATGTGGGCCGCGATGTCGAATCCATGATCCGCGACCTGGTCGAGATCGCCATCGAAATGATCCGTGAAGAGAAACTCGAAGACGTCGCCGATAAAGCGGAACTCAACGCCGAAGAGCGGCTACTCGATATTCTTCTGCCCCCGACCTCGCCGCGTCAGGATTCAAGCTCCACCGCCAGTTCCACCGGCGGAGTGGTGATCGACGCCAGCACCAGCCTGACCGAATCCTCCGGCCGCACCCGCGAGAAACTGCGCCAGCAGCTGCGCGAAGGCAAACTCGACGACCGCACCGTCGAAATCGAAACTCGCGAGCGCAATTTCCCGTCGTTCGAAATCATCTCCAACCAGGGCGTTGAGGAGATGGACGTCAACCTCAAGGACATGTTGCCCAACATCTTCGGCCAGCGCACCAAGAAGCGGAAGATGAAAGTCAACGAGGCCTTCGAGTACCTGATTCAGGAAGAAGAGCAGCGCCTGATCGACATGGAGCAGGTCACGCGCGTCGCCATTGACCGCGTCGAAAACTCCGGCATCATCTTTCTCGACGAAATCGACAAGATCGCCGGCCGTGAAAGCGGCCATGGCCCGGACGTTTCGCGCGAAGGCGTGCAGCGCGACATTCTTCCCATCGTCGAAGGCACCACCGTCAACACGCGCTACGGCATGGTGCGCACCGACCACATCCTCTTCATCGCCGCGGGCGCGTTCCACGTCTCGAAGCCGAGCGATCTGATCCCCGAACTGCAGGGCCGCTTTCCCATCCGCGTGGAACTGCAGTCGCTCACCATGGAAGATTTCGTCCGCATTCTGACCGAACCGAAATCTTCGCTGACCCGGCAGTACATCGCGTTGCTGGAAACCGAAGGCGTGAAACTCGAGTTCACTCCCGACTCGCTCGAAGAAGTCGCGCGCTTCGCCTTCCGCGTGAACGAAGGAACGGAAAACATCGGCGCCCGCCGCCTGCACACGATCATGGAGCGCGTGCTCGACGAGATCAGCTTCGAGGCGCCGGAGAAGAAGGGGCAGGAGTTCGTGGTCGACGCGGCTTACGTGCAGAAGATGCTGAGCGAGATCGTGAAAGACCAGGATCTGTCGCGGTACATACTGTAGAAAATCTCAACCACAGGGTACACAGAGGTCCACAGGGGAACCTGGAAACCTCCGTGCACCTCTGTGTCCCCTGTGGTTATCTTCGGTAGTGCCTCAGTTTGAAATTTATCGGCCAAATAAAGAAGGCAATATAGCGGTCGCCATTCCCGCGAACACAATGATGATCAAAACTAACAGTCCGATCCGCTGCCAGCGACTCGCCTTCTTTTGCATCTCGATTGCTAGTTGTTGGTTCTTGATCGCGTCTTTGTAATTCTCCACGTGCAGCTTCTGCAAATCTCTGATCTCTTCCAAGAGCTTAATTACTTGTTCATCACCCATGGCGCTACTCCATTCTATTTTTGTATGGCCCGCGCTTTCCGGGTTTCGGCATGTAGCCATCGGCCATCATAACGATTTCTTCCAGACTCCAAACGTGATCGCTCAAGCCAGCGGCCATGCTCGGCGTGATCCTCAGCGTTTTGTGGATTCTGGCGAAATTGTAGTACACCGCATGGATCGCGACCATAGCGGCGTGATTCTGAATCTTCTTGCTGAAAGCATTGGTCAGCCGAGTGAAACGCCGCATACCCATTCGCATCGTCAGATTGTGACGCTCCACGTAGGAGGTGCTGGCGTGCTTGGGATCAGGATCGCCGCTCACCGTTTTCATTTCGCAGCCGATGCACGTTGCCGAGGAGTAGCGCGTGTCGTTCTCTGCTGGCGCCGATCTACCCTATGAAATTTCAAACTGAGGCACTACCTTATCTTCGTTCTCCTCGCTATCGCCATGACTTTCTGCTAAATTTGCGGCTTCTTATTCGCGGAAAATCATGTCCACCCTCGACCGCACCCGCCTGAAGTCCCTTGCCGAGCGCGAGCAAAAGCGCTTCGTCGACGAACGCCCAAAATCGAAAGCCATCTACGAACGGGGCAAGAAGTCGCTGCTCTCCGGCGTCCCCATGAACTGGATGGTGAAGTGGGCGGGAGCTTTTCCACCCGTTGTCCGCGAGGCGCAGGGCGCGCACTTCTACGATGTCGACGGCCATCGCTACGTGGACTTCTGCCTCGGCGACACCGGCGCTATGACCGGGCATTCTCCCTTCGCCACCGCCAAAGCCATCGAGGAGCAGGTCAAACGCGGCATCACCCTAATGCTGCCGTCCGAAGATGCCGTCTTCGTCGGCGAAGAATTACAGCAGCGCTTCGGCTTAACCTACTGGCAGTTTGCGCTCACGGCCACCGACGCCAACCGTTTTTCGATTCGTTTAGCGCGTCAGATCACCGGCCGCACGAAAATCCTGGTTTTCAACTGGTGTTACCACGGCACGGTCGATGAAACCTTCATCACGCTTCATCCCGATGGCACGGCCGGGGCGCGACGCGGCAACATCGGACCGCCGGTCGACCCTTCCGTGACCACGCGCGTTGTGGAATTCAATGACGTCCCCGCTCTCAAACAGGCGCTAGCTCATGGCGACGTCGCCTGCGTGCTGGCCGAGCCTGCCTTGACCAACGTCGGCATCGTGCATCCCGCGCCCGGCTACCATCAAGCACTGCGCGAGCTCACGCGCAAGTACGGAACCCTGCTCATCATCGACGAGACGCACACCATCTGCGCCGGCCCCGGCGGCTATACCCGCGCCGAAAACCTCGACCCCGACTTCCTCGTCTTCGGCAAACCGATTGCCGGAGGACTTCCCGGCGCGGCCTACGGCTTCACCCAAAAAGTTGCGGACATGATTCTCGGACGCCACAGCCTCGAAGACTGCGACACTGGCGGAATCGGTGGAACCCTCGCCGGCAACGCACTGTCCCTGGCTGCCATGCGCGCCACGCTCTCAAAAGTTCTGACTAAAGAAGCTTTCGACCGCATGATCCCCATGGCTGAGCGCTGGACCGCTGGCGTGCAAAAAGTCATTCAGGATTTCCGTCTCCCCTGGCACGTCACGCGCCTCGGCTGCCGCGCCGAGTATCTGTTCAGCCCCAACCCGCCCAAGAATGGAACGGAAGCGCACAATGCCATGGACTTCGAACTCGAACGCTTCATGCATCTCTACGCCATGAATCGCGGCGTTCTGCTCACGCCCTTCCACAACATGGCGCTGATGTCGCCGGCCACCACGCCCGAGGACGTCGACTACCACACCAAGGTCTTCCGCGAAGCCGTGCGCGAACTGGCGGGATAAAGCAGCTGCCGGTTGCCAGTTGTCAGTTGCCAGTAGGACCTGTTTGCGCGTGCTTCATTGCGGCCTTGCGGGCGGTTGGTGCTGGCAACTGGCAACTGGGTACTGGCAACTGTTTCTCTGGTACTCTTTCTCTTTCCGCATGAAACTGCATCTCGGAAAGTTCATCGCCCTGACCGCGCTCTGCCTGCTGCTGGCCGGTTGCGCCCAGCCCGGGGCGCCCCTGCCGCCGTCGCTCGAACTTCCCAAGCCGCCCACGGATCTCCGCGCCAGCCGCAAAGGCAACCGCGTCACACTCGCCTGGAGCGAGCCCACGCTCACCACCGACCGCCAAGGCGTGCGCTACGTCGGCCCGACCCTGGTCTGCCTCAGCCTCGAATATGAAATGACCGAGTGCGGGAGTCCCGCCGAGATTTTGCCCGCACCATCTGCGGCCCCGCAAAAACCAGGAACCCCGCGCCCCGCTCCGCAGACTTACACCGGTACACTGCCCGCAGCCATGGAACCGCTGGATCCAGCCGCCGAGGTCACCTACGCCGTCGAGGTCTTGAACCGCAATGCCCGCGGCGCCGGATTGTCGAATCGCGTGCACGTGCCCGCGGTCCCGACTCTTCCTCCGCCAGCAGATCTGGCCGCGGAACTGACCGGCGACGGCGTAGTGCTTACCTGGACGAACGCGCAATCGCAGAATGTTCCTAACGTCCAGTATCGCTATCGCGTCTATCGTTACGACGAAAGCTCCGGCAAAGACGCGATTGCCGGCGAAGTCCCAATTCCAGCCACAACGGCCGAAGCCGGGCCGACGCATTTCACCGACTCCGCCTTCGAATGGGAAAGGACCTATCTCTACCGCGTCACCACCGTGAGCATCGTGAAACGGCCCGACAGCGAGGTGCAGGTCGAAGGCGACGACACTTCGCCCGTGCGCATCATCGCCCACGACGTCTTCCCGCCCTCCGTCCCCGCCGGGTTGCAGGCGGCCTTCTCGGGCGAAGGACAAAAGCCATTTATCGACCTCATCTGGGCCCCGGTCACAAACGCCGACCTCGCCGGATACAACATCTATCGCAGCGAAGCAGACGCGGCCGCAATCAAGCTGAATTCCGAGCTGGTGAAAGCGCCGTCGTATCGCGATAGCGCGGTCGCTTCCGGCAAAACCTACACCTACTCAGTTTCCGCCGTGGACGTTCGTGGAAACGAAAGTCAGCGCTCCGAGCCCACCAGCGAACCCGTCCCATAAAAAGATGTGTGGGGACGGGTTGTGTGGGGACGGGTTGTGTGGGGACGGGTTGTGTGGGGACGGGTTGTGTGGGGACGGGTTGTGTGGGGACGGGTTGTGTGGGGACGGGCGACCTCGCCCGTCCAGTCGAGCGAGAAGCTCGGCTGTACAACGGAATTCCTCACCACGGAGTACACCGGGAAGCATAGATAACAAGAACTCCCCGTGTCCCTCTGTGTCCCCTGTGGTGATCGTTTTTCGCTGTCTTCAAACACGCTCTGGATTTTTCCTGCGTGATCCTTCCGTTTTTTGTGTTTGAATGTTGCTCAGATGAAATACTGCCGCTTCCATCTCAACGGTTCCGCCCATTACGGCCTGGTCGAGTCCGCCGCGGGCACAAACGAAGACGAAATCACCCGCCTGCTCCTCCAGCCTCCGCAGAATAGTGATGGCGACGTCGAAGGACTTCCCAGTCGCCGCATGGACCGCATCCCGCTCGCCCAGGCGATTCTGTTGCCGCCGGTCGAGCCGTCGAAAATCGTCTGCGTCGGCCGGAACTATCGCGAGCACGCCGCTGAACTCGGAAACGAGGTTCCGCAGGAGCCGCTGCTATTCTTCAAGCCGCCGTCCTCTCTGCTTCCACCAGGCGGAACGATTCTGCGGCCCAAAGTTTCCGCGCGCACCGACTACGAGGGCGAGCTAGGCGTCGTCATCGCCCGGCGCTGCCACCAACTCGCGGACAGCCAAGACGTGCGCCCCTACATCCTCGGCTACACCTGCGTCAACGATTTCACCGCCCGCGATCTGCAGAACAAAGACGGACAGTGGACCCGCGCCAAAGGCTTCAATACCTTCTGCCCGGTCGGCCCCGTGGTCGCCGACGGCATTAATATTGACCCCTGGGCCGGCGTCCAGGTCGAAACCCGAGTGAATGGCGAAGTGCGGCAGTCCGGCAATACGAGGGATTTCATTTTCCCGCTCGACGTCGTCATCCGCTACATTTCGCGGATCATGACCCTCGAACCCGGAGACCTGATCGCGACCGGCACGCCCAAGGGCGTCGGACCGGTAGTTGCGGGCGATGCCGTCGAAGTATCCATCGAAGGCATCGGCCAGTTGCGCAATTCCGTCGCCGACCAACCTAGTACCGCGACCGCGTGAAAAGTCACTTCTGTCACCCTGAGCGGAGGTGGCCGCGCCCGAAGGGAGCGGCCGCCGGAGTCGAAGGGCCCCTATTCCACCCGTGTTCCTTCTCCTGCGACGAATGGCGTAGTGTTTGCCGAAAAGTAAGAAACGGGTAGGGGTGCTTCGACTCCGCGAGATGGTCTGCGGTGCGGACCACTCGCTTCGCTCAGCATGACAGGACCGATAACCCACGCTAAAGACAATTCCACGCGGTCACGGTCCTAGAGGAGGATTTGGCTCGGCCGGGGCCCCCCACTTCTGATGGTTGTCTTGCAGAAACATTCGTCAGATCAGGTCAGGCCAGAGCGAGTGCCTGGAAAGATGAAGGCCCCCGCGTCATCTACACCCGAGGGCCTTTTTCCCTTTCAGGTCTTTGTAGTTTTTGTTTTGCCAGTTCGGTTGTGCGATTCACCGCGACAGCTTCTACGCCGCTGTCTCCAGGTATTCCTCTGGCTCGTTTTCGAATTCCTTCCTACAGTCTTCCGAGCAGAAAAAGTATTTCCTCCCAGCAAACTGCGTCTGGAATTCGGATTCCTTCTCATCGATTCTCATTCCACAAACCGGGTCGGTAGTCATATATCCCTCCTTATTGGAGAAATGTTCCTTCAAGCCCCACCTCACAGCAAAGCCCCTTCCGTTCTCTGCCATTTTCCAAGTTGCTGACGCTATTCGTCTTCCTCCCTTCGAAATCTCTTCCGCCCAGTACGCTCGGAAATTCTTTCCACCGCCGTGCACCTTATACCTACCGTTGTCCACGCAAGTTCGTTTTCGAGACACGCCCGATTAAAGTAGGATTTGCCTATGGAAAGCTCCCGCCGTTGTTTCGAACTCTTGCAGGCAGGCGATACCAACGGGCTCCGGCAAATTCTCGAACAAGATCCCGCGGCCTCCGAGGTTTGTGACGCAAGCGGCGTCAGCCTGCTCATGCATTCCATCTATCGTGGCCGCCGCAACCTGGCGGAATTGATTGCGAGCAAGAAGAAGGCGCTCGACATTTTCGAGGCGACCGCGCTCGGCCGTCTTGACCGCGTGAAAGAGTGCCTCCGCGATACCTCTGCCATCGATTCCCACTCGATTGACTCGCGTTCCAAAGACGGGTTCACAGCCCTGCACTTCGCGTGTTTCTTCGGACAACCTGAAGCCGCCCGCCTGCTAGTCGAAAGCGGGGCCGCGGTCGACACCGTGGCCGCGAATCCGACGCAGGTCATGCCGTTGCACTCCGCCGCCTCCTCCCGCAACCTCGAAGCCGCCCGCCTCCTGCTTGAACACGGAGCTCCCGTTAACGCCCGTCAGCAAGGAGGTTGGGTTCCAATCCACGCGGCGGCCCAGAACGGAGATCGTCCGATGGTGGAGCTCTTGCTCAAGCACCACGCCGATCCCAAGCTAGCCAACGGTGACGGCAAAACCCCAGCCATGGTCGCGCGGGAAAAAGGTCACGAGGAGATAGCCGCTCTGCTAGAAAAGTAACCCGTGCCCGTGGAGCAACGGGCGTCCATTCGACAAGCTCAGGACAGGCTCTCGCCCGTCCAGGCCGAGCAACGTCTGTCCTCGCGACCTTCGCTACCGGGCCGCTAAGTGAGTGATTCTAATAGAGGGGGGATGGGCCTGTCTTGCAGTCTGCACTTCTTACATTACCCAAGGCATTGCCCCGAGAAGCTTGTCCTCCGATCTCAGCATCAAACCGTCTATAATGAAGCACTAGTTCCTCGGGAAAGCCCGGCCAGAAAAAGCCGATCCAATAGTGAAGACCCAATAAAGAGCGAAGATCAAATTATGTCAACGAAGTTAAAGATCACCATCCTTGCCAGTTCGCTGGCGATTCTGCTGTTCACCATCGTGGGCGGTTTCGTCAACGTTCGCGCCTCTTCGAATGACGGCGCGTATCGCCAGTTGTCGGTGTACAGCGAAGTGCTGTCGCGCATCCGTCTCGAATACGTCGAAGAGCCCAATATCGCGGGTGTCACCGACGGCGCGCTGCACGGCCTGCTGGAATCGCTCGACTCGAATTCCAGCTACCTTTCAGCGGCCGAGTACAAGCGCTACAAGACGATGAAGAACGATGGCAAGGCCGATATCGGCGCCACCGTCTCGAAGCGCTTCGGATACGCGGCCGTGGTGGCGGTGATTCCTGGAGGACCGGCGGACAAGGCCAGCATCGAGAACTCCGACATCATCGAGTCCATCGAGGGCAAGAGCACGCACGAAATGTCGCTGGCTGAGATTCACAGCCGGCTGTCGGGCGAGGTTGGATCCACCATCAACTTGGCGGTGGTCCGGCCGCGGCGAGCCGAACCGCAAAAGATTGTGGTCACGCGCGACGTGGTCGCCATCCCGCCCGTCGCCGAAAAAATGCTGGCCGATAACGTCGGCTACATTCAGGTGGATGCATTCCCCGAAGGCAAGTCGCAGGAACTCGCCGCCAAGATTCGCGATCTGCAGAAGCAGGGAGCGAAGAAGCTTGTGCTTGACCTGCGCAACTCCGCCGGTGGCGTCGAAGCGGAGGGCGTTGCCGCCGCCAATCTTTTCCTTGACCATGGCACCATCACCTACCTGCAGGGACAGAAATTTCCGCGCCAGGCGTTTAACGCCGATCCCGCCAAGGACATCACCAAGCTTCCCGTGGCGGTGTTGGTGAATCGTGGCACAGCCGGACCAGCGGAGATTGTGGCCGCCGCGATCCTGGAAAACGCTCGCGGCGACGTGGTGGGAGACAAAACTTTCGGCGACGGCTCGGTGCAGAAACTGATCGAGATGCAGGATAACTCCGCCCTGATTCTTTCGGTCGCGAAGTATTACTCGCCCAGCGGAAAAGCAATTCAAGATGCGGCCGTTACACCCAACGTCCTGATCGCCGACACTGCGGACGACGACGGTGGGTTACCCGACGAAGACCAGACGGCGCCACCCAACGAGAAGAAAGAAGTGAAGCCGAAGAACCAGGAAGACGAGCAACTGAACAAGGCGCTGGAAGTGTTGAAAAACCGGGAATCGAAGGGATAAGAAAAGTAGGTTTCAGAGTTTCAAGGTTTCAAGATTGCGAATCGCTCGCCTCGGCGGGCGATTTTCTTCGTCGGGAGAACTTAGACGTTGTCGTTGACCTGGAGGACGTCAAGGTCGTCTCATGAATTTGTCATTGAATAAATTTGTCATCCTGAGCGCAGCGAAGGACCTGCTGTTTGTCAGCACCATCGGAAAAGTTAACGGCCCCCCATTTCACTCGCCCCGTGAGACAAGACGGCAAGCAACAGCTTTTCTCGGCGTCTCGGCGGTGAAACAGTTTCTATGCCTTTGCTACCATGGAAACGTTGCAACTTTGAAACCGTGAAGCCTGCCCTTTGCTGACGATAAAAATTGGCGGACGAAAGTTAGTGGGACTCGTCCTGTTCGGATTCCTCGCCCTGCTCTCCGCCGCGGTGGGCGCGGCCGTTGGGCTGCTTCTGGTCTACTCGACCGACCTGCCCCAGGTCGAGCAACTCGAACGGTACCGTCCCATCTCCGTTACCGAACTCTATGACGGACAAGGGCGAGTCATCGGCACCTTTGCGCTCCAGCGCCGCGTCATCGCCACCTATGACGATTACCCCGAGGTTCTCCGCAATGCGCTGATCTCGATCGAAGACAAGGATTTCTACCGGCACTCGGGCATCGACATCTGGCGCATCGCAGGCGCGGCGTATCGGGATATTGAATTCGGCGGGAAAGTCCAGGGAGCGTCCACGCTCACCATGCAACTGGCCCGCAATTTGTTTCTCTCGCCCGACCGCTCGTTTTATCGCAAGGTGCAGGAGGCGTTGCTCGCCATCCAGATCGAGCGCCGCTTTACCAAGCCGCAGATCTTCACGCTCTATGCCAACCAGATCTTCCTCGGCCACGGCGCCTACGGCTTTGAAGCCGCCTCGGAATACTATTTCAGCAAACCGGCCAAGCAACTGAAACTGGAAGAAGCCGCGCTGCTTGCGGGACTGCCCAAAGCGCCACAGTATTACTCGCCGATTGCCCATCCGGAACGCGCGGTCAAGCGGCGCAACCTCGTGCTCAATGCCATGCTTGAGGACGGTAAGATCACCGCCGCACAAGCGGCGGACGCAAAGAGCAAGCCGATCCCGCTCAACCTGCAGAAAGATCCGAACTCGCTGGCTCCGCACTATGTGGAAGAAATCCGGCGCTACCTCGAAGCGAAGTATGGCAGCGACCAGGTGCATGAGGGCGGCCTGCGGGTTTACACGTCGCTCGATATGGATCTGCAGAAGTCGGCGCGCCAGGCGCTGCTCGACGGCCTCGCCGCCTACGAGCGCCGCCACGGCTGGCACGGCAAGCTCGTGAACGTGATTGCTCAGGGGCAAAAACTCGACGCGTACGAAGATCCGGATTGGGATGGTGAGCCCGAAGTAAACGGGTACATGCACGCGCTCGTGACACAAGTCTCACCAGGCGCCGCGGAAGTCCGCTTCGGGCAGCACAAGGCCACGCTTTCGCAGGCCGAGGTGGCATGGACGAAGCTGAAGCTCAAGCCTCCCGGCATGCTCCATGTGGGCGACATCGTTTACCTCAAAGTGCTCGCGCTCGATGCAAGTGGAAAAGCGCGGGTCAGCCTGGAGCAGGATTCAGGGGCCGAAGGGGCGCTCGTCGCCATTGATAACGCGACCGGAGAGATCAAGGCCATGGTCGGCGGCCGCGATTTCAATCTCTCCAAATTCAACCGCGCCACGCAGGCGCTGCGCCAGGTTGGGTCGTCGTTCAAACCGTACGTCTATACCGCCGTGATCGACCAGGGCGGCAGCCCCGACGACACGATTCTGGACGCGCCGGTAACTTTTCAAACCGCCTCCGGGCCTTATTCGCCGCACAACTACGACGAAAAATTTGAGGGCACGATCACGCTGCGGCGTGCGCTAGCCCAGTCCAGAAACATTCCCGCGCTCAAGCTTGCCGACCACGTCGGCATCAAGACGGTGATCGATTACACCCACCGCTTCGGCATTACCGCGAATATTCCCGCCTATCTTCCGGTGGCGCTCGGCTCGGCGGAAATCACGCCCCTCGAGCAGACCTCAGCCTTCAGCGTGTTCCCCAACGACGGCGTACGCGTCGCCCCGCGCTATATCACCAAGGTGACCGACTACGAAGGCCGCATTCTGGAAGAGGACTTTTCCGACATTAAGGACGCCATCAGTTCGCGCACCGCGCGCATCATGACTTCGATGTTGCGCGAGGTCGTGCTTCACGGTACCGCGGCCGCAGCCGCCAGAATGCCGTATCCGCTGGCGGGCAAGACCGGAACGACCAACGATTTCACCGACGCCTGGTTCGTGGGCTTTTCTCCGACGCTCACCTGCGGCGTGTGGATTGGCTACGACGAAAAGAAATCGCTAGGCGAAAAAGAGACCGGAGCCCGCGCCGCCCTACCCATCTGGATGCAGTTTATGAACGTCGCGCTGGCCGGCAAGGAGCCCGGTGATTTTCCGGCGGCGCCGGCGCCAGCGAACACGGGGGTTGCGCAGAAGAAAGTTGACACGCCAGACGTTGCGCCTGGGGACGGAGAAACGCACTAAACCCAGCTGTCAGCTTTCAACTATCAGTTTTCAGTAAAGCTTCCGTATCAGCCGGCCCACCCGAACGATTCGATAAAAAGGAAAAAGCGCTTCCGGCAATCGCACCGCTGCAACATCTCCCGCGCCCGGAGTCCAGACCAGCCGCCAGAGATATCGCCAACGATCGCCGCGCCGCTCGCGCAGGTTCATGACCCGGCGGAAGTATTCCGTCGATTCGAAGTCATACGCCGCGCCCCGAGCCAGTCGGCCGGCAAATTCGCTGCCGAGAACGGGCACCCGAGGATCGGCCGCAATCGTTTCCTCTGCGCCTTTCGGAAGCTCCGCCCGAAGCACGTTCTTCGCCAGCCAGAAACTGACGCCGAGAATACGCACGATCCCCAGAGAGCGCGCTCGAGAGAACACGCGCGCGTGGTCGATGGTCTGGGATCGCAAAGTCTCCGCAATGTCTGCAAGCCAGATCAACCGCGTCCAAAGATGCTTGGCGGCATGCAGACACAGCATCAGGAGCGAATCTTCGGGAGACAGGCAAGGCACTTCACATCCGCCCACGACGGTGTTTCCCGCGCGCGCGAGCAGATCCTCTACACGCAGATCCACGGCATAGAAATGCGGCAGCAACGCCCACTGCAGTTCCACCAGGTTCGGCCCCACCGCGCTGTCAAACGAACGCTCGTAGCCTTTACGCAGCCACAATCGCTCGACGGCCGGAGTGAAATGCGCGGAAGGACGATATCCGATTTCCGCAAGAAGCTGCTTCGCTCGGTTGAAGTCGGCGGGAGAAAGCAAGAAGTCGAGATCGGAAAAACTTCGCAGACCCACGTCGCGGTAGGCCGATTGCGCCAGCACTGGCCCTTTGTACGGGACTGCGCGCAACTGCCCGCGCTCGAAGTACTGCATGATGCGCGCCAGTTCGGCGGTGAACCACAGGCTGCGCCGCAGGTTCGCATCGTACGCAGATCGCAGCGAGCGCTCAATTTCCCCCGGAAGGCCGCGACCGCTTTCAACGCAGCGATGTTCGATCAGATTCCGCGCCGCGAGCGGAACCACTCCATGGTGCTCCGCCAAGCGAAGGACTTCGCTCCAGTCGAGTTTTGAGAGATTCCAGTTCGCAATCCGCTCGACACGCGCCTGACCCAACTCCACGCCAGTCAGCGCGCACAAGAACTCGAATTCGTTTCCCCCCTGCGGCACGGTGCTTGACGCAGGAGATGTAGGCAAGACTTCGGTCATGAACGGCGGGTCCCGACGGATAGACAAGCGACTGCAAGCCGGAACCAATGGGATCGCGAATCGCCACTATAATACAGAGTCCTCAGCACGCCCGAAGTTTAGTTCACGCTTTCGTTGTCCCGCTTTTATGGACCGAATCGTCTTCGAATCCGTTTGCAAGATCTTTCACCATCGTCCAGCTCTGTTCAATTGGCTGGGGAGGGAACGGGGCGGTGAAACCATTGCCTTAAGAGACGTTTCTTTTTCGGCTGCCCGCGCCGAGGTGTTGGTGGTACTGGGCCCAAATGGCAGCGGAAAAACTACGGCGCTTAAGCTGATCTCGACCATGCTGCTGCCCGATGCCGGAACGGTGCGCGTGGGCGGCTTCGATGCGCGACGCAACGCCGGAGAAGTGCGGCGGCAGGTCGGCATCGCAGTCGCGGCGGAGCGCTCGTTTTTCCCTCGTCTCTCGGCTCGCGAGAACCTGGATTTCTTTGCCGCACTTGACGAAGTGTCGCGCCGCGACCGCGCGCTAAGAATCAACGAAGTTCTCCGCGATACCGGTCTTGAAGATCAGGCCGACACGCTGGTCATGAAATTCTCCAGCGGCATGTACCAGCGACTGGGGATTGCGCGCGCCCTGGTCAAGCACCCCAGCGTATTGTTGCTCGACGAACCGACCCGCAGCCTCGACGCCGCCACCACGGCGCACTTCTGGGCGACGATTCGTGGCCTGGCACGGCAAGAGACGACGGTTCTGCTTGCCACTCACAATTTCGCGGAGGCGGCCGCCGTTGCCGACCGCCTGCTTCTGTTGCATCGCGGCGAATTGCTCGCCGACCGCCCGGTGAGCGACGGCGAAAGCGCCGAGGTTCTGCGGTCTTTCTACTTTCGCATGACCGGTGAAATTGATGAGGCCGTGCTCAAGCGCTAAAGAATTGCGATAGGTGATTTGTAATTTGCAACTGTGTTTCGGAATTTGTCGCACACCGTGCCCATGCTTGAAATTACAATTTGGAAATTACAAATTACAAATCCTCTATGACTTCGACCATCGATAAGCTCTATGCCATCCTGCGGCGCGATCTGCTGACAGCCGTCCGCCACCGCAGCGGTTTCATTGTGGTGCTGGTCGGAGTGTTCACGGAACTCGCGGCCTTTTATTTTCTGTCGCGCGCCATCGGTCCCGGCTTTCGACCTGGCGGCGTCGAGTATTTTCCTTTTCTATTGGTCGGCACCGGCATCTATACCTTCTTCGTCATGAGCGCCCAAAGCTTCCTGGGCGCAGTGCAGGAAGCGCAACAGACAGGGACCCTGGAAGTTCTGATGACGACCTCGACCGCCCCGTCTGAACTCGTTATCCTCAGCTCCATTTCCGCCTTTGCCGGAAACCTGGTCAATCTGCTGGTCTATCTTTTCGCGGGGGTGGCGGTTTTCCGGGCATCGACCCACGCCAACTTCTTCTCGTGCGTGGCAGTATTGGCTCTTTCTCTGGCCATCGCCTTGGCCCTGGGGGTCGCCGCGGCTGCGCTGCAGGTCGCGTTCCAGAAAGGTTCGGCCGTGCTGTGGCTGCTCGGTTCCGGGCTCTGGTTTCTGAGCGGAACCATGTTCCCGATCCAGAGCTTGCCCCACCCGCTCGAACTTCTCGCGCGCGCCGTTCCTCTCACTTATGCCATCGACGGAATGCGCCGGGCGCTGATTGAAGGACAATCAATGACTGCGCTAGTTCGAACCCTTGCGGTCCTCGCAGGGTTTAGCGTGGTCTTGCTTCCACTTGCCCTGGCCGGCCTGTCGCTAAGTTTGCGGCGAGCCCGGCAAAATGGAACTCTTTCATTCTATTGAGTATTTTGATTTGCTCTTCTAAGTTGCTGGTTAGTTGGTTGGCACCGGGGAAAGACGTGTAGTACACTGCGTTCATTCGTACCAAAAACTGGGGGATAAGCCGGTTTTCGTTCTGGCTTGACCAACTATGACCAGAGATCAGGCTCCTCGCCAGAAACAGCAGGACCTGGATAACCTCGGTAAGGCCAAGAAGGTTTACCAGAAGCCGGCGTTCCGCTACGAACGGGTATTCGAGACCATCGCTCTATCGTGCGGCAAACTCGTCCACGACACTCGTCATCAATGTAATTTGTCGAAGAAGACTTCCTAAATGCTGGAAGGCACCACAAGTGCGGCGCATTCGAGGTGGAGCGCGGCACGTATCGCATTGGTGGCGGACGCTCTGCGTGGACATGGTCATCTGCGTCTGCGCGTTCACGGGGAAAGTATGCTGCCCCGTCTTTGGCCGGGCGATATGGTCGAGATCGAAGGCTGCTCGCCCGAAGATGTCCGCCCCGGTGAGATCGTGTTGGCGCTGCGCGAAGACCGCCTGTTCCTCCATCGCCTGGTTGCCCCGTGCACGGCGAATGGCTTCCTGCTGCGCGGCGATTCCGTGCCTCGCTCGGATTCGTTTCCTCCCGATGCGTTGCTGGGCCGGTTGGTGAGCTGGGCTGACGAAAGGCCAGGCGCCTCTGCGGCTGCTTTGCGCACTGGGTTAGATGTAAATTGGATTGGCGCGAACTGCTCACGCGCGCTGGGAATGCTGCTCTGTCATTGCACCTTGGCACGCCGCCTCGCTCTGAAACTTCACAGCCGACGGAGGGTAACGGCGGACGAATCTCGAAGGTCCGCAACTGCCGCAGAGCCGGGAGTCTTGTGATAGGCGGGCTTCGAAACGTGGCGTGCGTCGAGATCGGGGGAATTCCGATTGCCTTGTCCACCTCGGACGAAGGCTTCCTCAATCTTCTGCGCCAGCGTTATGAAGGATTCCTGAGCTCTTCGCGTCCCGAGTTTGCGCTGGAGTTTGACCTCACCAGTGCGGGACCGGCTTCCGACGATGACGTTCAGGTCCGCCGCGAAGGCGACGAGTGGATCCTGCGGCGCGGAGACTTCCACGCCCGCTGGAACCCCTGCACCGGACAGGGCAGGGTGCGGCAAGATGCCAACCCTTATTCCGTCGATTCGGTGCTGCGCATTGTGCACAGCCTGATTCTTGCCGAGCGCGGAGGATTCCTGCTGCACTCGGCCAGCGCGATTTGCGATGGCCGGGCGTATCTGTTTTCGGGCGTATCGGGTGCGGGCAAAACCACGATGACGAGGCTGGCACCAGCGGACATCACCCTGCTTACCGACGAAATTTCCTACGTACGTCCGAGCAACGTACGTCCGAGCAACGACCGCCCGAGCGACCGCGGGTACCGGGCGTTCGGCACTCCATTCGCCGGAGAACTGGCCAAGGTCGGTGAGAATTGCGACGCCCCGGTCTCGGCTCTGTTTTTTCTGGAACAGGGCCCGGAGAACCGCGTCGCGGAGGTGCCGGCGGCGGAAGGCGCGCGCCGCCTCATGCGCAATATTCTGTTTTTCGCCGAAGACCGTGGCTTGGTGGAAAAGCTCTTCGCCACCGCGTGCGAGTTCGTCGACAGGGTTCCCATTCGCCGCCTAACGTTCTATCCTGATGCCAGGGTGTGGGACCTGGTTCGAAATTTCGACCGGAACTTCCACGGGGTGCACCAACATGTCTGAGAATTGCATCTACATTGCGCGCAGTTCCGCCATCGCCGCGCGCGCACTGGCCGGCGAAATGATGGTCATGAACTCGGCCGATTCGACCTTCTTCACGCTGAACGAAGTCGCAACCGCCATCTTTCAAGCGGCCGACGGCCGCACTCCGCTGCGGGAAATTGTCCGCGGCCGGGTGTGCGAGCAGTTTGACGTCGATCCCGAACAGGCCCAGGCCGATGCCGAGCAATTCGTCACCGAGCTGTCTGGCCATGGAATTCTTCTCGTTTCCAATCAACCTCTGGCCA
The DNA here is from genome assembly GCA_020073215.1 of Terriglobia bacterium. Classification (GTDB taxonomy): domain Bacteria; phylum Acidobacteriota; class Terriglobia; order Terriglobales; family Acidobacteriaceae; genus Acidiflorens. The sequence goes on along the minus strand of JAIQFO010000020.1, from coordinate 58,451 downwards.
CGGAGACGCCCCGATGAGCCTGATGAGCGAGGTGGGCCAGAAGGCCTTTAATCTCGGCGTGCCCCTTGCCGTGCATCTGGATGTCACGTATCGCTGCAACGAGCGCTGCGTGCATTGTTATCTCGACCACGACGACCACGGCGAGATGACGACCGCCGAAATCAACGATGTGCTCGACCAGCTGGCCGAGGCGGGCGTTTTCTTTCTCACCTTCAGCGGCGGCGAGGTCTTTATGCGCCGCGACTTCTTTGAACTTGTCGAGCACGCCCGGCGTCTCATGTTCAACGTCAAGATCAAGACCAACGCGGTCATGATCCACGAAAAGGAAGCGCGGAGAATTCGGGAACTGGACGTAGACTCCATCCAGATCAGCGTCTACTCGCATCGTCCCGAAGTGCACGATGCCATCACCAAACTGCCGCACTCGTTCGAGCGGACTATCAGGTCCATCCGCTTCTTACGCGAACAGGGGCTCCGGGTCACCATCGCCAACGTGCTGATGACCGTGAACTCGGCCGATCACGCCGGCGTGCAAAAACTGGCCGCCGAACTCGGCGTGCATTACACGCTCGATCCTACGATCACGCCCATGATGGACGGCGACACGTCCGTTTTGTCGCTGCGCATCCCGGGAGAAGAGCTTCCGGAGATATTCCACAACCCCGCGCTGGTCGGCAGCCAGGAGGAGTTCTGCGCTCCTCCCAAGCCGCCGACCGAGGATGACCTTGAGAGTTACTCGTGCAGCGCGGGCCATTCCTTCTGCTACATTTCGCCCTACGGCGACGTTTTCCCCTGCGTGCAGTTTCCGCTTCCCACCGGAAATATCCGACGGCAGAAGTTCTTGGATATCTGGAACCATTCCCCGGAAATGAACGAAGTTCGCTCGATCCAGGCCAAAGATCTCACCGTCTGCTCGTCGTGCTCGCACGTCGCAAGCTGCTCGCGTTGTCCGGGACTGGCCTATATGGAAGGAAGCATGCGCGGCCCCTCCACTGCGGATTGCGAGAAGTCGTTCTACCGGACCGGCATGCCGACGGCGAACATGCTGCGGCAAGGACTGTCGAAGCCGCGTACCTCATCGTCCAATCGGCTACCACTGATCCAGATTCGCCCGCTCGCCGTTCCCGCTTGATTCGGTGGAGCGACGAGCGCCTCGCCCGTCCTTCCGCAACTCGGTAGCCGGGCGGGGACGCCCGGCTCTCCACTCGCAAACTTGGATGGGCGTTAGCAGGCTGCGGAAAAAGTGCGATTCGTGCGGGTTTTGGGAAGGGCACGAGTTACTCGTGCCTGCGTCGGCGCTTCGTGAGCTTTTTGCGCGCTCGATAACTCTTTCTGCAGCCTCTTATTGTTTGCTTGCGGCAGCAGCGTTGTGGCTGCGCTTCAAGTCGACGACCGCTTCCGCGCTGGCCAACTGCTCCAAGATGCCCTGCAAGGCGGCGCGGACCTCATGCGTCGCTTCCCTGAACTTGAGGGCCGATCCAATGCCCATGTCCAGACGCACGACCTCGCATTCTACGGTAACGTTGGTATGTTCGTACCCGAAGGTGAGTTTCAACAGCGATCCCGGCAACAGCAGGCCGCTGGTTTCGACGTAGCAACCACCCAGGCTCAGGTTGGTAACAATGCCCAGCATCGCCACTTCCTGACCGTTTCCCAAGATTTCGGTGGTCAGCCGTCCCCGGACCCGCGGATACAGACGGCGGTTCTTCTGCGCCGCCCGACTCTGTTTTTGCAGATACATGCGCTTGTCGGCTTCCGAGAGCAGCTTTTCGGCGTCCATCCCATCCTCCGGATAGACCGACTTGCCAACGCTCAGCGACAGAATGTCCTCGTTACAGACTTCCTTCCCCGCCCGTCGCGCCAGGTCTCGCATCTGTTCCGCTTTGCGCGCAGCCGCGTCGGGCGTCAGTCCAGGGGCGATCACCACGAATTCGTCGCCGCCCATGCGTGCGACATAGTCGTACTCACGGCTGGTTTCCTTCAAGGAGTGCGCAAACAACTGCAGCACGCGGTTTCCTTCCAGGTGTCCGAAGCGGTCGTTGATCTGCTTGAAGCCGTTCATGTCGGCGACCATCACGGTCAACGTTTTGTTGTCGCGCTTGCAGCGCGCCAGTTCGCGGTCGAGTTGCAGGAAGAGCGAGCGCGCATTGGGTAGGCCGGTGAGGTAATCGGTTACCGCGGAATTCTCCGCCTGCTCGTACTTCATCGCGTTCTCGATGGCGAGCGCCATCCTGGAGCTTACTGCCAGCAGAATCCGCAGGTGGTCAGAGCTGAAGAAATCCTTTTCCGCGTGGTACAGCGCCACTACACCGACCACGCCCTGCAAGCCCTCCAGAGGCACGGCCAGCGCCGAGGTCAGGGTGCTGTACTTCGAAGCATCGTTCAGATAACCCGGCTCGACCGACGGATTGCCATTCAAGATTGGCTTGAGGTTTTGCGCCACCCAACCCGACAGCCCCTGTCCGATGGGAATGCGCAGCGAGGCGAACAGCCGGAAGTTATCGCCATTCACATATTCCGGCACCAGTTCACCGCCGTGACGCACGTAGATCGCAATCGCATCGTACGAGATCGCGTGGCGCAGCTTCATGGCAAAAACCGAAAGTGTTTCTCCCAGACTGAGCGACGCCCCCAGATCCTGGCTGAGTTCGAAAAGAGTCTGCGCCTCCTGACGGGCCGCCGCGATCGAACCCAGAAAGCTGTGCTCCGACGTTTGCCGCTGTCCTTGCGCCTCGTAACCGGTTGCGGGCTTGATGTCGCGCTCCACCCCTGCGTCTTTGTCTTTGACTTCCGGCAACAATTTCTCCCCGCTCAAGCTATCCGTGCGCGCGTGGACCAAGCGCTCCAGTTCCACATATCTTCGTTCCAGCACGCTGACCACTTGCGGATCAAACGATTTCCCCGATTCCTCCGACAGCCGTGCCATGGCTTCCTGCAAGGGCAGCGCTCGCCGATATTGCCGGTCGGAAGCCAGCGCATCCAGAAAATCCACTGCCGCCAGAATGCGGGCGCCAATCGGAATCTCGCTTCCGCGCAAGCCCAGTGGATAGCCAGTCCCGTTGAACTTTTCGTGGTGCGCCCGCACAATGGGCACCACCGGGTAGGGAAAGCGCACCCGTTCCAGAATTTCCGCTCCCACCAGCGGATGAATCTTCATTTTCTCGAATTCTTCCGGCGTCAGGCGCCCCGGCTTCGAGATGATGTGCTCGGGAATCGCCAGCTTGCCGATGTCATGCAACAAGGCGGCGGCCTGTAGGGCATCCATTCCCTCCCGGTCAATCTTGAGTTCCTTAGCCACCTCAACGGCGTAAACTCGAACCCTCTGTAAATGGTCGTGCGTGGTCTGGTCCTTGGCCTCGATGGCGAGCGCAAGGGCCTCGATCGTGCGCATGTGCAAGTCGGCGATCTCTTCCACGTGCCGCTTCTCGTCTTCTAATTTGCCAAAGTAAAGGCGGTAGGAACGGTAGATGAGGTACATCACCGGAAGGGTCAGCAACGACGTCTGCCAGTCGGTAAATCCGTGGAGCCAGCTCATCATGCCGGCCACGCCCGCACCGACCAGGTAGTAGGGGAAGCTCCAGAAGTAGCAGTCGGACCAGATCTTTCGTAGCGACCGGCGTTCGGTCAGCGAGATGACCGAGGCCAGCGGAACCGTGTTGGCGGCGAAGTAAACGCACGTCGCCAACAACAACATTGTGGTGGGATTCCCCATCGGATAACGCGACAAGGAGTAGTGATAGACGACGAACGTCAGCGCGATGGCGAGGGCGGTCGAGCAGACGTTGAAGGCGACCTGAAGCGGGATCGGACGATCACCCAGGCACTGCACCACTACCGCGGCGCAGCCTAGTACCATGGCCTCCGACAAGCTCAGTTCCAGCACCGCCAACAGCAGAAACAGAAAGTTCACCGACATCGTTCCGGCAATGCCGGGCAGATTCACCTTGAGCCGTGAGGCCGCCAGCGCAATCACCAGATAACAAAGAAATTTGAGCGGATTTTCGCTCCAGCCGTGAAAGACGGCGTAGGTCAACACGGTCGTCCCACAGAGCACGACCACGGCGACAAAGAAGCGAGGCGCCGCGCTCATTTCCCTCCACGATTGCGGTCGAAGTTTCACTTCGGACGAACTCCTCCCCGGGGAAGCGGGGACTGCAGTTCCCAGGGGAAAAATGAGGGAACACTTATTCATAGCAGGCACCGGGCAGGCAGAGAAGCATTCGGATATTTGGAGGTAAACTTCCGTAACGGGGAGGCCGTGACTTTTGGCCAGCGCGTCACCCCTCCGAGTGAGTAGACGCAAGCTTTAAGCCAAAGAAAATACAGGGGCAAGCACTGCCACGGCAAGCCCTGAACTTCCCCACCTGTCGCCTCGTATAATCAAAAAAGCCGGTAGGTTTGACTTGCCAGAACTGCGAGCCTAACATGAATAACTCTCTCCCAGGAGTGTTTCCCGGAATGATCGGCCAGACGTTCTCGCACTACCGCGTTCTCTCCCAGTTGGGGGGTGGAGGGATGGGCGTGGTGTACGAAGCCGAGGACCTCAACCTGGGTCGCCGTGTCGCGCTTAAGTTCCTGCCTCCCGAGACGGAGAAAGATCCGCTCGCGCTCGACCGGTTTCAGCGCGAAGCGCGCGCGGCTTCGGCGCTGAACCACCCAAACATCTGCACCATCTACGAGGTTGCCGAAGACAGCGGGCGTCACTTCATCGCCATGGAGTTGCTGGAAGGCGAGACCCTTAAGACCCGAATCCACAATCAGCCGATGGACCTGGAGCAATTGCTCAATCTGGGCACCCAGATCGCCGACGCCCTCGACGCCGCCCATGCCAAGGGAATCATCCACCGCGACATCAAACCGGCAAACATTTTCGTGACCAGCCGCAACCAGTCCAAGATTCTCGATTTCGGACTGGCCAAGCGCACGGCCAAGCCTTCCGTTCTGTCCGCCGCCACCATCGGCTCGGCTGCGACCGTGGACGAACCCTTCCTGACCAGCCCGGGATCGACCGTCGGCACCGTGGCCTACATGTCTCCGGAACAGGCGCGGGGCAAGGATCTCGATGCTCGCACCGATCTATTCTCGTTTGGCGCCGTGCTCTACGAGATGGCGACCGGCGCCCTGCCTTTCCGCGGAGACACGTCCGCCGTGATTTTCGACGCCATTCTGAATCGCCCTCCGGCGCCGCCGCTTCGCCTGAACCCCGACCTGCCTCCGCAGTTTGAAGAGATATTGAACAAGCTGCTCGAAAAGGACCGGGACCTGCGCTACCAGAGCGCAGCCGAGGTGCGTTCCGACTTGAAGCGCCTCAAGCGCGACTCCGAATCGGGCACGATTCTGGCCGCGGGTTCGTCAAGTTCGTCGCTGCGCAAAACTCCCACGCCAAGCCGCAAGCTACCGCTGTGGCTGATCCCGTCTCTGATTGTCGCGCTCGTCGCCGCCGGCGTTGGCTTCGTGACTCTCAAGCGCGGCCACGCACTTACCGAAAAAGATTCCATCCTGATTGCCGACTTCGTAAACACCACGGCCGACCCCGTGTTCGATGGCACGCTGAAGAAGGCGCTGGCCGTCGATTTGGGGCAATCCCCGTATTTGAACGTCTTCCCCGAACAGAAGATCCGCCAGACGTTGCAGTTCATGGGCCGCAGCCCTGGTGACCGCATCACCAGCGACGTCGGCCGTGAAATCTGCCAGCGCGATGGCATCAAGGCCATGCTCAACGGCAGCATCGATAGCGTCGGAGGCCAGTACGTTATCACTCTGGAAGCGACCAATGTTTCGTCCGGCGATTCGCTAGGACGCCAGCAGACGCAGGCCGAGCGAAAAGAAGACGTCCTGAATGCACTGCATGGCGCCGCCAGCAAACTGCGCGGGCAACTCGGCGAGTCGCTGTCCATGGTGCAGAAATACGACATGTCTCTTTCCCAAGCCACCACTTCATCGCTCGACGCGCTGAAGGCGTTCAGCTTGGGCGACGCCAAACACAACATGGGCGACGAGCTGGCGGCGGTCCCCAACTACCAGCACGCCATCGAGATCGATCCTAATTTCGCCATGGCCTACGCCAGGGTCGGCACGGTTTACAGCAACCTGGGGCAGACCGAACTGTCGGAACAAAATCGCCAGAAGGCCTTTGAGCTTCGCGACCGGGCCAGCGAGCGCGAGAAGCTCTACATCATGTCGCACTACTACGCCGACGGCGGGCAGCTCGACAAAGGCATTACCGCCTACGAACTTTATCGTCAGACCTACCCGCGGGATCCCATCCCCCTCAACAATCTGGCGGCGATCTATAACCAGCTCGGACAGTCCGACAACGCGCTAGAGAACGCGAAGCGCGCCGTCGAGCTCGATCCCGAGATGGTGAGCGGCTATGAGAATGCCGCTCAAGCGTACGCCGGACTCAACCGGATCGAGGAGGCACGCGCCACCCTGAACGCCGCACTCCAGCACAAGGCATCGCCTGCGGGCTTCCATGTAGAGCTGGCCTCGTTGGACTGGGCCGAAGGCAAAAACGCCGACATGGAGAAGGAGTTGCAGAGTGCCTCCGTGACCCCTGATGGAGAGTTGGCGGTTCTCTCGTTCCGCGGTGGACTGGCCACGACGCGCGGACAGGTTCGCCAAGCCCGCGAATTCGCACGCCAGGCGGGAGATGCCTTCGATCGCCTCCACCTGCAGGGCCGCGCCAAAGTGGAAGCCCAGTTGGCCGCCTTTGAGGCTTTTGTTGGAAACAAAAGTGAAGGGATTCGCGAAGCCAATGCGGCTCTCGGATCCTCCAAGATATTAGATGTGCAGTGGAATAGCGCCATCGCCCTCGCGCTCGCCGGCCAGGGACAGAAGGCGCTCAGCATCGCCGACGAGATCCAGCGGACCCGTCCGAACGACACAATCGCGCAAAACGTCGCCGTTCCCACAATTCGCGCCATCGCCTATCTATTCCCCGCCAGTCCTGGCAAGGCCGATCCCACCAAGGCCATCGATCTCGAAAATACCGCCGCCCTCTACGCCCGCGCCAACGCCGCCGTTTTCTTCGGCCGGGGCATGGCCTACCAGCAGGCCGGGCGTCTCGCCGAAGCGCAGCAGGATTTCCAAAAGATCCTCGAGTTGAAAACCCGTGGCCCCGACTTCCTGGTAGTAGCCGCGCAACTCGAACTCGGCCGCGTCTATCAGAAGCAGGGCGACACCGCCAAAGCCCGCATCGCGTACCAGAATTTTCTCGCCGCCTGGAAAGACGCCGATCCCGACGTCCCGCTCCTCCACGAAGCGAAAGCGGAATACGCGAAACTGCAGTAGAGACGCGGAGTCCGGTGCATCCCGTGGTGAAAGGAAGGGGCGTATCAGGATATGTCCACAGGCATTCCGCAGGCGGCAGGTTGTGATCACGCCTTTCCAGGCTGCCGAAAAACTCGGATACCGGGTTTAGACGGTATACTCTCGCAGTCGCACCCATGAAATCTCTTCGGATCGGCTTGCTGGGCTTGGGCAACGTCAACCGGACGTTAGTTGATCTGTTGCAACGCAAAAACACCGAACTGCGCGAGCGCCACGGCATCGTGTGGAGCATCACGGGAGTCGCCTCGCGGCGCATTGGCTGGCGCGTAAACGCGGCCGGCTTTGGAGTTGCCGAACTCCTGGGTGCGCGGAGTTCAGACGGATTCGCGGGAATGCGCGGAAAACAGTGCCCAGGTTACGGCGACTGGCTCGATGCGGCCCAGCCGGACGTCGTGTTCGAAGCCACTTCTCTCAACGTCGAAAGCGGACAGCCGGCCATCGAACATATCCGTGCGGCGCTCGAACACGGAGCGCACGCGATCACGGCTAACAAAGGCCCCGTCGTTCACGCCTGGGCCGAACTGCGCGATCTCGCGGCCCGGCACGGCGTTCAGTTTCTGTTTGAATCTACCGTCATGGACGGCGTCCCCATCTTTTCGCTTTTCCGCAACTCGCTGCCGGCGATCGAAGTCAGGGGTTTCAAGGGAATCCTCAACTCGACCACCAACGTGATCCTGACCGGCATGGAACGCGGGTTGAGCTTTGACGAATCTCTGCAACAGGCACAGCAACTGGGCGTGGCCGAAACCGATGCCAGCTACGACATCGATGGATGGGACGCCGCCGTGAAAGTTGCCGTCCTGGTGAACGTGATTATGGGCGTGCGCTTGCTGCCACAAGAAGTGAAGCGCGAGGGAATCCGCGGCCTCACGGGAGAAGCGGTACGCTCCGCTCGAAATGCGGGTACACCCTACAAACTGATGTGCCGCGCCCAGCGCACGGAATCGGGGGTATTCGCCAGCGTCCGCCCGGAGCAGATCCCGCTTACCGACGCGATGGCTCTGGTCGGGGGAACATCGTCGATCATCCAGTTTGAAACCGACATCTTCCCCGGGCTCACGATCACCGAGGAAAATCCCGGGCTCTATGCGACGGCCTACGGCATGCTGGCGGATTTTGTCCGGGCCGCGGGCTCGTAGCCGGGGTGAGAACCAATAGAAGCACTATTACCTGGACCGGCATTCTCGGACAATCACTAGAATTGGAAAAGAAGTCTGGCAGCGCCACCTGCGTCTTAATTGATCCTTCCCAGTTGCGCCTGCTCCAGGTGGGCCCTGCGAAGTCAGACTCGGGAGAAGTACCTATGTCGGGACAAGTAGTGTTGTATTTTGACGACCAGGCGGATGCCCTCCGTTTCGCCCTCGCCGCAGGTTCCGTGATGGCCGGAGACGGCAGTCGCGCCCCCGAGGATTTGGTGCAAGAGACGGCGCGCGTCACGCGCATCCGGCTGGATGCCGCCAATAAGGGCAAACACCCCAAGCCTCCCGAACGCGCCGCCTGATTCGCACGCGGCCGAAGAGGTTGGGCTTCGCAGCAACTTCCCCAATCGCGCCGCACCCGCCCGGTTTCCACCCCCATGCGCGAAACCGCGCCGTCGATCGTGTGTCCCCGAATTAGAATGTCTGCTATGGCCATCCTTGAGCAGCCTCCTTCCTCATCTTCTTCCACAGCGATTGACCTTCGGTGGGTTCGCTCGCAGTTCCCCGCGCTCACGCAAACCGTCAACGGGCATCCTGCGGTTTTTCTGGATGGCCCGGGCGGCACGCAAGTGCCTCAGCGCGTGATGGACGCCATCGCCGACTATCTGGCGCGCAACAACGCCAACACCGGCGGCGCTTACCGCACCAGCCAGAACACCGACCGCATGATCGCGGAAGCGCGCTCGGCCATGGGCACCTTCCTGAATTGCGACGCGGATGAAATCGTGTTCGGACCGAACATGACGACCCTGACATTCGCCATGAGCCGCGCCCTCGGACGGGAACTCGGCTCCGGCGACGAGATCGTGCTCACGCTGCTCGACCACGACGCAAATTTCTCGCCGTGGAAAGCGTTGGAGGAAAAGGGCGTGACGATCCGCGCGGTGAAGTTTAACCAGGACGATTGCACGCTCGACATGCAAGACCTGGCGGCAAAGTTAACGATAAAGGCCGGAAAGCGCACGCGGCTGGTGGCCGTTGGATACGCGTCGAACGCGGTGGGCACGATCAACAACGTCGCTGAAGTGGTGCGCCTGGCGCGGCAAGTGGGAGCTTTGAGTTACATCGATGCCGTCCACTACGCTCCGCACGGACTGATTGACGTGCGCGCACTCGACTGCGATTTCCTGGTCTGCTCGACTTACAAGTTTTTCGGTCCGCACATGGGCGTGCTCTACGGCAAGCGCGAGCACCTGAAGAAGTTGGATCCGTATAAAGTCCGGCCCAACACCGACAACATTCCTAACCGTTGGGAATGGGGGACGCTGAACCACGAGTGCATCGCGGGCATCAAGGCCTGCGTGGATTACTGGGAAGCACTTGGGCGGCGCGCGAATCCCGCGGTCGCGACCCGGTGCGCCGCGATCATGGCGGCGCACGAAGCGATCCAGGAACATGAGCGCAAGATGACGGAGAAGATGGTTGCGGGTCTGCTGGCGATCCCTGGACTGAGGATTTACGGCATCACCGATCCGCACCGCTTCGAGGAGAGATGCGCGACGTTTGTGGTCCGCATCGAAGGCCACACGCCGCTGGAACTGGCGACGAAGCTCGGCGAGCGCGGCTTCTTCACGTGGGACGGGAATTACTATGCGCTGAACCTCACCGAACAGTTAGACGTCGAACGGCTGGGAGGATTTCTGCGCATCGGGCTGGTGCACTACAACACGATGGAGGAAGTGGAGAGGCTGCTGGGGGCCCTGCGGGAGATTGTGGGTTGAGCGGACGAAAGCACGTCACGTAGGGACAGCCGCCCTCGGCTGTCCAGTCGGGCGAAGCCCGACCGTGCAGGCGCTAGGAGCGCAGTTCTTCCACGCGGTCTCCGCGTCCTACCAAAACCAGCTTTGCCAGCCCTATAAACAGGCCGTGCTCAACCACGCCTGACATTCCGTTCAGCTCCTGAGCCAGCGCCGCCGGATCCACGATCTTCCCAAAGCTGCAATCCAGAATCTGATTGCCATTGTCGGTAAGGTAATGACTGCCGTCAGGCTTCGTCCGCAATTTGGGCGTCGCACCGAGCGACACGATCTTTTTCTCGACCACGGTCCGCGCAAACGAAATCACTTCGACCGGCAAGGGAAATTTTCCGAGCGTCGCGACGACCTTGCCCGAGTCCGCGACCACGACCATCTTCTTTGTGACTGACGCAACCACCTTCTCACGCAGCAGCGCGCCGCCGCCGCCTTTGATCAGGTTCAGTTTGGGGTCGACTTCATCGGCGCCGTCGATGGTGATGTCGATCTCCGGATGTTCGTCGAGCGTAGTCAGCGGTATGCCGAGCGTGCGCGCCAGATCGGCGGTCTGGATGGAGGTTGGGATTCCGATGATCTTCAGCCCCGCTTTTACGCGCTCACCTAGAGCAACGACCGCGAAGTAGGCGGTGGAACCGGTGCCCAGTCCGACGACGTCTCCGTCACGCACTAACTTGGCGGCAGCGCGACCGGCGGCTTCTTTTTCCTGCGAATTTGCCTTGGCCATGGATTCCTTGCTGAACTCTGCGAGCCCGCTATTATTCCACAGCCTTCTCGACCAGCGCAGCGATTCCGGCAATGTTTTTCAAAAGCTCCACCGGAAAGCCGTGCCGCTCGCGCAGGTATTCCGGTGAATTGTAGGAGAGCCACACCTGGCCCTGCTCGTCTTGCCAGGCGAGCGCTTTCAGTGGAAGGTCGATGGCCAACCGGGGCGCGGCGACCATCAAGGGCGTGCCACCTTTGGGACTGCCAAAGACCAGCACCTGCGTTGGGCGCATGGCGAGGCCGGCCTTCTCTGCCTCACCGCTATGATCGATAAGAGCAAATACCTTCACGCCTTTCTCTTTGAGGATCGACTGCAGCCGCGCCAACGTCTCGGGCACGGAGTAGCGACTGGGCACATCGACGATTCCGCCGGCCATTGGATCCCTCCAATTTAGATTTTGTCATCCTGAGCGAAGGACCTGCTGTCTTATGCGCTCGCCAAGAGCAGGTCCTTCGCTTCGCTCAGGATGACAACCCGAACTGTTACGAATCTACTGGGCACGACCCTAGTTCAGAATCATCTTCCCCATGATCTCTTTGAGCAGTTTGGCCGCCACCGTTGCGGTGATTTGCGTGTTGTCTTGCGCGGGATTGAACTCCACGATGTCGGCGCCCGCGATCTTTCCGGTGATGGCGTGCAGGTGCGCGATCGCTTCTCGCACCGACATTCCTCCGGGCTCGCGATGCGAAATGCCGGGAGCAAAGGCGGGATCGAGCGCGTCCATGTCGAACGAGATGTAGATAGGACCATCGATTTTCATGCGATCAAGCGCGGGCAAGTGGCGCATCTCGATCACCTCGACACCGAACTTCTTGGCCTGCTCGCGTTGGTGTCCCGTCATGGCCCGAATGCCGATCTGGATCAAGCGCTGGGCCGCGCCCTCCTCCATGATGCGGGCGAAGGGGCAGGCGTGCGATAGCCGGTTGCCTTCGAGTTCGTCGTAGAGGTCAGGATGGGCGTCAAAGTGAAGTATGGTCAGGCCGGGGATGTGCGCGCCGAAAGCGCGGACGATGGGCAGCGTAATCGAGTGGTCGCCACCCAGGCTTACCGGACGCAAGCCATGGTCCAGCAGTTCGCCGATTTTGGTTTCGATGGCCGGGAAGGGCTCCTGAAAGGTGAACTTCAAGTCGCCGGCATCCGAGTACATGCCTTCCGCGCCGAGGTCGACGCCAGTTTCCGTCCACGAGTTCGACGCGATGGAATGCAAGGACACGCGGATGATCGGCGGCGCTCCGGCCGCTCCGCGCAACCAGGAAGAGTTGGCATCGAATGGAATGCCCAGAATGACCGGGGTGCCGGGCTTAGCCGCATTGGGACGAAGCGTCATGGGAGTATTCCTCCTGCCTCAGAATAATCGTTGTGTGGTCACGGAGCTATGCCACGCCACCACACAGCCCCATTGTTTTCCGGCTGAATCGGCCACCCAGGCCGGCGCATCCGTTATTCTATATAGACTTCTATGGCTACTTCGACTCGGCATACGAACGGGAGCCCGTCTCCTGCCATCCTTGAAAATTACGAGCGCGAACGGGTGTTTGGGCTGTTCCGGCAATTTGGATACCTCGAGGCCGAACTGAACCCGCTCGGCCTGCTGCCTCCGCAACCTCATCCCGACCTGCGGTTTGATGACACTGACGACAACGAATGGGCGCGCCAGGCACGGCGCATTTATTGCGGAACGGTGGGCGTGGAGTTCATGCACATCGCCGACCCGGAGCGGCGCCACTGGATTCAGGACCGCATCGAAGCGGAACCGGCTGCCGTCGACGTCGACAAGAACATCGACAAGAATAATAAAGAACGCGCGCTTGACCTGCTGGTGCGCGCCGATCTGTTCGAGCAGACGCTGCAGCAGCGCTATCTGGGCAACAAGCGATTCTCCCTCGAAGGCAACACTTCCTTGTTGCCGTTTGTGGACCAGATCCTCGACGTCGCCGGCGAACGCGGCGCGGTGGAACTGGTGATGGGCATGAGTCATCGCGGACGGCTGAATGTCATCATTCACATTGCCAAGCGTCCCGCGGAGCAGGTATTTGCGGAATTTGAAGATGTGGACCCACGCAGCGTTCTCGGCTCAGGCGACGTGAAGTACCACATGGGCGCGACCGGCGAGTACGTTACCCGGAGCGGGAAGAAGATTCATATTCATCTGGTGTCGAATCCCAGCCACCTGGAAGCGGTAAATCCGGTGACGGTGGGACGCACTCGCGCCAAGCAGGACCGCGCCGGTGAAGGCGGGCGAGCCAAGTATTTGCCGCTGCTGGTGCATGGCGACGCCGCGTTCGCGGGGCAAGGCATCACAGCCGAAACGCTGAATTATGCGGACCTGCCCGGCTACTCCGTGGGCGGCACGATCCACGTCATCGTCAATAACCTGATCGGGTTCACGACCAATGCCCGCGAAGAGTATTCCTCGCGCTTCTCCGCACAGCTCGCGCGGCGTCAGGCCGTTCCCATCTTTCACGTGAACGGTGAAGACGTGGATGCGGTGATGCGGATCGCACGCATCGCGGCCGAGTACCGCTACCAATTCGGCGCCGACGTAGTCGTGGACCTGATCGGCTACCGGCGCCACGGGCACAGTGAGGTCGACGATCCCACCGTAACCCAGCCCCTGATGTATAAGGCGATCAAACAGCATCCGCCGTTGTATCAGATCTACGCCAAGCAAATCGGCATGGATGATGACAATATTGTCGCGCGGGCGGCCGCGATCAAGAGCGAGTACGAGGCCGCGCAGAAAAGCGCCCTGCAAGTCACCAAGAAGCCGCTGATGCGCGATCTGCCCAAGTACTGGGATAACTACTTTGGCGGCCGCTACAAGCCGGATTACGAGCAGCCCACGGGAGTAGCGCGCGACGAATTGGCGGAACTCACCGCGCGCCTGACCACGTATCCCGAAGGCTTCCACATCCATCCCAAGGTGAAGAAGTTGCTGGAACAACGGCAGGAGATGGGGACGGGCAAGAAGCCGGTCGACTACGGGATGGCCGAAGCGCTGGCCTTTGCCAGCCTGGTCAAGCCTAACTTGGGGAAGCAGGGGATTCCGGTGCGCCTCAGCGGACAGGACTCGCGGCGCGCGACCTTCAATCAGCGGCACTCGGTGCTGCTGGATATTGAGGATGAGAGCGAATATATGCCCCTGCGGCACATAGCCCCCGGCCAGGCGGCGTGCGAGATCTACAACTCGACGCTTTCGGAAGCGGGCGTGATGGGGTTTGAATACGGCTACAGCCGCGATTACCCCGAGGCTCTGGTGCTGTGGGAAGCTCAGTTTGGCGATTTTGCCAACGTGGCGCAGGCGGTAATTGACCAGTTCGTGTGCGCAGGCGAGGACAAGTGGTTATTGCTGTCAGGACTCGTGCTCTTGCTGCCTCACGGCTACGAAGGCCAGGGCCCCGAGCATTCGAGTGCGCGCATCGAGCGCTTCTTGCAGTTGGCGGCGCGCGACAATATCCAGATTTGTCAGCCCTCGAATGCCGGCCAGTATTTCCACCTGTTGCGGCGGCAGGCGCTACGCAGCTGGAGAAAGCCGCTGGTCGTCTTCACGCCGAAAAGTATGCTGCGGCATCCCGACGCCCTGTCTCCGCTGGAGGATCTGACGCACCAGAAGTTTCTGCCCGTGATTCCAGATACCGAAGTGCAGGATGCCCAGCGGATTCTGCTCTGCACCGGCAAGATCGGCCACGAACTGCGCGCTGAACGGCAGAAGCGCAAAGACAAAGACAAGGATAGAGCCTTGAGTACCGCCATCGTTTTCCTGGAGCAGATGTACCCGTTTCCCGAGGAGGAGCTGACGGCGGAATTGGAGCGTCATGGAACGGCGCGCGACATCGTGTGGGTGCAGGAAGAGCCGGCCAACATGGGTGCGCTGTCCTATATGCTGCCACGCTTAAGACACATCGTAAGCGACCGGCCGGTGCATTCGGTGAAACGCTCGGGGAGTGCGAGTCCGGCAACGGGTTCGGCGAAGGCGCACGAACTCGAGCAGAAGACGTTGTTGGCCCTGGCCTTCGCAACGCAAGACTGAAGTGCGTGCGTACGGACTCATTTGCCACTGACTATTCCTCGCCGCCAATCGGCGGGACGACCCAGCTTTCATGAACACTCGAAACGCCTGCCCTGCTAGAGAGCAAAATAATAGCCCGGGGTCGAAGAGCGATCTTCAATCCCGGGCTATTGCAATGACGGGTAGACAGGGCAAGCCCCGTCTCTCTACCGCGACCAGCGATCGGCTACGGCCAGCGCTTGGCCGCTTCTTCCCAACCCGCAACGCGTGACGGGGCGTTTGTGGCCTGGGCGGCAACCACCGGAGGAATCCGAACCGGTTGTTGTGGTGGCGCGGTGGCCGACAAGCTCGGCTTGGGCACTTCGGCCAACTGCTCTTTTTCGTCCGAAAGCAACGGGGCGGCGACCCGCAAGGCCTCAACTTCCTTTTCCAGCCGGGTCAGTTCAAGTTCTTTTTGCCGTAAAACTTCATACACATTTTTCATGCCTGGGCACCTGTGTGTTGGAACAGCGATTAAGCGCAGAGTATGGGTTCCACGGGCCCTCTGTCAAGGGAAACAGGCCCCCCCGGGTACAAAGGTGGTTATCGAAACACCACGAGGGCAACCAGGATGCCCAGGATCACTACGAGGATCGCCAACAGATTGACGTGGTTCGCGAGCCAAGATTCCTTCACCGGCACCGCGTTGGCCAGGAAGGCTGGCACGAATTCCTCCGCCATCGGAACCCCTGAGTCCGACGCTGGGTCCTGCCCGGGTTCGCGTTGCGCCATCCCGCCTAGCTCCTTCTCCCGCGCCTTCTTGGCGACATCCTTCTGCTCGCAATCGAGGCAGAGCGTTCTCCCCTCGGAAACGGGGAATCCGCAGGAAGCGCATTTTTCCACCCGGAGCATCGCCTCCGGGACGGAAGCTGGAGCTAACGCAGGCGACGACGGACTCGGGGGCAGCTCGGCGGGAACGACCGGGGCCTCGGCGAGCTCTGGTTTGGCGAGCTCTGAGTCAGGAGAAACGTTAAGGGGAACCGGCAGGGGATCTTGAGGTGGAATGCTAACGGGAACCGCGGAAGCTGGCGGCGCGATCATTGTCGTTGCCGTTGCCGTTGCCGTAGGAGATTCGACGGGCTTTTCCGGTTCGCGCCGTTGCGCTGGCGCGGGCACGATGTTCTGGCGCTGCTCGGCCAGATCGAGGGCTGTCGCAGTGAGGTCGGCCATGCGTTCGAGCGCGATCAGATCGCGCTCTTCGAAAGCGTAGGGGTGGTCGGAAAACAGCTCGAACAAGCCGCGCACCTCGCCGTTACGCCGCAGCAACGGCAAAACGACGATGGATGCAATGCCCAGGGCCCGGCAAGTTTCGAGGTTCACGCGCGGATCGGCTTCGGCGTTGTCACAGCGCAGCAACTGCCGGCGGGCTATGCTTTCGCCGGTCAATCCGGACCGAACCTGCAGGCGCGCCCCGACTGCCGGCGCGGAAGAACCAGCGCTGGCGCGGCAGACCATTTCCTCACCCTGGGGGAGAGCAAGGGCAGTGCCAGTCGCGCCGGTAATGTACTGTGCCCGCTCCACGAGCAACTGCAGTGCGGAGTCCAATTCTGTTTCTTCAAGCCCGCGCCCTCCATTGGGCCTGCCGCCGGCGGTGCCCACTGGGTCGACTGAAACGGAGGAAGATCGGCCTGTTCCGCTAACCGTGTCCGCGGTATTCGCCGCGGGGAATGCCTCTTCGGGTTGGGTGGATCCGTGCATAGCGACAGGGCTGAACCGAGTCTCGCCTTGGAGACTCTGGCTGTCAAGGGCTGGAGGGGGTAGTACACTTCGGGAAAAATTGTCGACCCCCCTCCGCACGATTTGGATCCAGGACGGGACCGTGGGGCCGGGGCGCGCCCGGCCCGCGCGATGGTATCAGGGCGTGCGAGCGTTGGCTGCGGGTTTTGAGTCCTTTACACTGAGTGAAGGCAGCGCTACGCTCGATTCGAATCGAGATCAACGATTGGCAATCAACAACATCGACGAGAACAACAGCGCACGCGGACGTCTGATTGCGCAACTCCAAACGGGCCGCCTGATCGGATGCATTGGTGCAGGGGTGTCGGTTTGGGCTGGGTATCGATCCTGGAAGGGGGTAATAGATCGACTCGCGGCAGAAGTCGAGTTGAGAAGACACGGTGAAGTAGACACACAGCTCGTAATCCAGAATCATGGAGCGGACCTGCTGCTGTGTGCAAGAAGACTCGGGAACGACCTTGGTGAACCAGCGTTTACGAATTTCATTCGCACAGAGTTCGGCCCCCAGGATGGACCAGTACATGACGTTCTTTTACGGATATCCGCTCTACCTCTCCGTCACGCGCTGACGCTCAATTTCGAGCACTCCTACGAAAATGCACACGCGCTACGCGGGGCAGATTGCCGAACCATTTCCTCCTGTGATCGACGGGCAATGGCGCGATTTCTCCGCGATTTGGATGACCCGGCCTATCCAAAACATGCGGTACACCTTCACGGGAAATACGATGATCCGATCGAAAGGATTGCCCTAACCGAAACCGGTTATACGGAACTCTACCGGAACAATGCGCTTTTCAAGAACTTCGTCTGGACCGTGGCAGCAACTAAGCATCTTTTGTTCCTCGGGTTCGGCTTTACAGACACAGATTTCACCAACATCTTGCGTGATTGTGCTAGGGATCTGAACGGAATTGGCCTGCATCATTTCGCTTTGGTTGGACTTCGGCCCGAAGAAAACGACGGTCAAATGCGCACTTTGCTAAACGACCGATATCTCGTCGATCCGATCTTCTACAACGTTGTCATCAATGCGGACGGCCAACCTAATCACGACGAGTTTGTCGGTATCATCAATGCGATATCGGTTGCTTTGGGTATGCCTGAACCAGCGCCAGCACTTGGGTTTCCGGTTGCTCCCGCTCCTGCAGTTCCCGTGGGCCCGGACGATGAGCGACGCGCGGAAGAACTGAACCAGCGACTGCTCCGCAGAATCGATCCTGGAGGCAATGGTGTTTAACGTACAACGCCCTGATTTCGTTTCTCGCGTCTGGGATCTCACCAAGTCCAAATCGGTTGTCCTTACGGGGTCGCCGGGAGTTGGCAAAACCTGGACCATCGGCCAGATCATCAGGAAATGCAAACTGGAGAACCGAAAAGTCCTCTCTCTAGCAGCCGAGGACTTCGACGTCAGCTCGGTCGCCGAACTAAATGAGTCCATCGGGTTTAAGACTGATTTGCTTTCTGTACTGGCATCTTTCGGGCCCGAGTCACTCTTGGTCATCGACGGGCTAGATGCGCTACGTGGGGACGCTTCGCAAAAAGCATTCCGCGATCTAATGGAAAGTGTAAATGCCCAGTTGCCAACGTGTACTATCCTGGCGACGGTTAGAACCTTCGATTTGCAGCAATCATCCGAGCTGCAACGTCTTTTTTTCGATTTTCGGAATGCCCGCCGCTTTGAGAGCGTTACGACCCCGCCATTTTCTGATGATGATCTGAACGTAGCAGCGCAGCAAGTGCCGTCACTACAATCCGTGCTCAGTAGCACAGCCCCGACGGAGATTCGAGAGCTGCTAAGAACTCCTTTCAACTTACGTTTAGCAGTGGACATTCTCGAAGCTGGTACAGGAATCGATGAATTTTCGACCATTCACTCTCAAGTACAACTTCTGCAACGGTACTGGTTCATGCGAGTGGAGAGCGCTTCCGACGCCACTGATCGCAAAGGGCTACTTCGGCAGATTGTCCGAGGGATGGTTGATAGAAAAGCGCTGTCCGTTAGAGAAGAGGTAGCATACTCCGTAGGATATGCCAACGCTCTCAGGGCCTTGCGAAGTGCGGAGGTGCTGAGGGAGAGCGTGACGGATCGAATCTCATTCTCACACAACATCCTGTTTGACTATGCAGTCGCCCGCCTGCTTTTGGATGAGGAAGAGATCTTTAGTTTTCTTAACTCTGATTCGAGTAGGATCATTTTCTTTCGACCGTCCGTTCTCCACTTCTTTCATCATCTTTGGTGGAATGACCGAAACGTGTTTTGGAATCTCGCATTTCGATTTCTCAGGGCGGCTGAACTCCCGGAGAGAGCAAAGGTCATACCTGCAATTGTTGTCACAGAAGCGTCCCGCTCTCTGTCGGATGTCGAACCTATCTTGGTAGACGAAGACACGCGAAAGTTGGCCGTTCCCATGATTCTGCGAGCAGTACAGGCCCTCGGCACCCTGGAAACGCGGCAGCGCTCACTCTGGCTCGACTTCTTGGAAAAGCTGAGTTCCGAGATAGAACTGGAATTCATCAACGAGTTTGTTTCCGTCGTGGGAATCATCAATCAAAAAAGACGCAACGTCGAGAACCTTCAGATCGGTTCGATATCTAGGAGTCTTCTTGCTTGGATGTGGAACACAGCCGATGCGCTGCCAAAGTATCAGGGAACCCAACTGACCGGCATTGCGGCTGGTCGCGTCATGCCGATCGTGATGCAGTTGTATGCGACCGATCGTGCTGCGTCACATCAGATTGTTGAATCGGTTTTGAATCGACTTGGCTCACAGTCTTCCTCTTCCCATGACGCCTTTTGGCTCGCACATGAGATCCGACACATCATTGCAAACGACAGCGAATTAGCCGTCCGTGTGTATGAACAAATGTTTTCCTATTTTGAACAATCCGACGAAACCACCGTCATGGGGGGAAGCCCTGTTTTCACTATGACGAGCACTCGAAAACAGGATTTTGAAACCGCTCTGTATGGTTTGCAGCAAGCGTTTCCCTATTTTCTTGAACATTCGCCCCTTCACGCCACCCTCGCTGCCGTTAAGGCCACTAACGCCGAGGTGTCCAGACGAGAGATCTCAGAGAACGAACCGTCGAAAGTTCCGAAGAAATTTACCTTTCGGTTTGTGAATGTTTCATCGACCTATGTGTCAGATTTCAGCGAGATTTGGGATCATGGCGCACAGGAATATTTGAGCCTTCAATTGCTAAACGCGGTCCTGCAACAAGCGGGCGAGATGACCCCATCCGCACAACGCGAAATCGTGAAAGTGATCGCTCAATATGCCCGCGTTGCAGTCTGCTGGAAGCGACTGCTTGAGGCTGCTTCTCGCAGCATCAAAAGCTTTTTCCCACATGTCAGCGCCCTTTTGACCATTCCGCGTTTTCTCGCTGCTCCAGAGATAGCCGTTGTCGCTGGCAACGTCTTGAAAGCTGCATACGCCGAATCGTTACCCAACAAGGGGCAGAAGGAGAAGATCGAAAACGCAATAGAGTGCATACCGCGAAGCCGCTACATCAAGCGCTATGAGAAAGCTGAGTCGATCCAGAATCGACTCCTTCTCTGCATCGGCCCAGATCAGCTGTTGTCGTCTGTATTGCGAGAACGAGTTGAACAGCTGTCAAAAGAAAAGCCGCAATTTGCGAATGAGCCGTACGTCAGAATGAGCGGCGGCGCAATGAGTTACTCGACGGAAGACTGGCTAAGAGACCGAGGCTCAGACACCACGAAAAAAGAGAACGTCGAGATTCTGGAGGCTATCAAGCCCCTTACTGAGTTTGAGCATAAGTTTCTTAATGCGGTGCCGTCTGTAGAAGACTGCCTCGGTGTCGAGCCGCTCTTGACGCGGTTGCACGAGCTGCTGCAAAAGGGCAAGGACGACGTTGATCCCCACATCTCTGAACATGCGAGAGGAGTGTTATATGCGGCTGCGGAATCTGCTGTAAAGAATTCGGAGCTAAGCAGCCAACATCCCCTGACTCAATTGTGCAAATTGTTACTTCTTGAGGGCGCAGCCGATCCGTCTCCCAAATTCGACCCGGCATACCATACGTCCTTTGATATGCCGTCGTGGGGCAGCCCTGTTCCTCGAATCGAAGCCGCACAAGGTGTATCTCATTTTCTCTGGAACTACGGCCCTGATGATGAGATCGTGAGCGCTATTACGAAGCTGAGCCAAGATCCTGTTCCCGCAGTCAGATATCAAATCGCTGTTGGGCTTCCTGGTTTCTATAAACATCACGCTGAGCAGAGGTTTTGGGATCTTGCAACTGAAATGATTGATACCGAGACAACTCCTGGTGTGATGCTCGGATTGGTTGGTACTCTAGGGCGAGTTGCCGGTCCAGACCCGGAGCACGTTGTCGAGTTGCTGGTGAGGGCAGTCAAACGTGGCCTTCCAGCAACGGACCGAACCGAAGTTACGCGGGCACTGGTGCAGATTCTCACGGGGCTGTATGCAGTCCGAAACCACTTAGGTGCAGGAGAGCAGTTGGCTCGATTTGAAGCAGAGCCTGTTCGCTACGCAAGCGAAATTGCAAACGAGATTTTCACAGCGTCTCATTACCTGATTCCCAACAATGCTGACGAAGCCGTGAGGAGTAGAGCACGCGATTTGTTCAGCCGCGTGTTGTCGTCATGCTATGAACATTTGCGAAAGGCAAACGATCTAGCCGACTCGGAAGACAAGGCAAAGTCAATCAAAGCGCTGATGAGTCATGTTGATGAAGTTGCTACGCGAATCTACTTTTCACTTGATCTCAAAGCTGAATTGCGAACCCCGGAACGAACGTTAGTGGAAGAAACTCGAAGACAGCTCTACTTTGAGCTCAGACCATTGATTGCTGCACTCGCGACAGGTAGTGGAGGAATTGCTCGGCATTATCTCCTTCCTCGTACTGCTCACTACCTACTAGAGACTCTCAACGGAGTCCTTCAGTACGAGCCGGGAGAGGTCATCAAGTTTGCGGCTCAAACATGTAAAGCAGCCTCAGCTCTGAACTACCAGTTCGATGCCATGGCAATAAGTGAAGTCGTGAAGCTTGTTGAGCATAGTCTGGCCGACTATAAGAATTCATTGAAGGACCCATCAGTCGCAAGTGCGCTCGGAGAGATTTTGGATCTTTTCGTTCGCGCGGGGTGGCCTGATGCGCTTCGTCTGACGTTCAAATTAGACCAAGCAGTGCGGTAAGCCACGTTTAATCACTTGCATCGATCCTGATCAGCTTCGCCAGCGCCTGCCAATGCCTCAGGTGCGGGCGGCGTCGACCCGCGCGGATGTCCCGAGCGTAGGGCTCCGATATTCGAAGAGCCAATGAAATTGCGGAAACGGTCACAGAAGCGAGCTTGGGCTGAACCTTCGTTAGATATGTAGTTTCATCCACTTGGGTTCGACTTCCGGAATCGATCCAAAGCCGAATCTCTGCGGCATGTATCTTTTGTGTTTCCGTGCGGGCCTTTTGGGCTTCCTCAGACTGTGCTGTAACTCGTGCCACTGGCCCGAACGCAATGAGCTTCTCCCGAGACACCTCACTTGCACAGGTACCGCAATACCTGCCTCTTTTCAGGGACACACCGCAAACGGCACAGATCTTTGGAGGGCGTTGTGCGATTGGCGAACTTGGAACGAACTCGTTGCCTCTACCCTCACCTCTCCGACGTTGAGTCAGACGTGTCGGTACGGTCTGATCTTTACTCGCGGGCTTGCGTCCAGGTGTCCTCAGACTTTGCGCAACCCACTCCGCAAACGGTGCGACGGCACGGCCCCAGGTCGGGGCGGTCTCGGAGAGCTGAGCAGCGAACGACCCCCTCAAGCGACAGTTGCCATCACGCTGCTCGAAAAACCATTCCCTCTTGAGCGGTTCGCGGGATACCCAATCAAGCAAAAAGGCGTCGATTTGTGCTCGTACCGGCTCCATGAGATCGCAAGCGAGGCTGTCCCGATAGGGTGCGTCAACGTGGAGCACACCAATACCGGGGTCCAAACCGAGAGAGGCAGCAGCGAGCCGCGACTCCGATTCGAGGACCGCATAGAGGTAGTTCAGGATTGCGTTGGCTGGGTTCGCCGCCAATCGCGGTGATCCCGTGAGAGGTGAAATCCGTGCTCCGAATACACGCCAGTGATCTGGCACCCGTGCTTCGTCTTTTCGGGGGAAGGTTATGGTCAGAGTGCGCCAGGCTGCCCAGTACGCGCTAGCTGCCTGGGATTCGATCAGCCGCACACGCTCAGGCGTTTCGGCTTCCGCCAGCTCAGACCGGTAGCGATGAATGGCAGCGGCGTTCTCGGGAGCAAGCAACTTGTGGCGTGCAACCTGCTCTTGTCCAGCAAGTTTCTTGTCGATCAGCTCACGAGCAACTCGTATAGCGGTCCCGGACTGGCTCGCTAGAGCTTGAGCACGCCTAAGCCTTGCATCCGATGCGCGAACTGGACCCGTTGTCACGAGAACGGACCCGTCACGGTCCAGCATGACGAATGCAACGTCCTGATCGGCCAGCCATCGAAGGGCGGCGAGCGACACCATGCCGTCCGAGCCAATGACGACCAATCTTCGTAAACCATGGCCGATGCGAGGCAGGCGGTAACGGTAGCGCTCGGTGCCAATTCCATCTTCAATTGACAGGTGTCCACGGTCGATGAATACCTGAATGCCATAGCCGAAGAGGGTAAGGACGCCATGACGCGGAACTGAATTGTGAGATTCCGGGAGTTGGTATACGTTTTTCGCAGCTGCCATTTGGAGCACTCCTCCGATTGGTAGTCAGGGCTTGTCGGCTGCTCGTAACAGTCGGCAGGCCCGTTCTTGTTTTATACGAACGCGCTGCTTAGGTGCACTGGAAACTGAATCTCCGCTCCGCACTTTGGGCAAGCATGATCGATTGAGTGGCCTTTGCGACCACAGGAACATTCGATATAGAACTCGTACCGCAAGATGTGGTTAGCCCGTTTCATTTTCGCCCGATACTCCGCACATATATCGCGCGAGCGGCGAGGTGTTAGGAGATCGCCCCCACCAAGCGAGTCAGCCAAGAAGCGGACTTGGGCCTTTCCCCTGGCTCCCGGAAACTTGGATTCGCGGAGAATAGTGAAAACACGCCTGGCAAATTTGAGATCAATCGTGCCGCTGATCCGCCCACCAAGCTGAGTCAGAAGATTCAGTACCTGCTCGGGGGATGGAGCTTCCAACAATTGATGTCCCACCCTCTCCCAGACATTGGTGAACTGGACGTTGTAAGTACCCGCGTTGCCGACCACCGACTCTGGTCTCATCCGACGCTTCGGGCCCCTACGCTGCTTTTCAGGAACCTTGTCAAGAGCATTTTCTGACTGGGCTTGCCTATTTCTTAGCTTTTCCATATCTGCGGAATATTGGATCGCTCCCAGCCTTATTATACGTAACTATCCAGAAAAAGCTACATAATTACGCGCGTCTAATTACTGGAAGATCTGTATCTATCTACAACTACTACAATGACTTATCTCATACACCCCATATAATAGGCTTGGTAGGAAAATAAGCGGTCATAATCTGATAGTACGCACAAATACGAGATCGCTTGGAGAGAGAGAGGTTGCAGTTTATGACGCGCCTAAATCGAAGTCGGAAGAAAAAACGAGGCTCGGGGCAAACAAGCAAGCGTCGATCAGCCCTTTCCCACAAAAGTGGCACGAAACATCGCGTTTCCTATCGTTCACGGCGAGCGTCAAGACAGCAACAAGAGACAAATGTGCGATGCCTCGCCGCTGTCAATCGAGTTCGTCGAGGTCAGTCCCCGTCATTGTCGTCAGCCGCACGTGCCGAAGGAACCACCCTGAGAGCAATACGGAAAGAAATACCCGATGCACTCATTCAGGATCGACCCGGCGGGCGGATTCGCGTTAAGAAGAGCGACGGATACTCGGCGAAAGTGGAAGTGATGACGACAGAGGGCGCGCGTGTTGTAACAGCGCGTGGTTCTCGCCAGCGCGAGCTTGCAGGCCAACACCGCGCCACGTTCCTTCGGGTCCTTCAGGGCAACGAGCCGCCATCAGCCCTAGAACAGTATCGCGGGAAGAAGATTGGCGGCCATGAACTGATTAGCGATTTCGAGTTGCTGTCCTCGTACGCGCAGGCAGGCGATGTCGGCCAACTCGACGCTCTCTATGTCACTCCGGACGCCAGCGTGTGAGCAATCCGTACCCCATCCTGCGAGCTCGGCGCATCGAGAAACGCCGGAAGGACGTGGGGTACGCGACCCGCTGTTTCTATTGCGAAGAGTCGGACATTTTCTGTTTCGAAATGGATCATCCTGTTTCCCACGAATTGGACGAGGAATTTGAGCGAGCGGTTTGCCGGAATTGTCATCGGAAATTGGAGATGAGACGGGATACGAAGGGCCTCACAAAGAACGGCAAGCATCGAACCAAGGAATCGATGCGCGAGGCCTTGCGTCGATATCTACTTCTCATGGCTGAAGATGAGGAGTCCCAGGCGGAGCTGCTGCAACGCGCACCTAATACCCCCACGGAGTTAATCGTCTCCGCTGATAAAGCGAGAGCGGCGTCCCTGCGCCGTAAAGCGCAAGCGTTATGATTAGGTGACTCTGCGCCCGATCCCCGGAACTGTCAGTCGAGTTTCACTTACTGCGCAGCAGTCACTGAGAGCTGATGCCGGACAAACCCGCCGTCGAAAACCGCAATCTACCGAAAATCCATCCCGAGCTTTCACCGATTTTTCTGCGCATCCATTCACGCGTAGCGGATGAAAAGCCCCGCCAAAGTAGCGAAGGAAAGCTGCCAGATAAGTGGGCCAACTTCGCGCTTGTCTTCGATTGCGAAACTACAACCGATATCCGCCAGGACCTCAATTTTCTTTGGTGGAGATTTTGCGAGCTGAAAGAGGGTAGGTACATCTGTCAGCAAGAAGGTCTCGTCTATGCCGACAATCTGGATGCCAAATCAATTCAGTTGATTCGCAACTTCGCGTACTACAAGCCCGCTGAGGTCGAGGACGAATGCCCCAAAGACATCCTCGTGCAATCGCGCACGGAATTTGTAGACGGTGAATTCTGGCAGGCGATACAAGCTGGGGCAGTCATCGTCTGCTTTAACGCTCCCGTGGGCTCGTGATCCATCTTCGGCTTGAGTCCAAAGGAGCGCAGGAATCCGTTCAGGTCCATATGCCTGTTTCTTAAAGCCCAACCCAGAACGGAAAGGTCAAGGAAACGTCCGCGATATACGGCGCGATTGTCCGGGTCGCCGCCTGCGAGGCTGATAAAAGCTGAGCGCGAATCCTTCGGCTTAATTCTTAATTTTGGCCGGAACACGTCGGCCCCACCTTTGCGCGTCCACAACACCATCGACCATCCTGTATTCTTGCTTTGCGCTTCGCGATATTCGAGCGCCAACCGGCTGAGGTCAAACGGAGATAAACAAGGATGAATACGGCAAGAATAACGCCAAGCAACTGGACATATTCTCAGGGGAACTCAAACGCCAACAGACGACTTTCGTGGTTGAGCGCCCCGGAAAATTTCAATTTCCTCCCGCAGCTGCGCTAATTACGGCGGGGGGAAGGCTGATGTTGGCACTCTTGGAGCGCATGGTCAACGATCTCGGCGGGACCTACTTGTTAACTGACACGGATTCAATGCTTTTTGTGGCGTCCAAGAGGGGCGGATTGGTTCCGTGTCCAGGAGGTGAGCACAAATTGGCAAACGGCACCGCCGCGATAAAAGCCATTACATGGAAGCAGGTTAGGGCAATTTGCGCGAGGTTAAATCGCCTTAACCCATACAACCCAACTGTGATCGCAGATATCCTGAAAATAGAGGACTGCAACTTCGATCAGCATGGCGCTCAGCGGCAGTTGTGGGGCCTCGCGGTCTCCGCAAAACGCTATGTTGTGTATGCACGCAAGAAGGACGACATAGAAATTATCAAACCCAGCGAGCATGGTTTAGGGATTGTGTACGTTCCTGACAAACGTACGCGCTACAAACCCAAAGATTGCAAAGACCAGAAAACCGATTACGCACGATGGATTGCAGAAGCGTGGGAACGGATCCTGGAAGATCACTTCAAAAACACAGAAAATCCCGAAAACGCGCTCGTTTCACACAAACTATGGTTTGATAATCTGCCCGCCATCATGCGCGTGCGAGTCACCACGCCAAATGTACTAAAAGCCCTGCGCAAGCGCGATCCCGGAGCCGCAAAGCCCTACAATTTTGCACATTCGCCAATCCTTGCCCAGCCGGTTCCCGGTTGCACACTGGTCGCACCCATCAGCAAGCACCCCCGAGAGTGGTTGACACGCGATTACACAGAGATTCACACGGGAAGGACCGTAAAGCTGTCCGAAAAATACGACGGCCATACACTAACTCCACAAACTCTTTCGAGCGTCCTCTGGCGTCACTACCTGCATCCGGAAGATAAATCGCTTGCGCCTGATGGGACGTTGTGTAGCCATTACACGCGTGGTCTTTTGCAACGTCGGCCCATTAGGGCATTGCTGCCATTTGTACTGATCGGAAAGGAAATTGAACGCAGAGGCCAAGAGGGCGAAGAAATAAGTGTTCTCGAAAACGTTGGACCTATTCAATATAGTCAACGCCAAACGCTCAAAACTCGTCCTTGCGCTCCTGAACTTGTGAAAAGGATCAATCGATTTTCGCTCCGCCAACTGGAGCGGTCAGGTCTGACTCGCGACACAATCATCCGGGCGCGTCGCGGGGAACGGGTTCACCCTTCCACCTGCATCCAACTGGCAAAAATAGTGCAAGAGCTAGAGCGGGAAGCGATCCGAATACAATCGAAATAGAACTGACACAGAACACACGTAGAGCTTGTGCTACCTGGCCGCTATCAATGCAGCTGCTTGATGGGTTGATATAGATTCACTGTCCAGATCGGGAAAACTCGGGAAGATGAACGCGCCTCCGGGAGGGTCTCAACGCATATTCTTGTCTCTCACAAGAATGGGAAGTGGGATAATCCTTAGCGTATGGCGAACCCAAACGATGCTATCAGGGTTGCAATACTGCGGCATCTGTACGCAATCCATCAACAAGAAGCAACTGCGGCGAACGCTGGACTTGCGATCAATCAGCTGTCAGAGGGGCTGAAGAAGAAAGGGTACGATGACCGTAAAGTAGCCAGCAATCTGGATTACCTTGTGCTCAAGGGTCTGGTAAGGGAAATCGTCGAGCATCCTAGGATCTGGACTATTCCCGGAACAACGGAGAGCGCAGACGCAAAAACATACACGATTTCACATTCTGGGATCGAGCAGGTCGAAGCGGACAAATCACGCGGGGGGATGCTCCTCACCTTCGTGAAGTTGGCCCTGCAGCCTGTTGCTATCGTTATTCTAAACGTGATTGCAGGGTTGGTTTTCTTTCCCTTTAGGTTACTCACGTCAGTTCCGGCAGCAATTGCAATATGCTCATCCATAGCGTTGGGCTGGTTTGGCTTTCACCAAGGTCGGCGCCACTTTGTCATTGCGAGCATTGTGATTGTGCTGGCAGGAATTGCTTGGGCAGCGCTTGGCTTGTTTGTTGTTTTAGGAAAACCGCTCTACTGCTATTCGTCGGACACAATAAGCCCACTGAAGGCCGAAGTACTCCAAATTGGCTCGGGGAAGACTCTCGGCCACGTTTTCTACATTACAGATCCAGTTCGCAATTCGAAAATAATCAAGCGAATCGTTCAGACACTATTCCACCAGATCATTTTTGTTGAAAGGCGTGAGGATTACGGGCAGCACGCAATCCTCATTCCGTTGAAAGATGCCGTAATACATACGGTCTCCAGCACTGGTAGCGTTAGCCCGGCAGAGGAACTCCGTCTTGCTTATTACGGACCTACAGTGGAGGTTAATGCAAGCCCTCAGAAAAGAAACGTCACCGTAGCGTTTGGGGTTCTGTACGTTTCGATTGTGAGGTATGTGCACAAGGCGATTGATAAGCCAGGATTGCCTTGGCAGGCGGTTATCTACGATCCGGTGGAGGGCAGCAGATCAGCATTGTATGTATCTTATTTGGATGTTGCTCTTTCCGCCGCAGCACGCGGCGACTTGGAAACTGCTGTTGATACCTTGGAATCAGCGTACGAGTATGCTCCGTCTGAGATTGAACGCGCCCGGAATCGCGTCCTGCTGGCGAAAGTGTCTTCAGCCATACTGAATGGCACCGCAGGCGAAGCTCAGTCACTGAGTTTTATGAATCAAGCGATGCAACACTGGCCAGCTGCGCATGGTGCCCAGCCGATCGCGAAGGCCAATTTATCGTCCCCAGTTGAAATCTGGCTGTACGACGAATGTCGACGAACTTTTTTCCAGCGTCAGGCTGAGTATCCTAATTGGGCGGGCGTTCTTGCATTTCACAGTAAACCCGTCAGATTGGACAAAGAACATAAACTAACGAAGGACTGGACATTTTCCTACTTTAACGAGTCAGTTGCCGATCTGCCCGAGGAATCCCTTATCTCAGCAGAGAGTGACCAGCTAATGGCGTTGGTTTCGACGGCGGAGGACACAAATGTTCTTCAACGAAATATCGCAGAAAGATACGGTTCATCTCCCGAAGTACGTCGGTGGTTGGTCAACACGTTGATAGCTGATAAACACTTGCTTCCTTCGGAGCCATTAAGCCGCGCGATAGCATGGGCCATTCAGCAATTGCCCGAACCTTGGTATACACAGTACTCTAAAGCTTGGCACTTGCAGCAGGTGCTTTTAAGTCAATTAGATGAACGTTCTACTGTTGAGCCGCTGCAAAAGGTGCGACAAATTGCTGAGGAACTGGGCTTCTTGGAGTTAGTCCGCGTGATCAATGAGGTATCCCAAGTGTCGACCGCCAAAGAGATAGTACTCCGAGTCAAAGATACTGGAGCGGCACCCAATGAGTCATGGTATCGCCGCACTTTTCTTGACTGGTTTGCAGCCACGGTTATAGTTACCAGCAGCAAAGCTTTAGCAGACTGCAAGCAAGCCGGTCCACAATGCGAGCAATTGTTAGAATCCGCCGCGTATCGCGTGATGAGGGACCGTGCGGGAAACGGACACCTTTTTGCGCCAGGCCTAGTTGTGGTTCTGACGTTGGCCCACATTTCCCGCCAAGAACTGGATCCTAACTTCAAGGTTATCTACAAAGAAGCGACCGGAGCTGAGATAGCACAACCATTTGCTCAGCCAGTAAAAGCGCTGCCCAAAGCGCGTGAAGGAACCGAGCACACGGTGCGCCCTGCCGACTAGCGCACACCGCTGCTGCGTACCTTCCACACCTAGGCCCACCCTTATATCAGCTTTTCAACCTCATGAGGTCGTTAGAAATAGCACTTGCCCACCTCACTTGCCAGCGCGCCCCGGCCTAGGTCAAATTCCGTCGTTAACAGAGGGGGGGTCGACAATTTTTCCCGAAGTGTACTACCCCGTCAAGGGCTGGAGGGGATTGCTGATTTGCTTGGGGAGAGCCATGCGTCCCCTTCCGACGGGACCCTTCGACTTCGCTCAGGGCAGGCTCGAGAAACCCGGCGCTCCACCACATGAACACGTGCGGACGCTGCTACGACTTGTCGTCCTTGTGCCGCAGCCATTCGATGAACATCTGCTCTTTTGGTTTGTCGTAGGCCATGAGCAGGTGGCGAATGCTGCGTCCACTGACAAAATGGCAGACTTCTTCGGCCAGGTTCTTGGCATGGTCGCCGGCGCGCTCGAGAGACTGTGTCATGAAAATAACCTGCAGACTGGAGTGGTGCGCGACGTTCTCTGGATTCTCGATGTGGCGTAGGAAAATGATGTTGCGCAAGCGGTCCATCTCGGCGTCGGCACGAAGCACATCGATGGCCTTCTTGACATCCTTCTGGGAGAAAGACTGTCCGACGTCAGCCAGCATTTTCTCCAGTACCGTGGCCATGTGGGTCAAGTCGCGCGCATCCTCCGAATCGAGGCGGGCGCCCGCAGCCTGCGCGCTGGTGGCAAAGCTCAATAGCAGGTCCCCAATGCGCTCGAGTCCGATCATGACTTTCATGCACGCCAGCAGTTGCCCGGTCTCGGCCTCCGGGACGTGGGTGATGGTCGAGGTCACGCCGATATCTACTTCCACATCAATGGCATCGAGCTCTTTTTCACACTGCCGGATGGCGTTCAGGCGGGACATGGAACCGGTGGCAATTCCCTCGGCCGCAATGGCTGCGGCTTCGCGAGCAAGTTCGCAGGCTTCCACCGTTCGCTGTGCCAGGCGAGTGTGCGAGGGTTCGGGCGGAGGCGTTCTTACGCTGGCTGTGCTCATAGGCAAAACCACCCTCCTTCTTTAGATGCCGGATCCGCTCTGGTGGACGCGAGCGATCGACCCGGAGTGGAGCGCACAATCCCAACAAAATCATAATTCCTGGCGTCACGGAACAGGTTACAAGGCGGTGAATTTCTGGTCGGCGCTAAATCCGCGAGAAACGAAGCCTATTCGGAAACTGCCGGCTTATGGGTATCTAGGCTGAATCGGGCACGGCGGGCGTCAAGGTGAATAAGAAGGTCGAGCCGTGATTGAGTTCGCTCTCGGCGCAAATCGTACCTCCGTGCGCGAGAACGATATGCTTGGCGATGGCGAGTCCCAGCCCTGTGCCTCCCGATTCCCGCGAGCGCGCCTTATCGACGCGATAGAAACGCTCAAAAAGACGGGGCAGATGCTCAGAGAAAATGCCGGGCCCGAAGTCGCGGACGTAAAATTCGACGACTTCGGCGCCGCGCTCGGCCCCGCGGGCCCCGAGAATCACTTTCTTCCCCGACGCCGCGTACTTCAACGCGTTCTCGATCAGATTCGAAAAAATCTGGTGGACGGCTTCCCGGTCTGCATTCACCTGGCCAGCCGGAACCGAGTTCTCGATCGCTAGTTCGACTCCATAAGAGCGCGCCACTTCCTGGAAGCTTTCCAGAGCGTCCTGCAGCAGTTCTTCGGTACCGACCCGCTGAATGGCAAACCGCTGCTCTCCCGATTCGACGCGGGTCAGAGTCAGCAGATCTTCGGTAAGGCGCGACATGCGGGCCGAGTTCTTGCGGATGATTTCCAGGAACTCGCGCACGTGATTGTCCGCGAGAGGGCTATCGAGCAGCGTCTCCGTGTATCCCTGGATGGAGGTCAGCGGAGTGCGCAGCTCGTGGGAAACGTTGGCGATGAAATCGCGGCGGCTCTTTTCCATGCGCGCGGTCTCGGTCAGATCGCGGAGCACGGCGACGGCTCCGCCTCCGGGCATGGGCGCCGCGGTGACATCGAAGGTGCGGCCGGAAACGATGGTGTTCGAGCGCGCCGACCTGACCGCCTGGTCGCGCGCCGCTTCTTGAATCGCCGCCAGAAAATCCGGGTCGCGGACACTGTCAATCAGCGGCGCATTCAAGCGGGGTACATGCAGCAGCAGACGGTTCATGCCCCGATTCGCCCACTGCACACGCCCCTCGGCATCGACCGCAATCACGGCGTCCTGCATGCTGTTGAGAAGAGTTTCCAGCTCTCGCTGGCTGGTTTGAACGCGGGCGTAGCTTTCTTCCACGCGGCGCGCCGTTTTATCAAGCGCTGCCGCCACCTGTCCGATTTCGTCCGTCGAAGCGGACGCGATTCTGGCCGTCAGATCCCCGCCAGCCACGCGCTCGGCAAAAGTCACGATCCGATGCAGACGCCGGCCAACATAATGGGAAGTGAACCCCGCCACCATCATCGCGAAAACGAAGGCGCTGAGCGATCCCCAGAACAGAGCCACTCCCAGCGGACGATTCGTAATTTCGATCTCCGGCAAAGGATACGCCAGGCGCACCGCTCCTCCCGATACCGGCGCCGCCACGTACAAGAAGGGTATGCCCAGGGTGTGGCTCTTGCGTTCATCCACCCCGATTTTGCCGGCGAGGGCGGAAACAAATTCCCGGCGATGCGCGTGATTCTCCATCGAGCCGGCATCGGCCTCCGAATCGGCCAGTACCTTGCCGGTGGGATCGATAACGGTGGCGCGGGCTCCCGCCGCCTGACCCTCCTGCGCGGTAATGTCGGCCAGGGAGTGTTGCCGGTCCGCCTCCACGCGATAGGCGAACATCAAAGCCTTCTCTTTGAGATTGCGCTCGATCTGCTCGTGCAGCGTGCGTTCCCAAACCCCGCGCACGGTCAACTGCAACGTGATCGCGGTTACGCCAATCACCAGCAGAAACACAACCATCAATTTCGCGAAGATGCGGCTTCTCAACGCGCAACCTCAAAGCGGTAGCCCGCGCCCCGTACCGTCTTCAGGTAGCGCGGGTTTTCCGGATCGGGCTCGATCTTTTCCCGGATGCGTCGCACATAAACGTCGACCGAGCGCGGCGTCACATACGCCGTATCGCGCCACACCGAGTCGAGCAACTGATCGCGAGTGAAAACGCGCCCGGCGTGCCGCATGAAGTGGTCGAGCAGCCGGAATTCGGTGGCCGTGGTCGGCACCTGCTTTCCGCGCACCGTCAACGTCATCGCACCGGGGTCGATGTGGACGTCGTCAATCTTGGTTGGCTGCGGCGGCAGCGGCCGCTCAAAACGCCGCAGCACCGCCTTCACCCGAGCCACCAGTTCGCGCGGGCTAAAGGGCTTCGGGATGTAATCGTCGGCCCCCAACTCCAGCCCCAAAACGCGATCCGCCTCGCTGCTCTTGGCGGTCAGGAAAATCACCGGCACCGGCGCCAGCGACACTGACTGCCGGATCTGGCGGCACAGTTCCAGCCCGTCCTTTCCCGGCACCATGATATCCAGCAGAAACAGCGCCGGACGCTGCCGTTCGGCATCGGCCACGACCAGATTTCCGGTCGCATAGAGTCGCACGTTGAAGCTCGCACCTTCAAGATGATGGCGAACCAGGCGGGAGATATCCGGGTCGTCTTCCACTACGTAAATTGTCGGTTTCACGCGACCATTGTAGCTGGGAAGTGTTTCAATTCAACCCCAGGAGCGGGCGATATCAGGCGCAGGTCGGATTCCGTGACAGCCCCGGAGGGGCGACCTAACTTAGCCCAGCGCTTCAGCGCTGGGAAAAGCGGAAGAATTGACCCAAGTCCCGGAGGGACGACCGATTACTCTCACACACACCTTAGGGGCTGGGCATCGAGACAAGGAATTGTTCGGCCAGCGGCTCAGGCGCTTGGATCGGGACGGGACTTTCGCCACGGACCACTAGCGCAGCCGCATTCCCGCCTCGGCGGAGAAATCCATCGCCACAAATTCGCGGCGCACAAATTTCGGAAACGCCGCCGCCGCGATCATGGCCGCATTGTCAGTGGAAAGCGCCCGCGAAGGAAAGAAAACGGGAAGCCCCTCGATCCCCGCCTCGCGTTCAAACGCCGCCCGCAATTCCCGATTGGCGGCCACGCCGCCGCTGACAAAGAGAGTCTGAACGTCATACTCGCGCGCCGCAGCCAGCGTCTTCATGACCAGATCGTTGACCATCGTACGCTGGAAGGAAGCCACCAAATTGAGCGTCTGCCGGTCGCAGAGTCCGCGAATCTCTTCGAGCGCGAGCTTGTCTTTGCCGGTCGGAATCTGCCGCGCGAGCGCCTGGCGGCGAGTTTCAATCGCAGGCTTCAGCTTCTCCGTCTCAACGTATCGCAGAACCGCCGTCTTGATTCCACTATAGGAAAAATCGAAGTGCGGCCGGCCGTCTTCGGCTCGTGCTTGCTCATGATCACCCTGCAAAAGTCCGCCCTGAAAACGATCGCCCTGCTTGTAATCGCGCCGGTCGCGATGTTTGATCTGCGCCATCTGGAACTTAACCGCGTGCGGATCGCCGTGCGGCGCCAGTCGGTCGATGATCGGCCCGCCGGGATAGCCGAGCGCGAGCAGCTTCGCGACTTTATCGAACGCCTCTCCGGCGGCGTCGTCGCGGGTGTGGCCGATGTTCCGGTAGGTCCAAAGATTTTCCTGCACCTCGGCAAGATAAAGATGCGTGTGACCGCCTGAGACCACCAGCGCCAGCACCGGAAAATGCAGGTCGCCATTTTCGCTTTGCCGCTGCTCGTTTTGCCGCTGCTCCAGCAATACGGCATGAATGTGTCCCTCAAGATGGTTCACGGCGATCAGCGGTTTCTCCAGCGCGAACGCCAGCGCCTTGGCAAAGCTGATGCCGACCAGCAGAGCGCCCGCCAGTCCCGGACCTTGCGTGACCGCGATGGCGTCGACGGATTGATAAGTCTGTCCGGCTTCGGACAAGGCTGTACGCACCACCGGAACAATCGCGCGCAAGTGCTCGCGCGAGGCGAGTTCCGGAACCACGCCGCCATAAGGCTGGTGCGTCGAGATCTGCGAAGCCACCACGTTCGACAGAATCCGCTGCCCCGAACCGACCACCGCCGCGCCTGTCTCATCACAGGAGCTCTCGATGCCGAGGATGTACGCGTCAGGCATAATGATGGCATCTGCAAACACAGAAAATGATTTTGTCATCCACAGAAAATGTTTTTGTCATCCTGAGCGAAGCGAAGGACCTGCTGTCTATCGCGTCGGCAAGAAAGCAGGTCTTTCGCTTCGCTAAGGATGACAACCGCTGCTTACGCCACGAACTTGCGGACGAAAGACCAGTTTAAATGAAGGACGCCAAACAACACGCCGCCGAAATCGTCCGCGCCCTGCGCGAGCGCGGACACCAGGCCTACTTCGCCGGTGGATGTGTCCGCGATCTTCTCCTCCGTCGCGAGCCCGCCGACTACGACGTAGCCACCGATGCGACTCCGCATCAGGTCATGCAAATCTTTCCGCAGACGTTCGCCGTCGGGGAGCAGTTTGGAGTCGTGCTGGTCCCACAATATAGTGGAGAGACGGGCGCCCCTTCGACAAGCTCAGGGCAGGCTCCCGCCCGTCGCGCTGCGATCGTCGAGGTCGCAACGTTCCGCTCGGACGTCGGCTACTCCGACGGCCGTCATCCCGACGAAGTTCGCTTCAGCAAAGACCCGCGCGAAGACGCGCAGCGCCGCGATTTCACCATCAACGGCATGATGCTCGATCCCATGGTGTTTGATAGGACAACCAACGGGATTCTGGATTTCGTCGGAGGCCGCGACGACCTGAAGGCCGGAATCGTGCGCGCCATCGGCGATCCCGAACGCCGCTTCGCCGAAGATAAACTGCGTATGCTCCGCGCCGTGCGTTTTGCGGCGCGCTTCGATTACACGATCGAGCCAGCAACCATGGCAGCAATTCAAAAGTTAGCGCCTCAAATTCACCAGGTCTCCTGTGAACGAGTGCGCGAAGAGCTGACGAAGATGCTCACCGAAGGCCGCGCCCGCCGCGCCTTTCAGCTGCTGGATTCGAGCCGCCTCTTGCCAGAAGTTCTGAAGGAAATCGCCGCCATGAAAGGGGTGGAGCAGCCGCCGCAATTCCATCCCGAAGGTGACGTCTTCGTGCACACGCTGCTTCTGCTGGAGAAACTTCAGCCCGGTGTTTCCGGTTCCGTGTCAAAGACGCTGGCCTGGGGAGCCCTGCTGCACGACGTGGGCAAGCCGCCAACCTTCCGTGTCGCGCCCGACCGCATCCGCTTCGATGGGCACGTGGAAGTTGGGGTAAAGATGGCCGCCGAAATCTGCCGTCGCCTGCGCTTCTCCAATGACGAAACCGAGCAAATTCTGGCGCTGGTCGCGAATCACATGCGCTTTGCCGACGTCGAGCGCATGAAGCAATCCACGCTGAAAAAGTTTCTCCGCTTGCCTGCCTTCGACGAACACCTGGAGTTGCACCGCATCGACTGTCTTTCCAGCCACGGCCAACTCGACTCCTACGAATACTCGCAAGAGCAGCTACGCTCGTTCCCGCCTGAGGCAATTCGTCCGGCTCCGCTGATCACCGGCCGCGACCTGATCGACGCAGGTTATGAGCCCGGTCCGCACTTCAAGGAAATCCTAACCGCAGTCGAGGACGCGCAACTCGAAGGTCGACTCGCATCGCGCGAGGCGGCGATGGAATTTGTGCTGCGGGAGTTTCCGGGGTAGTGTGGCGTGGACACCCCTGCCCGCCCACTCTCGCGGATTCTTGCGCACGTCGCCAGCCCCTCATGACCACTAAAGTATTTATTCCTCAAAGACCTGGCGGGAAACGAACCTAATAACAAACCTGAAATTCGACCTAATCTCGGCCCTCTTGGACGGTGTGGCGAGGACACTCCTGTCCGCCCACTCTCGCGGATTCTTGCGCGCGCCGCCAGCCCCTCATGACCACTAAAGTATTTATTTCTCAAAGACCTAGCGGGAAACGAACCTAATAACAAACCTGAAATGTGACCTAAGCTATTGATTTGTAAATACTTTACAACTAAGTCCTTATTTCTCAAAGACCTAGCGCCTCTCACACACTAAGTCTTTCATTCTGAAAGACCGCGACCAGAGGGGTCCAAGCCCATTCCAACCACCTGAGCCCCGGAGAAAACTGTGGACACGAGCTACAAAAGCCTACTCCTCGTTTCTGTCCCGGTCCTGCGAGGTTGTCTCGGCCGCATCGGCTGCGCCCGGAATCGCCTTCTGCAAATCGATCGGCGGCAATCCTGCTTTCTTCAGTTGCTCGTTCAGTTCCGGAATATCTTTCGACTTGAGCTGGCCCCACGCGGACAACTGCTGCTCCAGCGCCTTCTCCAGTTCCACGAACATCGCGGTTTGCTGGGTCGCCGGCGCGGCGTCGGCGGTATCGAGAGCGCTGACGAGTGCGTTGAAGCCGCCGTTGAGGCGAGCCAGGCTGCGGCCTTCGGGCGTGCTCAAGTAACGCGTGCCGTAGCCGCCTTCTTCGCCTTCGATGGCCGCGGCTTTCCCTTCCAGTTCGGACGCTGTTTTTGTGACAGCATCGGGAATATGTCCAGTGAGCGATTTCAACTGCGCTCGCAGGCTGCGCACCTGTTGCAGGGCTTCGTAGTCCTGGTGAAGCGCGCCGGCAATCTTCCGGTCGAGGTCGAATTGCTTGGCCAGGTCTTCCGGCAAGGTCTTCACCCGCGGATCCATGCGAATGTTCAGCGGCTGTGTGTAGCTCTTGCCGCCAACTGTGAGCACAACTTTGTACGCTCCGGGCAACACGGTGGCGCCGAGCGGATAGCGCGGCGTGTCGTGGTAGATGGCGGAGATCGGGTAGTCATGCGAGAGCACGTCGGGTTCGGGATACGTCAGATTCCAGATGAACCGATGCATTCCAGGCGCGGCCGACAAGGTTCGTGCCGGACGCACCCAGTAGGTCGGAACATTCAGTTCTTTTGCGTTCACCGGTTCGGGCTTGTCGTCGCTTGAGAAATGGCGCACGGCGTGACCCGCGGCATCGACGATTTCGAGCGTGACCGCCGAGGCCGCCGCGTTCTTGGTCTGGAGCCAGTAGTCGATCATCGCGCCATCCGGCGGATTCTGTCCGGCAGGTTCTTCCGGCGGCAGAGGTGTGTCGGTGTTGTTATTGCGGCGCACGCGATAGGTTAGCTGCGGCGCGAAAAGATGCGCGGGAGCCGCCGCCATTTCCGGGCTGAACTGGCGCAGCGGCGTAACGTTGTCGAGGATCCAGAAGGAGCGGCCGTGAGTGCCCACCACAACATCGTCATGATGCACGACGAGGTCGCGGATCGACGTCGGCGGCAGATTCATTTTCAGCGACTGCCAATGGTCGCCGTCATCCCAGGACACATAGACGGTGCGTTCGGTTCCGGCAAAAAGCAGTCCCTTGCGCTCTGGATCTTCCCGCACCGTGTTGACGGGCTCGTTCTCGGGCAAGCCGGTTACGATCTTCTGCCAACTCTTGCCGCCGTCGTGCGTGCGATAAATATAGGGATGCAGATCATCGAGGCGGAAGCGGTTCACTGCGGCATAGGCAGTTGGGGTATCGAAATGTGACGCGTCCATCTGCGCCAGCTTGCTCCAGGGAGTCAATTTTGGCGGCGTCACGTTCCGCCAGTTCTTGCCGCCGTCTTGCGTTACTTGAATGACGCCATCGTCGGTGCCGACCCAGATCAGGTTTGCGTCCTTCGGCGACGGAGCGATCGAATAGATCACGCCGCGATGCTTGCCCTTCGCCGGATCGGCCTCGACAAACGGGCCTAGAGTGGCTGGAGCGCCCGGAGTTTCGCGGGTCAGGTCGGGGCTGACGATCTGCCAACTGTTGCCGCCGTCACGGGTTTCAAACAGGACGTTCGAGCCGAGATAGAGCACGTGCGGATCCGCCGCCGAGAAAATCAAGGGCGCGGTGCGATTGAAGCGATATTGGCCGGTGTGCAGAACCACCGGCGAAACGTCGCGCGTTTGACCCGTGTTGCGGTCGAACACCGTAACCTTGCCGCCATAAATCAGATTGGGATGCAGGGGATCGGGCGCGACGTAGCCGTACTCTTCGGTTCCGACCGTGGTCCAATCGCGAAAGGTGATCTCGCCGAAGTCGCTGCGGCTGGCGGTGCCGACGGAGCCGCTTTCCTGCTGGCCACCATAAACCCAGTAGGGGAACTGGTTGTCAGTGATTACGTGATAGAACTGCGCGGTGGGCTGGTTGTACCAGGAACTCCAGGATTGGCCGCCGTTGACGCTGATGGTCGCGCCCTGATCTACGCCCATGGCGATGATGTCGGGGTTTTCGGGATTGATCCAGATGGTGTGATAGTCGTCGCCTCCGGGCGCGCCTTTGATGGCCGTGAAGTTCTTGCCGGCGTCGGTGGATCGGTAGGTGGAAGTGTTGGCCACATAGATCACATCTTTATTTCGTGGATCGACGCGGACGCAGGCGAAGTCGGAGCCGCGTCCCCAAACTCTATCTTCGGTGTTCACGAGCAGCCAGCTTTCACCGGCATCGTCGGAACGGTAGATGCCTCCGG
The DNA here is from genome assembly GCA_020073215.1 of Terriglobia bacterium. Lineage (GTDB taxonomy): Bacteria > Acidobacteriota > Terriglobia > Terriglobales > Acidobacteriaceae > Acidiflorens. The sequence goes on along the minus strand of JAIQFO010000020.1, from coordinate 18,831 downwards.
GCATCTGCGCGTCACCCCGCGCGTCGACCCAGGCGTACATGCGATCGGGATTGCTCGGCGAAACGGCCAGGCCGATGCGTCCGAGCTTATCGGCCTCACTGGGCAAGCCTTTTGTGATCTGCCGCCAGTGGTTGCCGCCGTCGGTGGATTTGTAGAGGCCGCTGCCCGGGCCATCGTAGCTGTTGCCGGTTGTCCACGGCGGCCGGCGCGAGGCCCACATGTCGGCAAAGATCACGTGCGAGTTTCGCGGATCGAACACCAGTTCGATCGCACCGGTGTTTTCATCCTTATAAAGAACTTTTTGCCACGTCTCGCCGCCGTCGAGCGAGCGGTACACGCCACGCTCGGCATTCGGACCATAGGGATGTCCGAGTGTGCCAACAAAAACCCGGTTTGCATCTTTGGGATCGACGAGGATGGAGGCAATCTGCTGGGCGTCGCGGAGTCCGAGATGCCGCCAGGTGCGGCCCGCATCGGTTGACTTGTAGATACCGTCGCCTACGGAAAGATCGGGGCGACGCAGGCCTTCACCACTGCCGACATAGATGGTGCTTGGACTTGACGGCGCCACGGCCAGGGCACCGATTGAACCGGAGGGCTGACCATCGAAGATCGGATTCCAGGTGCGGCCGAAGTCCGTCGTCTTCCAGACTCCGCCGTTGTTCGGCGCCATATAAAAAACATTTGGCTGGCCTGGAACGCCCGAAATCGCCACGGTGCGACCCGCGCGAAACGGGCCAATCATGCGCCAGTGAAGGTCCTGGTACATCGCCGGGTCATAGGGCTGGGCGGAAAGCGCGAAAGGGAAAAGCAAGAGGCAGAGCGAAGCGAGCAGAATCCACAAGAGCTGTTTGTTCACGGTTGATCCTCGAAAGAATGCTAAGGATAAATCACAGCAGCGGGGATTGGACAGGGCAGGCGCTAGAGGTTCCCGGGTCAGTCTTCAGCGATGGAGTACGTAGTTCAAAGCGACGTCACGAAACGCAGCCAGCTGCTTCGTCCGGGCGACCTCGTCCCAGCCCAGTTCCGCAGCCATCAAGTCCGCCACGGCGGGCGCCATGGCGATGGCTGCGCGCGCATTCAAGAACAGGGCGCGCGTGCGCCTGGCGAGCGTGTCTTCCACGGTGCGCGCCATTTCGTGTCGCGCCGCCCAGACGACCTCCGCCTTCACGTAGGGCAATGCCGCGTGCAGCGGTTCGCCGAGTCCAGGATGAGTCTCAATCAGCTTGCGAATCTCGTCCGCGTCTGAACCATAGACTGCCAGCGAGCCGAATCCTTTCGCTGCAGGGTGAAAGCCGTGAATGTGCAACTGGTGGGTCGCACAGGGCTTGTCGGGCAACTGCGCGAGCGTGGCCGCCTGATCGACGCAATCCTCGGCCATATGCCGATAGGTCGTCCATTTTCCGCCGCAGACGGTAACCAGACCGGAGCGGTCGATGTGGATCACGTGATCGCGCGCCAGCGCCGCGGACCTGACAACGCCGCTGGCTGCGCCCGCAGCGCGCACCAGCGGCCGAATGCCGGCGAACACGCTCAACACGTCGTCGCGCGTAGGGGCTTTGGTCAGGTATTGGCCGGCAGTCGCGAGAATAAAATCGATTTCCTCGTCCATGGCGACCGGCTCTAGCGTGGCGGCCGCGATGGGCGTGTCCGTGGTCCCGACTAGTGTGTGGCCGTGCCATGGAATTGCGAATAACACACGGCCATCGCTGGTGTGAGGAACCATGACCGCGCTTTCACCCCGCAAGAAGCTGGAATCGAAGACCAGATGAATGCCTTGGCTGGGCGCGATCATCGACGTGGCGCCGGGTTCGGCCTTCCGCCGAAGCAAGTCGCTGAAAGCGCCGGTGGCGTTGACCACAACTTTGGCGGCGGCACGGAACTGGTTGCCGGTTTCTACATCGCGGGCGCTGACACCATCGACAAATCCCTGAGCGTCCTTCGTCAGCCCCGTGACTTCGACATAGTTCAGCAACGTGGCGCCTTGCTCGAAAGCCGTGGCCACCATGTGGATGAGCAGGCGCGCGTCGTCGAATTGTCCGTCGTAGTAAACGGCGCCGCCGCGCAGGCCTTCGGTCTTGAGGGTGGGTAGATGTTCAAGAGTCTCTTCCCTCGAAAGAATGCGTGAGGCGCCAAAACCATATTTGCCAGCCAGCAACTCATAGAGCTTCAGGCCAAGACCATAGAATGGAGCCTCCCACCAATCGTAGTTCGGCACGACGAAGGCACGATCGTGCACGATGTGGGGCGCGTTTTGCAGGAGCAAACCCCGCTCGTTCAGCGCCTCCATGACCAGCCCGATATTGCCCTGCTCCAGATAGCGCACGCCGCCGTGTGCCAGCTTGGTGCTGCGACTCGACGTGCCTTTGCCGAAGTCGCTCTGCTCGAGCAGCAGCACATCGTAGCCGCGCGCCGCGGCATCGATCGCAACCCCTACGCCGGTCGCGCCCCCGCCTACAACCAGCATGTCCCACCTTTTGGGATGGGCGTCGATGCGGCGCCACATGTCGGTTCGATTCATCGCTGCACTTCTGGCCAGTGATTCTTGTTTCACCGGTTTCGTGGTGCCCTGGATATACCCCTTACCTGGCGGCCGGGCGTCCACTGCATGTTAGGACTGTAAGTTATCAGCATTACAGGGCCTTAGTCACGACTGTAGATCGGGAGATTACATCGGGTACTAACAGGTGGAATCTCCCGTAACTGCCAGATAGCACAAACGTGCCTTGTATCCGGGAGCGGATTTATAGCATCTTAACATTTGTAGGATGTGGGGTTTGCGCCCCCCGGCAAACCCGGAACGTGGGGTTCCGATGAAGAGTCTGGACAGGGTTATCCGGTCTGTGCAAGCCTTCGGCCGCGGACTTTCCCGCCGACCAAATGGAGCCGAGGCGAAGCGTATCCCCGCCATTGGTGTCGCCTTGGGCGGCGGCTTTGCTCGCGGCATCGCGCACATTGGGGTTCTCAAAGTCCTCGAAGAAGAAGGCGTCCCGGTTCGCATGATTGCTGGCACCAGTGTGGGCGCAATCATGGGCGCCGCGTATTGCAGCGGACTCACGATCGCGGAACTGGAAGAACTCGCCCACAAAGTTCGCTTCACAACCTTCGCACGCTGGACGCTCTCGCGTTACGGCTTTGCCTCGAACGACCGCATGGTCTCGTTTCTGAAACAAACTTTGAAGGTGCAGACTTTTGAAGAAATGCGCATTCCTCTGGGCGTGACCGCCACCGACTTCAACACCGGGAAAGGAACGGTCTTTACCTCCGGTCCGATCATCGATCCGGTGCGGGCGAGTTGCGCTTATCCAGGGATGTTCCTGCCGGTGGAGATTCGCGGGAGCTGGTTGGTGGATGGCATGCTCTCTTATCCCGTGCCGACAGTTCCTCTCCGCGAAATGGGCGCGGAACGCGTGCTGGCCGTGCAGTTGAAAGGGCAGTGGTCGAAGACGAGCGCGCCCCGGCATTACTTTGACGTGATCGGGCAGTCGTTCGCCATCGCGCAGGAGATGATGAGTTCCATGTGGAGAAGCGCCGCCGATGTCGTAATCGAGCCCGATGTAGCGGGTTTTGACTATGACGACTTCAAACGCGCAGACGAATTGATCCGCGTGGGCGAACTGGCGATGCGCCGCGTGCTGCCGGACGTACGCAAATGGCTGGCGGCTCCCGCGGAAACGGCCGCCCCTCTAAAAACGCCTGCTCTGGTCGCGAGACCAACACCCATGCCAGCGGACTGAAACCGCGAGCCGAGCGAAGCGAGCAGAATCCAAGAACGTCGCTGGTTCACGGTTAATCCTCGAAAGAAGGCACGATTAATCCTCAAAAAAACTTAAGGATAAGCCACGGCAGCGGGGGTTGGACGGCGCACCTGCTTCAGGGTGGCGGGTCAGCCTCCGATGGGCGGTGACTTAACCGTGAGGCTGCGGAGCGTCACTGCCGCAGTAGAGATATATCACCTATGTATGTAGTGGGGATCACATTATGCTTGCGGTAAGTCTACTAGACTGAACGGCGACTTTTGGGAGGTCGCTATGCGGCGACGCGCTTTGCTCCTCGCTGTTTTCTTCTCCACTTCTTTCCTGTTCACGCCAGCGCCATCCTCAGCAGAGAAAAAGTCTGCCTACGGGATGGCGTCGTTCGCAAAGTATGTGCAAATTCCAGGCGCCACGCCGGTCGGTGCCGAGGCCTGCACGGCATGCCACTCCGATATCGCCACCGATTTCCGGCATGCCTTTCATGCTCAGCAGGGTCTTGATTGCGAAGCATGCCACGGTCCTGGCAGCCTGCACGTCGAGGGCGGCGGGGATATTGCGAAGATTATTTCCTTCTCCCACCGATCCGCCACAGATGCGAATGGCGTGTGCCTCAGTTGTCATGCACAGGATGCCAAAATCCGGAACTGGATGGCCGGCACTCATGCGTCGAATAAAGTCCGCTGCATTGATTGCCATCAGACTCACACCTACGGGGCCAAGGCCGGGCACAAAGCCGAGGCGATGATCGACGTGATGACTCCGGGCCGCGTAGCCGCCGTTGAGAACCTCGTGCCGGAAAGCAAAGCAATTATGCAGCCGCGATGGCAGGGCAATGATGCTTGCCTGAGCTGTCACCAACGCCAGCGCGGAGAAATGAGCTTGCCTTATCACCACCCACTGCGGGAAGGAAAGATGAGCTGTGCCGACTGCCACGACCCGCATGGCGGAGCGGCCGGTAACAACCTGCGGACGGCAAACGTGAATCAACTCTGTCTGGGTTGCCATGCGCAGTATCGCGGGCCGTTTGCCTACCAGCACCCCCCGGTCACGGAAAATTGCATGAGCTGTCACAGCGCCCATGGCTCGCCAAACACCAACCTGTTGTCCGTGAGTGTTCCCGCACTGTGCTTGCAGTGTCATACCGGCCACCACAACGGAGCCGGTCTTCCTCTGGTTGATCGTTGCACCAACTGCCATGGGTCGATTCATGGCAGCGATGTCGCCACTCCGAGCGGCGGGAGCAGATTTGTAGACAAAGGTCCTTATGGCGTGCCTGTTCAGCCCTCTCAGTCGCTCTCCGCGCACACCGCTGCAACACTGGTACCTTCCCATTCGCCGATGTCGGCCTCCGTACATCCGGCTCCGTCTCACATGCCGGTGTATGGGGCTGGCGCCGCTAGCGGCGGTCTCGCGGCAGTTTCCGCATATCTCGCGCCGTTGTCAGGTGGGAATATGTCAGGCGGGAATATGCCGGGTGGGAACAGTGATCCCACGGGCACGGAGACGCAGTTGGGCGCTGCCTCTTCCGCTTATTCCATTACTCCCGGCTCTTACCGGTTTCTCGACGGTTCGGGCTTCTTGGGCCGAGTCGGCGAGTATGACAGCCTGCAACAGTCGGCGGGCGCCGATGTCGCGACCGCGTATGTCTCACCACAGAACCACGTGACCATTATTTCCCGAGGCAATGTTCTCACCGGGGACGATTACTCCGCCGCGTCCCAGCTCACCGTTGGCAAACATTTGCGGGCCGGCTTTGATACACGCAGCTTCGTTCAACAACAAGACAATTACCCCTTCTACGCGGGCGTAATGTCGCCGGACCTCCTGCCCATCACGGATCTCATCCCGTCCCACACTACGTTTGGAGTGAAGAGAAGACTGGGCAATGCGTATGCGCAACTCAAAGTGCCAAAGCTGCCGGTCCATCTGTTCGTGAAAGGGGGTTGGCAAGCGAGGAGCGGCGTAACCCAACTCGCTTACCTGGATGAGAACACCACGACCACCTGCGGCGAACTGTGTCACTACACTTCCCATTTCCAGCCGGTCAACTACACGACGCGAAATATTGCCGGAGGGGCGGATGTTGACCTGGGTCCGGTGCGGCTCACGTACCAACACCAATTCACTAGCTTCAATGACCGGCTCACATTTCCCATCGCAACCTATGCAGGACCGTTTACGCCGGCGGATGAGCCGCCCCCTCCACCGGTACCCGTGCCACCTCCTGTTGCTGCCGGGAATTACTTCCTGGATATTCCGTCTCCGAACCAGTCGTCGTCGGACAGCTTGAGCTTGAACTGGACGGCTTCCCCTAAGCTCAGTTTCAACGGCAACGTGAATTACACCCGCTTACGTAACAACTTGACCGGGAACCCGCAGAACGGGTTTGACTCGGACGAGACGCTGAACTGGCGCCCGGTTGACCGCTTGCGCGTGACCGCCGACTACCATCAGCAGAACCTCATCAACAACTTCACGCCCTTCTACAATCTGTACGGCAATGTCTCGTACCACAATCATTCGGAAGGCGTGCGGTTGGACTACGAGCTGCCAAAAGGCTTCGATGTGGAAGCCCATTACAAGCGCAGCGGGATCACCCGCTCCAATGCTTCGCTGTGGCCGCAAATCTACTCTTTTGACAACACAGACTTGCTGACCGTGGTGCCTTCTTCATTTAGCAACACTACCGGACTGGCGCTCCGCTATCGCGATCGCGACCACTGGAGCGCACGAGCCGGATATGAATGGACGGGGACTCACAATCCTGGATACTTAATCGTGCCGCAAAGCAACAACCGCGCATTCGTAAATGTCTCGCTTACACCGACTAAATGGCTGGTCTTCACGAACGACACCAGCATCAATCTGCAGAACGCCTTTGCAGCCATCCCACTCCTCAGATCGGATGGAACAGGCCTCGCTAGTGACTTTCAGAGACATAACCGTTTCTACACCGACACAGCTAGTGCCACGCTGCGGTTTGTGCCGAGCTGGAACTTAGGGTTGGGATACTCGTATCAACAGAATAATCTGACGACGTACATGGCGTTTCAGAACGATAGCGCTGTGGGATATGTGGTAAACGAACCCGCTGTCCCCTACAAACAGATCAGCCAGACCTACTGGGGTGAGTCCACCTACACGGTCAAGCAACGTTTGGGCCTCAATCTCAGGCTCACCTATAACTCGGCCCGCAGCGGAATGCGGCCCGATGTGAATCCGAACGACGCGGCCCTGCTTGGCAACCAGTCGCTGATTTCGTCGGATACTTTCGATCCGGTGCTCTTCCAGCAGGCCCTTGGCAATCTGCAACTGGGAGCGACTCAGGTCTCGCAGGTGATCGTTCCCCAATGGATTGGACAATCGAAAGTTTACTATTTGTTTCCGCGCAAGTTCGAAGGAGGGCTGATATTCTACTACGGCAGCTATAGAGATTACTGGAATCCGAATCTGAATGGAGTCCTGAGAACTTTCAATGTTTACGTTGGGCGGTCGTGGTGACGAACACTGCGATCGTATTCCGTTTTCTTCGGGCGAGTCTGGTAGCGCCTCTGATGCAGAAGTCGACGCTACGGGACGGCGGGAGCAGGAACAACCTGCGCGCTCGCGAGATAGCGGCGCAACGCATCCTGCCAGTCCGGCAGGTGAATGTTGTACGCGTGCAGGCTGTCGGGCGACAGAACGGAGTAGGCGGGACGCCGCGCCGGGCGAGGGAATTCAGCGGTGGTCACGGGTTTGACTGCGGCGGGCAATCCGGACTGGCGAACGATTTCCGTGGCAAACTCGTACCAGGTGCAGTTGCCGGAGTTGGTGACGTGCACGATTCCCTGCGCGGACGCGCGGCAAAGTTTGACCAGAGCGGATGCGAGATCGCAGGTGAATGTCGGGCTGCCCCGCTGATCGTTCACCACGGAGATTTCGGGGCGGGTTGACGCCAGCTTCAGAATGGTTGCTGGAAAGCACTTGCCTGCGTGGCCGAAGAGCCACGAAGTGCGGGCGATGCAGACCTGGGGCAGAATCTCTAGAAGCCGCTGCTCGGCCCGGGCTTTACTCTCACCGTAAACGCTGGTTGGATTTCTCGGATCGCTGGTTTGGTAAGGCGAGCGTTTACCGCCATCGAAAACATAGTCCGTGCTCACGAACAGCAATCGCGACCCGGTTTCACGCGCAGCTTCGGCCACATTGACGGCGCCGTCACAATTCACCGCGAAGGCGAGATCGCGGTTGGATTCGCAGCCATCCACGTCGGTGTAAGCGGCGAGCAGAAGAATCCACTCGGGACGGGAATCGCGAACTAAGTTGCGCACGCGCGCGTGATCGCGCAGATCGGCGTCTTCGATGGAAAACGCCGTCAACTGATCTTGCTCACGGTTCCGGCCGGTACCACTCAACTCGTGAACCAGTTCATGGCCAAGCAGTCCCGATGCACCGAACAAGGTGACACGCATGCGGACATTGTAAATGGGAAGGCCGCCCGAGCTACTTGGCTTCGGTGGATTGCGGCGTTCGTACTCGCCGTCGCAGGGCGTGCAGGATGAGCGATCCGCTGATGCCGAAACAGATCACGGCGGCAAACGCCACGAGATCGAGCGCCCGGCGCGTCATACGGAGGTAATCCGCGAACAACGACACCATGGCACAGAGAATGCCGAGGGTGTTAAGCCAGAGCGGAGAATGAATCGGAAGATCCCGGCGAAACCACACCTGGAGTAGCAGCGCGGCCAGCCCGATCGCGGCCACCACCACCAACGCCACCGGGCTGAGAAAAGCATTGGGACCGGTGTAGATCACGACCAGCGCGAGCGCCAGAAGAAGCAGGCCGGAAGCGATCACGGTCCAGCGGCGCGCGACTTTCGATTGGGACTGGGACGCGGGATCCGTCACCGGGCGGTCTCCTGGCCATTTCGCATATCGCCATTGTATCCGCCGGCCTTGAGTTTCGCGCTCAGGCATCGGTGGTGAGCTGGCCGGTGCTGAATTGGAGAGAGTCGGGAGTCGATGCCCAGGCCCTATAGAGGTTGCGTGAGGACTCGCTCGTCCCTCCGGACTCGATTATCGCGCGCACCTACGCCACGGGCTGCTGGGCATTGCTCGGCATCCATTCGGCCGGGCGATTCTCGCCGTGCGACATGGCGTAGAGAACCAGCTCCACACGGCTCGAAATCCCAATCTTGTCGAAAATGCGCAACAGATATTTCTTGATGGTGTGTTCGCTCAGCCCCAGTTCGCCGGCAACGCCGCGGTTGGTCAAGCCGTCGGCTACGAGTGCGACCACCTGCTCCTCGCGAGGCGTCAACAAGGACCTGCCGCGGGAGTTGACCACCCGCAGCGTGGGCACCTCCGATAAAGCTTCGAGCACATAATTCATCTGCTGACGGTTGATCCAAACCTCTCCCCGAAAAACGCAGTGAATGCACTTGCAGAGCATCGAAAAAGGCGTGTGGGTAAAAAGGAAGATGCCTTTCGCACCCGCCCGCAAGGCATTCACCACCAGATCGCGGTCTTCGCTTTCGGCCAGCAGCACAGGAGCGGCTCGGGGATAGGAAACCCGCAACCAGCGCAGCAAACTCAAATCCGGCAAGTGGTTCCCCGCGACCAGGACCACGTCGACGTGATTCGACTGCATGAAATCGTGGAGAGCGGCCGTCTCCAAAGCGACGGCGGAGACGTCGAACTCGCGCCGGCTTTTCAAAGCCCGCGTCAGGAGTTGCGATTGAATCGGACCGGAATCGGCGATCAGCACTTTCACGGCTTCGGCTTCGACTGGAGGGACGCCGGTGGAGAGTTCGGCGGTACGTGTGGTTTTCACGTGACCATGATGCCCAAATGGCGCACGGACCGTATGTAGGCCCCGTCACACTCTGTTGGTGACGAATCCGCCCCTCGATGTCTACTTTCGGAGGGCTACTCTGGTGCACTACTTTTGTGGCAGGACTCTCCACTCTCGCGGACGTTCGGGACCGGGAACCATGCATAGGCAGCCTGTCTGCTGATTTCGGTCACCTTTCCGACAGCCGGAACGTGCCCGGTACCGCGGTGGACAGTACTTTCCATGACTTGTTGTGCTCGACACGCAGCGGTAGCTTCCGGTAACAGCTCAAATTATCGAGCTGCTTAGTTCGCCGTTCTGAGCAACGGTGAGAGTCCGGAGATGAATGTATTTGCTAAACACGTCGTTTTGGAGGCTGCGGGGATGCTCATCCTGCAGCTAGCTGTGGTCGCAACCGCTCAGGAGACTGCACCGTTGCCTGCTTCGGTGCCTGGGCCCTCTGCTCCGTCAACCGGCAAGATCGTGGCGGCGGAGAGCTCGCAGAGCCCGGACCGGTTCGGCGCGGACGGTTCCGCCGGCGGAGCGATCACACAGCCCGGAAAAGCGGATGGCATGGGAGATCCTGCATTCGGAGGGGAACGCCATCCGCTTTACCGGCTTTCAAAATCGGACACCGTGGACGTAAATTTCACTTTTTCTCCCGACTTCAATCAGACCTTGACGGTGCAGCCCGATGGCTTTGTGGCCCTGAAAGGCGCGGGCACGCTGTTGGCGGAAGGACTCACAATTCCCCAAGTGCAACAGGCGATCGTAACCGCCTACCGGGGTTTTCTGCACCAGCCGGAGGTCACCGTGACCTTAAAAGACTTTGACAGACCCTACTTCCTGGCTTCGGGCGAGGTGGCGCGGCCCGGGAAGTATGAGCTGCGAGGGGATCTGACGGTAAATGAAGCGGTGGCGATGGCCGGCGGCTTCACGAAGGAGGCCCGTCATTCGCAGGTCATTCTGTTTCGCCGGGTATCGGCGTACATCGCCGAATCTCACGTGATCGATGTGAAGAAAATGCTGGATTCCCGCGATCTTCGCGAGGATCTCCACCTGCGGCCGGGTGACTTTATCTTTGTGCCGCAGAGCCGTATTTCAAAAATTCGCAGGTATGTTCCCACCAACGCCATGAGTTGGTACATGAACCCATTGCAGTTCTAACCGAAAGGAGTGGCAGCGTTCACTTGCGTCTCCAAAATCTGGCCGGTTCCCGTAAATCTCGCCTGGTCTGATCGCCGCTGTATGACCCATGTCCACGGAATTGATCGGAAACTCGAAAACCGAGCTATCTCCCACACCGCGCGAACTGGCGGCCACGCTGTTCCGGCGTCCGCGCCTCGTCGCCGCTTCTTTTGGATTTGTGCTGCTGGCGACGATGTTCGTCGTCTTCTTCTCGGCGCGATATGAATCGCACTTCAAGGTACTGCTGCGCCGGGACCGCTTTGACCCCGTCGTTTCTTCGCAACCCGCCAACGCCATGGAGTTCACCCGGCCCGACATCACCGAAGAAGAACTCAACTCCGAAGTCGAGCTTTTGCGTGACGAAGATCTCCTGAAGCAAGTTGTAAGAATGGCGGGGCTGGTTCCCGCCGGGACCCAGGATCGCGATCGCCCCGCCGAGATCGAACACGCGGTTCGCAAGCTGGCACGGGGCTTGGATGTCGGAGCCCTGAAGAAGTCGAACCTTATCCAGGTCAGTTACAAGGACACCAGTCCAGAGCGAGCGGCCCGCATCCTGGCCGCACTTTCCACCCTCTACGTGCAAAGGCACACCAAACTCCGGCGTCCCCCGGGGGAGATTCAGTTTTTCGACCAGCAAACCGCGGAGTACGAAAAGAGACTGCATCGGTCCGAAACGGAACTGGTGCACTTTACTCGTACACGGGGCGTGGTCTCGGCGGCGCTGGAGCGTGATATCGCGCTGCAGAAGCTGGGCGAGGCGGAAGCGGCTTACCGTCAGATCGACCAGGAACGCGTCGAAACAGAGCGCCGGACTGCATCGCTCAGCGAACAGCTCAAGTCGTTTCCCTCCCGCTCGGTCACCCTCAAGCGCTGGGCCGATAATCCTGAGGTTCTCGAAAAGATGAAAACGCACCTGCTGGAGCTCCAGCTCAAGCGCACCGAGCTTCTCAGCCGCTTTGAGCCGTCCTACCGCCTGGTGCAGGAAGTGGAACAGGAAATCGCTGAAACAGGCGCGTCGATTGCCGCCGAAGCGCTCACGCCGGTGCGTGACGAAACCAGCGACAAAGATCCCAACTACGAATGGGCTCGGATGGAATTGGAGAAGGCCCAGGTGCAACGGGACGGCCTGCGGGCCCGGCAATCGGACGCTGCCACCCAGGTTGCCTCGCTGCGCCAAGCCGCACAGCAGATGCAATCCGACTCGGTCGATCAGCAGGATCTGATGCGCACCGCCAAGGCCGAGGAAGACAACTACCTTCTCTACCTTCGCAAGCGCGAGGAAGCGCGCATCGGCGACGCCCTCGACGAGCGCCGCATCCTCAACGTCGCCATCGTGGAGCAACCCGTAGCCCCGGCTTTGCCCATGCATTCCGTGGCGCTTTATTTCGTACTCGCTTTCGGACTGGCGATGGCGTTCAGCGTCGCCATCGCTTTTACGACGGAATACTTTGACCCGACCATTCGCACTCCCGCCGAGGCTCACGTCCTGCTGGAAGTACCGGTGCTGGCCTGGCTGCCGGCGCCCGAGCCCGCAGTTCTGCGGCCCTCATCCTATCGGATCGGACGGCCCAAGGCGGTGGTCCAGTGAGCACCTTCCGCGAGATTCTAGCCGACAGCCCACCTGCCGCTGAACAGCGGCTCCTAACCGGAATTCGCGAGCAACTCCCGCGCCGCACAGCCTCTCGGGCGGGATCGATTCACGATGAGCAGATCCATGCGCTGGTTCAGCAACTTTTCTTCCGGCATGAAGTGGGAACGGTGCGGCACGTCGGATTTGCCGGCGTCGAAGCCTCGGCGCCGACGTCGGCATTATGCCTCGATGTTGCCCAAGCCCTGGCCGAGGAAGACCGGTACGATGTCGGGCTCATTGACGCTTACCCGGATTCGGCCCCGCTGCAGGCGCAGTTGCAGATAGCGTCTCCCAGCCGCGCGGAGGCCAACTGGCCGATCGCACCACGGCTGTGGATCGTTCCTCGCCAGAGTTGGCTGCCGGACGGGGGCGGGCACCGGATCACCGACCAGAACTTATCGCGGCTCCGCGACGTGACAGCCGAATTCGAGTTTTCCATTCTGTGGTGCGCTCCGGTGTCCTGGCTCACGGCGAGCATTGGACGGGCCTGCGACGGCTTGGTGCTGGTGCTGACGGCCAACAAAACAAGGCGCCTCGTTGCAGCTCAGGTCAAGGATCAACTTGCCAAGGCGCAGGTTCCCCTACTCGGGACCGTTCTGGCCGAACGTCGTTTTCCGGTGCCGCAAGGTCTGTACCGGAGTCTGTGAATTTTATGGGTGAACTGACCACCAATCGGCTGTGGGACCCCGGACCCAAAAATTGCCCGTCGCAGTACGCCCGCATGATTCCGGGAACGTCCGCCATGCCGCATCCCAGGGTTGCAACGGCCGCAGCCGCGCCGGTGGTCGACGAAGCCACCCCGAAACGGGCGACTGCGCGAATGCCGATTCAAGAACTCCTGCCCCATCCCACCGGCGATCGACTCCTCCTTTTTCAGTTGGTCGCGGCCGACTTGATGGTTCTCGGAGTCGTGTGCGGGGCGGTGGGGCTCATCTCTCCCGCCTGGGGTCCGCCGTGGGCGTATCTGCCTGCCTTCGCCGTTCTGGTGACGCTCTTCGGCTTCTCGGAAGGGCTCTACAAGAGTGCCGGGGACCCGTGTCCCGCCGGGATCATCCCGATCCTGGCGAGGTCGACGTTATTCGCGGCCGGCCTGGTCTTCATCGCGCGGGACGAACCGCATCTTCGCGCCGCCTTTGCGACCTTTGCCAGCAGCCTAGCCGGGCTGGTGCTGTGGCGCCGATTGGAGCAGCTTGCGTGGAAGGGGCGACGACGTGAAGCGGAGTCGCGCAAGACACTGATCGTTGGCGGTGGCCCGATCGCTTGCGCCCTTGCCCGGGGACTGCGCAATGACCCGTTGCACCGCGCCACCGTCTGCGGATTCGTGGACGACGACCTACCTCTTTCCCCGGTGGTATTGGGGCGAATCGCAGACCTGGACTGGCTCGCCCGCTCCGAATTCATCGATGAGGTCATCCTCGTCCTTCCCGGTCAGCCTGCCCAGGCGCGTGAGGCGGCTGAGGTCGCATTCCGCAACCACCTGGATATTCGTGCCGTCCCCGATCTGCCCCCGGGACCGTGGCCCGACTCCGGCATCGATGAGATCGGAGAAGTGCCGGTCGTCACCCTTCATCGTGAAGCCTTACCTAGCGCGGCCTTGTTTCTGAAGCGTTTGCTGGATTTCACGGGCGCGGCCATCGGTCTGGTGTTGGTCAGTCCTCTCATGGTGATCGTCGCTCTGCTCATCCGGCTGGACTCGCCCGGTCTGGCCGTCTATTCCGCGGAACGCACGGGCGCCAAGGGCCGCCGCTTCCGATGTTTTAAGTTTCGCTCCATGGTAAGCAACGCCGAGCACCTCAAGGAAGAGTTGCGCGCCCGCAACCAAAGAGAAGGTCCAATTTTCAAGATTGACGACGACCCTCGAATTACCCGCATCGGCCGGATTATCCGCCGCTACAGCCTCGACGAACTCCCTCAGCTGTGGAACGTGCTGCGCGGAGAGATGAGCCTGGTGGGACCGCGGCCTCATCCCGTCGACGAGGTCAACCATTACGAACTTCACCACTATCGGCGCCTCGACGTGAAGCCCGGCATCACGGGCCTGTGGCAGGTTACGGCGCGCGACTGTCCATCGTTCGAACTCAACATGCACCTCGATCTCACTTACATCGAGAACTGGAGTCTGCTTCTCGACCTGCGCATCCTCGCCAGCACGGTTCGCGTGCTCTTCGTGCCGGAAGGCGCCTGACTCCCACCATGAGCAGCCGCGCCCTAGCCTGGCAGAGTGACGACAACCCGCTTTGGCAAGTTGCCGGTCTGCTGCTTCGCCCCCTTCACCTGGGACTGGCTTTTCCCTCCGTGCTTTATGTGGCCGCAATGAGCGTTTTTCTGTTCCGGCCGCCGGACCTTTTTTCTTTCTATGCAGACCGAATCGCGTTCGGCATTCTGGTCTTCTTCGTTGGCCTGCGTACCATGGCGCTCCGCGATAAGATTCCCTTCTTTGCCGGGCTCAGCCTGCCTATGCTCGCTCTGACGGCGCTCGCCGTGTTGCGCGTGCTTCGGGAGCCGTTCGACGCGCAAATCTGGAGCATCATCGCTAGCAAGTACATCGTCCCCTTTGCCCTGTTTCACATCGCGGTGCTGGTCTTCCGAGGCGCATCGCAGCGAAGGCACTTTGAAATCTTCGTCATTCTTGCCCTCGCCTACCTTGTGTTCATTGCCATTGCCTTTCTCGTGGACGCTCGCTCGCTCATCTTTCCGCGTTTCATCCTTGACGAGGGCCTGGGTTTTCATCCGGACCGCGCTCGCGGCCCGTTTCTGCAGGCGGTGGCCAATGGCGTCTCGTTGAACATCCTGGGGATTCTTGTCATTGCGCTGTCCGAGAAACGCAAAATCGTCGTCACCGGGCTGTGGATGATCTTGCCCCTGGCGGTGCTCGCCACCATGACGCGAGCCGTTTGGACCTCGTTTGCCGTCACCACCATTGTTCTCGGATTCCGCCTGGTCGAACACCGTCGGCAGGCGGTGTGCGCCTTCCTGGCGGTTGTGGGCCTGGTGATGGGACTGGCAACTGGCGTCGGCAACACCTCGCTGAAGAGTGCTCTTTGGGACCGCACCGGAGAGCGTGGCCCGGTGGAGGCGCGCCTCGCTGTGTACGACGCCGGCTGGGCGATGTTCCGGGAGCGGCCGCTCACTGGCTGGGCTGCCAGAGGTATGTACGCCGAACTCGCCCGCCGCATGGAGGGCTACCACCTCCGCACCTTTTACGTGCACAACACTTACCTCGCTTTGCTGGTGGAGTTCGGAGTGCCGGGGTTGGCCTTATACGGCATTCTCTTCTTCAACCTTTTCCGCCTTTCCTGGCACAGTCCGCCCGGTGAATCCGGCCCAGTGGCTGCCCTGCGGAAGGTCTGGCCGATTTTGCTCTGTGTTTATCTGTTCAACGCCTTCTTCGTCGACATGGCGTACCAGTTTGTGATTGGACTCGTGTTCACCGTTGCCGGGATGCTCTGTGCGCCCAGGGAGTCCGCCGCATGACCATCGCCTACATTGCTAACGAGTTTCCTTCTCCCCTCGAACCTTACGTGATGGATGAAATCACGGAGTTGCGCCGCCGCGGGATGCAGGTGATCTGCTGCAGCGGTAAGCGCGTTTCGCCCGATTCTCTCAGCTTGAACGAACGCGCTTTCTGGAAAGAGACACGGTATTTCCAGCCGCTCTCCGACGATGAACTTCTGCGGGCGCTCGGCCGGCTTGCCTCCAACCGTCGCAACCTCTGGGAGCTGTTGCGGCCCCTGGTGTGGGAGCGCGGCGCCTCCCCGGCCCGGCGCATTCGTGCGTTAGGCCACACGGTAATGGGGGCTGCGCTGGCGGAACAATTGACACCGCTTGACGTCGAACACATCCACGCTCATCACGGATACTTCGCTTCGTGGATGGCCTTGACCGCTGCCCGCCTGCTCGGAACCGGCTTCAGCTTCACGCTGCACGGCTCCGATCTGTTGCAGCGCGCGGATCTGCTCTCGGCCAAGCTGCGAGCATGCCAGTTCTGTGTGACCGTTTCCGAGTACAACCGCCGGTACATTCTTCGCAACTACCCTTCCACGCCCCCGGAGAAAGTCGTGGTGCAACGTCTGGGCGTGGATCGCGTGCGTTCCTGGCCAACGTCCGCTCCCGCCGCCGAGGAGAACTTTGAGGCGGATCTGGGGCACGCTGAACGGGTCAAAGTCCCGTCACCACACCAGCAGCGGTTCTGCCTCCTCTCCGTCGGACGTCTGCATCCGGTCAAGGATTATCACTTTCTCATAGAGGGCTGCGCCGCGTTGCGCGACCAAGGTCTCGACTTCCTCTGTTGGATTGTCGGCGAGGGGCCGGAGCGCCTGGCACTCGAACGGCAAATTGTGACGCGGGGACTCCAGGGGGAAGTTCGCCTGATCGGCCATGTGCCTCGCTCTGCGCTGCGCAGCTATTACCGCTACGCCGACCTGGTGGTCATGACCAGCAAGAGCGAGGGAATCCCAGTGGTCCTGATGGAGGCCATGTCTCAAGCCAAAGTCGTGCTGGCTCCCGCGATCACCGGGATTCCCGAACTGGTCGAGCACGGGCGCACTGGATTTCTTTACCAACCTGCTTCTTTGCCTGATTTCGTCAGCGCGGTCATGTGGATTCACGGTCGCAAAGCTTCGTTGTCCGAGATCCAACGTGCGGCGGCGGCCAGCATCGCCGCTTCCTTCAATCGCCAGCGAAATCTACGCGCTTTCGCGGAACAATTCCTAACTCGCATTTCCCCATCGGACGGTAACCATGCGCATCCTGTATTGCAACAAGTACGATTATCCGTTTAGCGGCACCGAAGCGTACCTCTTCGACCTCATCCACCGGATGGACGAGCGTGGCCAGGAAACCGCTCTGTTCAGCATGGGCCACGGCCGTGCTCCCGCTTTCCCAGGCCGCACTTACCGCATTCCGTATATTGACTTCAAAGACCCGAACGCGAGTTTCCTGAAGAAAGTCAAGATGGCGGCGCATGCGATCTATTCGCCATCGGCCCGGCGGGCGATGCGCAAGTGTCTTTCTGATTTTGCGCCCGATCTGGCCCACGTGCGCGGAATCTACCACCATTTGTCGCCCTCGATTCTTTGGGAGCTGAAACACGGAGGGATCCCTGTTCTCTACCACCTGAACGATTTCAAGATTCTGTGCCCGGCCTACAATTTTGTCGCCAATGGCCACCCTTGCGACCTCTGCTGTCACGGCGCTTTCCACAACGTGGTTACGAAGGGTTGCTATGCCGGCCCGTGTTCCTCTGCCGTGGTTCTTGCCGCCGAAGCCTACGTGCACAGATGGTTGCAAACTTACGAACGTTGCGTGGACGTGTTCCTGGCTCCCAGCGAATTCGTGCGCGACAAGTTGACCGCGGCTGGGTTCCCGGCGGCACGGATTGAAGTCCTACCCCACTTCCAGGCTCTGCCCGGCGACGATCAGCTTGCCACCGACGAGGGATATTTACTCTACTTTGGTCGGCTTTCTCCCGAGAAAGGCGTTTATGAACTCTTGCGCGCCATGGTGCGGCTGCCGCACATTCCTCTGGTCATTGCCGGAGACGGCCCCGAGGGACCCCGGCTCGAAGCGCTGGCGCGGGAATTGAACTTGAAGCAGGTCTTGTTCGCGGGCATGGTCCACGGCGAGAGACTCCAGAAGCTGATCGCCGGTTGCAGCTTCTCCATATTTCCGTCTCACGCCTACGAGACGTTGGGAAAATCCATTCTGGAATCTTATGCCTGGGGACGGCCGGTCATCGCTTCCGATCTGGGCTCGCGCCGCGAAGTGGTCCAACATGGCGTCACCGGGCTCCTCTATGCCGACGGGGACCGCGAACAACTCGCTCGCTCCATTGGATTTCTGTTTGACCGCCCCGATCTGATCCAGAAGATGGGCGCTGCCGCTCGCAGCCGCATGAAAGCAAACCACGACCCCGAGCAGCACATGGAGAAGCTGTTGGAACTCTACTCCCGGCTCACCTCCGCTAAGAAGGTTCTGTCCTTCCCGGCCGCGCCGGAGCATCCCGTTCCGCGCCGCGGCGTCCGCGTCGCGTTCATCGGGGGTCGCGGCCTGGTTTCCAAGTACAGCGGCATCGAATCCTATTACGAGCAGGCAGGCCACGAACTGGCCCGCCTGGGGCATGAAGTCACCGTCTATTGCCGAGCGTATTTCACCCCTCTCATGAGCACGCACAACGGCATGCGGGTGCGGCGTTTGCCAACCATCCGCTCCAAGCATCTGGAAACCGTCGTCCATACTCTATTGAGCACCGCGCACGCCATGACGTCGGACTACGATGTCGTCCATTACCATTGCCTGGGACCTGCGTTGTTCTCTTTTCTTCCGCGGCTTGCGGGTAAGAAGACCGTGGTCACCGTGCAGGGTCTCGACTGGCAGCGCGGCAAGTGGGGCCGGATCGCAGCACGGGTACTGCGCTGGGGAGAAGCGGCCGCGGTTGCCCTGCCCGATGC
>JAIQFO010000019.1 GCA_020073215.1 Terriglobia bacterium | reverse complement strand
GTCCAAACTGTAACGTGTTCCTTTTGCGGGTCGTCGTGTTCGCGCCACGGAAGCATCACGCCTTGGCCTTTGTCAGCGAGTCCAAGATGCTTCGCGTACCATTCGCGCATCTGATCACGATTAGCGGATTTGAAGAAGACACCGCCGATTCCAAGGATGCGCCCGCGCTGCTCCATTTTGACAGGCGGCTTCGACTTTTCAGGTTGCCCAGATTTCACTTCCTGTCCTCCTGTTGACGAGGGCGAGATGAGCAACAGCGAGCCGAGCGCAATTGTGCTCCAGGGTATTCCTTGCATCGGCGGATTATACATACGTTTCGATTCGAATGGAGAAAACGTCGGGTGGCCCATCCTAACGTCGCGTTTTGTGCGACGTTAGGGTGGGATTCCACGTGTAGAGCGGACACTCCTGTCCGCTGCCTTTGAGCTTGATTTCCGCCCTTCTGCGGTTCGGGGGGCCACTTCTCGAAAAGCGCGAGAAGTGGCGCACCCCCAGTTGTTTCTCTACCGGCGATTCACGGCCGGAGAGGTATACCCGGCACAGATGTAGCGCCACCCGCACGACGCGCAGCACAACAATCTCGATTGCAAGTAGCTAACTGGAGGCCCGGTGAAAGGTATCCTTTGAATATGGAAGCCAAACAACAACCGGAGGAGTCCGTGCCCATGCCGATCCACATCGAAGAGGAACGAATACGTGAAGCCCTGAATAGGCACTGGCGCGCGTCGGCAGTCGGCGATGCAGACGCGGAACACGATATATACGTTGACGATGCCATTTGTGACTATCCGCAGTCAGGCGAGCGCATCCTCGGGCGAAGAAACTTGCAGGCCTTGCGGAGTCATCACCCCGGAAAGCCGTCCGGCTTCAACGTTAGGCGAATTCTCGGAAATGGAAATCTCTGGATCACGGAATACACCATCATCTATCAGGGGCGAGCAGCGTACACCGTGAGCATTATGGAGTTCCGCAACGGCAAAGTCGTCCACGAGACACAGTATTTCGCGGACCCGTTCGAGGCTCCGGACTGGCGCAGCCAATGGGTTGAGAGGATTGCCTGACGCCGCATTTAAGGACGTGCGCAGCATTAAGTACGCTGAGAACCACCCCTTCTAATAAGCCGGGAGCACCAGGCGGTTGGCCCATTCTGAATTTCGCGTAGTTTGCGAAATTTAGAGTGGGGATGTTAAAGGCTGATCCAAAACCAGTAACCGTGAGGGAAGGGACGAGATCGAATCAGAATGGACTGCACGAAAACGCGAGCGCGAGCCAGAAAAACTTTGTCCGGCCGTCGAACTGCCCCACTCAAGCCAAAACCGGGCTTGAGTGGGCCACCCGCCGAGCCGCCAACTTCTGGAATGTAGCGGTGGTGTGGGTCAATTGGAACTTGTTTTGAAAGGGCACGGCTTCCAGCCGTGCCGTAATTGTCACAAAATCAACGTCGGCTTCAGCCGCTGGGGGAATGCGGCCATCGGAACTCGTGCTCAATGAGGAGGATGGCATGAAGTCCCCTTGCGCAGTAAACCTGCACAACGCGGTCACCGTATCTCAACAACGATTAGGAAGACGCGTGGCCCAGCTGAGTGCCGCTCGGATGAATGAAGTGTGTGCTGCCCTGCGGTTCTCTTTGGGGTGTGATTCAAACTAGTTACTGGGTACCTTCCGTCTGTCCCCAAATTTCCGGCCGGGCAGGTTACTCTGTCCTCGCTACTTCCCAGTTGCACGCAACGCTGAAGCCGCGATGGCGAAAGCGACGACGACGAGGACAATTAAGAACACTTCTAATACGGGTCCAAACCACGGGCGACGATCGTAGCCAACCTTATGGATAATTAGAGCTATAAACATTGACCCGAAAAGCAGCAGCAGGATACAAACAACCGCTGGCCAGACTTTCCCGTGCACTGGCGGCAGGATCGGTGGTCCGATCAACACTTCCCTCCGCGACACCAAAGGAAGTTTACCCTATCGAGGGGAGAAGGAGGAAACCTGGGGACATCCATGATAAGTAAAAGTCAACAGGAGACGGAGGTCTCCTTGCGCTTGAAGAAGATTCTTGAAGCGTAGATACAGCGGTTGAGTTCAACCAGAACCTGCGATCATTTCGTGCGGCCAAGGCGGCAGCCTGGCCAGGGAAACCTGGGGACAGACGGGACGTTCACCTATTTTTCGAAGGTGGCTGGCCCCGTGGCAGGCTCCACGGTCCGCGCACCGAGAGGATGAGGGGCAGAAACCTGGGGACAGACGGGACGTTCACCTATTTTTCGACGTGTCAGTAGGAGAGGGGTGAGAAATGAAACTTCGTTGGGTGGTGAAGGGTGGCCCACTCAAGCCCGGTTTTGGCTTGAGTGGGGATGTCCACTGGCTCAGCAAAACGCAACAGCACACGCTCGCCGACGCACTGAAGTCTCTCAAGCAAGGAGTATCGCGGCGTTTGATTGGCGATGCCGAACATTTCTGGCAAAAGCGATACTACGACTTCAACATTCGAAACTACCCGCAGTTTGTGGAGAAGCTGCGCTATATTCACCGTAATCCGGTTAAGCGCGAGTTATGCGAGCGTCCGGAGGACTGGCAGTGGAGCAGTTTTCGCCACTACGCGACCGGCTGTGAGGGACGGATCGAGATCGAGTCGGAATGGACGGCACGAAAACGCGAACGAGCGGCGGGAACACTTTGTCCGGCCGTCGAACTGCCCCACTCAAGCCAAAATCAGGCTTGAGTGGGCCACCCGTCCGTCCACTCATTCGCGTTCTGTGCGAATGACGCACGTTCCACAACAGACTTAAAGCTTCCGCCCTTTCGCAACCTGGCCCGCCAGCAGAAAAGTCTTGGGAAGCGCTCCTTCCCCGCAAAGCTTGAACGACCCAAAATCCTTGTACCAGGGACCTTCCGGAACATTGGGCTTGGTTTCAATCCAGAGGCGAAGTTGGTTGAGATCGTCGAGACTGATTTTGCGATCCCGCATGCGCTCAACCAGATGGCTGCGAACCGCCTGCGGTAGTCGTGACCAATTCTCAATCTGCGGCATTACTCTCCAAACACGAGGCGCCCCAACTCTTCGCCAAGACGCTTGGTTTCTGCCGGATCCTGCGAAGCACGGAAGCGCTCGGCCACCTCGAAGAACAACTTTTCTTTCGTCTTGCGGGCCTCGATGCCTTCCTCGATCAGTTCAACCATGACGCGGTTATCGCTGAGTCTGTGGCGGCGGGCGATACTGGCCACTTTTCGGGCCGTAGGCTCAGGAAGGGTCACGCTGCGACGGATTTGTTTTTGGGTCTTCACAGCACCAGTTTACACCACTTTGGTGGCGGGTGGCCGACTTCTCCGGCCTGTAGGCTTACTCCCACCTACCTCTGAAATGCTGACCGAGAAATAACCGGGGGTGCGCCCCTTCTCGCGCTTTTCGAGAAGGGGCACGCTGGACAGCCGACCTCACCTCGACTAGGTCTTACATCGCGTAAGTCGGATCTGCATCGTAAGACGATCCACCGATTCATCACATCCAGCCAGTAACCGCGCTCACAGACATCCATAACCGTGCCGTTCTTACGCCGCTCCTGATTCAAGCGATGACGCGTTGCGCACGAGCACGATCTTGCCTATCACGCCTCCCTTCCCGAGCAACTCCTGCGCCTGTCTTGCCTCGGCAAGAGGAAATCGCTGTGCGATGAGTGGCTTGATCTTTTGCTGTTGAAGGAGGTCAAACAGGGCGATCAAATCCCGTCGAAACAATTCCGGCCTAAGCCGTTTGAGCGTCTGGATGCTGTAGGGGACGATCCGTTTCCGGCCGGGGAGAAACCAGCCGCCGGCGATGTACAACGCATAGATGGGGATTCCATGAAAGCGATTACGACGGCCTGTACGGTCCGAACCTAATCCCTCCTCACGTAGCGAGGTTGTATTGCCATAACCCACCACCCTCCCGCCCGGACGGAGAGCCTCACGGGAATGCCAGAGGTGGGCGCCACCGATGGGGTCAAAGACAGCGTCCACGCCCTCGCTCGTGAGGCGGTGAATTTCCTTCACGTAATCCTGATTCCGGTAATCGATTGGGATACCGCCCAGCTCGGAAACGGCCGAAGCCCCGCGCGATGAACACGTACCGTACATTTCCAGTTCGGCAAGGCGCCCCAGTTGCAGGAGTGCGGTGCCGACCCCGCCCGACGCGCCGTGATACAACACGCGCTGGCCCGGTTTGACCTTGGCGGAGCGATGCAGCATCTGATACGCCGTGATGTAGTTCAGCACGACGCTGACGGCTTCGGCGGCGTCCAACCGGGACGGGACCGGAACCAGTTCGCGCTGCGGCAGGCAGACGAACTCCGCGTACGCGCCGTGTATGGGCATCGCGGCGACGATCTGGCCCGGTTCGATTCCGGAGACACCGTCGCCGAGCCGATCTATCTCGCCAACCAGGTCCCACCCCGGCGTGTAGGGCACCGGGGGCGTTTCGGGATGAACGCCCTCGCGCGCCATTATGTCGGGCATGGCGACGCCCGCGGCCAGCACTCTCACCCGCACTTCACCAGGCTTTGGCTCGGGGCACTCTTCTTCAACCACCCGAAGTGCATCGGGCCCGCCGTAGTGAGTGACGATGATACGCGTGTGTCTCACGCACCCCTTCCTCCTTTGGCGGGGGCCCCTCCTTTGCGTTCTTTGCAAAGGGTGGGCACTCCGGCAGCATACAGCGAGTTCTTGAATCGCGCCCCGATTTTTTAATCACAAACAGCCTGTGTGGGCGGGTGGCCCAGCCTCCACGCTTTGTTCTTTCTTTCCCATAACGAAATGTGGGTGCCCCATCCTTGCGTTTGTTGCAAGGGTGGGCTGCCTCGGTCTTCAAAGGTTGGCCCGGCTCTACCCATCGTGCATTTCGATGGGTGGGAAATCACAGATTCCAACGACTAACATTCCGAGTCCACTGAGGTCCCGAATTCCCACCCTTGCAAAGAACGCAAGGGTGGGGCAGCCTCGCCCTAAACATTCGGGTAATACCTCAAGAGTAAACTGCAGGGTTGCCACTTGCGAAACGGCCCGGCAGAATCGAGGTCAAAGGCAGCGGACAAGAGTGTCCGCTCTACACAACCCATGGCGGCGCTAAAATAAAGTCATGGAGCCGGAATCTGGCAGCCGCTCTGGACTCAGCCTGAAGGGATCGGCGGGTCTTATCGTCGCGGTCGTTGTGGTAGCGATTCTGCTGATCGCGCTGCCGGCTTATCGCTTATTTTTTCTGATCAGCGTTCTCATTGGATTAGTCATCGCGGGCGGGCTTGCGCTCTGGCACAAACTGCATCCGATCGAGGAAGAGGACGTCGAGCCCAAGCGACCGCTGGGGCTTTAGCGTTTGGGTGAGAGTTCGGCCGTCCCTACGGGACTGGTCTCTGCTGTGCCTTGTTCGACCTTGGCTTTCCGTACGCGGGTTCTCGCATCGAACGCTCTCGCAACTTATTTTTCCGCGGCGCTTGCCTTGCGCGACCCAAACACTGGAAACTGTCTGCATGCGGATTCTGGCGCGATTCATGCTGTCGGCGAGCGACTTGACGCACTTCCCTGCCCCTGGTGTGCCGGAGATCGCATTTCTCGGACGATCGAACGTTGGGAAATCGAGCGTCATCAATACGCTGGTGGGCAAGAAACTGGCGCGCACCAGCAATACTCCCGGACGCACGCGCAGCATTAACTTTTATGAAGTACGGCGAGCGGGCCAACCGCGGCCCGAGTTGCTTTTCACCGACCTGCCAGGATACGGCTACGCCAAGGTCTCGCGCGAAATCTCTAACGACTGGGCGCGGTTTGTGGATCCGTACCTCCACCAGCGGCCGAGTCTGGCGCTGTGCCTGGCGCTGGTCGATTCGAACATTGCACCGCAGGAAAGCGATGGCCAGTTGCTGGAATTCCTGGCGTCGAAAGGACGGCCGCATGTTATCGTCGCCACCAAGTGCGACCGGCTGTCTGGTAACCAGTTACGACAAGCGATAAACACGCTCGGCAAAGCCTATGCCGGGGTGCCCGTGGTGGCGTTTTCGGCCAAGACCGGAGCCGGAAAAGAAGAGCTGTGGAACCAGATTCTGGCTTCGTTCCGGTTTGTGCCGTGATGGAGCGGAGCCTGCCCTGAGCGGAGCCGAAGGGTCCCGTCCTGGCGGGGCAAAGCCCCGCCACCACACTGCCACCACACCTGCAATCCGCGGCGTTCTAAAGTTTTCCCGCAATCTTCCGATCCAACCCATGAGCAGCACTTTGCCGGAGGCATTGTGGATCCGCATATCTCCCCCGAACAACCTGGCCTGTCGACAGACTTGAGCAAGAGCGACGACGCGGTGAACTACCTTCGCCGGCTAAAAGGGCCAGTCACGGAAGGAATGGCCTCCGGCGCGGCGGGGCGAGGCGACGGCAAAACTGGAGGTTCGCCGTTAGGTCCCGGATTCAAAGATCGGCGGCAAAGTCCCAGGCTCCGATGTTCGGGCAGCGTGGAGTTTCGAGTCGAGAGCAGCGACGTGCGCATGTGGGGAACCCTTACCGACATCAGCCTGCACGGATGCTATGTGGAAATGAACGCCACGTTTCCCGTCGATACGAACGTGGATCTTGTGATGACGTCGTTCGGCATCCGGATTCATACCGCGGGCAGGGTGCGCGCCACCTACCCATCGCTGGGCATGGGCATCTGCTTTGCGGATATTGAACCCGCAGAACAACTGCAGCTGAAGCAGCTCCTGGCCGCACTCTCTGGACGCAGCACGATCTACACCGCCAAATCGCCGGAGGAGGTCAGCATGAAGGAAATCCTGATGTCGGCCGATCCCAGAACCATTCTCGGTGAAGTGATGGGGTTCTTTCGAAACAACCAGCTGCTCTCGCACGCCGAGTTTTACCAGATCGCCAAACGGGCTCGCCGGTCCTGAATCCACAACCTCCAGGATTTGGGACCGCAGCCCGTTTGGCGGCTCCGGGGCGGACATTACTGGCGAACATTACTAATGACTGGCCGTCGTGTGCCCGGTGGGCAATCCATCCGTTATCATGAAAAGTCTATGGCGAAATATCTAGTGACGGGGGCTGCCGGCTTTATCGGATCTTCGCTGGTGCGCGCCCTGTTGGAGCGTGGCGACGAGGTCAGGGGCGTCGACAACTTTTCCACCGGCAGACGCGAGAACCTGACCGAAGTATTCGGGCGGATGGACTTTCGCGAAGCCGACATTCTCGATCTGAAGGCCATGCAGAAGGCGTGCGCGGGCGTCGATTACGTGTTGCACCAGGCAGCGATTCCTTCGGTTCCGAAATCGGTGCTGGACCCTCGGGGCAGCAACCGCGCCAATGTGGACGGCACGGTCAATGTTCTGGTGGCGGCGCGCGATGCGAAAGTGAAGCGGGTGGTGTATGCCGCCTCATCCTCTGCGTATGGGGATACTCCGACGCTTCCGAAGCACGAGGCCATGATGCCGAACCCGATCTCGCCCTACGCCGTGGCCAAGCTGGCCAGCGAGCTTTACATGGTGTCGTTCTACCGTTGCTATGGTCTCGAAACGGTCAGCCTGCGCTACTTCAATATCTTTGGGCCGCGACAGGATCCTTCTTCGCCCTATTCCGGCGTGCTCGCGAAATTCAGCCTGCAAATGCTTGTTGGGGAACAGCCCACGATATTTGGCGATGGCGAAACCAGCCGCGATTTCACTTACATTGACAACGCGGTGTCGGCGAATCTGCTGGCCTGCTCGGCTCCGGGAGCGGAGTGCGCCGGACGCGTTTTTAACTGCGCGACCGGCCGGCGGATCACGCTGAATGAAACGTTCGACGCATTGAAAAAACTGACGGGCTATAAGGGCGCGGTTAAGTATGGTCCGGAGCGCAGTGGGGACATTAAGCATTCGCTGGCGGATATCACGCAATCGCAAAAGCATTTGGGATACAAGGTTCTGGTGGACTTTGAAGACGGGCTGCGCCGTACGGTGGAGTGGTACAAGAGCCAGCGCCAGCCGGTTGGAGCCTGAGACGAGTCCGACGGTGGGACGGGCGTCTCGCCCGTTTGGGCCGGGCGGGGAATCCCGGCGCTCCATCAGCACGCTATGACGCGGAGCGCTCGACGTCGGCCGCGGGATGGGATTTCGTTTTCGCGGATTTCTCCCAGGCGATGAGTTCGTTCAGGGTGTAGCGGAACGGACCATAGGCGCGGAACGTGTCCTCGTCGAACAGGCGCTTCGCGCCGCAGCTCAGGCAAACCTGGTAGGAATATCCCTGGGCTCTGATCGGCCAACTCATCCGGCGGTGCCAGCAGCCGCGGAAGGCTACCAGGGCCGCCCCCGCCAGACTGGTGGCCACGACTCCGGGCCACCACCACCCGGACTTCTTGAGTTTTGCTGCTCTTTCCTGCTCAACTGCGTCGGTCATCGGCGGTTACATCTCCGGGGCTACTTCTTAACCATAGGCCGAATCGCGGCGGAGGGCAAAATCTGAAGGGTCGTAGCTGGGGGCAGTGCGGAATCCGATGGGCGTCGGGGGCTTGTTCCAAAGCCGCAATCGGACCTGTACTATTGGACATTGCGGTACCCCCCTAAAGACTATTACGCTTGAATCTAGAGTTATGCCCGTCGTTCCTGGG
This sequence comes from Terriglobia bacterium, assembly GCA_020073215.1. Taxonomy (GTDB): domain Bacteria; phylum Acidobacteriota; class Terriglobia; order Terriglobales; family Acidobacteriaceae; genus Acidiflorens. The sequence continues at coordinate 80,658 of JAIQFO010000019.1, read as the reverse complement.
TGAGAGCCCTGCGGAGCGCTTACCCGTGGCTTGGACTGGTTGTGGCCCTTCGAACCAAGACCGGCAATGAGCCTGTCCGCGAGCCATGGATACGATGAAGACACGATGAAATAATGGCTCTTTTTGTTGTCCTGACCGCACGAGCATGAGTGCCAATCCAACTCGAGTTGACTGGGAAGGAGCGACGGCGGCCGACCTCGGCTCACCTTTGCAGGAGGGCAACCGCGTTCTTGAATCAATTGCGCGCCAGGAAGCCCTGCGCGCGCTGCTTGCTTTCTCGGATCTCCACGAGCAGATACGGAAGCGGCGCGCGGTTGCGGGGCGCGCCTCGGATCGCGACTTGTTTGAAACCGAACGCTTCATCCTGGACGAAGTGCTGCAGTTGATCACGGACCGCGCCCAGACCATCACCCAGGCGGACGGCGTCGTGGTCGCGCTCGCGGAAAAATCGGCGGACACTCGATCGAAAACAGACGCGCCGGAAATGGTGTGCCGTGCCGCTGCCGGACCGCTTGCCGTTCCCCGCGGCGTTCACTGGATCGGTGAATCCGAGTTTCTGCGGGACTGCCTGGAATCGGGACGCATTCTTCGTTGCGACGATTGTGAGATTGACGCTCGCGTCGAACAGGACTTTGCGCACGCGATAGGAGCTCGCTCTACCGTTCTGGTTCCGCTCGGTGGGCGCGGCGAGCAAATCGGCGTGCTGCAGGCGTTTTCCACAACGGCTCGGGCTTTCACGGATCATGACGTTCGCTGTTTCGATCTGTTCTCGGAGCTGGTTCTTTCCGCGCTCAAACCCGAGGATCAGGACCGGCGCATCCACTGGCTGTCGGATGTGGCGGACGAAGTTCTGCGGGTGAAACCGGCCGCGGCCATGCCGACAGTGGCTGAGGCGGCGGCAGTCGAGACTGAAACCGCTGTAGAGACGGGGCTTGCCCCGTCTCCCACGACGGTGCCAGAACCTCCTGCGGATCTTCCAATTCCGGAACCAGTTCCAGAACTCGCGGGGCCGGCGCAGCCGATTGCCATTTCCGCGGACTTGGCCGAGCTGACCGAGGCTGGCGTTGCGGACGAGCCGCTTGACACCTTAGCCGAGATCATAGAACCGGAGCCTCCTGCGCCGCCTGAAATCCTGCCGTTTCCGTGCGAGCTTTCTCTTTCCGGCAGCTCGCGGGCGGGATTGAGATTCGTGATGGGTGCGGCGGCCGTGGTCGCGTTGTTTTCAGCCGGCGCGTGGTGGGGCATGCAGGTTCATGAGAAGACGGCGGCCACCAAGGACGAAGCCGCTAACACTGCGACCTCACGGAGATCGGTAACGACACCTTCGGCCCCGCCGGAGGAGGTCTTGTCTCTCGCAGTTTCCGACAATCTGATGAATCCGTCGACGGTCGTTTCCGCTAGCGCGCCCCTGGCGGCGGTGGCGGAAGACAAGCTGGCGGCGCTGCCGAAAATCACGGGAGTGCGGCACTGGTCTTCGTCCATGGGAAGCACGGTGGTCATTGATATGGAAGACCAGGTGCCCTACGAAGTGCATCGCTTGATGTCGCCGGAGCGGATTTACTTCGATCTGCACGACACGGTTCTTTCACACGATCTGGACGGAAAGACGATGGATGTTGGCGACGCCTCGCTGAGTCGGGTGCGGATCGCGCAACCGGTCGCCGGCGTAACTCGAATCGTGCTCGATACCAAAGACGGGTCGAACTTCTCCGTCAGCATGGAGTCGAGTCCTTATCGCCTGGTGGTGGAGCTGCGCGGCAGCGAGAAAACTCTGGCGGCGAACCACGACTTGCCGAGCCGTATGACTGCAAACCAGACTTCGGCGCTGGTGAACCCGGCGCCGGGGAAAGCGGCTCCCGTCGCGACATTAGGGGTGCAGGCATCCGACCAACCTCTGCCGGCGAAGACCGGAAAGTTTCGAATCGTGCTCGACGCGGGGCACGGCGGCTGGGACTTGGGCACGGTGGGACGGCAGGGATTGCTGGAAAAAGACCTGGTGCTCGACGTGACCCAGCGGCTGGGCAAGTTGCTGCAAGCGCGATTGGGGTCGGAAGTAATGCTCACACGGACGGGCGACACTTACCTGTCCCTGGATCAGCGCGCCGATTTCGCCAACCAGGCGCAGGCCGATCTGTTCGTCTCGATTCACGCCAACTACAGCAGTTCGGCAACGGCGCGAGGGGTTGAGACCTATTACACGAATCTGTTTTCGGCTCCGGGGTCGCGGGAGGTTGACAAGCAGGAGGATGGGACCTTCGCGAAGTTGACGCCGGCATCGCTCTCGGCCGATGCATTGCATGAAAAGATTGAGGAGTCGCGCCGTCTGGCGGCGAGTGTGCAGCGTGCTCTCTACGCCAAGGTGGCGGCGAGCGGCCCGGACATTCGCAACCGCGGCATCAAGGACCGAGCTTTTGCCGTGCTGACCGGTACGACCATGCCCGCGATTCTGACCGAGATTTCTTTTGTGAGCAGTCCTACGGACGAGCGCAACCTGCAGAGCGCAACTTACCGCCAACAGATCGCCGAGGCGCTTTTCAAGGGCATTGCGCGCTACGAGGAAGCTTCCCCACCCGCGAAAGTGGCGCAACTGCAAAAACCCGGCGCCAGGTAACGGTTGTGTCGAGCGGACACTCCTATCCGCTGCTTTTGACTTTGATCTTGCTCTGACTTTTCCGATCAGCAGTCATTTTCTAAGAACGAAGGTGCACCCCGAACATACTCATGCCAAAACCGGCTTGAGTGGGCCACCCGCCCCACCCGCCCCCGATCCATGTTTCCCTGGTGAGCCGTCGCCCGCCCCACCCGCCCCGATCCATGTTTCCCTGGTGAGCCATCGCCCAGGTTAGCGCCCAAAAAACGGGCGCGAACCTGGGGCACCTTCCTCATTAGGACAAAAGACACGACTCAGCGGGGATCTCCAATTGCCTCCCAGCACAACTCACCAGGTGTAGTGCGCCGTATAGTTGATCGTCTTTTCCCCGCTCGGAGCGATGGTTACTGGAAACTCGATGGTGTGGGCGTCGGTCTTTTTATAGTCGACGGAACTCGAGGCGATATCCCAGGTCAGGGCGCGATAGAGATGCTCGACCACGCGGATGTCCACGGGTTCTTTCTTGTGATTGCGGACTTTGATTTCGAACGATTCGGTGGCCGTACTCTTGCCCAGGTCGACCAGGTAGTTGGTGCGGCGGCGCTCTCCGGCGAGGTCGAAGGCGTTGCCGGTATAGATGCGGACGGTCTCGTCGCGGGGCGTATGGTCGATGACGTTTTCGCCGGTGAACTCGATCTGGCCGTCATCGTTGCGGCGGTAGAAACGGACGCGGCCCTTGGGTAGCGGCATGCCGAGATGATTCGCCTGGGAGTTGACGAATTCGCGCATCACCCAAATCTTGGGATTGGATTCGGTGCCGTAGGAATGATCGTTACGGATGTTGTCCCAGCCCCAGCCGTTGTAGCGGTTGGCGTCGATCTTGACGCCGTCGTAGATGTAGAGCTGTTTCGTGTCCACGCCGGCGGCGTGGATGAATTCCACCTGCTTGGTTTCGCGGTCGCGCAGCGTCGTGGTGCGTTCGAGCGTGTAGAGGTGGTATTCGTCGAAGGCTTTCTCGGTGACGGGAGGCGCGAATGCTCCGTTAACTACAGCCATCTGGGCACGAGCTTCGAGCCTATCGTAGTTCTGTCCCGGCCGAATCTTGTTCACGTCGCCGGCCATGAGCTTGATGCGCGCGTTTTCGAACGTCTTACCGGTTTGGTTGTCCATGGTGACCCAACCCACGATGTCGACTTGGCCGCCCTTTTCGGGCGCGACGATGTTGTAGTCGGCTTGCCAGCTCATGCCGCCGGTGACGTAAGAGAATTCGGCGGGAAATTTTCCGGCTTTGTCGGTGGCCAGCATCCACTCCAGGCGCGGCTTCAGGATGGTGTCATCGGTAAGACTGGGAAAGACGGGCGTACCGGGAAGGCTGAAACGCAACTGGCCGTTGACCTCGACGATGGGCTGATCTGACGCGCCCACCATCTGGGCTTGATAGTACTGCTGGCCGTAGCGGTTCATGGCGAAATAGTTGTGCGGCGTGTATCCGCTGCGGATTATTTTGCCCTTGATGATTTGCGTTCCTTGAGGCGTTCCAACCTCGAAATCGAGCGTCTTGCCTTCGTAGAGGGACAGCAACAGAGATTGTGAAATGGGATCGGCACGGTAGTTCTGTTCTAGTACCTGCACCGCGTGCTTGCCGGTGGGATCGCGCAGAATGACAGAGTCGGGCTCCAGGTGCATGGTGATGTCATTCACGTTGACCTGGTTCTCGCCGGGTTTCAGGTCCAGCGGGATTTCCTGGCGCACGACGGCGAAATCCTGGTTGTAGATGGTGAGTGACGGTTGCGGCGCTTGCGCGAAGAGACTTCCGCAGAAAAAGAAAATGCAGACGAAGCGAGCGATCATCAAGCTGAACCTCCATGGAAACGCTGACTATGCTCTTGCAGCCTTGGAAGCGGCGGACGCGGCTTTGGTTGGCCGACCCTGGCCTGGGGCTACGTTGAGTGGAACGCCGGGGGAAGTTATTCTTGCGCGACGGAGCTGAGGGTTCCTGCTTCCTATGATCTGAGGTGACCTGATCCTGACGTGGAGAATTCCACTGGATCAGGAAGCAAACGACGAACGAACGTCCGATACCATTCGAGGTCTTCCCACCCTTGCAAAGAACGCAAGGGTGGGGCAGCCTCAGTTGGTACGGGAATCAGAGGGCGGGCCAGCCCCTAGTTCGTGGCGGTCACACCACCATACTTTGCCAGCCAGTTCAGCTCTTCCCGCACCTTGATCTTTCCGTGCCAGGGGTTCTTGTCGAGTTCGTGCCCTTCGCCGGGGAAGATCAGCAAATCGCTGGGAATATTCAGTTCGTGCAGAGCGCGATCGAGCAGGTAGTTTTCGAGCACCGCAACCCGAATATCGTCTGCTCCTCCGACCATGTGGGTTGGCGTGCGGACCTTGTTGATCTGGAAGATCGCGCCTTCGCTGCGATAACGGTCGGGAGTCTCCCAGGCATGCCCGCCGAGGAAATACACGTCGTCGAAGCCGGTGTCGTCGTTGCCCCAGTTGGCAATATGCTCGACCGCGCCGGCTCCGGTGACGGCGGCCTTGAAGCGAGTGGTTTGGGTAATCAACCAGTTGGTCATGTAACCGCCGTAGCTGTAGCCGCCGACGGCCAGGCGGTTCGCGTCGGCAATTCCGTCTTTTACCAGCGCATCGACACCCGTCAATATATCTTTGCCGGGGCGGGAAACAATTTCGGGAACGATCTGGAGCGCGAACTTGTCTCCGTAGCCGGTTGAGCCGCGGTAGTTCGGCTCGAACACCAGCCAGCCGGCGGTGGCGGCCAGGCGGTCCCACTGATACCAATCGGCCTCGAAATGGTTGCCATCGGCATCCTGCGGGCCGCCGTGGATGAAGACAAACATCGGCAGGTTCTTCGCCTCAAATTTTCCCGGCGGGTACATCAGCATGCCTTCGACGGGCGTGCCGTCGTCGGAGGTCCAGCGATAGGGCTTGGCCTGTGGCAGATCGCGCTCGGTGAACAGCTTGTTGAACGACGTGATGGGCCGCGCCTGCGCCAGTTTCTCTTGGCCGTCGGCGAGGTAAACTTCCGTCGGCCGTTCGGTCGCCGAGTACACGAAAGCAAGTCGCGGAGATTGCATCGACCCAGCGGGAATCTCGTACCTTCCGGGCCATCCCTCACGCTTCACGATTGGAGCTTTGGGATTCGCCTGCGACTGCAGGTGCACCTCGGTCCCCAGCCGGCACGCACACAGCACCGATCCATCGGGCAACGCCGTGTAACGCACAACTTCACCCGGGTAGTCGGCAAACCAGCGCTCGACTTGTCTTTTGTCGGAGGTGGTGTCCGAGTCCAGCCAATAGAGGCGCGGTTGTGGATCTTCATACTTTCGTTCCAGCGATCCCAGGTTGACCTGAAAAAACAGGTGGCGATTATCGGGAGCCCATTCCAGATTCAGTTCCACGGCCTGGTTCTGGGTTAGGCGGATGGGAGTGGCTTGCGCGGAATCGCTGGTCAGGTTGACGAGGTAGATGTCGATGTCTTCGACCTTCTCCTGACGTTCGGAGACCGAACTGGTCACAAACGCCAGGCGGCGGCCGTCCCGTGAAATGGAGAGCTGCTCGACGCGCAGCGGAGTGTGCGCAACGGCAACCGCGCCGGGAGTGAGCCCGGACTCCTTCTCGGTTGCGGGAAGGTCTCTCGTGCCCTGGGCAAGGTGGCGGGCGAGCGCTTCTTCTAGCGTGATCCGGAAAAGCACGTCGCCGCGCTCATCGCCTCGGTAACGAATCACGTCCTTCCAGGCTTTCTTGTGGTCGTCGTTCTGTTGCTTGGTCCAGGGTTCGCGGGTGGCAAAGTAGATCGACTTCGAATCGGGGGACCAGGCGAAACTGTGCACGTCGTCCTCGCCGGAGGTGATGGCGAAGGCCTCGCCGCCGCTGGGCGAAATGAGAAACAGTTGGGAGGGCTGTTTGTCGTTGTCCTTGCCGTCTCCGGCATCTGCATCTTTGCCGTCGGCTACTTTGCGTTCCGAAAGAAACGCGATCCACTGGCCGTCGGGCGACCATTGCGGCGAGCCGTCATGCCCGGACTGCGTCAGCTGGGTCAGGCTGCCGGAGGACAGATTCGCGGCGGCGGTGCGATAGAGCCAGAGTTCTTTGCGGAAGATCTGCTGCTCCCAGTCGGCTTTTTCGGTTGCGATGACGACGGAGTTGCCATCCGGCGAAACTTTCACGGCGGAGAAGCTGACTGAGTTGAAGAATTCATCGAGGGTGAGCTTGGGCTTGGTGGTTTGGGCGTGGGCGAGGAGAGAAGCAGACACGAGGGCGAGAATTACTATTGATCGTTGCATAGAAGGTCGTCTCATAGGTTTTTCGACAACAACAGTTCTTCTGTCATCTCAGCGAAGCGAAGGACCTGCTTTTTTGTCGGTGCATGAGAAAGCAGGTCCTTCGCTTCGCTCAGGATGACAATTCATTTTCTTATGACAATTCATTTCCTGATGACAATTCATTTTTCTTGATGACAATTCGTTCTTCTTGATGACAATTCATTTTTCTTCATGGCGCCGTGGGTTGCGCAGTGCGCAGCGTCTCATCCAGCGACTGGCTGCTGGGCACGTTGTGTTCCACCACGCGCCAGCCATTGTCGTAGGCACGAAACCCGACGGTCGAACGGTAGTGCACTCCGCTGTCATATAGTGCCGCGCCCACCTCATTGAGGGACGCCCAACGCCATGTAAACTCGACATCGGCAACGTTGCCTGCCTTGCTGATTCCGGAAATGCGCAGCAATTCGCGGCGCGCGACTTGCATCCCTATGGGGCCGTTGCCGGGTGACGCAGTTGTGATCAAGGGACGAATCGTATCCACTCCGAGGGGCGTCAGCAGTACGTCCCAGCAGGGCGGAGGCTCGACTCCCGGGGGACACTGCGCTGTAGTGCCGATGATCCAACCGTGATGCTGTAAGACCATGGAGTCGGGAGAACTGAAATCTTTGTTCGAAACAATGCCGGTTTTGAGCCAGAACACTTGCGGCGCTTTGAATGCATCGGAGGCTGAGATTAAATCGGCGGCGAGGCGGCGCGTCAGGAAATCACGCGGAGAACAGGCCGGGCCGAGACAGAGCAAAGCTGCCAGCAGCAATGTTTTTGTCACGCGCATGAATGATTGTGGTTGCGAGAGGATTTTAACAGCCCGCGGCGGAATTCCAGTGCCCGGCGGCAGCTGGGCGGACGCGGACTGGGCGCTGCGGTGCACGAGAAGAGCTTGAACCACAGGGGACACTGAGGAGCACGGGGGAAACCTATCGCGAATCCAAAGTTGCCGTGGCCACGGGCGGACTGCCGAGCTGCGCTCGGCTTGGACGGGCGAGGTCGCCCGTCCCCACACTAAAGCCCTTAAATCACACGCGGCGGCGGGGCAGAAAGGGCGAGGCCGTGATCTGGCCGTCAAATTTCTTCGACCAGCGGCCGGGAATCAGCGCGTGGCAGGCCGGACAATCGCCTTGCGGGGTCAACTTGTACTTTTGGATGGAATATCCGCAACGCTGGATCAGCATTTCACCACACTGATGACAATGCGTGTCTTCCAGACCCTCCACCTGCCCGGGAAGGTTGCCGGCGTAGATGTAACGCAATCCGGCATCGCGACCGATGGCGGCGGCGTGCAGCAGATCCTTGGGACGGGTATCGGCGGGCGACGTCATCTTGTAGTCCTGATGAAAGGCGGTCACGTGCCAGGGAATGTCGGGCGAAACGCTGGACAGAAATGTGGTCAGGCTTCGCAGTTCGTCTTCACTGTCATTGAAGCCGGGGATGAGTAAGGTGACGATCTCCAGCCAGATGCCCATCTGGTGCAAACTGCGGATGGTGTCGAGGATGGGCTGCAGGCGTCCGCCGAGCTGGTGGTAGTGACGATCGTCGAAGCTCTTGAGGTCGACTTTGTAGAGATCGATCCAGGGATGAAGATAGTCGAGCACCTGCGGAGTTCCGTTGCCATTCGAGACAAACGCGGTCAGCAAGCCCGCCTCACGCGCCTGGCGGAAGACCGCAACCGCCCACTCGCTGGTGATCAGCGGTTCGTTATAGGTGCTGACCACGACTTTTGCACCTTGGGCTAAGGCGTCTTTGACCAGACGTTCGGGGTCGGCCTCAAGTGGCGGCGAGACGGCGTTTGGGTCGCGCAACGCCTGCGACGTAACCCAGTTCTGGCAATAGGAGCAGTGCAGATCGCAGCCCAGCATTCCGAAACTGTAGGCGAGGGCTCCGGGGTGGGCGTGGAAAAACGGCTTCTTCTCGATGGGATCACACTGCACTCCGGCGACGTAGCCCCAGGGAACGTAGAGAGTGCCGCCGTGGTTGAAGCGAACCTTGCAGACCCCCGGTTGTCCCTCGGGAATCGGGCAGCAGTGGCCGCAGGCATAGCAGCGCACTCGATTGCGATCCAGCTTCTTCCAGAGAGCGGGATCGGCTTCGCGGACGCGGTCGCTCAAGATGTCGCGCAGCGTGGCCACGTACCTATTTTACGGCTGTTTGCGGCGCACCGGTCGTAACAGGCGAAGTTCTTTAACCACAGAGGGCACGGGAGAAACCGAGCCCCAGCGCATTCCCGATCTAGTTGCCTGCGGGCCTTGCGGAGTTGTGTTGGTGGATCCAGACTTCGGCTCGCTGGCGGGCGGCGGAAACCTGTGCCCGCGTCATTTGGGAAGCCAGCCCTTCGAGTCGAGATTTGCTGTTCTCGTCACCCTGGGCAAGAGCGAGGGCAGACCAGAAATAGGCTTGGGACAAATCTTGAGGAACTCCACGTCCCGCCCAATAATAGGCACCGAGGGTAGCCTGCGCGGTGACATGTCCTTGTTCGGCGGCGCGCCGGAACCACTGAATGGCTTGCGCGTCATCGTGTGGAACTCCCTCTCCGTTATGGAAACGCACGCCCATCTGCCATTGCGCGTCGGCGTCTCCCTGGGCGGCGAGTTTGCGCAAGTCCGCCAGGGACTTCGGTTGCGGGCGTCGGACGGCCGAGCGCTGATCGGTTGCACTTTGCCCGGGAGGTGTCGCCGCCTCGACTAATAACTGTTGCGGCGCTTGCGCTGAGGAGGCGTCACGACGCAGGATCATGGGACCGACGATATAGCCGAGGACCGTCGCCACGGCAACGACCAGCCCGAGCAGTACGAGATTGCTGAAGCGAGACCGACCCTTGGGCGCGGGTTCGGGGTTCTGCTCCGGAGCTTGTTCGGGGACGATTGGTCCGGAGATGGGCTGCGAGAGGTCCGGCCCGAGCGGCGTTTCGGTCTTTTCCGATTGGGTGTTTTCCCGATAGGCTTTGGGAATTATTTCGACGAGTCGATCCAAGACCGCCTCGTGAACCTTCGCGAAACCGTGAGGGTGCGGAGAGAAAACCTCGAGCAGGCCGACCACCCGTAAGTAAGACACAATGGGAGCGGCCATCATAGAGCCAATGCCCAGTGCGCGACAGAGTTCGGGATCGACACGCGGGTCGTTTTCCGTGTCCTGGCACGAGACGAGAAGGTCGGTGCGGACGCATTCTCCAGATAACCCGTCTCTTACGTTCACGGGAGTTCCCAGGGGAGGAGCCGGTTCACCGGCTCGCGCGCGGCAGATCATCTGGTCATCGGTGAGAAACGCCAGGGCCGCGCCACTGGCTCCGGTGAGAGTCAAGGCGCGGTCGGTGACCAACTGCAACACGACGTCGACGTCGTCCCCGGTCTCGCGGATCTCGCGGCGAACTGCTTCCACCGCGGCGAGCAGTCCGCTTCGATCGGGCAGCGGAACCGCGGGGCGAGGCTTAGCGGACGGCGCGAGCTCGGATGATTCTTCCGCCTCGCGCTGCGTGAGTTGCTCGGTGCGAGCCGCGTGATTGGAGCAGGCGATCAGCAGGTTGACAAAGAGCCATTGTTTCAGAATTTGGCGGGAACTCTCCGGAAGACTGCAGAACCGGATGCCTCCGCGACCCGTGTCATCGCTCCAGATGACCTGGCCACTGCCATGGATGTAACTTTTCGTTTCCGGCAGATCAAGGCAAAGGGTTACGGCGCGGTTCACTTCCAGCGGCTCACTGGTTTGGACGGCGAAACCGTCTTCGTGCAAGTCGAGCAGTTCGCTCAAGTCCACCACCATGCCGGCCTGCGGGCCATTGAAACTGGCGTAGACCGGCGTGTGGAGTTTATGACGAATGTACCGCCGGCGCTCTCCGTGGGGAGACGCCGCGACTGGATCCGGCAATCGGCGAGCGCTCTGATCCATAAGCGCCTTTATATTAACTCAGGGATGGCACAGAAGGGAGCAAGATTCCATCGTGAGGCAACTTAGGGGGGCTTTGTTGAAGAATTCCTCGAGTCTGGCGAGAAGAAGCATCTCCCCTCCCCGCAGTTTCACCGAGCGGCCCAAGCCGACCCTGAAAAGAAAGCACTTATCGCAGTGGTGAACCGCTCCACCCCATAGCAAGCGCCACAGCGAATTTCTCGGCAGGCTGCTAGAGGTTCGCGGCCAGAAACGGCCTTTCGCCTGGCGCAGTCGGCACGAGGACCGTCGGCATGGTCAACACTCGATCCAGGGCGTCGGCCAGGGTAGCGGGAAACTCGGAAGTCAGAAGGTTGACATCCAATTGCAGATCACGTGGGCTGTAAAGACGGTAGACGACGAGGGAGCCGCGACGCCGGTTCGCAGTGGTTACCAGATCCAGCGTCAGTTTCCACGAAGGGTGGCTCGAAATTGCCGCCATGTGAGGGAACTTGCTCCAGTGAAAGGGGGGGCGGTTGCTTTCGCTGGACGGCACTCGATCGCTGGGAAACGGCTTGAGGAGCAATTCAAACGCATCGAAATCGTTGCTCTCGAAGGCAGCGACCAAGACGGCGCGCACCTGATCGAAATCGCCGGCCACTTTGAGTTCCTCGATCGCGCGGCGCACCGAAAGATTATTGATGACGATCTGGCGCTGCTCGATGGTGCGCTGCGCCACGCGCCGCAATTCGCCAAACTCGAGGTAGTTCAGGTGCTGGACTCCCAGCCATACGCCGGTGCCCACGACCGCCAGCACCAATCCCAGGGTGGAGCCGGTCGGCCACAGCAGGAACAGGCTGAGCATGGCAAAGATGGCGGAGACGGCGTAGAGAACGATTACCACCTGGCGATGCGAAAAACCCATCTGCAGCAGCTTGTGGTGGATGTGCTCGCGATCGGCAGTGAAAATCGGGCGTCCGCCGATCAGGCGCCGCAGGACGGAGAGGAGCGTTTCCAGAATCGGCAATCCGAACGAGACCACCGGGATGGCCACAGCCACGAAGGTCGGCGCTTTCTGCGCCCCTGCCAAGGCCAGTGCGCTGAGCATGAAACCGATGAAGAGGCTGCCCGAGTCACCCAGGAAAATTGTGGCCGGATTGAAGTTAAAGCGGAGAAACCCCAGGATGGCGCCAGCAAGGGTCACGCTCATCAGGGAGCCCAGCCAGGAATGATCGACCAGGGAGACGACAAAAAACACCAACGTCGAAAACAAGGCCGATCCCGCCGCCAAACCATCCAGACCATCGATGAGATTGAAGGCGTTGGTAACCGCAACTACCCACAACACGGTGAGCGGCAACCCTGCGAACCAGGGAAGCGAATGGGAGCCGAAGATCACGGGCAGATTGAGAACGCGCATTCCGCCGGCGAACAGCATGACGGCGGCGATGGCCTGCACGGCAAACTTCAAATACGGTCCCGCGCCCCGGAGATCATCGTAGATGCCGAGACAAAAAATCAGGCAGGCGGGAACATAGATGCGAAGAATCGTCGCGGGGGCAAGGCCATCGAGCAGTCGGGGAAATGCGAGAGAGAGCACCAGCCACGCGCTCAGGCTGACGGAAAAAGCCAGGAAAATCGCCACGCCACCCAGTCGGGGAAGCGGGGCCCGGTGGACATGCCGTTCACCTTGCGGCACGGAGACCCAGCCTCGGCGAGTCGCCAGATCTCGCACCGAACGGGTCGCGACAAACGATACCGCCAGCGAAAACGCAAATAATGCAAAGAACAGGAGCGTCAAAATTCAGAGTTCCCTTCCGGCTGAGACCCCGGCATGCCCGGCCAGTCCGCTGCAGGGACGTTTCAGTCAGCTCTTTCAGACAGGGTGCTTCTTACTCGTGGCGCTGGAACCATTCAATTTTGAATTTCTCGAACTATACATCGAGTGGCCGCCGCGGGCAACTGTTTTGGCGCAATTCGTGGTTAACAGTTGATGATCCCGGGACGGTGAACCGGAGCGCTCGGCGCCGATTCTGCCGGGATGCGTGTGCTAAACTCAACAAACAGGTGAGACCCAGGAGTCTTGGTATGTCGGGGCGGAATCGGCGCTTCGTTCTTCGAAGTGCGTACGTGTCGCTTGTGGTCTTGTGCAGCCTCGGCCTTCTTGCCCAGACCCCGGTCACGGGTCAAGCAGCGCCGGCCGCACCCGCGCCTGAAACCGCTGCACCCCAATCGCCCCGTCTCCTTCCCAATTCCAATGTAAAGCTGGGTATCGGCGACCTGATCGAGGTCAGTGTGTTCGGAGTGCCCGACCTCTCCACCAAAACACGCGTCAGCGGCTCCGGAGACGTCTATCTTCCGTTGATCGACTATGTGCACGTCGCTGACCTGACGACCGATGAAGCGCAGGAGTTGATCCAAAAGCGGCTGGAGGATGGAGGCTTTGTGCGTGGCCCGCACGTTTCCATTTTCGTGGACGAATCCGCTTCGCAAGCCATCACGATGGTGGGAGAGGTCAATCGCCCCGGGCCGTACCCTTCGATTGGAGAGCGCCACCTTTTCGACTTGATCTCCGCGGCGGGAGGATTTACGGAGAGGGCGGGACCCGTTGTCACCATTGAGCATCACGGAGATCCCGATAAGAAGGTCGAGCTTCAGCTGACGTCGCACAACCTGGCCGAAGATACCAAGAACAACGTGGATGTTTATCCGGGAGACTTGATCATTGTTTCGCGCGCCGGCATCGTTTATGTGGTGGGCGACGTGCAGCGTCCCGCCGGTTTTCTCGTTTCCGAGGACAACGCCCTCAGTGTTCTTAAGGCCCTGGCGCTGGCCGGCGGCGGCACCAAGACCACTGCCTGGAACAAAGCCAAAATCCTGCGGCAGACGCCGAACGGGGTTCAGCAAATCCCCGTCCACCTCAAGAAGATCCTTTATGCCAAGGCCCCGGATGTGGCGCTGCAGAAAGGCGACATATTGTTTATACCGGGAAGTGGGCCCAAGGCTGCAGCCTATCGCACCGCGGATGTTGCGATGTCGGTAACCACGTCGTTGGCAGTTGTTGCGGCCCATCCGTAGCAGGTAACCTAGCGGGGTCCCCGCTATCCGCCAAGGGCTTGCAGTATCGCAATGTAATCTCGCGCCGTTTTTTCACGAGAAAATTTACTGACGATGTACTGCCGGCCGGTGGTGCCCATTTGCCGTCGGCGCACGGGGTCCTCCGCCAGGTCGTCGATCGCCTGCACCAGCGCTCCACTGTTCTCGGGTTCCACGAAAACGCCCGCGCCCGCTTCTTCCACAATCTGGCGAGCCTGCCCGTCAACCGCCACGATGACCGGCCGTTCGCAGGCCATATATTCGAGGAGTTTGGTCGGAATCACCGTCTTGAAAAGCTCCGTCTTTTTCAGCATGACCAGGCAGAGATCGGCCGCCGAAACATAGGCGGGGATTCGCTCCCGCGGCTGTTGGCCAAGGAAGCGAATGTTGGCGAGCCCGCGCGCCCCGGCGAGTTCCATGATGCGATCTTTTTCCGCGCCTTCCCCAATCAGGAGAAACATCGCGTCCGGCCGCGTGGTCCGCAGCGCTTCGGCGGCGGCAATCAACGTCTCCAGTCCATGGGCATTGCCCATGGTGCCGATGTAGCAAATCAGGAAACGATCTTCGAGGTGCAGTTGCTTTCGCACCTCCGACGCTGCCGGGTCGAGGCGGAATCGATCGGTCTCCACTCCATTCTCGACTATGGAAATCTTTTCCGCGGGAACGTTCCAGTGCTGCACCAGGTAGTCTTGGAAGGCTGGCGACACAACCACGATGCGGTGGGCACGACGGTAAAGGAATCCGGCGATTGCGCCCAGCGTGCGATGGAGCAAGGTTCCTTCTGCGGTTGCGCCGACGGCCGCGAGCGATTCCGGCCACAGATCGCGCACTTCGAAGACGAAGGGGACGCGCTTCCAGAACGCCAGCCACCACCCGGCGAGCGCACACAGGAGTTGTGGCGACGTGGCGATGACCACATCCGGTTTCTGCAGAGCCAAACCGCTGACCGCCGCCGAGATGCAGAACGACGTGTAATTGCGAATTCTTTCGTGCGCTTTCCGGTTGGGCAGCGGCCAGAGCCAGGTGCGCTCGACGCGCACCCCCTCGACAATTTCTGAATCACGAAGCTGGCGCAACCGCGAGCGCCAATCCTCGGGCACGACGCCGGTCGGATGGTTCGGGAATCCGGTGAGGACCGTCACTTCATGCCCCATCCGCGCCAAATGCCGCGACAACTCGGCGGCGCGCGCGGCGGGCGCTCCCATTTCAGGCGGAAAGTATTGCGAGACGTAGAGAATTCTCACGATGAATCTACGAGCAATCAGTAGTGGAGCAATTTGAAAGCGCTTTTCTCGATCCAAGCGCGCGTGCGGTACCTACGCCGTTGCGCGTAGCCTTCCCAACGGTCGGCAACCTCCGCAAAGTTAGCGTCGCCGGTCAGCCTGGACATCACGCGCAACTGTACGACATGCAACCGATGGTAGAAAGGGCTGGCCAGCATTTTCAGCCGCGTTCCGGATTGTTCGTAGAGCGACCAGTATCCAGTATCGAAGCGAGTGAGATTCCGAAGCAGAGTCTCGACGCCGCGATCGAAAATTGTTTTCGCCGCCGCATTCCTGCACGCCAGCCAGTAGTCGTACGCGCCCCACAGCGCCCACATGAATCCGTTCAAGATGTGTGTCGGTGGGTCGACGAGGTACTCTTCGATCCAGAGGTTCTTTTCGTTATTCTCAGATACGTCTTCAAACAGTACGCCACCTTCAGCGATGGGCCGCGTCAGGGCGACAAACGCCTTCTCGGCCGCATGCTGATACTTTTCGTTTTCGGAAAGAGTACGCGTGCGCAGAAGAAGTGAAACTCCCTGGCCCTGCGCGAGTCCCGAATACCACGGCGCTTTGAGCGTGTCACGATATTCCCAGTCAAAATGATGGTTCCAGACCCATAGGCCATGAGAATTTTGTTCCAAGTTCGCAGCCAGCCAATCGGCAGCTTTGAGAGTCTTCTGCCGGCGCGCTTCTTCGCCGGTCTCGCAGAACAGGTTGTAGTTTGCTAGCCCCCACTGCGCAATCGCGATCGGGTTGTATTGCAGGCCAATCGCGCCGTGGTAATCGAGCATGGGAATGCCAGCGGCGTCGTAATGGCCGGTGTAGTTCGCCTTCTGGCGAAACAGCATGTAGTACTCGCCGAGCCTATCTGCGGCAGCCCGCGGATTGATCTCCGGCGTCTCATGCCAGAACGTCAATTGGCTTCGCCCGGAACTGAGGTAGGCGGGGAAGATGCGCCGGTAGTAATGCCAACGCTTGGCCAGGCTCATACGGATTCGACTTCCCAGAGCGTGGTGACCAGATCGTCGGCCTCGACGGCGATGGTGGTTGCGGCCAGATTATTCGTGGAGTTTGTGCCGTCAGGCAGGAAAGCGTTGCCGTACTGGAAATAATGCATCGGCAATTTGTCTTTCTTCCAGCGAGCCAGCACCTGCCATTGCATTCCGTCTGTGGAGCCGACTATTTGTACTTCGCGGCCCGGGTTCACGGAACTCGGTTCGATCATCGTCGAAAAAAACAGCGCCTCGCCGACTCGGCAACCGAAGATGGAAGAACTGGAAAGCGCGCCGACCTGCTCAACCTTTCCCACCGCCCGATCCAGTCGATAAACGTGGTTCTTCTCCGAGGGCGTGTCGGTAGAAAGATACAAGCCCTTTTGCGTTGGAATCGCGGCCACGGCCCGGGCTTGCTGGTTCCCTGCGAGCACCACTTCCACCGAGCCCAAATCACACGATGCACGCAGCACTTTGCATTCGGCGCCTTCGTCGCCGGTCAATATCCAGAGGCAATCGCCCCAGCGGTCGTAAACCATGTTGTGTACGTGTCGTATGCTCCCCGCCGGGAATGTGTATGCAATCTGCCACGTGCGGCCGCAGTCGGTCGAGACGTAGATGTGAACTTCCGCGCGCTCGCGATTGTCGAAATACTCTCCCCAATAAATGCTTCCCGATGGAACCGCGGTGACGTGCAGCGGCCTTGTGCCGCGCTGAACCTGATGCGTCACATGAAACTCCTCGCTGCTTGGAGTCCGGGTTACGAGCGCGCCCGGAACCGCACCCACCATCGTCTGGTTGTTTGTTTGCCCGTCGAGAATGGCCAGCGCGTGAAAGCCGTCGCGCATCAGGCGATAACTCAGCGCGCTGCGCGACGTGACGTTCCTCCACCAGACTGGACGAAAGCGCGCGACCGCCTCCCACTCCGCGCTCTGGCCGATTTGTGGACGAACGCGCAGGCGAACGATTTGATATCCGCGACATCCGTAGAGGACATCGCCGTTCCATGCCAGCACTCGAATGCCGCGCCAGGCAGCGACTCTTCGAAGCTTTACAGAGGAGGAGGCGGCCACCGCAATTGGGGTATCAGCCATGCCGGATGACGTCAGTTCCTGGACTTATTCTCGGCCTTGCACGCGAAAAAGGGGCCGATAGCCAGCACATCCATTTTGGTGCGCTGGAAGCAATCGATGGCTTCCTGCGGTGTGCACACGATCGGCTCATTCTCGTTGAAGCTCGTGTTCAGGATCACCGGAGTCCCGGTCTTCCTGCCAAACGTCTGGATCAGATCGTAGTAGAGCGGGTTTTCTTCCCGCGTCACGGTCTGCAATCGTCCGGTGTTGTCGACGTGATTCACTGCGCATAGGCTCTTCCGCTTCTCGGGGCGAATCTTATACACATGCAGCATGTAGGGCGACGGATGATCGTGCTCGAAATATTCATGTTGCGCGTCGGCCAGAATCGCGGGCGCGAAGGGACGGAACCACTCGCGGTGTTTGATGCGGGCGTTCAACACATCCTTCATGTCGGGCAGGCCCGGGTGGGTCACGATCGAGCGATTGCCGAGCGCGCGCGGGCCCCATTCCATGCGCCCCTGAAACCATCCGACTACATTGCCGCGCACCATCTGATCGGACACAGCGTTGAGCAACGGCTGGCGCTCCAGTCGCTGATACTCTACGCCGGCACATTTCAAGGCGGATTCAATCTGCGCTTCGGAGAACTCCGGCCCAAGGTAAGCATGATCCATCTGCGCTTCGCCCGTGCGCGGCTGTCTCAGCACCGAATGATAGGTGTGTAGCGCGGCGCCAATCGCCAGGCCTTCATCGCCGGCCGCCGGCTGGATCCAGGTGCGGCGGAATGGAGTGCGAGAAAATATTTTGCCGTTGGCCACGCTGTTGAGCGCACAGCCTCCCGCCATGGCGAGATTTTCATCGGGAACGCGCTGGTGCAACTCGTTCATCAACTGAAAGAAAACATCCTCAAAACAATATTGCATGGCATAAGCCAGATCCATGTCCCGCTGCGTGATCTCGGCGTACGGTTCGCGAGGCGCGCCGAAAAGCTTTTCCATCTTGTCGGAGAAATGCCGCGCCAGACGCACCGTTCCGTCGGGGAGCACCTGCATTCCCTGACTGCTGCCCAGGGGTTTGAAGTAACTCATGTTGAGCTGGAAGTTGCCGTTCTTGAGCCCGATGATTTTCCGAATCTGGTCGACGTAGATATCTTTGCCGTACGGCGCCAGCCCCATGACCTTGCCTTCATCGCCATATTTTCTGTAGCCGATGAAATCGCAGATCATGGTGTAGAAGGTACCGAGCGAATGCGGCAGAAACACGCGGTCGAGCACCTGAATTTCATGGCCTTCGCAGCGCGCCATCATGGTGGAGACGAAATCTCCCGAACCGTCGTAGCTGAAGCCCGCCGCCTTTTCCCACGGTGAACAGTAGTACGCGCTGGCGATGTGCGCGATGTGGTGCTCCAGATGATGTTCCTGAAACTTCAGCGTGGCCGCATCCACGTCGAGCGCCTGCGCCAGCAGCGAACGGACGTCGCGCATCGCCTCTTTGCGCTGCCGCATCTTGATAAAATTCAGCACCTTCGCCGGATTGGCCAGCGCATATTGCACCTTCTTGGCGAGGTTGGCGTCGCTATCTTGCCCCACGGCAACGTGCTGCACGTCGGTGATCTTTGCGCCTGCTGCATCCAGACACGCTTTCACCGCCAGTGCGGGAAAGCCGCCGTAATGTTTGTGCCGGTTCAGCCGCTCTTCGGCTACGGCAAAAAGAATCTTTCCGTCTTCGACAATCGCCGCCGACGCATCGGCGTGAAACATATTGAGGCCCAGAATTAGCATTTACAGCTCGTTCCCTTCTCTTGTCGTTCCATGATTACCTGGCATCGGCGCATCGCTTTGGCATTGCCAAGAATCCTTCCGCCGAAATCGGGGCTTGCCCCGCCTCA
The DNA here is from genome assembly GCA_020073215.1 of Terriglobia bacterium. Lineage (GTDB taxonomy): Bacteria > Acidobacteriota > Terriglobia > Terriglobales > Acidobacteriaceae > Acidiflorens. The sequence goes on along the minus strand of JAIQFO010000019.1, from coordinate 61,550 downwards.
CTTCGCGGAAGGAGACGCGGCAAGCCGCGTCTCTACGGGAAATTATGGCATCGACTTATCCTGCAGAGCGGACACGACGAACTCGTTCAGTTCGACCGCCAGGGGTTGCCCGGTCTGGCATGAATTCTGTAGTCGCAGGGTTGCGAGCGTCGAGCCCACGATTTGTTCCAGCGGAATGGGCGGGGGCGTCTTACCCCGAAGCGCGTCCACGAATACCTGCATCTCCGCTTTGTGGCCCTTGTCTTGTCCCCAGCGCGCGCGTGTGATTTGTTTGCGTCCATTGCGAACCAGTTCAAGCCGCCGAAAATCTTCGAGGATCGCGACCGAGCCGCCGCCGAATACTTCGACACGTTCCTTTGAGGCCGACTTGTCGCCGTTGGCGAGATAGCTGATTGTACCGAGTGATCCGTTCGCGAACTTGAGGGATGCGACAACGTTATCCATGCTGTACTGCCCCGGATTGCCCACGGTCTGCGCTTGGACTTCACCGGGGCACGAGCCTGCGAGAAAGCAGAGTAAGTCCACAAAATGACAAACCTCGCCGAGAATGCGGCCGCCGCCTTGCTCGGGATCGTTCACCCAATGATCGGGGGGAATGTAACCGGCATTCACGCGGTAGTGGATGGCCAACGGTTCGTGGATTTCTGACAAGAATTGTTTCAGCTGGACGGCCATGGGCGCGAATCGACGATTGAAACCGACCATTAGGAGCGAGGCTTTTGGTTCGACCGGAGCGCTTACAGAGTTGCTTTGCCCGCTGGCAACTGCCGAGCTGCGCTCGGCTTGGACGGGCGAGGGCGCCCGTCCCCACACTAGCGTCGATGCCTCGCTCGCCGATGTGGCGCGTACCAGGGCGGCCAGTTCATCTTCATTCAGGCAGAGCGGCTTTTCGCAGAACACTGCCTTCCCTGCGCGCAGTGCGGCGAGCGTCTGACTGGCATGGAGATTGTGGCGAGTAGCGATCAGTACGGTGTTGATTTTCGGATCCTCGAAAAGCTCGGCAGGTGAATTCGAGCAGTAGGAGAATCCAAACTTCTCCGCCACGTTCCGGCTGCGCGGGCCGGTTGCATTGCAGACGCCAATGAAAGAAACGCCCGGGATCTGCTTCAGCGCGGGCAGGAGCATGTTCTGCGCGAAGCTTCCCGCACCCAGCACGCCGAGGCCGATGGAACCCGACGAAGTTGGAGCGGCGGAAACTGAAATTCTTTCCGGCGGATTTAAAGCGGACCCAGAGTTGCCGCGACCAAGGGAAGCTGCCGAGCTACGCTCGGCTTGGACGGGCGAGGACGCCCGTCCCTCCACAGGCAAAGATTCGGCGCCTTCGTACGTGATCAGGGCAGCCAGAAAGGGTTCACCCGTGCTGCCTGTAATCAGGTCATAGGCGCGCGTCGCCTGCTCTATCGGAAACCGGTGCGTGATCAGCGACGGCAGATTCAGTTTGCCTTCCGCGATGAATTGCAGGAAGGCTTCGAGGTTGCGCGTTTCCGTCCAGCGCACTTGTCCAATCGGATAATCGCGGCCTTTTTGCTCATAGGCGGCGTCATAGCGGCCGGGGCCGTAGGAGCGCGAAATTCGGAAATCCAATTCCTTCTCGTAATAGAGTTTGCGCTGCAGTTCCATGCCGACGGTTCCCACGGCAACTACGATGGCGCGATCGCGCGCCAGTTCCGCCGCCAGGTTCACCGGTTCGCTGCTCGCGGTCTCCGCCGTTATCAGCACCGAGTCCACGCCCCGGCCACCCGTTTTCTGGTAGCACAGATCGCGGAATTCTTGCGCGCTGGTGCAGGCGGCTTCGGCTCCGCTCCCGATTGCGAGATCGGCACGCTGCCGCAGCAGATCCATACCAAAGACGCGGCAGGCGGCGGCTTTCAGCAATTGAACTGTGACTTGTCCGAGCAACCCCAGTCCAATCACCGCGACCGTGTCGCCGAGTGTGACTTCCGCGGTTCGGATGCCGTGCAGGCAAATTGCGCCCACCGTTCCGAAGGCTGCCTCTTCGTAGGAGACATGGTCGCGTGGAGACGGCGGCTGCTCCGTCGGGGGAGACGCGGCAAGCCGCGTCTCTACGGAAAAACAATGGCCGGGAATCTGCGAAAACGTTTCGGGAATCTTCACGACCAGCAGGCGCGGCACGCAGGCAAACTCGGCATGCACCGCATATCCCGCGCCCGCGCAAGCGACGCGGTCGCCTACGTTGATATCGGCGATGCCATCGCCAACGGCGATTACCTCTCCGGCGCTGCTGTAGCCCACCGATTGCGGCTGATCCAGACGAGACCGCACGGTCTGCACCGTGGATGCCAAGCCATCTCGCCGCAATTTGGCCATCACGTCGCGCACCAGGTCGGGACGCGCCTTCGCCTTCGCCAGCAAATGTTTGCTGGCAAATTCAGCGGACGCGCGCTCGGTGCCCGCCGATACCAGCGACGCTGCCACTCGCACCAGCACGCAGCCGGGCAACAGTTGTGGAGCCGGAACCTCGGCAATCTGTAACTCACCCGTGCGCGCGTCTTGTAAGAGTTGCTTCATACGACCGTTGGTTGAGACGTTTGTTGAGGCGCGCCGATCTGCCGTTCGGCGAACGACCTTGCGCTCCCATCGAGAAACAGTTGCATCCAGATTTCCAGCGTCAGCAGTTGCCAGATCTGCATCGACCAGTCTTCCGCGCCACGGCGATGTTCGTCAATATAGCTGCGCACCACTTCCGGGCGAAACAGACCTCGGCGTTTGACCTGAGATTCCGAAAGAAGGTCGTCCACCATGGGACGCAAATCGTTCGCCAGCCAGTAGTCTACGGGCGCCGCGAAACCCGCTTTCGGCTGCCGCATGACCTCGTCTGGCAGCATACTACGCATGGCTTCGCGGAAGATGTGTTTCGTCACCGGACGCCACTTCCCTTTCAGCTTCCACTCCGGCTTGACGCTCCAGGCAACGAATTCGGCCAGAGTGCGATCGAGAAACGGCACCCGCACCTCGACCGACGACGCCATACTCATCTTGTCGTTGTAAGTCAGATTGAGTGTGGGCATGAAGATCTTGGTATCGAGATAGAGCATCTGGTTGAGAAAGTCCGCGTGCCGCACTTTGTCGAACGCAGCCAGATGGTGGGCAGCAGGATTTACGCTTGCCGCCGACTGTGATTCCAGGGCATATAAAACGCTTTTCTGCTGCGCATCGAGATACGTGCAGTTTCTGATGAACCCTTCCTCCGGGCTGAGGGCCGCGCTGTGCGCCATCTTCTTCGCCAGACGCACAGATCCTTTCATGCGGGTTCCGCGCAGAGACGGTAAGCCCAGCAGAACGCGCTCTGCGACGGATCGAGCAAAACCCGGAATGCGCCGATAGTCTTCGGCCCACGCGGGTACTACATGCTTGCGATATCCCGCAAAGATTTCGTCGCCGCCCACACCCGACAACAGCACGGTCGCCTGCTTGCGCGCCTCGCGGCACACCAGATACGCCGCGATAATGGCCGGATCGGCCGTGGGCTCATCCATGTGCCAGGTGAGATTCGGCAACAGACCGACCACATCGGGTTCGACCACGATTTCATGATGGTCGCAGCCCAGCTTGCGCGCGAGGCGCTGTGGAACGCCGGGATCGTCAATCGCCGTCTCGCCTACACGGTACTTTTCGGGAAACGTAATCGTGTAGGTCCGCACCGGCTGCTTGCGCGCCTTGACCGCCACCATGGCCGTTACTATGCTCGAGGAATCGAGGCCCGCGCTCAGAAAGGCGCCGATCGGAACATCGCTCACCATCTGTTGCTCGACCGAAGCGCAGAAGCGCTCGCGGATCTCGTGCGCCAAATCCTCTTCGGTTCGCTCGAAGCGGTGGTCCGCCGGAGGAAACGTCAAGTCCCAGTACTGCTCGATCTTGAACTCGCCGTGTTGCCAGAGCGCGTAGTGGCCCGCGGGAAGTTTGCGGATTCCCTGGAACATGGTCAGCGGATCGGGCACCCAGAGGAACGTTAGGTACTTGTCGAGCGCCTCCAGGTTCATGCTGGTTTCGATTCCAGGCACCTCGAGCAGCGCTTTGACTTCGGACGCGAAAGCTAGCTTCCCGCCGCGCTCCCAGTAATAAAGAGGCTTGATTCCGAAATGATCGCGAGCCAGAAACAGCTTTGGCGAAGCGCCGCGCACGTCGCAGATCGCGAGGGCAAACATGCCGTTCAGCCGGTTCAGGCAGTCTTTGAAGCGGTCGGGGCCATATTCTTCGTAGAGATGAATGATGGCTTCGCTGTCGGTGTGCGAACGAAAACGGTGCCCCTTCGCTTCGAGCTCGCGGCGCAAATCGGCAAAGTTGTAGATCTCGCCGTTGTAGGTAATCCACACCGTGCCATCTTCATTCGACATGGGCATGTGCCCATCAGCGGAGAGATCGAGAATCGCAAGACGGCGGCTGCCCAATCCGATGTATCCGCCATCGGGGAAACGCCGCTCCCAGAGCCCCGAATCGTCGGGGCCGCGGTGGGTCTGGACGTTCGTCATGCGGACGAGCGTCTCCCGGTCGCCGCAATTCACGAGGCCGCTGATGCCGCACATGGCCTCAGTTCCTCCCCGTCTTTGGTTCGGTCTTTAGTTTGTACTTCAGCTCGTAGATTTTCGCTTTCGAGTGGAACATTTGCACTGCTTGAAAGGCGCAGTAGATCAGCCCGGGCACGCCATCGAGGAACCCGAGACGGACAACATAGCGATACAGGAAGAGCAGAACCGGAGAACCCGGCATGCGATAGAGATTCCGCTTGAGCCACCGCCGGCGCTGCGCCTGAGTGCCAAACAAATCGGCGCTCACCTTTTCGGAATTAGCCGAGCCTTCCGGCTGCAAAAGCACGCGCGCTTCCCAGTTCGAATACTCATTGTGCTTCAGGATGTAGCGCGACAAGGAATCGACATTGTGATGGATCAGCGCATTTTGCAACTCCGCGGTGGGGCCATCCACCACCACGTGTTCGTGGATTTCGATGTCGGCCATGGAGGCATCCTGCTCCTTCAGGCGGCATTCAAAACGGCCTCGCCCTTTGCGGAAGAGCGACAGTTTCCAGAAACTTGCGTCGCAATGCCGCAGGACTCTTCCCAGAAAATACATTTGCAGGCGAATGGAATATCCGCTCATCGCCGGGTTTTGAATTGCGTGTCGAATTTCTTCGATAAGTTCCGGCGTCAGGACTTCATCCGCGTCGAGCAGCAAACTCCAGTCGCAGGCGAGCGGTAGCGTGTCCATGGCCCATTGGCGCTTCTTCGGCCAGCCGCCTGCATAATGAAACTGGACAACCTTCGCGCCATGCGACTTGGCGATCTCAACCGTGCCGTCTGTGCTCTGGGAATCGATGACATACACCTCGCCGACGCCGGCGAGCGACTCCAGACAGCGCGGAAGGTTGCGGGCCTCGTTACGGACCGGGACGATCACACTTATGGGAAGCACCGGCGCGGCGGCGTTCGAGTGCGATACCTCAGTCTCTGGTTTTGTTTCGATCAAGTTCATTCCATTGGCAGGTGAAGGTCTCACTATGTTAGCTGAACTCAGGGCATTCTTGAACGCACGTATGGTGAGCGCTTCATGACTTCCGTTGCGACGGCGTCCTTCGACCTCGCTCACGACAAGCCTTGCCGGTTGGCCTTAGAGCCTGCCTTGCGCTTGCTGAAGGGGCGCCTTGCCATCGGTGCGGCGGGCGAGACGCCCGCCGGACAGCCGCCGAGACGGCGGCGCTACAGTCGGCCGCCCGGGGGCGCTTGCAATGCCTTCACAGGTTCTGCTCGCACCAACGCTTCAATACGAACAGGGACCACGGTCGCGACCATGAAGTTTCGCCCGCCAGGAAACGGGTCCACACCTCTCGTACGGCGCTGGCGCTGATGGAAGTCTGATCCCAATTACTCTTTCGCAGCGCGTCTTCTACGACCGGCTTCATCTCGCCTCGCAGCCAACGCTCAAACGGCAGAGTAAATCCTCGCTTGGGCCGATTCACAATCTCTCTTGGCAACTCGACTCCGAGGCTCGCCAGCAGCAGGCTCTTCGGTGAATCGCCTTGCAGCTTCTTATCGCCCGGAATGCGGAAGCAGGCCTCGACCAGCGTGCGATCGAGAAAGGGCACCCTTAATTCGAGACCATGCGCCATGCTCATGAAATCGGAATCGCGAAGCAGCGTGTTGCGCATGTACCAATGCGATTCCAAGTAGGAAACGCGATTGACTGGATCAAGGGTCGAACTTTCTGTGATGGACTGCCGCAAAACGCCGGCGAGCGAGCGCTCTGAATCTTCACAACCCGCATTGACCAGCGCCTCGCGCTCCGCCGCTCCAAACAGGGTACGCGCCAGAAAGTATGGGTGGATGATGGAATCATGGTCCGTGGCCAACTCGGCCAGTTTGCGGCTGCGATCGCTTTTGCCTGCAAACCGCGCGACGGAAGCGGCAAGCGGGCGCCGCGCGATCTTCGGTAACCGGCCAAATCGCTTCGTAAAGGTTTCCATGCTGGGCACGCGGCGGAAATTCGAGTAGCCGGCGAACATCTCATCGGCACCCAAGCCGGTCAATGCCACTTTCAATCCCGCCGCCCTGGCTTTGGCGGACACGAGATACGTATTGATGCCGTCAATGGTTGGCTGATCCATCGCGTGGAGCGCTTCGGGCAACACCGCCAGCGTGTCTTGCTGCGACACGGGAATTTCATGATGTTCGGCGCCAAAGCGGCGGGCAACTTCCCGCGAATACTGCGCTTCGTTGAACTCCGCTTCCTGGAATACCAGCGAGAAGGTGTTCGCGCGCACGCCATTGTGGCTGAGGACGGCGACCAGGGCGCTGGAATCGATTCCACCCGAAAGAAACACTCCGACGGGCACGTCGCTTACCAGGTGGGAGAGGACGGCGTCGCGCAAGATCGCAGGCAGTCGATCGGCGGTCGCGGCTCCATTCCCGGAGCGTGGTCCGGATTCGTCTCTTGAAGAAGGCGGCAGCGGATTCCAGTATTCGCGGCTGCTTACCGATCCGCTTTCTACCGTGAGCACGTGACCCGGCGGAACGGCCTTGACACCTTCGACGATCGTCCACGGCTCGTACACGGAACCGAACGCCAGGTAACTTAAAACCGCGGTGGAATCAGCTTTTCGCGGCACGAGGCCCGTCCGCAAAAGCGTCCGAACCTCCGAGGCAAAAACAAAAGTCTGCCCCGACTGGTGGTAGTACAACGGCTTGATTCCCATGGGATCGCGCGCCAGGAGCAGCCGCTTTCGGGATGCGTCCCAGAGGGCGAACGCAAACATGCCGCCCAGCCGCGTCAGGCAAGACTCTCCCCACAGGCGATACGCGGCGAGGATTACTTCCGTATCGGAATGACTTTTGAATTCGGCGCCGGCGGCTTCCAGTTCCTTACGAAGTTCGCGGAAGTTGTAGATCTCGCCGTTGAAGACGATCCAGTTGCCAGTGATGGGATCCTGCATCGGTTGATGACCGAGCGGTGAAAGATCGAGGATCGCCAATCTCCGGTGGCCTAAGCCGATCTCCAGTGGCTCCGGTTGGGATTCTTTCAGCAGCACGGTACCGGAATCATCGGGGCCGCGGTGCGCGAGCGAAGCGGTGGCTTGTTCCAGAACCGCAGGAGGGATCTGACTTCTTCGCGCTACGATGCCAATGATGCCGCACATCGGAAATGTTTGCTCGCTTCCTTGCTCACCTAAATGACCTGGCGCAGCGGCAACATGGGAAGGCGCGGCCCTCAGGGGCTGAAGCCCGCGTTCCGTCGCCCCTAAACGGCACGGCTGAAGCCATGCCCTTCCCAAAACCAAGGTTGTTCAGCAGTCTGAGACGGGGCAAGCCCCGTCTCTACACGAGTTTTTCCGTAGCCTGTGAAGCCGTGCCCTTCCCTAAAGCTCATTTGTGAAACACGCTCTACTTAAATGCCTCAACGTATAAGGAGTGGGGCAAATCCCTCAAGTCTCCCGGTTCATAGGGAGGAACGTTGCTCGAATACAAGCGGCTCTTCCCTTCCGTGGATTTCTCGACCTCCCGGAATCCCGCTTCGCGAAGCACCTCGGCGAGATAACTGAAATCGAACGCGGTGCGATGCTGTCCATCGCAGAACACGAAATTCGAAAACCTGCCGCCCAGCGAATCGAAGTGACGCGGGAAGGAATCGTCGAACCACTCGCTGCGCGCCTGAGTATACGCTCGAATCGCGCTCTCCAGGCTCGGAACGATGAGCCGGATGCCACCGCCGTTTTTCAACACCCGCGCACATTCGCGAAGCAGACGCTTGAGTTCATCGGGATAAAAGTGCTCGAACATGTGGGTGGAATAGATCGAGTCCACCGAATTCGAAGAAAACGGGAGCCCGTTTCTGACATCCAGCCAAAGGTCAACCTTGTTGAAAGGGTTCGCGTCAATATTCAGGAATCCGGGCAGGTATTTAGGGCCACATCCCAGATGCAGATGCCGGGCGCCGTTCCGAGGGGCTGGGCTCATGACATACCGGCGCAGGAGATAATTCGGGACCGTCGCCTTGGCGATGCCCCAAAACACGACGTCTTTGTAGCGCTGGTGAAGCAACCCCATCCTCCGGTGACGACGACCGCTAGAAGCTGTCGTGAAATTCCAGCGTCCACAACCAGCGCCTAAAGGCGCGCTCCTAATACAGCACTTACGGTATGCCTGAAGGCATACCCTGATACAAATCTTACTTGCACCACAGGCGGCTAGGGACGACCGTCATTATAAAGCAGTGAGTTGAGCGCCATTGCGATTGGCAGACCACTCAGGCGGCCCTTAGGCGATGGCTCGGCGGTAAATTTTAGCGAGCTGTTGCGCTTGATGCGATAGGGTCAACTTTTCCAGGATCGTCTGGCGCGCGGCCGTTCCGATGCGCGCGCACAGTTCGGGCGACGCGAGTAAAGCGGAAAGCCCCTGCTCAAGTTGTGCGAGTCCATCCACGGGGATAAGCCAGCCATTCTTGCCGTGCTCAATCACCTCCTCAATTCCCTGCCCTCGGCAGCCAATCACCGGCTTGCCGGATGACATGGCTTCCAGGTACACGCATCCCAAGCCCTCATTGCCGCTGGGCAATACGAATACGGAGCAGCGTCGCATGGCCTCCGCCACTTCGGCCCGGCTCTGACGACCGGCGAACTGCACTTGCTGTCCGAGGCCCAATTCGCGCACCAAGCTCTCAAACTGGGCGCGATCCGGACCCTCTCCAATGATGCGGCAGCGAAGCTTGGGGAAAGAAAACCTGAGATTTCCGAGTGCCCGCAAAACTAATTCGTGGCCTTTGCTGCGCAGCAGGTTGCCGACGATCAGAATCTCCGGATCGAATTCTCCCCCCTTGGCGAGATTCGGTGAAAAGAGACTGGGATTTACACCGTTATACACGACGGTGCTGCTGGCCTCCGGCGTTCCGCCCTTCAGAATTTCCTGCACTTTTCCGCTGATGCAGATTACGGTCCGGCTTGCACGGTAAACGTCCACGGAAACCTGTCGCCGCCAAGCCGCCGGACGTCCACCAAGAAAGCAGGTGTTGAATACATCCAGCCCGTGGAGCGTAATCACGAACGGAATATTCAAACGCCGGAAAAGCAACGCGGCCGCGTGCCCGCAGGGCAGGGCCGCATGAGCGTGGATCACATCAATCGGCTTCGCGGCGTGCAGCTTCCGTACTTGCCCGAGGAGGCGGGCGTAGAGCAGCTTCCCGGCGCTGGAGAGCCCGAGATTTCCGGGGACTTGTGGATATCGCACCCACTCTGCCGCAGCCGTTGAACTCGGATGTTTTCGAGGATAGTGAATGGGGGATGCTGCAATCACGCTGGAGTCAACGCCGAACTGTTCAAGCCGCTTGATCGGCTCCGCAACGAAGCAGCCGCTCACCTCATTTTGGTCCGACGGAAAAAACGGGGTGAGCGTCAAAACGTGCAGCGTTGAACCCACCTCCGCGGCCCCCAATCTATCGCCTGGATGCGCAATGTTCGGATTCAACTTTGGCTTTCATCTCCAAACAGAAACTTCGTCCAATCAAATCCAGGCCGCGCACAAAGAGTAGGAACGCCAGTATAGTACAGAGTTCACGGCTCCCGCAGCGCGCCCGTCCGGTGCGCGGGACCTCAATTCCCAATTGACAGGCACTGCGGCCGGCAATAGGTTTGTGATCGGGCTCCCGATGCAACCGCTTGACGAAGAACTCCTGCAATTCGTAGTGTGTCCGCGGGACAAGCAGGATCTTCGCCGGGAAGGTGATTGGCTGTTGTGTCCCTCGAGTCACCGTTACCGAATCCTGGATGGCATCCCGATCCTGCTCGTTTCGGAAGCCGAGCAAACGCATTATGAGGGAAGTCGCGCCCTGGCCGAGGCAGAACGAGACGACGCGCCAAATACGCCTCAAATCCGGTTGCGGCCCGGAGAGATCGATCCGTTTGTGAAAGAGGTGATCGGCGCCACCAACGGCGCCCTATATCAGCACCTGGTGGGCAACCTTACCGAATATCCGATACCTGCGCTTCGACTTCCCGCCGGCAATGGCCGAAGGTTTCTGGAAATCGGTTGTAATTGGGGACGGTGGTGCCTGGCCGCCGCGCGCTCCGGCTATCGGCCCATTGGGATCGACCCATCGCTGAAAGGAATCCGCGCCGCGCGCCGCGTAGCGCAGCAGTTGGGAATCCAAGTCTCTTACCTGGTAGCGGACGGACGCTACCTGCCCTTCCGTGACGCGAGTTTCGACCAGGTTTTTTCCTACAGTGTGCTTCAGCATCTCTCGAAGGAGAATGTCGGTTCGGTGCTGGCGGAAACTCATCGCGTTCTGCGGAAGGGCGGGCAGTGCATGGTTCAGCTTCCCAACGTCTTCGGAATCCGTTGCCTCTATCATCAGGTCCGCCGAGGCTTTCGCGAGACCAAAGGCTTCGAAGTCCGGTACTGGACGATTCCGGAACTGCGGCGCAGGTTCGGAACCGCCCTGGGACCTGCTTCGGTTGAGGTGGATGGCTTCTTTTCGCTCAATGCGCAAGTCAGCGATTTGCGGCTATTTCCCTGGCGGTACAAAGCGCTGGTTCTCGTGTCGCACAACTTGCAGCGGCTTTCGCGGCGGGTGCCAGCCTTGGCCTACCTCGCCGATAGCCTTTACGTGTCCGCTGCCAAGTAAATCGCCCTGGCAAATCTGGCGGATCGGGGCAATCCTCCCGAACTCGGAACGTCAATTTCGCTGACTCTCGGATCGCACCAGTTGCTGGGCCAGACCCAGCAGGCGTTCCACATGCTCGCTCCAACTGAAGTCGCGGGCGCGCAACCGACCATTGTGCGAGAGCGTTTCCGCCAACTCCGGTGAGTCTTGAATTCGCATTACTTGTTCCGCCAGTGCATCCGGAGAGAAGCGAGGAAAATAAATTGCGGCATCGCGGCAGATTTCACGATGCACCGGCAAATCCGAAGCCACTACAGGCAATCCACTCGACATCGACTCGATCAGCGGATGAGCAAAGGATTCGGCATAAGCCGGGGTTACGTAGATGTGGCAGGCGCGATAGAGGTGATGCAGCGCGTGATAGGGAATGGTTCCGAGCTCTATGATATTTCCGCTTCCCTGAAGATTGTGGGCGAGCGAGGCCGCAGACTCGGCGCGATAGGTGCCCGGATTCTCGCTCGAATTCAGGCGGCAGGTAAGAAATAGTTTCACCTTCTTTCCCTGGAGACGGCTGCTCAAGATGGGCATTGCCCGGAATAACGTCTCGAAATTCCGGTAGTAATTGTAGTGGCTCACAAAAAGCAGGCGGAGAGCGTCTTTCGCTTGCTCAAGCTGGGCCTTCGCGGCCGATGGCAATGGCGCTGCATCGCTGGTAAATGCGTCCGGGTCAAATCCATGGTGCACCGCAAGCACCTTCTTGCCACTCCACTGGCTAAGTTCCTGGGCAAAGGCTTCACTTGGGGCAACAGTGATGTCGGCGCAACTTATGGACCGGCGTGCCAGCCAGCCCTTGACTAAAGTGTCCGTCCATATCGCATAGTCTCCGCGAGCACGAACGTCGCGGAGGAAATCGCGGGAAGTATAGAGCGAGTTACGAGACAGGAGTATTTGGGGGACGGGAGAGTTCCAGAGCGCGAAGTTGCCCGCGGAAATCAAGACCTCGGCTCCGCTTCGCCGGATCAGTTTCGGGAGCACCGTTTGCTCACGAACGAAGCGCCGGAAAGCCCCGAAGTTTTCCGATTCTTCCACGAAGGAAATATTGGGCAATTCCCCAGATTCCCGGCACATTTCCGAATTCAACAGAACCGTGGTTTCGCAATCGGGTCTCCGCGCAAGATGAGGAATCACATTGCGCAGATAAGTAAGGCCACCGCCGGCACTCGCGGCTAGGCCATTGATAAACAATTTGATCATCGGCCGGACACGACGGCTCCCAAACCGGCTGCGGGCTGACGGGAAGCTCTGGAGACCACGACGGTTCCTGGAACCGTCACCGCACCAGGAATAAGGTCCGGGAGCAGGAACGCAAAAAACCAAAAATACACGCAGAGATAATAACCCACGGCGAAGAGCCAATCTTCGAAACTGGCGTGAGCCAGGCCCGCTATCACCAGCATGGCCAGCGGGATCGAGTAATGGCGTGGGTCGCGGGTCCGGCGCATCGCGACGCACACCTTCCAGACGTTCGACACCGTCACGGCCAGGAGCGCAACGAAAGGAAGGCCACCCAACAGACCCACCCACTCTGCGATCGTCATGTAACTGCTGCCGTGCTCGCGATTTGTCGCGGCGTTTGAATTAACAGTTCCAAACGACAATCCGGGATCCTCGCCCGTCGGGCTCGTGCCATATCCCGTTCCGAACAGCGGATGCTCTTTGATGGTGGCGATCGACTTTTCCCAAGGAGTTCGCCGCGAACCCAGCATCCCCCCTTCCTTGTGCCGCTTGTAGAGCACGGCGTCTTTCGTGTCCCTGAGCGTCTCGTCTAATTTTCCGGGAGCGAACATCCCAGTCACGGCAATCAGGACCAGAACCAGCGCCGCCGTCTTCACCAGTAATTTGTACTGCTGCAGGCAAACACAAAAGACGAGGGTAACGAGCACTACCGCAACCATCCCCGCACGTGCCATGCTGAAACTAACCAGGTACGCGCAAAGAAGTAGCGCGATCAGCCTGCGCAGCCTCACCCCGGGAACATCGCTGGTGAACCATCCCCACAACAAGATGGGAAACACGCCGACGCTCATCGACGCGCCGAGGGAATTGGGATTACCCCAAATGCTTTCGCCCAGCCCGAAATAGCAGATGGCCGTGACATAGACTGCGATTTCACTTCCCCAGAGCAGACCATGGAAAAAACGATCTTCCCGGCCGAGAACGGCCAAGCGGGCTCCCGAAGCACAATACAGAAAAAGAAGGAGCAGGCTCAAAGCCTTGAGCGACGCCATCTGGAGAAACGGAGAAACGGTGGCCGAGACAAAGGCCGTGCAGATGCAGAAGAAAGCGATCAGATGAAACACTCCGAAAGGTTTCCGGGGAGTTCTCATCCAAGCAATGCAGCCCACCGCTGCCCCCGCGACCAGCACCACCCAGCGTCCAGAGGTCCACGCGCCTTCCATGGGAACATGCATACCGGCCCAGAGAAATGCGATCATCAGGAGAACAAAGAAACGCTGATCATATCTCCAGATGGTGATGACGATTATCTCCAGTAGCAGGATTCCGCCCAGGAAGGAAACGCTGCCGAAGTAGTCCAAGTGGGAATAAGCAAAATAGATCGCCAGGCACAAGCCCAGCCCGATGCCCACCCATTGCAGCGGTCTCAAAGAATTCATCGAACCCTCGTAGCGGCAGAGGTCGGAGCAGAGGTCGGAGGAAAGATCGCGGCCGCGGCCAGACCATCGGCGCATGCTTCCGGCGAGTAGTCTCGAATTCGTTCCGAGCTGCGCGCGCTCATCCGTCGTCTGAGCTCAGGTTGCCGCAGAAGAACATCGATCGCCACGCTGAGTCTCCCGGCATCTCGCGGAGGCACGACATAACCATTCCACCCGTCTTCGACCAGGTCGGACGAACACCCCGCGACACTGCTCACAATAATCGGAAGCCCGCACGCCATTGCTTCGTTCACCACCAAGCCCCAGGTGTCGGTGTGCGTCGGAAGAACCAAGGTTTCCGCGAGCACATAGAGACCCGCCAGATCTTCCCGCTGCGCGAATCCCGGAAAGCAAACGTCTCCCGGGCTGATGCGTTTCGCCCGTCGCGCCAGTTCCTCGCGGCAAACACCATCGCCCGCAAATACCAAACCCACCTCGGATCGCAAGCCGCTCTCCAGCTTGGCATAGGCTTCGAGCAGATCAAAAACACCTTTTTCCGGCACCAGACGTCCCACAAAGAGAACAAACCGCAAGGGCAGTTTCAGTTTCTCTCGAAATTCGGTTGCCCGGGCCCTCGTGGCCTCGGCCTGGGTCGCAAAGAAACGGTTATCGACGGCGTTAGGCGCAGTCAAAATGCTGGCGGCCGGAGACCCCAGCGATCTGAGATAGTCGAAGGAAGCTTTTCCTGGCACTACAAATCGGTCACAGTGCCTCAAGAAATAAGCCTTCAGGTGTTCCACCCATGCGCGTCCCCGGCGAGCGTCCTGGCTGTTGCTCTCCGACCACAATACGAATTCAACCTTGTGGCGCCGTGCCCACAGCAGCGCTTCCCAGGAAGCAGCGTAGCTGTATCCGCCGCAAATGACAACCTGCGGGCTCACCTGGTTTAACGCGGACCACAATCCCCGGTTGATCAGGAGACTGTTTTTTCCCGCGCGCCACCGCCAAGAGGGCAGAACCTGATGCGAAAAACGGATTTCGTTCCTGTAGACGCGCCATTGACGAAGTGTCTCATCCGTCTCTGCCAGGAAAATTACGTGGAGATCCAATTCCGCTCGTTGCGCCAGCACGTTGAAAACCGGGATGCGGTAGGGGGAAATGATCTCCGTGAGGATTACCAGCCGCCTGCTCATCTTCGATCTTCCCCGCGATGCCGCCTCAGCCACCGGCGACATGGGCAGACCACTGAGTCCCATATACTCACCCCTGGCCGCTGCCCCTCAGGGTCGAGCGATACCAGGCAACAAAGTGCCGCAGACCTTGTTCCATGGACGTCTTCGGGGAATAGCCCAGCATGCGTTTTGCTTTGTCGATATTCGCCCAGGTGATGGGGACGTCTCCGGGTTGATCGGGCAAGCGTTCCTGCAGCGCTTTCTTTCCGGTTGCGGACTCCAGCAACGCAATCAACTCTGCCAGGCGGACCGGGTGGGAGTTTCCCAAATTGAAGATCTCGAAGGGCAGGGTTGATTGCGGCACGTAGTCGAGAGAGGCAAGTACTCCGGCAACGGTATCGTCAACATAGGTATAGTCGCGGCCCATCGAACCGTCCCCGTAAACCGGTATGGGCTTTCCCGACTCGATGAGGCGAGTGAACTTGTGGATCGCCAGATCGGGCCTTTGCCGCGGACCGTAAACGGTAAAGAACCTTAAGCAGAGGGTCGTCAAACCATACAGGTGCGTGTAGGTGTAACACATCAACTCGGCCGCAAGTTTCGTTGCCGCGTAGGGCGAGATGGGGCGAGTCTTGAGGTCGTCTTCGCAAAAAGGAACGGAGTTGGATATGCCGTACACGGAACTCGACGAGCCAAAGATCACGCGCTGCACTTTGAACTCGCGCGCGATTTCCAGGAGGTTCACGGTCCCCGCGACGTTCACACTTTCGTACAGGGCGGGCTGCGCAATCGAAGGGCGCACGCCGGCGCGAGCGGCGAGATGAATCACGATCTCAGGTTGGACGCGCTCCGCAATCTTTCGCAGCGCCCCCATATCCCGCACGTCCGCTTCGAAGAAATCGTAACTTCCAGTGTTGAGAATTTCCTGCAGGTTGAGCCGCTTGCGGCTGGGAGCGTAGAAATCGTCGAGGTTGTCGACGATGGACAATTTCGTCCCGCGGCGGATCAGCGCCTCGGCTACGTGGGATCCAATGAAACCCGCGCCACCCGTCAGTAAGATCCGCTTCGGATTCAATCCCACTCGATCACGCCCTGATTTCGTGCAGAACAGAAAAACTGATTCTAGCGCACCGCCACCACGAAGTAATTGCTGGCGAACTGGTTCCCCCGGTAAACCTTGCCCGCCAGCAGTCCCGCCAAATTGTTCAAGGGGCAGACGGTCCACCGCAGCAATTGTTGCAGCCAGGGCCAAGGGCCGGTGAGCAACTGCAGGTACACGTTGACCACGAGAAAAACGCTGGGGACCGTCCCCGCTTCGCCCCTGACATTCACGCTATGAAAATCGCGCAAGATCCATTCCAGGCCCTGGGGCATGTACCTCCAGTAATCGCCGGGCGAACCGTGCTGCGGGAAGATAGACGGAACACTCAGCAAGAGGGTGCCGCCGGGTTTCAGCACTCGTCGAATTTCGCCGATCACGGCAATCGGATCGGGGATGTGCTCGAGAACCTGAGTCGCCAGGACAACATCCATCGACGCATCGGAAAACGGCATGATGCGAGCATCGCCGACGACATCCACGGAGTACGCGGGCGCAACGTCCAGCACATAATGATGGGCTACGCGGCCGGCGAAAAAGCATGCGTAGGGTTTCCCCTTTCCTCCCACATCCAAAAGGCTGTGCACTGGAGAGAGTTTCGCTGCCTGCTCGGCGATCAGTTCAGCCCGGCGTCGACAGTCTAAATAAGTAAAATCTCGCAATGAGGGCCGGACCAGATCCATGCCGCTGTCCCGGGGTTCGGTCATAGATCTCCGGACATCAGATCGGTGAACATCGGATCGTCGAGCGTCATTCGACCCCGCGTTGAGCGTCATGCTAAACCTTCGACTTCCCTTTTCAGCAGATTGCGGCCAATGCCAGCCCAACTGATCGCATAGGCCGCGCACCCCAGACCTATCAAGACGACTGGGGGTAGGTGCCTTGGAAGCGCCGCCCACAAAACCGCGCCCATAAACAGACTGCAGATCATGGCAACCCCTAGCAGCGGGCTCATCGCGGCAGCCCGCACCTCCGGCGGACAGAGCAAGAATGCGCAAAGCACAACTCCCGCCTCGCCCAACACGAAGGCCACACAGGCTCCGGCAATACCGAACAAGGGCGGCAGGATCAGATTAAGAGCTACGGCCGTGACCGCTCCAGCCAGCGTGGACAGGAAATAAGCCCGATGGCGGCCCATGGCGAAGAGAATTGTCCCCGCAAACAGTGCCGCGGTTGGCGCCGTAATTACGTACGGGGCGACCCATTGAAACGCGTGCACCGCCTGCTGAAACTGGGCGCCGAGCAGCCAAGGGATCACCACGGGCGCGGTTACAACGCCGCCCACCGTCAATGGAACTCCGAACCAAACCAGAATGGAAGCTGCGAGCCTTGTAAGCCGGGGAAACCTCTCGGCGGAATTGGCGTGTAAGGCCATTCTTGGCATCAAGACGCCCTGGGGAACCGAGAGAAAGTTGCGCAGCACATCGGCCAATCGCGTGGCGGCGGCATACAAGCCCAGGGCATGTTCGCCGAGATACCATCGAACCGCGATGTGTCCACTGCGATGATACAGATTTGACATCAGTGAAGATCCCGCATAATGCAGACTTGGTACCAGGATCACGGCCCAACGGCGCGGGGCGATGGAAAACCGGAATCGATATCCCTGCCGCCACAGGACTATCCAAGCAATCAGGTTGGTCGAGAGCGCAGAACCCACAACACCGACGGGCACCCAGATCACGTCCTTAGGAGATCGCACCATGGTAAAAATGACGGCGGCATACAGACTTTGCTGCAGGATCGAAACGAAGGCTTGAACGTGGAAGAATTCCAGCGAGAACAACAGGTAGTCTAACGACAGACCGCTGATTAATACCGAAGCCACTCCATACCCGGCGAGAAGGAAGCGGACATCCGGCCGGACTTCAAATTTTGCAACCACCAGAACCGCAACCGCTGCAACCGCACTGGCCAGAACGCGCAGCACTAAGACATCGGAAACGGTCTCAAACGCCGCCTGGCGCCGAGCCGCCACTTGCTGGGCGGCATAACTGGTAAGGCCCGGGTTCGCTATGAGTCCCGTGAAGCCGCACACCGCAACCACGTAGCTCCACAGCCCATAGATATCGACACCAAGGCGCCGCACCAGAAACGGAAAGGTGGCGGCCGTGAGTATGCTGCCCACAACGCGGGCAGTAGTCTGCGAGACTACAAACCCTCCATAACGCAATAGGGACTTAGAAACGCTCAATAACCCATCCTGTTTACGAATTACTTTTCGGAGGGAGGGCCGGGCGTCCTCGCCCGGCTGGACGGGCGAGACGCCCGTCCCTCCACCGTATGACTCTACACGCCGTTGCGGCGCTAATTAAGCGCAGCCTCGTGGCAACGACGGGAAAGAACCAGCCAGCGAAACAACGAGTTGCTGTGATCGAAGCCTGCCAAATGCCGGCGGAACAGTTCTTTCGCCGGCAACGGGTTGAGCAGGTGCCTAAGTTCCCCCAAGCCCTCGTCGAGGCTTTTTCCCATTTCTCCCTTCAGTTCACCGCTAAGCCAATTGCACAACGGAGGAGTGAATCCGCGTTTTTGCCGCCAGCGAATTTCAGGAGGAACCCAGGGCGGAAGCGCATCCCTAAGAACTGCCTTGCCCATGCCCGCTCGAAAGTGATATTGGAGCGGCAGGCTCGTCGCGAATTGCATCAGATCCGGATTCAGGAACGGCGCACGGCATTCCAGGGAGGCGCGCATACTCGCTCGATCAACCTTGACCATAATCTGTTCCGGCAGATAGGACGATGCCGTCGCTTCGAATGCAGAGAGCGGATATGGAAGACGCGCGTGTTCCAGTGCACGCGCCTCGAGTTCCCGCAATCCCTGCGCTGCCACGCTGCGATGATCCGGCAGGAAACATGACGCAACCGCATTCCGTCGCTCGGGGGGATGCAACAGTTCCCAATCGTTCTTCGACAAGAAGCCCAGCAATCCGACCCCTCTCCAGTCCTTGCCCCAGAGATGCAGCAGGCCCTTGGCGGCGGTGTTTGCCAAAGCAGTCCGCCGCACGTTGTGCCAACGATGATAGCCAAACATCTCCGTATAGCCGCCGAAACACTCGTCGCCCCCATCCCCAGAGAGCATCACTTTGCAGACTTGCCGCGCGGCACGGCAAACCGCAAATGTCGGAAACATCGATACGTCGCCAAAGGGCTCATCATAGTGATCGATCAGTTCATCGAAGATCGCCAGCAGATCGCTCGAGGAGAAACGCACTTCGTGGTGATCCGTTCCCAGGTGCTCGGCGACCCGGCGCGCGTAGGGCGCCTCGTCTAATTGCTGGTCGTCAAATGAGGCGCAGAAGGTACTGAAGTTGGCTGCCGGCTGTAACTCACGAATCGCTGCGGCGATGAACGTCGAGTCCACTCCTCCGGAGAGAAACGCTCCGACTGGCACATCACTTCTCAGCCGAAGGCGAACGGATTCCAAAACGCGGGCACGTACGCTCTCGACGGCATCTTCCCGGCTCGGAGGTTTTCTTCCATTCGGCTCAATTTTCGGCTGCCAATACCGCCATGTCCGCAGCCCCGCGCCCGGCGCCAGCGAAAGTGCCTCACCCGCCATGAGTTTGCGCACGCCTTGAAGATGGGTTCGCGGCGCGGGCACGTATCCGACAGCCAGAAACTGCGCGATGGCCGCCACATCGAGGTGATTGTCCAGACCGGGAAAGGGAAACAGCGCCTTCATCTCGGAAGCGAATGCCAGGCCTTTGCCTTGATTCAGTGGCGCATAATACAGGGGCTTCTCGCCGAATCGATCACGGGCGAGAAATAGCTGTTGGTTCTTTTCATCCAAAATGGCAAAGGCAAACATGCCATCGAGATCGTCGAGGAGCGACGTGCCCTTCTCTTCGTAGAGATGCACCAGCACTTCCGTGTCAGTTTGGGTGCGAAAGCGGTGCCCTTGGGCGATCAATCTTTCGCGAAGCTCAACGTAGTTGTAGATCTCGCCATTCAGAATCACCCAAATGGTTTCATCTTCATTGGCAATCGGCTGCGCGCCACCTTCCAGATCGATGATGGCAAGACGGGAGTGGCCCAGCAGGCAGCGTCCGCCCAGGCGTGCGAGACAGACGCTCCCGTCGGGGCCGCGATGCCGTAGAAGGCGGCTCGCCTCTTCTAACCAGCTTCGGTATTGCGCGACGCCGCCTTCGCCGCCGTAGACTCCATAGATTCCGCACATTAATTTCGTTTGCGACGCTTGCCGGCCGCCTCCACAAACACCCGCTCCCACTCTCGCGCGACTTTGTCCCAGTCGAATTGCAAGGCATGACGAGCGGCAGCGGCAGACATTGTGAGCCGCAAGTCTGCGTCCGACAACAACCCACCAAGCTTTTGAGAGAGTTCGATGTCCGATTTTACCAAGTAGCCCGTTTCACCGTTCAGAACATAGTCCGGACGATACTTCTCCATGGCGATCGCCGGCAGTCCACATGCTGCGGCCTGTCCCAGAACCTGCGGATGTCCTTCGAGTACGCTGGGAAAAAGGAAAACGTCGGCCTTTTGCATTTCCTCGGCTAACTTCGGCTGCGAGAGATGGCCGACAAACGTCACGTTACGGCACCCCAATTCGTTCACCAACGACCGGCACTTCTCTTCCTCTTCACCCTTCCCCACCAGACGAAATTCAACTGAAGGCCAGTTTGCTGCTTCGCGAATGACGACATCCACCCTCTTTCGCGCCTGAAATGAGCCGGCATAAAGCACCGTGAGCTTTGATCGAGGGCCGCGAGCCTCCGCCGGGGGATGGAACAACTCCCGTTTGATCCCGCTGTGAATCGTGCCGGTCACAACGCCGAAGCGCTCTTCGACGGTTTGTGCTACATATCGCGAGTTCCCGAAAACCAGGTCGCCCTCACGAATGGATCGTGTCACCGTCGGCCCCACCGCGATTTCGTCGAGGGCCATCGCGATATAGGTGACGAGAGCAATCCGCAGGCCCAGGGAACGCCTGAAAAACAGAAACAGCGTATCCAGAGGCCCTTGCCGCGGAAAGAAGTAGACGTCGATTTTCGAGAGCAGCAGGCGAGTGAGCCAGCGTGCGGTATTTCCATGCGGGGACCACTGCAGGATTTCCGTATTTCCGCGGGCGAAAATCCGCGGATCAGGCGCGCCGTCGCCCAGTAGCACGACCCTGAACCGGTCCGCGGGAAGACGGCTTACGATCTCTTTCGCGGTCAGGTTCTGCGCGTTGGTGTTCGCTTCATCGGCGAACGACGGAGTGAATATCGTAATCATGAAGATTTTTGCGGCTACACCCTCGGTTGGCCACCCGCGAGCACGGAGCTTCCGGAAATCGATTGCAAGCCGCTCGCCGCTGGTTGGCAGAGAACTTCCGACAGCGCCTCGGGAGAAATCGGCTGCACCAACCGGCGAGCCGTGTCCGCGTCGGGCACGCTCGCGCGTAACAGATCTGGAATGCGCAGCAGGTCATCCGGGACTTCCAGCATTTGACCCACGCCGAAGCGGACATACTGGGGAGCATACCCGGCGTATGAGTGGCGCAACCATCCGCACAGGAAAACGGGGATTCCGAGCGATGCGCAGTCGAGAGCCACGGTCGATTCGACCGTCACCGCGCACCAGGTCTGCCGCAGAATCTCGCCGGACAGCGGTGCATCGGTCATGGTTACCAACTTCCGATCGTCCTCGCTCAAGATACGTTTCACCAAACTTCGGCGCTGCCGGGCGCTCTCAAATGGATGCAGCTTCAAAACCACGGTCTTGCCCGACCCGCGGGCCGCCGCGCACAGACGTGGCAGTACCTCGCGATACATTGCCTCCACCCGCCAGAAATCCGTCTCATACGGCTCGGTGAAAAACGTAATCCAGGGAGCGCGTTCGCGGGGTTGCCCCGTCTTCCCGGCGGCGGGAGACGCGGCAAGCCGCGTCTCTACAGGGGTCGCGGCTCCGACGCGAATTCGACTGGCCTCGACTCCGCAGATGCGTTGCAGATAGTCATGCTCCATTTCGCCTTTGGCCAGGTAAATCGAAAATCGCGGATTCCTGAAGGCCATGCGGCCATCGAGAGCTCCGTGATGGCATGCGACTGCCGGAATTCCCCGCTGCCCGGCCAGCAGCAGAGGAATCCGCGTGTAGGGATTCGAATCGTCGGCGCTCAGGCAGCCCACCAACGCGCGTGTCTCAAAGACCCGCATCCAGGCGTCGCGAACCGCCAGGCCCCAGCGCAACCGACGCCGTCCCTTTCTCAAGATCTCGAGATGAACCGGCAACCGGAAGGCCGGATGTTCCTGCAGCGCTTGCTCCATTTGCTTCCAGCCACGCTCGAGACTCTGCAGTTCATCCCGGTCGCAGCTCTTGGTTGCGAACCCGGCCAGCCCCACCGTCTGCACGTTGGCTGGAACCGGCGAGACGGCCGCAGACTCGCGGGCGAGAACCAACAGGAATTTCTGCTCGGGCAAGATTCTGGCATAACGAAATGCGGTCTTGGTGACGTTCGAATAGGCCGTCGGAAGCAGCACCACCGGCTCCGATTTCGATTTCGACAATTGTGCCGGCGCCAGCTTTCGTCGCCAGCGGTAGTGCGGATCGTACTTGTCATACACCACCTGCCGCAACTGCTCAAACGTCAAATTCGCCACCGCCCTGCCGCGCCGCAGAACGCTACGCACCAGGCGCTTCCGCAATCCGCCGTGGAGCACCTGCAGCGGTATTCCCAACTGAACTCGCAAGAGTTCTGCCGCCATCGAGGGCCGGCTTACCGTCAGCGTGCGACATCCCTGGAGCTTTTCGGCCAGCCGGAGCGCGAGCCGCACGTCCTGCAATTCCGGTTGCAGCATCAGACTGATCACGTCCCACCAGTCGATGCCAAAGCGATCGACAACGCGACCCAGGCCGGGTGCCAGCAAGTGACGCCAGATCCGCAGATCTTCCACTTCGACGGCCAGATCAAAAATGCTGAAGACCGGACAGCCCAGCGCGGCACTTCGTTCGTCATAAAACGACTTTGGGGCGCGCCCCAGGTCGATCACGGAATCCCAATGCTGGCGCGTCCACGAACCGTGGAAGTCGTCGTCGGGATGTAGGAGGAAAACTCGCATAAGAAGCATCAGGGTATCGCTGTAGAGACGGGGCTTGCCCCGTCTCCCCCGCGGCAGGAGGCGCGGCAAGCCGCGTCTCTACACAGCAGACGAATCGGCATTCCTTACCGCACCACCAGCACCCAACTGAGCGGTGTTCCCTGTTCCACATCGCAGGCCGCGCGTTTTCCCAGAACTTCGTTGAGGTGCCTGGGGTGCAATCCGTCCGCTGGACGGATGGAACGCACGTTCTGCCGGGTAAACAACTCGCCCTTCTTTATATCTTCGACGACAAACAGGGAGCGCCGAAACTTGCGGCTGTTGGCTTCGCGCGGGCCGGGCGCAAACTGCACCGCGCCGAGAGCTTTCTCCGCAGTGCGCACGGCCTCCACCATCGCCTTGAATTCTTGCGGTTCGAGTGAGAAGGCGCCGTCGGGGCCCCCATCGGCCCTTCGCAGACAGAGATGTTTCTCAATGATGCAGGCTCCCAGCGCCACGGCGGCGACTGGAAGCGCGATCCCCATCGTGTGATCGGAAAGGCCCACGGGACAGCCGAAACGGCGCGCCAGTTCCGGAATGGTGAGGAGATTCGCTTCTTCCGGCGGCGCCGGATAGGCGCTGGTACACTTCAGCAGCGCAATCTGAGCCGGTCCATCCCCGGGCGCGGCCCCGCGCGCCGCCTCGACCGCTTCCATGATTTCCTCTTCGCTCGCCATGCCCGTCGACATAATCAGCGGCTTCCCGGTGCGAGCCATCTTCTGGATCAATCCGATATCCACCAGTTCGGCCGATGCCACCTTGTGCACCGGAACGCTCATCTGCTCGAGAAAGTCAACGGCGCCATCGTCGAACGCGCTCGAAAATAAGTCCATCCCCAACTCGTTTGCGATCTCTTTCAGCATCGGCTGCCACTCCCAGGGCGTAAATGCCTCCTGGTAGAGGTCGTGGAGGGTGCGGCCATCCCACAATGTGCCGCCCGTAATCCGAAAACACTCTTTGTCACTGCGCAGCGTGATCGTGTCGGCCGTATAGGTCTGGAGCTTGACCGCATCGGCGCCGGCGTCCTTGGCGGCGCGAAGAATCCGCACCGCCTGATCGAAGTTCTGATTGTGATTGGCGGAAAGTTCGGCGATGACGTAACTGGGCGCCCCAGGCTCGATTAGCCGGTTGCCAATGCAAAAGCGGTGTTCCATCAGGAACCCACCTTTTCATTCAGACGCTGCGCAACTTCGGAGGGACTGAAGGGTGCGCGCCGTCCGCTGCGAACCGTTGCCAGTGAGGCTTCGCTCTCGTTGAACAACAGGTCGAGGGCGCTGGCATGCGCCAGGAAGGGGGGAAAAAGCTGGCGGTACGAAGGATGGTCGTAATGCTGGAAAACCACATTGACGCCCCGGCTAGTAAGGGTTGGCAACTCGTTGAGCAGATAATCGGCGGACCCGAGCGGCGAAACGTAGGTTGCCGCGCCTAACAAACTACAAATCTCCGCCAGCAGATGAGTGCGTTTGCCATCAACCGCAAGCTCTGAAGACCTGACGATTGGTGTCTTGATGCCCAGCGCCTGCGCCAGCCAGCGGAGCAGTCCAATGTTCAGTTCGGCAAGACGAAGGCTCGACGATGCCGAAGGTAGTAATTCACTCAGCGCCGGGAAATATCCGGCGAAGAATGGAGCGCGGCGGTAATTCAACTCCACAGCGCGCAAGTGATCGCGCCAAAAGTCCGCTTCCCGAATCTCCACGTCCACGATGCGTTGGCCGAGTCGGCCCCGGAACACGACCGGCACAGTAAGCCAGAGCAGCCCCGTCGGAGTTTTGATCCGGTTTCTCTGCTGCCACGACTGCTTCTCAAACTGGACTGTGTCGAGCAGCACGAACTTGTCCACCTGGTCGAGCAGATCGAAATAGCCGAGCCACGGCAGATAGGTGGGTTGGGCGATGGCGATTTTCATCGGGCAACATTTCGGAGGACAAAACGTCCAGACATTTTCTGGAAACCCATAGATTCCCAGAAAGCGATGGCGCTCTGATTGTCTTCCATAATTTCGAGGTCGATTTTGGAGGGCGATTGAGCCTGTAGGTCGCGAATTGCCTGTTCAGCGCAGACACGCGCGATGCCTTTGCGTCGGAACTCTGGCTGAATATACAGCGCATAAACAGTTCCCGTCTTACGTGGAAGAAAGCGATGGTCTTCCAAGCCAAACAGAATGTAGCCTGCGCAGTGCCCGTCCACAAAAATCCAGCGAGGGAACCAGAACGGGTTCCGGAGTATGTTGTCAAAATAGTATTGCTTCCAATCCGCATGTGGGACGAAATTTGGATTAAGATCAAGGAAAAACTGTTGCGCCATAGCGAGGAAATTCTCGCGGTCGGACAGTAAAACAGGCCTCATTTCCACGGCCGGGGCAGAACTATTGACACAGAAGGGGCCTGTATCACTTTGGACGGGAGATTCATGACGTTCCGGTTTCTTGTTTGGTTGATTTCCCTGGAAACCTAGGAGCGTATCCGCGAGACGATCCATTTCTTCCCGGCTGTATCGCTGGTCCACCGGAAGACTCAAAATCCGCGATGAAAGATCGAGGGCTTGGGCATCACTGGTTTGACATGCCCAGTGAACAGCACAATACATCTTGTGTCGCTGCATGTATGCCTGGCACTGGTCACGTTCCTTGCAAGAACCAAAGATTAGCGGAAACGCGAAAGGAACAACTCCGTCAGGCCAACTCTTTAAGAGCGGCGTGGCAAATGTGATGTCTTCTAATCGCTTTCGCAAATGGCGGACGTTGTTTAGTCTTTGCTTGCGCCAAACCTCCGGCACTCCCTGAGCAATATAAGCATAGCTGTAAGGGGAAATAGAAGAAGTTCGGGCCCTCCGCAAACGCTGTTCGCCATGGAGTTGAAGATCCCGAAAGCAGAGCTTGAGGTCTACTGTACCTTTTCCGTGCAAGTAATTGGTTTTATGGAACATGGCTGCCATCTTTAGTGCGCTGCCAGTCCAGTCGCCGTCATCCTGACCAAGTTGTTCCGGCAACCGTAACCCGCGAGGCGACCACAGCAGTCCCCCATCAGGGATAGGCAGCGTTTTTCGAAGGGACGCAAAGGCGTAGTCCGCGTTGGAACCGAAACACCAGGAAGAGAACGGATCTTGGCTATGGTCTTCCAGAAGGAAACATTCATTGTGAGCGCGCCATTCACACCAACTTGCTGGGCTTCGAACCCCAAAATAGTTCACCGCTACCACAAAGTCTTCCTTCGTGGGGTGAAGGGACGCCCAGTCCGGTTGCGGCCAGCGGGGATCATCGCGGTATTCACTCAATTCACAATATTGCTGGCAGGATTCCGCTACTTCACCACAGAAATAAGAGGGGAGCCAGAGTCGCGGCTTCGCCTGAGAGTGACATTGAAGAAGAGCTGCAACAGCATGCCGCCCTAACAGGTACCAACGCGCATCTTTTGGCCAGCTTAGTAGGGGTGTTTCAGGCAACTCGCACCAGGAAAATTCACTTCCCAATTCCCACCGGGCCGATGGTATT
Source organism: Terriglobia bacterium (assembly GCA_020073215.1). Lineage (GTDB taxonomy): Bacteria > Acidobacteriota > Terriglobia > Terriglobales > Acidobacteriaceae > Acidiflorens. The sequence goes on along the minus strand of JAIQFO010000019.1, from coordinate 34,963 downwards.
TCGGCGGCACTCACAATTCCTCCACCGGATATTGTTTCATGTTCCTTCGACCTTCAACCGGGAGCATATTCTCGCCTGCCAGCAGATCGCATAAACGTTGGGGGCCAATTCCATCCGCGAGTTCTTTGCCCAAAGAAGACATGCGCGCCCGGCATTCGGGAGAAGTCGCTAGATCAGTAATCGTGGATACTAGCGATGCCTCGTCATAATTTCGCGGATCACCAAGTCCCCTTACAACTCCTTCGTTCTGCAGTTGCGCGATAATTCGTCCCTGCACTGAGTTCCTAGCATAGCTCAGCACCGGACATCCCATGCAGAGCAATTCCCACAGCGTCCCTCCCGCGGCAATGATTCCCACATCCGCCCACGCCATGCGCTCGGGCATGTTCGAGATATTGCTGACCAAGTCAACTTTCCCCGCCAATTGGGTGGCGGCTTTCTGTAGGGAACCGATGTGCGGGCTGCTGCCGCCGCTCACAACTACGGCTTGCAACCGGTCAATCTTGGCCGTGGCCAGGGCTTTCATCACGCGCAGAGTAATATTGTCAGGATCGCTGCCACCCATGGTGACGAGCACCTTGCGCGCCACCGCAGGAATTTCACGCTTCCACTCCCGCCATTTCGCGAACTCGCGGCGCAGCATGGCATACTTCGGCCCCAGCAACAGCCCGGTATACATCTCCCGGCTGGAATACATACCGTCCGTGGCGTGAGGATTCTGGTTCAGCACAAGGTCGGCGGAATAGTGTTCCGCATGACCATGGTCATCCACAAACAATATTTTCAGCCCTGCTTCTTTGAGCTTGCGCTGATACTCGCTCCCGAACTGGTAACCATCCACGACTACCCAATGAGCACCGCGTGCCTGAGCTAGTTGTACGAAACCAGCGGCGTCCTGTGCGCTGCCCGGAGCGACATCCAATCGTGCTACTGAAAATCCTTCGGCTTGAACGCGCTCTACCACTGCCTGGGTCGAATCCACCATGCCATAGACACACGTTCCGCCTGCGTCCTGCCACGCCTGCGCCAGCGCCAAACAGCGCATTACATGCCCGGTGCCGATCGCGACCGACGCATCGGCGCGGATCAATAGCACTTCACCGCTGACGTTTGTCACTGGATTCACCAAGCAGTCCATCCGCCATCCACGGGCAAATTGATGCCGGTAACGTACGACGACGACGACGAGGCCAAGAACAGAAGCGGCCCTTGAATTTCGCAAGGATCGCCCGTCCGATGCATAGGGGTTTTCGCCTTCAGGCGCGTGTGAAACTCCGGATCGCGTTCCACATATTGTGCCGCCGGAAACGGTCCCGGGCTGATGCAATTGACGCGGATTCGATCCGCGGCAAGGTGGCAAGCTGCGTAGCGAGTAAGCTGAATCAGCCCGGCTTTGGCGGCCCCGTAATAGGGAGGGTTGTTGGCGCCACTGTGGCCGTAAATCGAAGGGTCGGGACTCACGCTCCCGTACATGGACCCCACGTTCACCACTGAAGCACTAGTTTTCGCACGGCGCGCCGCCTCTCGCAAAATGGGGAGAGACGCCTGGATCATCTCGAACGCTGCGATGACATTCACGCGATACGCTTGCTCGAAGTCTTCCGCGGTCGCGCTGTCGATCGTGCCGGTCCGCCCAGAACTGGCGTTGTTGATCAGGATATCCAATCTGCCATGTTGGTCGGCAATCCTGGCAACGTGCCCCCGAACCGCCGAAAGGTCGGTCACATCAAACGATGCGGTCGATACCTGATGGCCACGGCTGGTCATTTCTGATGCAAGGGCCTCAACCCGATCCTGATTGCGCGCATTCAGAATCACGTGCGCCCCCGCGGCACCGAGCGCTTCCGCCATCGGGCGCCCCAATAGCCCAGTGGCTCCCGAAAGAAAGGCGACCTTCCCATCCAGGCGAAACAAGGACGACACGCCGGGCCCTTTAGACTGCGGTTCGCTCATGGCGGTGGCTCCACTGAGAAGGATTCAAGAGGACTTCAGGGGCGACTGGCAAACCCCGCTCGAGTTCATGACACTGTTCCTCGGAGAGCTTCGGCAAGCGGAACAAATCCAAATCCTCCTGCAGTTGCGGACGCGTCTCGCAGCCGACGACCACGCTCGTAATCCATGGTTGCGAGCGCACGTAGGCCAGGCACAGGTCGGCAACGCTGCGCCGCTCGAACCGTGCCGCGAAGTCGCGCAGGCGCTGGACACACAGCGATGGGTCGAAGTCGCCGCAGGCCGGCCAGTATTCCGCGGCATTTACCAGCAGACCCTGCAGCAGTGCGCTCCGGGCGTGCACCACCACGTCCGGACGCTCGGCGAGGACTTCTTTGATGCCACTCTGCCGCCAGCGCCAGTCGAGGAGGTTCATGGGAACTTGTAGATGCCGCAGCGCTGGATCGCGCAGCACGTGAAGCGCTTCGCGGGGTTCGTAAACCGAAACTCCAATCGCACCGATTTTTCCCTTCTCGCACCACTCCAGAAGCCTTTGCCACGCGGCGCCTCCCCACGCTTCGTAATGGTGCGCGCGGTGGAGAAGCACCGTCTGCAATTCCGCTGTGCCCAAGGCTTCGCATGACTCTTTCAGGCTTGCATCTACTGCGGCGGTCACCTTGCTGGCCGGAGCATCCGGTGACACCGAAGCCGACGGATCGAGCTTGGTGATTATCTCGACGCGGGATTTCCAGGCGCCGGACAGCGCATCCGCCAATACTCGCTCGGCCTTGCCATATGCGCGAGCTGTGTCAATCGCCGTTACCCCATGCGCAATGGCCTGACGCAGGATGGTAGCCGCCTCAGATGGGGACGGCATTCCTGTGCGATTGACAATCCCATATTCAAAACCGAGTTGAGCAGTGCCCAAGGTCATTTCGCTGTGCACACGCCCCGAGCAAATGCGGTAAGGCACTCGGAATGACGGCTCTCCGGGAAGGCCCGCTAATCGCTTCACCAAATCGAGAAATCCGATCTGGAGCGGATCCGCAATTCCCTGGAAGAGACGCAACACCCGCTGATAGTCCTCCTCATCATCGATGGTGCATCGGAGGTGACTAAAATCGCTGTTACCGAGCGCTGGCGGAACAAAGAATCCCGACCGGCAGTTTCGTTTGATCCAAGGGCCCACATGTTCCCGGTCGTGAGGACTGGTAGCAGCAGCATCGGCCTGCCGCAACGTTTTCACGGAGAAAGCCTCGCCACCCACTCCATAGGGTAGGCGGCTTTGCGGCGAGGCTTCGGTCAGGTACTCCAGGCCGGACGTGACGAATGCCGCAGCCAGTTCCTCCAATAGCTCCCCGTCCGGCACCACATTGTCGGCGGTCAAGCGAACCACGACACATTCATCTGGCAAATCCGCCGTCGCCAACCGGTAGCGGCGCAACACGTCCTCGAGCGGACCTCGGAACACTCGGATCGCATGGCGTTGCAACTCTAAAGCTAATCGATCATCCGACGGATCACCGCTGGTAGCAACGAGCACGTCCCCCGCCCGATTCCGCAACCGCAAGGCTGCCAGCACTGCGGAGGGAAATCCCGCTACCGGTAATAAAGCCTTCCCGGGAAGGCGTGTGCTGGCGGTACGCGCTTGGATAATCGCGACGGTTCTCATCGGGTTCGCAAAATCTCAGTTTTCGAGCTACTGGGCAAAATGACCAAGAACCTTCTTCACCGCAACCATCACGTCCTCTACGTCCCGCGCCGTCATGGCATGGAACATGGGCAGGCTTATCAGCCGTGCATAAGCGTCTTCGGCCACAGGATAGCTTTCCCTCGACTTCGAACGCTCGCGGTAATACGGATGTTGATGCACGGGAATGTAGTGAACATTCACTCCGATATTCTCCGCCCGCAACGCGCGAAAAATTTCCGCTCGCCCCACCGAAAGCGTTCCCAGGTTGAGCCGGATGGGATATAAGTGCCATGCGGGATTGACATCCTTGCGCACTACGGGGACGACCAGCGCGGAACAATTCCGGAAGGCCGCGTTATATTGCGCCGCAATTTCCCGGCGGCGGGCCAAGTTCGCATCCAGTTTTTCCAGTTGTGACAGTCCCAGCGCGCAGGCAATATCGGTCAACCTGTAGTTGAAGCCGAGCAACACCATCTCATAGAACCACTGCCCGGCTTCCTGCCGCTCGCGCGCTTCGCTGCTGATGCCGTGATTGCGAAAGCGCCGCAGCGTCTCGGCCAACCGGGCATCGTTGGTCGAAACCATGCCGCCTTCTCCGGTGGTGAGGTGCTTCACGGGATGAAAGCTGAACACGGTCATGTCGGCAATGCCGCCGACGCGTTTGCCGTGGTATTCCGCACCCAGCGCGTGGCAGGCGTCTTCAATCAGCAGGGCTCCATGCCCCTTCGCCAGTTGCCTGAGATCCGCAAGCGCGGCAGGATGTCCTGCATAGTCGACGGCGAAGATTGCCTTCGCACGGCGAAATGTACCTCCAGAGAATTTCTTGGAAACTTCGTCCGGATCGAGGTTCAGTGTGTCGGGCGAGACATCTGCAAACACGGGCGTTGCGCCCTGGTACAAGATGCAGTTGGCGGTCGCGCAGAACGTCATTGGCGTGGTGATGGCCTCGTCGCCTGGGCCCAGTCCGGCGGCAAATGCCGCGCCGTGCAACGCGGCCGTACCCGAACTGAAGCTGACCGCGTGCCGCGCGCCGATCCACTCGGCAAAGCGCTCTTCGAACTCTGCGATCTTCGGTCCTGTGGTCAGCCAGTCTGACTTCAGAACCTCAACCACCGCTTGGATATCTGCATCATCGAGGCTCTGCCGCCCGTATGGCAACAATCTTTCGCGCACGGGTGCACCCCCATGCATGGCCAGCGTTTCCAGTTTTGTGGGTGGGGCGCTCATGTCAGCAATCCGTGGCAATGCGTCTTTCTTCTGTAGAGACGGGGCTTGCCCCGTCTCCCTCCGCGGCAGGAGACGCGGCAAGCCGCGTCTCTACGCGAGTCGGATTCATCAGTCAGGCGGAACTCGGAACCGCCTCCGGGGCGCTCGTTTCAGGAGCCACCAGCCCTTCCAGTTCACGCCGCGTGAGCCAGCGTTCGTTCGTGTCACTCGAGTAACGGAAGCCTTCCGGCAGCGGCTTGGCATTCACCCAGTTTTCCGATTTCCACCACGGATGCGACGGCTGAATTATGTACATGTCGCCGGTTTCGAGCGTTTGCCGTGACTCGTCTTCCGAGACCAGCACCTCATGCAGCTTCTCTCCGGGACGGATGCCGATAGTCTCCACCTGGCATCCGGGAGCGATCGTCTCGGCCAGGTCCAGCAGCCGCATGCTGGGAATCTTGGGAACAAAAATCTCGCCGCCATGCATCTGCTCCAGGCAGCGGATCACGAACTTCACACCTTGCTCTAGGGTCAGCCAGAATCGGGTCATACGCGAATCGGTGATGGTGATCTTTCCGCGCCGGCGTTGTTCGAGAAAAATCGGGATCACGCTGCCCCGACTGCCCACTACGTTCCCGTAGCGCGCGCAACTGAAGCGGGTATTTTTCGCGCCGGCATAGGCATTGGCCTGCACAAACACCTTTTCCGCGCACAGTTTGGTGGCGCCGTACAGGTTGATGGGATTCACCGCCTTGTCGGTCGAGAGCGCCAGAATGCGGCGCACGCCTTGGTCAATGGCCGCATCAATCACATTGCGGCCGCCCATGATGTTCGTCTGGATCGCTTCGAACGGGTTGTACTCGCAAGCCGGCACCTGCTTGAGCGCCGCCGCGTGCACCACCACCGTCACCCCGGCGAGCGCCCGCTTCAATCGCTCGACGTCGCGCACGTCTCCGATGAAATACCGCATGGTCGGATGATCGAAGCCCGACGTCCTCATTTCATGCTGCTTCAACTCGTCCCGGCTGAACACCACCAGCCTTGGCGGACGGTAGTCGCGCAGCATGATCTCGACGAACTTCTTCCCGAACGATCCGGTGCCACCGGTTACCAGTATCGATTCCTGTGACCAGTTCACCATCCCTGTCCCTTCGAAACCTCTTCTGCCGAGTTACACGGCAAAGAAAAACGCATGCTTCGTATCAGGACATCGCTTCAGCGATGCCGCAATTCCTTCAAAATCAGAAGCCTCTTTAGAGTGTGCGTGAGAACTCAGTCGTCCCTCCGGGACTTGAATCATTTCTTCTACTCTTCCCAGCGCTGAAGCGCTGGGCTAAGCTCGTTCGCCCCTCCGGGGCGGGATTCTCGACGCTTCACCCAGCTTGCCAGAATAGTCTTGTCTTTTCGGGTTACTTCTTGTGCTCGATAGTATAGCTGACAAGCGTCAGGCGAAAAGCATCTCAATGGCTCGAGCCGCCCTCGGCGATTTGCAGATCGAGGGCCACACGTTCGCCATTGATGAGGACGGTTCCGGCGTCCAGGAGTTGCTGGCCGGTGCAATCGTACTTCTCGTAGCAGCGCAGAGAGGAAAGCGGAAAGAAAAATTCCACGGCTTCGGATACGGCGGGCGCTGACTTGCCTTCAAGGTGTATGTTCGTGCTGAAGCCGATCCCGTCAAAGTCCTTCGAATCCTTGAAATACGACATCAGGGGACGGATGAGGTGGGCAACGTGGTCATCGAAAGCCGTGGCTGCCAGCTTGTACCGCGACCCAGCGGCAGACCCCGGCAACGTGGAATTCAGCGAGAGCTCAAGATAGATTCCCTGCCGAAAGGCCACGAATTTCGGCGGCGCGTAAGCGACAAAATGGGCCTGCGGCTCCAGCTCTTTCACAATCGAATCGACCCATGGCTGGTTGGAAAGTTGCACTGCAGCCAGCGCCTGCGTCGAGGTGTCTCGGGGCGGTGGCGGCGGTTCTTTCGGTTTCACCGTGGCCGAAGGAGCAGAAGCGGCTGGCTTCGGTCCGCTACCGTTTCCTGTGGGAACGGCTTCCGTTTCCGTTTGATCTGGATTCGATTGGGCGTTGGCGGCGGTGTCATCGGCGTGATCGTCAGGATTTACAGGCGGCGGCACCGAATCGTTAAGCCAAATGGAGATGGGCTGCGCATTGAGAAACAACTGTCCCTGCAGCAACGCCGACTGCTGTGCGGTCTCGTCTTTCGCTACCAGAAGCTTGAGAGCGCCGGTCCGCGGTAGAAACACCATGAGGTTTTCCGGACGCTCCATGGAAACTCCCATCACTTTTCCCATTATGTGATGCGAAATTTCCACCGCATACCCCTGCACCTGCGGGTTGTTCTGAAAGCGCGGAACCGCGGCTTTCAGGATGGGCAGCGCCACGTTTAGAAAAGTGCTCCGCGCCCGCTGTTCGGCATTGATTTTTTGCGTGGAGTACGCTGCATAGTAATTGCCCGTGATCGCGAGCACAGTCTTGCCGCGATACGTGTCAAAGCGAATGGATGATTGATCCGCGACCTGTTGCCGCGCTTGGTCCAGGTCGAGTTTGCGGCTGAGGTAGAACGGATAATCGAAATGGGTTGACAGAATGTCGGCGCCCGCTTGCCTCAGGTCGTCCATGTATTGCTGCTGCAGCGCGCGCAGCGCGGGGTCTTTGATCTCCACCGGCGACACCACTTGCGCAAGCGCGACGCTGGTCCCGATCAGTCCAGGAACGGAGAGACCGAGTACACATAGAACAAGGCCCAGCCAGTCAGCCCTACTTCTGCGCATAGACCATTCCAGCAGCATGATAGGGGGGATCGGAAATCATGCGGATGTACGAAATCAGCGCCTCGATCTCGGTCTTGCTGAGAGTATAGCTGTACGGGGGCATCAATGCGGACTTGTTCAGCGCCGGCCCGCCATGACCGATGATGGCGGTCAGGTCGGCATCACTCATTTTGTTGAGTGTGTCGCCCTCGGTGAACGGGTGCGGCTTGACCTCAAGATTGTCGTAATTCGAAACCCGCTCCGGCGTTGACTCCGGATTGTGGCAGCGGGCGCAATACTTGCTGTCGAGTTGAAATCCAAGCTGTTCTTGATATCCCAGCGCAATTTCTTCAATCTTCAGTTCGACCGATTTCTGAGCTTTGGTGGATGTGCGCGCGGTGAGCTGATATCGGCCTGCCATGCTGCCCAAAGCTACGTTCGTGCTGAGTTGTCCGCTGGAATCGGTCAGGCCGCTTGCCGGATCAAAGCTGACTCCGGCAGGCCCGCCGAATTCAACCAGTGCTCCGGTGACGGCGTTCCCCTGGTCGTCGTTGACCTGCACGACCAGAGGCTGAGCAAGCACCATGCCGGTTGCGCCGATCTGCTTGCCCCCACTCGACTCTACCAGCGCGGCGCCAAAGCCTGTGGGCTTTAGAACGGAGGCCGGTCCTGGCTTGCGTGCGCACCCTGCGCTTACCAGGACAAGGGAGACTGCGAAGAGGATCCACCAGTGTCTGAACATGCTATTTCTTCGCCCCCTGCTTGCCGGCGCCCTTCTGCGTCATCAGGAATGCGGTCAGCGCCCGAGCATCTTCGTCGCTCATGTGGCGGTTCGGCTCGATTGTGCCGGACCGCATGGCCTGCGGGTCCTTGAGCCAGTGGTAAATCCACACGGCATTCAGGCGCGAGCCGACTTGCGTTAGGGTCGGTCCGATATAGCCTTTGTCGACCTTGGTATCGACGATGTGGCAACCCTGGCAGGCATACTTCGAATAGAAAAGCTGTTTCCCTTGCTCCACCTGTGCGGGCGGATAGCCGCTGGCCGGCATCGAGTCGCGGTCGAATGCCGGAGTCTGATACGCGGTCATGATGTAGTCGGTCAGTTCCTTCGCGTCGTCATCGGAAATGTTGAACTTTGGCATGCGGCGAATCAGAGCCGGACGCAGCGTGCCGGGGTTCTTCAAGAACGCCTGCAACCACGGCCGCTGCACCGAACTGCCTTCCCAGGTCAGGTCGGGAGCCAGATCGCCGCCGCGTCCGTTGATGGCGTGGCAGGTGAAGCAAGCCATATCGGCCATGAGTTTTCCAGCTTTGCCCGCGGGCTGGTAATTCGAAGGCAGCTTCTGCGGTACGGTCAAGGCCAGCGGCAAGTCATGTGCCCGGTCGGTGAGCGCGAGCAGAGCCGTCGTCAAAGCATCGACTTGCGCGGGGGCGAGGGCGAACTGCGGCATCTTCAGGGCCGATCCAAAGGAACGCGGTTGCCGGATCTTGGCCGAAATGTAGTCCGGTATGGCGTGCGTCATTCCGGGTAGGAAAATAATTTGTGTGAGCGGCTTGCTCCCGATGCGGGTCAATTCAGGGGCGAAGTTATCCGGCTTCTTGATGCCGTTGATCAGGTGACATGAGGCGCAGCCGTATTCGGTCACCAGAAGCTTGCCGTGCGCAATCTGCTCGGGCGTGGCGGCGTCGAGATGCACATTCGCCAGCAGGTCGGAATCTGACTTGTTTCCCAGGAAGGCAGTCAGCAGGGAAAGTTGGGGATCGGTTAAACGGTAGTGCGGCATGGCCGTTTCCGGATCGTAGACACGCGGGTTGTGCAACCACGCCCGCAACCATTCGGGTTTGACTTTGGTGCCGACGCGGGTGAGTTCCGGACCAATGTCACCGCCCACCACATTTCCGGCGGCGTTCTGCACGGCATGGCAGGAGGCGCAGAATGACTCGCCGTACAAGCTGGCCCCAGCCGTTGGATCGGGCGCCTTCTGCTCTTTAGGAACCGGCGCCGTGTCTCCTGCGAGCGGAGTGCTGCTCGCGATCAGAAAAGCCGAAATATCGCGCGCGTTGTCATCGGTCAACTTGAAATTCGGCATCGTCGCGGTGACGGCGTATGCCTGGGGATCCTTCAACCACGCGTAAATCCATTCCCGCGTGGTCTTGTCAGCGACGTGCTGAAGCGAAGGCGGATCGTCGGTCGGCTGGATGGCGCTGCCGTCGGGCAGTTTGATGGTGTGACAGTGCACACAGCCATATCGTCCCAGCAGATTACGTCCCAGGTTCAGTTGCGGTGTGCCGGTCAGAGGAGCGCGATGGCATTGTCCGCAGGAAGATTGGACGTAGCGTGCCGGCAGGATGGGTTGCTCCCAGGCCAGCGTGCTGCTGTGGGCCTCTTCAACGGTGGTCGCTGGGCCTTGTCCACGGTGACACATCACGCAGCCGAACTGGTCGAGCGTGTGCGGGATTACCGGATGGCGGCGGAACGGCTGTATGCTGACGTCGGCAAGACTGGCTTCTTTCAATCCGGCGTGGCAGGTGGTACAGCGATCTACGACTCCGAGTTGCGGAATCCAGATCTGCTGGATGCCGTCGTGGAAATGGCGCTGCAGCGTGACAGCCTCTCCCCGGGTCCGAATCAGCGCCAGATATTTGTTCTGGTAGTGGCGCCATTCACTGAAGTGATTCTTGGCCGGTGCGATGGCCAGCGCAATCAACAGTAAGAGGCTGACCACGCCAAACGCGCGTACCGGATGACCGAACCAACTCTGCCAGAGGGAAGACATTTTGTTCTTGGACGATTGCAATTAGCTCCTCCAGGGCAACACCCAGGACCAACCCGGGCCGCGGAAGAATGTGCCAACCGCCGTGAGCACGGCCAGTTCGAACAGAAACCAGGTCATAATCCAGAATGAAAGCGGTCTGCCAGCCAGATAACGCTGGAACGACGAAGTTGACTGCGGAGAACTTTGCGCCGCCAGCGCCATGAACCCGACGACGATCAGGGTTGGTACCAGCGCCACGTACACATCGAACCACAACAGGAACACCGAGAGAACGGCGGCAACCACATAGAAAATCAGGACGCGGCGCTTGCGGTCCTTCAGAAAAACGCCTTCGGCCTCGATGTTGATGTTGAAATACGGAATCACTATCAGAGCCATCACGACCAAACCCGGAACCAGCACACCCGCGACCACGGGCGGAAAGTAGTGCAGCATTTCCTGTAATCCGAGGAAGTACCACGGCGCCTTGGCGGGATTGGGCGTATGCGAGGGATCGGCAATACCCTCCAGTGGAGCGTTAAAGAGAAGCGCCATGCCCACCAGCGCGATCGTAAGCACCTCGATGGCGACGAGGGCGCGGAACAGGACTTCCGGATAGGTCTGCACCTCATCTTCGTCGGTCGCCTTGACCTGCGCCGAGGTTCTCCGGGTGACGAAGACAACCCTGGTCGGCGACTTGCGCGCATGCGAGTCCATGCCGGCAATGAAGTCTTTCGGATTGGGCGTCTTCTCAGCCATTGCTATTGCCCTCCCTTCACGGCCGCCGGAACCGCTTGCGCCGCCAAGGTCCTGGGCTCGCTTTGGTGGGCGTAGAGGCCGCCGTCCTTGCGAATCCGCCAGAAATGCACTGCGACAAAAAGGATCGCAACTAAAGGCAGAATCATGCAATGCAACACGTAGAAACGCAGCAGAGCATTGGCGTTCACCAGATTGCCTCCCAGCATCAGGAAGTGAACCTTGTTGCCCATTACCGGCACGGCGGCAGCGATATTCGAACCTACCGTGATCGCCCAAAAGGCCAACTGATCCCAAGGCAGCAGGTATCCGGTGTAGCTGAGCAGTAGCGTGACCAGCAGCAGGATGACTCCAATCACCCAATTGAATTCGCGGGGCGCCCGATATGCGCCACGGTAGAACACCTTGAACATGTGCGCGAACACCAGGAAGACCATCGCGTGTGCCGACCAGCGGTGCAGGTTGCGCAGAAACAGGCCCGAGGAAACTACGAACTGCAGATCCTTGGTGTCGGCATAGGCCTGCGGCACCGAGGGATGGTAATAGAACATCAGGGGAATGCCGGTGGCTACCAGGATGAGAAAGGTTCCGAAGGTCAGCGTTCCCAGATACCAGGTCGCGCTGACGCTGAGCATGCGGGTCCGCACTTTGGTAGAGAACAGGTGCAGGAATACATTCTGCTGCACCGCGAGCGCCCGGTGCAGCGTGCTCGATCCGGTCCCGCTGCGGAATACCGACCGCCAGACTCGCGTGCCGCGCAACTCCTCGAAGTAGTTTGCGATTGTTTTCGCCACGCTCACACCCTCAAAAACTCTTTCATGGGTTCGATTTGTTTGGAACGATCCACCAACAGATCTCCGTCATCGCTAAGCGAAACCTCCAGCCAGGGCAGTGGCCTGGGCGCGGGGCCTTCAATCTTCTCACCGGGAATGTGCCCGGGGTCCCGAACATAAAATTTGCTGCCATGACAAGGACAAGCGATGATGCCATGCTCCCCCAACTCGGGCTTCCATGCGGTCAGGCAGCCGAGGTGGGTGCAGACGGCGCTCAGCGCAAAAAAGCCTTTCTCGGTGCGGACCAGATAGATTCCGGAGTTCACGTCAAGCGTTACCGAATCCACCGCATAACTTTCCGGCTTGCCGGCATTGACGATCGGAGAGGGCTCGTACAAGACATTCGGCGAGAGAAACTGGTACGAAAACGCCGCCGTGCCGGCCGCGGCGATGCCCAACGATCCCAAACCCAGCTTCACGAAAAAAGCGCGGCGATCGAACTCGGCGCTGGGTCCCGCCTCACGTTCCGCGGGTGTGTTCTTTTTTTCTTCTGCCATTGGTTTCCTCGAACCCGTTACTTCGGGCCTCCAGCCGCAACCGGCGCCTTGGGCCGGAACGGGCCGTCAATCGATTCAATCGAAATCAATCCGGTTCGCTCGGCTGACACCAGGTTGTACGACTCCATGGTGATGGTGCCGACCGGACAGCGCATGGCGCAGAGCCCGCAGCGAATACAGCGAGTCTCGTCTTTCAGCATGGCGGAACCGGTCACGATGCCGAGTTCGTCGGCGGCCACCTCGTCGAGCTCCACACCGAACAATTCCTGGTGCTCGCGAATCTGCTCGACCGTGTCGGGCTCGAACTGAATGCGATCGAGCGAGACCAGCGACAGGCAGTTCTCCGGGCACACATCCACGCATCCGCCGCACAGAATACACATGCTTCCATCTTCGGGGACGCCTTCAAAGATCGTATTCACCCAGCAGTGCAGGCAGCGCTGAGCTTCCTCCATCGCAGACTGAGCGTCGTAGCCGACCTCGACTTCGGTCACTCCGGTGCGGCGCTCGAGCGGCAGCATCGGGATGGGCTGACGAGCCAGGTCCAATAACTCCAGCGGCATGCTGTGGCGCTTGAAGACTTCGACTTCGACAATCGGTTCGGGGTGCGTGTGGCCACGCAGGAATTCATCGATCCCGACTGCGGCGCGCTTGCCGTCGGCCACACTGTCGATGATCAGCCGCGGACCGAACACGCAGTCACCTCCGGCAAAGATGCCGTTCGCCGAGGTCATCAGCGTTTGCGGGTTCACCGCGATCAGCCCGCGTGGTGATTTCTCCACACCGTCTTCCGGTTTAAGAAAATCCAGATTAGGCGCCTGGCCGACAGCCATGATGATGGTGTCGCACTCCAGTTGCGTTTCACTGCCCTCGTAGAACGCGGGATTGAAGCGCCGGTTCTGATCGAAGACCCACTTCGTCTTCAGCGTCTCCAACGCCACCACTTTGCCGTCTTTGCCGATCATGCGCTTGGGCCCGAGGCCGGGATGCATGACGATGCCTTCGGTTTCGGCCTCTTCAATTTCTTCCAGCGCCGCCGGCATTTCTTCGCGCTTTTCCAGGCAGACGAGATGCACTTCCTGCGCGCCCAGGCGAAGGGCAGAGAGCGATACGTCCACCATTTCTTTCGTGGCCACGGCACTTACACTCTCGAGCGAAGGCTCGAGGTCTTCGACTCCGGCAACATGCTGCCGGACTACTTCGCGGGCCGCCGAACGCGCCACATCCATGGCGACGTTGCCGCCGCCGATCACGATGACCTTCTTTCCGATGGTGAACTTGTAGCCGAGATTCACGTTGAGCAGAAAATCGATGCCCTTATAAACGCCATCCAGGTCGACACCCGGAATGGTGAGATCGCGGCTGCGATGTGCGCCCACCGCGACCAGCACCGCGTCGAAGCCCTGATGTCGCAGGTCGGAAACCGTGAAGTCGCGTCCCGCCGCCTGATTGAGCTTCAGCGTGATGTCGCCGGTCGCGAGGATCTCTCGCACTTGTGCTTCCACCACGTCGCGAGGCAGGCGATATTCGGGAATGCCGAGGTAAAGCATTCCGCCGGCCACGGGAGCGGCTTCAAAAATCGTGACCGAGTAGCCCATGAGTGCGAGATCATGCGCCGCCGAAAGTCCGACGGGCCCGCCGCCCACCACCGCAACTTTGAAGGGCAGTTTGTTCTGTCCCCGTCCCGCATTGATGTCGACAGGATGCTTCGATTCCGGGCCGTGGCGCTCCGTCAGAAAGCGCTTGAGGGCGCGTATGGCGATGGGGCGATCGATATCGCCGCGGCGACAGGCAGTTTCGCAGGGATGCGCACAGACTCGGCCGCAGATGCTCGCCAGCGGGTTCGGGTCGCGGGCAAATTTGTACGCTTCCTCAAATCGCCCTTCCGCAATCAGCGCGACGTAGCGGCCCGCGTTGGTGTGGGCCGGGCAGGCCATCATGCAGGGAAAATTTGTGTTCAACCAATCCCTGTCTACTTTTTTGTCTTTGAACCGCTTCAGCAAGACGGCAATCCCCAGTGCATTCGTTTGACGGAAAGCATTCTACTCGTAAAAGGCCGGAGCGGACGTGGCCGTCCGCTCCTTTTTCTTCTTTTCTCTATTTGCTAAGTGTGAAGTCCGCTTTGCTGTCGCCCGCCACTGCCACCGGCTTGGACTGGTTCTTGGTGCCTTCATGCCAGGCGGTAACGGTGTAGTTGCCGTCGGGCACGTTCTCGATTTTGTAGGCGCCCGACTTGTCGGTGGTCGCGAAGTACGGAGTCGGCGACACGACAATATAGCCGGCCATCTCGGGATGAACATTGCACAGCAACGGTACCGCGCCCGGATTGTCGAACTTGAAGGCACGCTTTTCGCCTTGCGGCCAAGTGCCCAGGTTGTGAGTAAGTTTCTTGTTGCCGCCGACCGAAGGCCAGAAGACGTTATGAGCAACCTTGTCGCTGTTCAGGAACTCGACCGTCGTGCCTTGCTCCACAGCTACAATGTGCGGTGTAAACATCAAGCCCTTCTGGTCGATGACCGGCTTGGCGGTTGGCGCCGGGAACGTCTTTCCGGCAATCGTGTCCACGTAGACCACCGATTCTCCGGTAACTCCGGAGACTTTCCCACTGATGCTACCGGCGCTGGCCGCGAGAGTAAGCGCCAGAAGTGCCACGAGCACGAAAACGATATTGCGATTCATGATTTCTCCTTTGTTCAGATCTTACTACTCAATCGGGTTGCGGGACTCAGTAGACCCATTCCAATCCAGCCACTGCCTGATTGGTGCGGAGCGGCCCGACTGGATTGCCGTTCGTGTCCGTACCCGCCTGCTTCGGCCGGATCTGATACTCGAACGATGTCTTGATGTTGGCGTGGATCAGGAACTGCACCCCCGGCGTGATCCGGTTGCGGGTGGCGCTGGCCGGTAGAAAGAAATTGCCGTCCAAGGGGTTGGTGTTCAGGAAGTCTGCCGTCGATTGCACACGGTCGTACCGCAGGATCGTCATCAGCCACGGCAACGCCAGGTAGTCCGCTTCCAGAAAGCCGCCGTTGAAGTGCGCGGCCGGGGCCGTGATCAGCGCCGTCTGGGCCCCGTTCAGCACCTGGCTCTGGTCGCGTCCGTACATCCACATGCCAAACAGGTTGAACGTACGGTAGTTGAAGCTGAAGTCGGCGCCGGTGCGGTAGAACGGCTCGCGTGCCGTCAACACCGTGCCGCTTTCCAGGTTGGCGCGCTGCACCGAGCGTCCGTAGAAGTAATACGTGCCAAGTTGCAGATAAGTGTGATCGCGCGGCCCGGTCGCGCCCGCCGCCTGAATGTCGTTCCGGCTCGCCGCATCTTTCTCCAAGTTGAAGCGGTACTGGAACCGGCCGTAAAGATCCTTGAAGTTGGAATCGGAGAAGATCCCCACCGCGGGACTGACATTGGGAGCCCCGTTGCAGGATGGGTTCGCCGGGTCGCACGTGGCCGCCGAGGTGCCGCTTGTATTCTGGTTGAGCACGGCCAGCGAGTAGTGGTAGCCGCCGTAGTTGTGGCCGCCGCTGAGCTCCACACCCTGCCCGGGTGAGGAGAAGGCAAACGAGTTGTTCACCCCCGGCCCCAGTCCATTGGCAGCCCCGAAGTTCGCCTCGTCGTAAATATCCCACCCGCTCAGGTTCCAGGAGCGTGCCGGGCTGAACGGCAGATCAATCTCGAACTGGCCGACGCGCAGATTCAGAGCGTCTTTCGGCAGCTTAAACAGACGGCCAATATCGTGGAACTTCAGGTAACCATCCCCCAGGCCGCCCGCGCTATTGTCGCCTCCGACGCTGAAGTCTTCATCCACCCAGAAGGCGATCCCGTCGCCAAAGTTACCCGCGGTGAAGATGCTGAACAGCCCGGGCTGGAAGTCGGTGCGCGGAATGCCGGGATTGAATTGATCCGGCGGAGCGAATTTGTTGCGGTTCCGGCTGTACACCTGGAAAAAGGTGTTGAACCGCAGGCCAATCATCGGCAGGCCCGGGAGTGTGCCTGGCCAGATGCTGTGCGGCCACAATTCCTTCTGCGCCGGAGCTCCCAGCATTATCGCGGGAACCTTGATGAAATCCTCATCCGCTTTCGGAAACTTAAATCCGGCGTCTTTGAAAGCTTTGCCAAAATCGTTGAGCTTGGGAAAATCCACATGGCATGTGCTGCACGAGGTGCCGTACTGGCGTGAGAACGCCGGGATAGCATGACTGCTTCCGGTCAGCAGTACGACGGTGAGGACGAGAGTAAACAACGGGGACAGCCGACGCGGCATATCCATTGGATCGCCTCCTTGGCGGTAGAAGTTGTGGCTCATTCGCTCCAGTTCTTAATGACCCAGGTTGACGGGTATTATCGGGGACAGAAATCACAACTCGCAGCGTTCAACATCACGCGCGAGTGTGATCGCAATCACACCCTGATCGTCCGGAGGTCACCTTATGAAGCGAGAGTAGAGGTATTGTCCGGCGGGCGTAATCCAACGGTCAAGCGATCGCAAGCGGTCAGCAGATCGATCCCAGCTACATTTTCAGAACAGATGACGTTTTCGTCCGACTGGAATAAGCATTGCGTAACATACCCTCTGCACCTAACTGTCATGGTGAGTCGGGTACGGCGGATTCTCTCTTTCGCCACAAGCCGTTAAGAGCTTGCTCCTTCAAAATGCGCTTCGATTTCTTCCAGCGTCTTCCCTTTGGTTTCCGGAAGGAAGACCGCGGCGGTGATGAAGTAGATTACGGTACAGGCGGCAAAACCAAAAAACATGGCCGCGTAGCCATGCTTGCCGACGGTCGGGAGGAACACGGCGGCGATGGTCGTCGAAACCGCCTGGTTGATCAGCAGTGCGATGCTCATGCCGTTCGAGCGAATCCTGGTCGGCATCAACTCCGAAAGCGCCAACCACACACAGACTCCGGGGCCGATCGCGAAAAACGCCATGAAAACGAAAAGGGTGATCGCGACCAGCATTCCGCTGCGCGGGCTGGGAAGCGGGGTGATCAGGGCATTGTCGATTCTGAGCGGAGCCTGGCGCGCGGCATCGAGATCGCCAAAAGGATTCGAAAAGAACGCCACCACTTTGTTGGCGGGCACCGAACTCTCGCGCGCGATCTGGATCGGGGTCGCGGCGGCATCGTCGGAACGCGCCGCTTTGGTCGCGGCGCGGAAGTCCCCATACGAATAGATCACGACCAAGGACGTAGGGCGATTGCCGATTCGCGCGGCGGCGTCGCCCGGTGTGCCGGGCGATGAGTTGAGTGATGTGCCGAACGATGTCCCGAGCAGCGTCTCCGCCAGCTTCTGATTGTATGTAAGTGTGATCTTCTGGTCCTCCGTCACCATAGCCTGAACCGCGCCCCGAGAATCGACGCGCAGTCGTTCCGTCTTGCGGAAGAGCAGGCCCGTCGAAACGAGCGACAGAATAATCCCGGCCGTTCCCACCGACAGCAGGAACTTGCGTCCCTTGCGGTCGACCAGCAAAACGCCACCGATGGTCATCAGAAAATTCACGACCGTGAAAAGAACATAGCCCCAATGCGCCTGAACATCGGATAGGCCGCTCTGCAAAAGAATATTCGTGTTATAGCCAATGATGGAATTGATGCCGGTCGCCTGATTGCAAGCGAGAATGACACAGGCGAGCACAAACGGAATTACGTACTTGCGGCGCAAGAGCGATTCCTTGACTTTGGCTCCGGTTGAAGATTTCGCTCTCTCGGCCGCGGTGACCTGTTCCATCTCTCCCAGTTCTACGTCGGCTTGTTCTTTGGTGCGAGAGCGCAGAAGGGCGGAGTAGGCGGCGTCTCGTTTCCCGCGCAGAAACAGCCAGCGCGGAGATTCCGACACCATGAAACCGCCAATCACAAACAAGATGCCGGGAGGCAGCGAAACCCAGAAAATACTGCGCCAGGCGGTGTCTTTGAAAGCGAAGAGTTTCTCGGGATCACCCAGCCTCGCCACCTCTTCGACACGAAAGCTGAAGTACATGCCGACCACGGCGGCCGTCACAATCCCAAGCGTCAACAGCCACTGGAAAATGCCAGTTCCCTTGCCGCGACTCGCCGCCGCCAGGCACTCCGCCAGATACAGCGGGACCACCACCCCGATCAGGCCGGCGCTGATGCCCTGCAACAAGCGGCCGAGCACCAGCGACTCATAGCCATGCGAGAGCGCAATGATGGGAATGCTGCAGACAAACAGGAGTCCGCTCAGGATCATCAGAGGCTTGCGTCCCATCCAGTCCGCCAGCGCACCGGCAAACAAAGTTGAGATCACACTGCCGAGGAGCACGGCCGCAACCACGATGGAAAGCTGGCCCGCATTCAACCCGGAGGTGGCCTCCAGATAAGGCAAAGCCCCCGCAATAATGCCGACATCCACGCCGTAGAGTAGTCCGCCAAGTCCCGCTACCAGCAGGAGGAAGCGGTTGTAACCAGATCGTTCGTCGTGTGGCACAGTGCCAGCCCTTTCGTCCTTACCCAGAAGAAGCGAATCAGATGGTCATCTTAATGACCGTTAAACTGTGAGCGGTCACCGGTCCAGATAGTGCCGGGCCGGAACCTCCCGCAACCACAGCGCCGCGGTTTCGGGCGTGATGTCCCGCTGCGGCATGGCCAGCATCTCGTAACCGACCATGAATTTCTTGATTGTCGCCGAGCGCAGCAGCGGCGGATAGAAATGAGCGTGCAAGTGAAATTCGGGATAATCCCCGCCATCAGTGGGCCGCTGATGAAAGCCCATAGTGTAGGGAAACGATGTGTGAAATAGATTGTCGTAACGAATGGTGGCCTGCCGCAGTATCTCGGCCAACGCCGTGCGCTCCTCGTCATTCAGTTCATCGAGAGCGGACACGCATCTGCGGCTGACCAGCAGGGTCTCAAAGGGCCAGACCGCCCAGAACGGCGCCAGCAATACGAAATGGTCGTTGGCGCATACCAACCGTTCCTGTTTTTCCAGTTCCAGTTTCAGATAATCGTGCAGCAGGGTCGTGCCGTTCTCTTGGCGGTACTCTCGAAATGCGGCGAGTTCTTTCGCCAATTCGTTGGGCAGAGTTTCGTTGGCCCAGATCTGCCCGTGGGGATGGGGATTGCTGCATCCCATCATCGCCCCGCGATTCTCGAAGATCTGTACCGCCCGGATGTGCGGATCGCTCCCGAGTTCCGAGAACTCTCGCACCCAGGTATCGACTACGTGGCGTAGTTCGGGCACACTCATTCGGGCCATCGCGAGGTCGTGTCGCGGTGAGAAGCAAACCACCCGGCAGCGCCCAGCCTCACTGCGGGCAACGAGGAGCCCTTGCTCTTGGATTTCGACGGCGGGTGTGTCCGGCTTCAGCGCCGCAAAATCGTTGTCAAAAACAAACGTCTCGGCATAGGCGGGATTTCTCGCGCCTGTAGCGCGCGCATTGCCCGGGCACAAATAGCAGTTGGGGTCGTAAGTTGCCGGAGCTTCTGGCGGAACGGATTCGACCTGTCCCTGCCAGGGCCTTTGGGTGCGATGCGGCGAGACCAGCACCCACTCCCGCGTCAGCGGATTGAAGCGGCGATGGGGCTGCGAGGCAAATTCAGACATGTTCATGGGGTGGAAAGTTCACCGATTACAAGGTCAGCGATTGGCGTATTCATTTCGGGTATCCGTCAGGCCGGTTGCGATGCCACTGCCACGCGCTTTCAACCATGGTTTTCAAGTCCGGGAATTTCGGCTGCCAGCCCAGCTCGCGCCGAATTTTTTCCGAGCTCGCAATCAATACGGCCGGATCTCCGGCGCGCCGCGGCGATTCGATCACCGGAATCGGATGCCCGGTAACCTTCCGCGCCACTTCGACTACCTGGCGCACGCTGAAACCCTCTCCGTTGCCCAGGTTGTAGATGAGGGGACCGGAATTCTCCCGCGCGTCTTTCAACGCACGATCTTTCAACGCACGATCTTCCAACACACGATCTTCCAACGCATGGAGGGCGAGCAGGTGCGCGTGCGCCAGATCGCTGACGTGGATGTAATCGCGGATGCAGGTGCCGTCGCGCGTGGGGTAGTCGGTCCCGAAAACTTTCACGTGTTCGGCACGGCCGAGGGCGACTTCAAGGATTCTGGGAACCAGATGCGTCTCCGGCTGGTGCGCCTCGCCCTGGTCGGGACGGGATGCGCCGGCAGCATTGAAATATCGCAGGCTGGCATAGCGCAGGCCGTGAATCTGATGGAACCAGGCCAGCATGCGCTCCACCAACAGTTTCGATTCGCCGTAGGCATTAGTTGGACGAAGCGGATCGTCTTCCGCGATCGGAGTGCGCTCGGGATCGCCGTAGAGCGCCGCCGTCGACGAGAAAACGAAATGTTTGACCCCGGCCGCGAGCATCGCCTCGAGCAAGGTCAGTGCATTCGCGGTGTTGTTGCGGAAGAATTTTTCGGGAGCCTTCATCGACTCGCCCGCTTCGATCAGCGCCGCAAAATGCATGACGGCATCAATGGCGCGCAACCGGAACACCTGGTCAAGGTGATTACGATCGGCCAACTCGCCTACGATCAGCTCAGCGTTCTTGGGCACCGCCTCGCGATGGCCGCGACTTAGGTTGTCGAAGACGACAACCTGGTGCCCTGCCTGCAATAGGTCCGCGGCAACCACGCTGCCGATATAACCCGCTCCTCCTGTAACTAGAACCCTCATTCGTTTCGTGCCCATTTCTTGAGCTACTTCACAGGCGACTTTCTCATGCTAGCCTGCCAACCCCATCGGCAGCAGCGCAGATGTAAATCTCCGGCTTGCGGCCGGTCGAACGCTCATAGCCTTCCCGCACTGTTCGCTGGAACGCTTCGACGCAACCGGCTTGGACAAGCGCGATGGTACAACCGCCAAATCCGCCTCCGGTCATTCGCGTTCCGTAAACGCCTTCCGCTTGACCGGCGAGTTCCACCATTAAATCGAGTTCCGAACAACTTACTTCAAAGTCGTCGCGCAGGCTGCGATGCGATTCCAGCATCAGGTTCCCGAAGGCCTGCAAGTCTCCTCGTTCCAGCGCCGCCGCGGCCTTGAGCACTCGGGCATTTTCGCCGACTACGTGACGGCAGCGGCGCACAACCACCTCAGGCAGTTCGTGCCTGTACCTTTCCAGATCTTCCGGCGTCACATCCCGCAATGCCCGAACTTGCGGCAGACGCTTCGACAGAGCGCGCACCCCCGCTTCGCATTCGGCCCGGCGCTGGTTGTATTCACCTTTGGCGATGCTGTGTTTGACCATGGTATTGGAGATCGCCAGGACCGCGTCGTCAGGCATCGGCAACTGTCGATATTCCAGGGAGCGGCAATCGAGCAGCAGAGCTTGACCGTGCTTCCCGTGGCTAGCGACAAATTGATCCATGATTCCGCAGCGGGCGCCGACAAACTCGTTTTCCGCCTGCTGACAGAGCAAGGCGAGCCGGGTTCGGTCGATTGTGCTTGGACCGCCCAGATCGAGCAGCGCATATCCGACGGCTACTTCAAGCGAAGCCGAGGAGCTCAATCCCGCACCCTGGGGCACGTTCCCATCCACCAACAGGTTCGCTCCACCCAGTTTCTTGCCGTAACGGAGCAGCATCTTCACCACGCCTACGACGTAATCGCTCCAGTGCCCCGCGCCCGTGGCCGGCAAATCATCGAGATCGAACTCGACCTGCTCGGAATAGTTTTCGGAATGAATCGCGAGCTTACGGTCAGGGCGTGCCGCAACCGCGGCTTGGGTATAGAAACCGATCGCCGCCGGCATGACGAAGCCGTCGTTGTAGTCGGTGTGTTCACCGATTAGATTGACCCGTCCTGGAGCCTGGTAAACGCGCGGAGACTTCCCGAAGAGCTCGACAAATCTCTGTTCCAAGGCAGAGGCGCGATTCTTGATGGCCGGATTCGTGTTGGGCATGAAGGTTGGCGGCAAGCCCAGATCCTATTTGTTGGTCTCAGGTCTTACCTGACGTTTGGGTCCTTAAGATTCTCGCGCGCTGAACGCGCGGCGACTGCTCCCCGGCGGGCGAGCAGCAGCATTCCCGCGCCGAATATCAGCATGGCAATCCCCCACCATAAGTTAACGTTGATCCCGAGCGAATGACGCGAGTACATCTCGTCTCCTCGCGTCGCCGCTCCATATCCCGCCACCAACACGCCGAACACACTGAACATCATTCCGATCGGTAATCGGATGTCGAATCCCATATCCTTATCCTCATGAACAGCGGCGGCCCTCAGCGGCTAAAGCCGCGTCGATTTTGCGATACTTACGGCACGACTGAAGTCGTGCCCTTCCCTAGAACCTGAGTAAACAAGAGTTTTTTCGCAGCCTCTGAAGTTGTGCGCTGCTGAAAATTGATTTCATGAAACGCGTTCCCCTAAATTACGAAATTACAAAACTGTTCTTGCTACCAGAAGATCCAATTGAGAAGCAGCAGCGCCGTTAGCACCACCACCGCCAGCACCGCTGGCTTCTGGTACCACGCGAGACCAACATCCTTAGGCCGGTCTGTCAGCGCGTACACCAATCCCTTGAGTTCTCCGTCCGGACGCGGCTTGGTCAGCAGAGAGACGAGGATCGTCACCGTGAAACAGGTCGTCCAGGCAAAAATCGCCGTCCAGAAATTCTGCGCCATCTCGCTCGGATAGCGATGCACGACCAACCCTAAGAAACCACCCTTGACGCCCTGGACCGAGCCCGTGGGAAGCGTCAGGCCATGATGCACGGCGGCCGCGGCAGTGCCTCCGAGGAGTCCGCAGAACGCGCCGTTGCCGGTGGCGCGCTTCCAGAACATGCCGAGCAGGAAAGTCGCAAACAGCGGCGCGTTCACAAAGGCAAAGACCAACTGCAGCACATCCATGATGTTATTGAATTGGCGGGCCACGTAGGCGGCGGCCACTGCGATCGCCAGGCCGAAAACCGTTGACGCCCTTCCCATCCACAAGTAGTGCTGATCCGACCCAGTCTTATTGATGTAGCTTTGGTAAATATCGTAAGTCCAGACCGTATTGAAGGCCGTCGTATTGCCGGCCATCCCGGACATGAACGATGCCATCAGGGCGCACAATCCCAACCCCAGCAATCCGGAAGGAAAATACCGAACCAGCATCATGGGAGTCGCCAGATCGTAATCGAGCACCGTCTGACCGTTCTTGACGAGCGGATTTCCATTCTCATCGAGTTTCGGTGGAATGATTCCTTTGCCACCCTCGTGAATTCCGTTCTCTGCCAAGAGTTTGTTGAGGTTAGGAGGCGGTTGTCCCGGGAGCTGGACCGATACCACCGTGACAGGAAGAGTGGCCACGGCGCCCGCAATCATTCCCGGGAGGATCACCAGGAACGGAAACAGCATCTTCGGAAAAGCGGCGATGAGCGGGGTGCGCCGGGCGGACGTCATCGAATCGGCCGCCATGGCGCGCTGCACCACCAGAAAGTCCGTGCACCAGTAGCCGAACGAAAGCACGAAGCCGAGTCCCATCAACATGCTGAACCATTCCACGCCCATGGGATTTGCGCTGGGGCTGCCCAGATACTTCCAGGAATGCACCATGGCATCGTTCGCGAGCCGCGCCTTCAGACCGCTCCATCCGCCGACATCTTTCAGTCCCAGGAATACCAGCGGGATAAAACCGATCACGATCAGAAAAAATTGCAGCACTTCGTTATAGATCGCCGAGGTGAGGCCGCCCAGAAATGTGTAGGCCAGTACGATCAGCGCGGACACGATGATGGCCGCGTTGAAATTCCAGCCGAGCAACAGTTGCAGCAGCTTTCCCATGGCGTACATCGATACGCCCGACGAAAACACCGTCATCACGGCAAACGAAATCGCGTTCAGGCCGCGCGTCTTTTCATCGAAACGCAACTTCAGATATTCGGGCACCGACCGCGCCCGCGAGCCGTAGTAGAACGGCATCATAAAAAGGCCGACGAAAACCATCGCCGGAATCGCGCCCACCCAGTAAAAATGCGAGGTGGCAATCCCGTACTTGGCGCCGCTGGCGCCCATGCCGATCACTTCCTGGGCGCCCAGATTGGCGGAAAGAAATGCCAGCCCGGTGATCCAGGCGGGAATCGACCGCCCCGACAAAAAAAAGTCGGTGCTGGTTTTCATGTACTTTTTCAGGACGTAACCGATTCCCAGAACAAACGCGAAGTAAATGCCGATGATCGAATAATCGATCCAATGCGGATGTGGGCGCATGCAGCGAACTGTCTCCCGTCAGCGCCAAGAATAACCTGAACGCCCCGGTTTTGCCTGGCGCGGCTATTGCTGGGAGCGGTACTCCAGCCCGGACGCGTTGCTCTGAGCCGAATTGGCAGCGGCGCAAGAGAAAAACGTCCCGAGGAACATCCGGGACGTTGTTGGCTTTGGATTGAGTCGGAACTTCAGTGCGAAACGGCGGCAAACAGCGGCGAGTGCATCAGAGACTGGAACTTCTGGTCGTCGCTTTTGAAGTGAAGTTGCACATTCGAGCTGTCGGAATCGACCGTGGTGGCGTCAATGGCGGTCTTTTCGATGGGAGTAGCATTGAGTTTCTTGTAGAGCATTCCGGCCTTGACGATCGTCGACAGCGTAGCCGCCGTCATCGAGTCGGAGGTTAGAACGCTCAAATCGAAACTCACTCCGCTCTCGAAGTTCATGGTGTAGCGGGAAGCCAGAATGCGCTTCTTGATGGTCTCGTAATCGGCGACCTTGGCCGCATCGCCCATTGCCGAAAACATCATGGCCTGGGTTCCCTTCTGGTCGAGAATGCTCCACACCGGCGAACCATCGACGGCCGACATCTGGTCGGTCATCACGGAATTCGAATCGAGCGAGGGGCGCTTGCCGTCGCGGGTATCGAGCGCGCTGTCGAGCGAGGCCGGAGTGCCGAAGGCCAGCGTGTTGTCGTCGAGAAAGGTCATCACCAAACCGTTGTTCATCGGGTAAATCACCGAGTTACCGTACTTGGTGCCCGCGATCTTCTTGAGCCTCATCTTCTTGAGGACGGCTTTGGCGGAAAACGATCCCGCTGCGATGCCGATGGTTTGTATACCTTTCTTCTCGGTGCGGAAGGAGGCGAAGTTGAGCTGCTCGAGATCGTGGTCGGCGTCAATGCCGATGCCTTTCAGGGCGCTCTCGAGGTCCTTCAGGTTATCGGGCAGCACTTGCGCTTTGAGCGCCTGCGCAGTGGGCGAATCCTTGAGCGCGCGGTAGTCGACGCCGATCAGTTGCTGAAGTTCAGAAGGCACCATGGTACGCGCCGACGATGCAATCGGCATGGCATAGCCCGCCGTGGCGCACAAGAGCAAGATCGCAAGAAACAAATTCTTCATAGAACTCCTCGAAATGAACGGCTCAGGAAGCGGTTCTTAAAACATCACAGTGGGTCTGCATGGTTTAGATGCGAACCGCAAACCATACGTTGGTGAACCTGGGCAGACTTTGGCTGTTCTCCGCTTATTTTAGTCCTTAATCTGGAAGAGGAGGACGGTAACTAAAGTGCGTCCGCCTGGCATGGTCTTAGAACGCTCGAATCGCCAGAGTCTGCGCAGAAGATGGACAGCTCGGGGTGAGCCCCCGACCTCTGGGGCTCATCCGCTCGATACCGTGTCCTCGCTCGAGCGACCCACGTCGCTGCTCCCCGCAACCGAGGTATATATTTCCTTGAGCCGTGTCTAGACCTTCGCCATAGTGAAGTTCCCTGACCCCGTGCAGCCGGTTCCGCCAGTGAGAGTCCACGTACCGGTGATCGCGTTCCCATTCACTGTTCCCGTCAGCATCAGCGTGTTGCCACTCGGCTGTCCAGACACTACGTTGAACGTGAAAGTACCCATCACCTTGCCATTAAAGTCTCCTGTGAGCGCGAACGACCCGCTCTCCGTCTCTCCCGATACAAAGCACGGCCCGTTCGTCGAGAAACTGAATTGGCTGACGCTTAGGGTCCCGTCGCTGTTTACCACGAGTGATGTTCCGAAGCTGAAATCCGTATCGGTAAGGACCGCGGTCCAGGTCCCATTAATGTTTCCCTTAGAGCCATTCGAACCACACCCGACAAGCGTCAAGACCACTGCCACTAACCCTACCACTGCAAGCTTCTTCATAAATGAGGGTCCCCTTTGGTGATTTTGGAAGTCGGAACTAGTAGAGACGCCAACTTGTCTGTCGTGTGCATGGCACCCGCGACGACAGCGGCAGGAAGCAATAAAGAGCGAATGCCTTCAAGAGTGGCGATCATGACGACGCGGCTCCTGGTTGTGCTCTCCCTTCTTGTTATTGCTGGCATTGAAATCGATCCGACGCTTGGTCGTCCGGGTTCTGAGCGTCGGCGGCGCCTGAAATCGCGATCAGGAATCCTGGGAGTGCCGCGATTAACTTGAATTTCCTAGGCACCTCCACCTCGCTCGGGAAAGAGGTCCGCCTGAAAGAATGCAGGCAGAGTGCCAATGTCGGGCGCCGAGCGGCAATTTCTTTAATTGCATTGTGTTCAGCCAGTTAAGAGGGGACAGGGCAGCTTGGACAAGCGGTGATTCGCGGGGCTGCGGTGGCCCGGTTCCACCAGGGTGGTGGTTTTCGGCCAGGGGTTGGTAATGATTACGTCCGCGAGGTCCGGCCTCCGGAGACCCTTTCCCCGTGATTCGGGCGCAATCTGGCCCTCATTGAAACCACAGTAAAGTGGAAGCCCGACTAACAAAGTTACGGTTAGTGCCGATAGCCCTTGGATATGAGGTGTTTTCGCGCGCGCACCAGCCTGCTCGGCTTGATAGCGCTTCTGGCACCTTCCTTTGGCTTTGATGAGTGCGTTGCACAAGCGCAACCCGATCAGGACGTCATGTCATTGAACATTGAGGATCTGGCACGTGTGAAGGTGTACAGCAATCGCAGGACGAACGGGCCGTCCGGGCGGCGTACGTTTTCAATCTGACCAAGTTTGTGGAGTGGCCGGCAGGAAAGAACGAATTGCGGATCGGATTTTTCGAGAGCCGTGAGACCGGCGAGTACTTGCAGAAGATGCTGGACGGCCGAGCCAGATGGAACCGACTTCTCCTACCTTTTCAGCACCGCCGCCCGCTTTCGCGTCTCAGTCACAAACCCCTCATCCTTCAGCGAATCAAGGTTGATCTCGACGTTCGAGAGCGCGCCTTCCAGGGCGGCTTTTGCCAGGGCGATGGCGGTCGTAAGATCGGACTTCATGTTGGGGTTGGTGATCGGCTTCAGAGTGTTGGCGATTTTCGCGACCTCCACCACTCTTTCGGCGACGCCTAGCGGAACGCTCGTCGCCTGTTTGAGAGCGGAGCCGATCGCGGCGTCGCCGTCGGCAGATTCCTTCGCCGACTTATAGGCCTTCATGACGAGGTTGTAGGATTCGGCGTCGGCGTCGATCGCAGCCTTCAGCTCCTCGCGAAGCTGGCTGAGCCGGGCGATGGCTTCGCTGAGCTGGGTTTCGTACTGCAGATAAGCTTTCTTGCCGCGCGACATGGACGCGACCATGCCCACAAGTCCGGCAGCCATGGCTCCGCTGGCGGCGGCGGCACTGCCTCCTCCTGGAGTGGCGGTGGGAGCGGCCAGTTGTTCGATGAAGGGCTCGACCCCGGCGCGCAGGCCGCCTACAGCCATCTTTCCTCCCATCACCGCGGTCAGGCGATTTTCGAGGATTAGCGAGGAATCAAAATTTTCTACTTGCAGAAACCATTCCGCGGCCTGCTCCAGCGCCTTCTTCGGAATCAGCCCGACGATCTCGCTTGAAACCGGAATCACTCCGTAGCGGGCGGCTTCGCGTTTCACGTATTCGAAGACGCGGTGAATGGGTGTCTGCTCGAAGTCGGTGAGGTTCATCGAGACCTGGGCCATGCCGCGGACCAGGAACCCGGCGCCCTTGACGAAGCGCAGTCCGCCGGTCGAAAAACGCACGGCCTTCGCGATTTTCTTGGCGATGCCGACGTCGGGCGTATTCAGGAAAACATTGTAAGCAATCAGAAACTTGCGCGCTCCAACCACGGTTGCGCCTGCGGTGGGATGCACCCGGGGCTCGCCGAAATCGGGCTTGCGGGCGGGATTGGTCGCAATGTCGTCGCGAATGCCTTCGAACTGGCCGCGGCGAATATTCTCAAGATTCTGCCGTTCGGGCGTGGCCGCGGCGGCTTCGTAAAGATAGACGGGGATCTGGAAGCGCTTCGCAATCTCGGCTCCTACGTGGCGCGCCATGGCTACACAGTCTTCGATGGTAACGCCGTCAATTGGGATAAAAGGAATGACATCGGCGGCGCCCATGCGCGGGTGCGCGCCCTGATGCTTGGTGAGATCGATCAACTCGGCGGCCTTGCCTACGCCGCGAATGGCCGCTTCCTGAATGGCTTCGCGCTCGCCTACCAGGGTGATGACGCAACGGTTGTGGTCGGCATCCATCTCGCGGTCGAGGAGATAGACGCCGGGAATTTTCATGGCTTCGATAATGGCATCGACTTTGGCCGGGTCGCGGCCCTCGGAAAAATTAGGAACACATTCGACAAGAGTGCTGGGCATGGCAAGAAGGATAACGGGCGGTGGTTCGGTCGGGCAACTGGCGGGATGTGGATTCGACGCCTGCGAAACGTGATGCTGCGCGGTAGAAACACTTGCGGCGTGTGCAGAACTTCGAGCAATGTTAGAATCCGGGTTCGCAGTTGCACCAGGTACAACCTCAACCGCAGGAGCGCACCATGCCGAGATATATCATCGAACGCGAGATTCCCGACGCCGGCAAATTGACCCAGCAGCAACTCCAGGCCATCTCGCAGAAGTCGTGCGGAGTTCTCCAGAAGCTTGGTCCCCAGGTACAGTGGGTTGAAAGTTTTGTTACCGATGACAAGATCTACTGCGTCTACGTCGCACCGAACGAAGAGATGGTGCGCGAACACGCCCGCCAGGGAGGGTTTCCGGCCAATCGAGTCTCCGCCATCCGGTCAGTCATCGGTCCGACCACCGCGGAAGGTTGAACTCTGTCCACTGTGCCCAATTCACGCAAGCCGCGGCACCGAGTAAAGATCGGCGTATTCGACTCCGGCGTCGGCGGGCTGACGGTACTCCGGGCGTTGCTCGATCGCATCCCCGACGCCGACTATCTTTACTTTGGCGATACCGCCCGCCTTCCCTACGGATCGAAGTCCGCGGCCACGGTGGCACATTACGCGGTCGGGGCGGTGCGCTATTTGCAGGAGCAGGGAGCGGAACTGCTGGTGATCGCCTGCAACACGGCGACCGCACTGGCGCTCGACGAGATCAAAGCGGCGGCGGGAGTGGAAGTGATCGGCGTGGTGGAACCGGGAGCGGAAGCCGCGGCGGCGGCCAGCCGGAAGCGGAAGGTGGTCGTGATCGGCACCGATGCGACCATCCGCAGTCATGCCTACCGGCGCGCGCTGGAAGCCCGCAAGGTCGCGGTGCGGGAGAAGGCTTGCCCTCTGTTTGTGCCGCTGGTCGAAGAAGGTTGGGTGGAGCATCCGGTGACCGAGCAGGTGGCGAAGATTTACTTATCGGAAGCCTTCTCACCGGAAGTTCATTCAGACGACATGCCCGATGCCGACGTGCTGCTGCTCGGCTGCACTCACTATCCGCTGATTAAGCCCCTGTTGCGGCGAGTGGCGCCAGAACCCGTCGCGATCGTGGACTCGGCCGAATCGACTGCGCTGGACGTGGCGCGTCAACTGCAGATCGAATCGCTGTCGTCTTCGACAAGAAGCGAGCGCAGAGGGGTTCCCCAGCTCAAGTTCTTCGCGACCGATTCGGCGGAGAAATTCAGGATCATGGGAACGCGCTTCCTCGGGCTTCCAGTCGAAGATGTGGTGCATGTGGATCTGAAAGAGTAGGCGCAGGAACCTGGCTGCGCTGGACCATGGGGGAAGCGGCGCAGGTGACGACCCGATCGAGTCCGGCGGCTAAGAGTCCCGATCAGCGTTGGCGGCGCAAGAAGCCGGCGCAGGTGGCGCGCCTGGCGCTGACGCGGTGTGGGCCATGCTGCACGACGGCGTGGTGTTTTGACGAATTGGCGTTTGCGCCGGGGTAAGGAGAATCCGTCAGCTCGTTGTCATGTTGTTCTTCGAGAACGAGATCTCGTGGAGGCGGTTCATTCCCGCTTTTTCGCTGCAACCTTTTTCCCGGAAGGCATCGCCTTGATTTCGGTCAGGCGGTGGCTGGCGCTGGAATCGAGGTCGAGGGCGTAGAACTTCTTCAGATCGCGAATGCGTTTGAGCGATTCGGCGCCGAAGGGAGCCTTGCCGTCGAAGGCGTGGAGCACGATGCCTTCGAGCAGGTCGCCCAGCGACATGTCATTGTATTCGGCGAAGGCCTTCAGCACTTTGAGGAGGCGTTTTTCCATGCGCACGCCGGTCTGGACGCGTTCGATGAGGAGGTGCGGTTCATTGGTCATGGTACGAATGTACCATGGTACATCGATAGCGTCAAGCCGATCGAGGGACGGCAGGTCGCGGGATATAGGATCGGCCCGCGTCGGGGAGAATAAACTCAAATCCCACCCTGGCGCAAAAGATTGGGGTGCCCCATCCATGCGCGTCTTTTGCGCGAGGGTGCGATTTGAGCGCCCTTTGCTTGCGTCACCGGGCGGGTTTCAGAATAAGAATTCTCTTCCCTGCGGCGCCGCTCTTCTCGATTTTCAGCTTGCCGTGCGGGCTGTCCGCGGTTTCGCCGTCGGCGATGGAGTGATGAGAGGTGAGAAGCGACTGTCCGACATGGAACAGGTAATCGACCATGCGCGGGCTGGGCTCGGATTGTTGGGCGAGAGAAATCTCCGGTGCGTCAAATTGAGCCATGCCGCTGGTGTAGAGAGTGCCCGCTTGGGCGTCCCAACGAACGCCGACCCACAACGCGAGTGGGTAAAGTCCGGTGCCAAACATTTCGCGCGCGGTGGCCACAAAACTCTTGGAAGCGTTCAACGCCGGGCCGTTCAGCCAGCAGACGGCCAGCGAATCGGTCACCGGGAGCAGGGCGGCGATCGCCTTGGTGAGATCGCAGGCCAGGTTGAGAACGCCGCTGTTCTCGCCCGATTCCACGACCGACAAGTACGCCTGGTGATGGGCAAGCGCGTCGCCCGCCACGGGCCAATGCAGGGTGGAGTTTACGACGGGATCGGAAACGTCTTGCGGCACGGGCGTGTGATGCAGTTCCAGGGCGAAGTTGGACTTGCCCACGCGGAACAGGGCGCGGTGCGGTTCCTTACCCGCCTTCTCCAGTAACAGATTCGGCCAACTGCGGTGGAATTCGGCAAAAAATTCGGGCAGGTGGAGCGGCCGGTTGCTGGAAAGATAGATGACGGCTCCAACTTTCTTCGCCTCATGCTGGGGTTCGGCGGACATGTTTGGCGGACATGGGTCCTGAATTCAACTATCGTCCATGGCGGTCGCAATTGGTAGGCGGAATAGGCCTTTGGTAAGGCACGAAGGGTCCGCCGGGAGAGGCCCGCTGAGAGGCCCGCTGATTGACTCTCCGGGTCCTCGGGGTTATGCTTTGCCACGGATGCTCGGGGAGGCCGCTTATGCGAGTTCGTATTCTGCTCGGGATCATGCTCACCGTTCTTCTTGGCGTCCGTGCCGCCTTCCCGCAGGCGGCGGCCGAGTCCATCCTGCTGAATGGGCACGCAGCCGGCGCCACTACCAAGGCCGGGTCCGCTCTGGGCAATGCCTTGAACAAGGCCAGCAACAACGTTGCCGGGAAGATCCAGACGGTCCCGAAGTCGACGGCCGTGAATAGCACGGTTCAGCACGTTCCGGCGCCGAAGACTCAACCTGCGGGGGCCGCGACGGCACCTGTCGCCAGCGCTGCGACATCCAGCTCTGGCAAATCGGCGTCTGGGAAGTCCATGATCACGTCCATCCAGGGAATCCGAAAGAACTGACTCGTTCGCGCCCTCTGCTACTCGAACTCAGGCGGCAGCCTCTAGCCGTTGCCCGCCCGATCTAGGCGCCTATCCGTGAGAAAATATCAAGAGTTGGCTTGCCATCAAGTCTCAAACAAACTCTTGTCTCACTCGGGTTGCGGCTTCTGAAAAGCCGAGCTCACGCTGGGAGGTCATGCTGAATGTGCCGGAACATCAAAACCCTTTTCAACTTCGATCCGCCGGTTACCGACGAAGAGATTCGGGCGGCCTCCCTTCAGTTCGTGAGAAAGATCACGGGCTTTAACAAGCCGTCGAAAGCCAATGAAGCCGCTTTCTGGCCGCCATCGATGAAATCGCCAGCGTGTCGGCTCGCCTGCTCCATTCGCTCGATACGAACGCCCCGCCGAAGAATCGGGAAGAAGAAGCCGCCAAGGCCCGAGCTCGCGCCGCGGAGAGATTCGGCACTTGAGGGTTTAACCCTGCAGTCCCTTAAGACTGACACGGCGCGGGATCCCAGGTCTCGAAAAGCGCGAGACCTGGGGCACCCCGGCCCCACCAAAGGGTCTGCCTCGCGGTAGGACAGAATTCAAGGGCGCGGCTTCAGGGTAGGCAGGGCTAGTTCCTGGGATTCTGATTGGTCGTGAACCGGTCGGGTGTAATCCTCGGCGTTGGTTACGTAACAGGGCAGCGGACGCGTGTGCCGGGACGGGTTCAACGGCGGCGCGTCGGGCGAATATTTGAGCTGGGACTGTTGCTGGCGCCAGTCTCCCATCTGCCCGGACGCGATCTTACCCAGCGTTTCGTCACACTGCGGATCTCTCACGGCGCGCATTTCATGCAGAGTGGAATAATCGAGGCCTTCATCGGACAAGCGCGGCTCGTAGGGGAGGAATTCATACACCAGCTTCACCAAGGTTGTTTCGTCCTTGGTCAGTTCTTTCTCGGCAATAAAGATTTCTTCACTGGTGGAAAAAGACGATCGGGGATGGTTCCAGGCCAACGCCACCAGGCGCAGGCGCATCGCTTCCTTCTTGGGCACGGGCCAAGGGAGATTGCCGTGAGCGGTTTCAGATCCTCCCGTGACGCACACCACCCCCATCAAAACCGCGCTCGCAAATCTGACGGCGGCAAGGTTCATGGGATTGGGCCTCAGTTTTTGATGCCAGTCGCTGGGCATGGGTCGCGCCGGAGTCACGGGAAAAAGCTGTGGTGAAAAAATCGTTAGGGCATCGTGCGGGCATTCCGCGGACATTTTGTGTTCCGGGTACCGCCTCCCACTTCTCGAAAAGCGGCGAAAGTGAGGCACCGGGTGGGCCTGCCCTTGCGAGAATGTTACGGGTTGGCTTGCCATCAAGCCTGCCCTAAAGGAAACAGTTCTCAATCCGCTTGTGGCTTCTGAGGGGCCGAGGTCAACGCCGGGAGGTCATGCTGAATGTGCCGGAACATCAAAATCCTTTTCAACTTCGATCCGCCGGTTACTGACGAAGAGATTCGAGCGGCTTCGCTTCAGTGCGTGAGAAAAATCACGGGCTTTCACAAGCCATCGAAGGCGAATGAAGCCGCTTTCCTGGCCGCGATCGATGAAATCGCCGGGGTCTCGGCTCGTCTTCTCCAGGCGCTCGATACGAACGCGCCGCCGAAGAATCGGGAAGAAGAAGCGGCCAAGGCGAAAGCTCGCGCCGCGGAGAGATTCGGCGCTTGAGGGGGCGAGTGTCGCCCCGCGACGCGATCCCGTGAAGGGCCAGCAGCCTCAGTTTCGTACTGGCGCTCAGGAAAGCGTGAACCAGTCCCCGAGTGTGACGGGGCCAGCTACCGTAAGATGCAGGGGTCCTTCGACTCCGCAGGAACTTCACTTCGTGAAGTCCCTGCTCCGCTCAGGATGACAATGGGGGAGTCCGCCCCTAGGTGGGCGTGGTTATTTATAATCGCTTGCTCCAGTCTTTAACTTTTCACTGGGCGAAGGACACTGCTTGGCACTCGACGAAAACATTTATGAAATCCGGCGCGAGAAGCTGAAGAAGATTGAGGCTCTCGGGCATCCGGCGTATCCGCGGAAATACAACTACAGCCATACGGTGGCGCAGATTCTGGCCGAGTATGGCGGGCAGACTACCGAGGAGCTGGAAGCTCCCAGGGTAACGGTGCGGGTGGCAGGACGCATTATGGCGATCCGGTTGATGGGCAAGGCCGGGTTCGCGCACTTGCAGCAGGACGGGAAGCGGTTGCAGATCTATGTCAAGAAAGACGCGGTGGGCGAGGCCGGGTTCGAACTTTGGAAGCTGCTCGATTTGGGCGATCACATAGGGGTCCGCGGATATCTGTTTCGCACGCGCACCGGCGAGCTCAGCATTCACGCCGAGGAGCTGACGTTTCTTTCGAAAGACCTGCTGCCTTTGCCCGAAAAGTTTCACGGGCTTACCGACGTTGAATTGCGCTACCGGCAGCGCTATGTCGATCTGGTGATGAATCCGGAAGTGCGCGAAGTGTTTTTGAAGCGCAGCAAGCTGGTGCAATCGTTGCGGCGGTACTTCGACGGGCAGGGATTTATGGAAGTCGAGACGCCGATGATGCATCCGATCGCGGGCGGGGCGGTGGCTCGTCCGTTTAAGACGCATCACAATACGCTCGATATGGATCTGTTTCTGCGCATCGCTCCGGAACTTTATTTGAAGCGGCTGACGGTGGGCGGATTCGATCGCGTGTATGAGATCAACC
>JAIQFO010000077.1 GCA_020073215.1 Terriglobia bacterium | reverse complement strand
GAAGATCGGCATGCCGGGTGAAGCTAACGTCCCGGAATCGGCTTTCTTCTCCGTAACAACGCCGTCGAACGGAGCTCGAATCCGGGTGTAATCCAGGGTGGTCTGCGCCTGTGTCACTTCTGCCTTCGCGTGCTCTAGATCGGCTCGCGCGAGATCGCGCCGGGCACGCGCCGACTGCTCACGAGCTTTGATTTCGTCGAATTCCTGAGAGCTGACGATCCTCTCCTCGTACAGGCTTTGATAGCGCTTCAAGGTTGATTCCGCCAAAGTCAGATCGGAATCGGACACCGTGACTTCCTGCCGGGCGGCAGCTGCCGCCGCCACCGCGCGGTGTAAGGCGGCTTTGGGTTGTGCGTCATCGATGACAGCAACGACCTGTCCACCTTGAACGCGATCTCCCTCGCGCACTCGAACCTCAATAATCGTCCCCATTACTTGACTGGCCAGCAAACTGGTCTGCGCGGCCTGCACGGTTCCCACCGCCTCCAGAAGATCCGGGAGAGTGGACATTTGCGCCGTAATGATGGAGAGCTTCCCAACGTTTTCAGGCGCGCTGGCGCTTACCCGCTGATCGTTTGAGCAACTGCCCAGGAACCCAATCGAGGTGAACAGGAGCACGAGCACAATGGCCTTCTTAGCACTTGCGATGTCACCCCGAGATGAGAAGACGAGTTGGGGCAAGCCGATCACTGCATAGCCTGCGAATCGCTCGGTACTGCCCATTGGCAGTGACGCATCTTGTTTAATGTGGTGGATCAGTTCTCTTAGTTCCAGACCTTTCCTTTCCTCTTCTGTCGCGTCCAGGGCGCGGCAGTCAAGATTCAAGAGGCTACATCAGCAGAGTGGCCACGCTGGTGACCACGAGCGCTGCGGCCCATACCAGGTCGAGATTGAGCCAAGCCTTGCGAAGAATCGCGAGGCCGAACTTGCTATAAACCACCCACGCGATGAGCCCTGTAACCGCAAGATAGGCGATCGTATGGACGGCGGTGGCGAGCAGCGCCGCGAGAGGGCTGGCGGCCGCGGATGTG
Source organism: Terriglobia bacterium (assembly GCA_020073215.1). Lineage (GTDB taxonomy): Bacteria > Acidobacteriota > Terriglobia > Terriglobales > Acidobacteriaceae > Acidiflorens. Next base: position 16,722 of record JAIQFO010000077.1, on the reverse strand, counting down.
TGATGGTGGCCTGCCATGTGGTCAGCCGCTTCAACAGTGCGGCTGCCCAGCAGCACCGGCAGCAACATCAAACCAGCACCGTGCGCCGATGCCATCAGAAACGACCAGACCGTCAGGTCACGAAAGCCCACCTGCATGCGGACCCAGCGCGGGTGGTGATGCCGCACCAGGGAGAAGATTCCAAGACCGAACAGAAGCGCCGCGACGGGATAGCGGATCGCCTCCCGCGGCAGCGCCATGCCGACAAACGCCGCAGCCAGCACCACACTGCCAATGGACAGAGCGTGGCCAAGCGCGATCGGGACGAGCGCCCTCGCCACCGCGCTCCCCTTCTGCTCTTGCATCCCCAGCGCCACCGCGAAGAGCCACCCCATCCCGGGGTTGATTCCGTGGTAGGCGCCGAGGAGCAGCATGAGCCACAACGCAGTTGAGCCCATCTCGGCGTGCGTCATTGCGCCTCTGTGTAGCAGTAGGAATCAGATGAGGCGTCGCCGCCCTCCAGCCGCACCTGATGCGCGCGCAGCCCGTCGAACTCGACAAAGAATTTGTCGTCGAGTGTCATTCCTCCGTTCGGGTCGGCGTCAAGCTTTACCATCCAACTCTTTAACCCATCGGGATAGATCTGGTCGTCCCACGAGGAGTAGAGGGAGTTTGTGAAATAGATGCGCTTGCCATCGCGGCTGATCTCAACCATCTGCGGGCCGCCGTTGAGCGGCTGCTTCGGCTTGTTGGGGTGAGCCGCGCGGCGCACGATGCCGCCGAGATGAACCGAGCCCGTCTTCTTCGGGTTGGCCGGGTCCGAGACGTCGTACTGGATGAACTCCCCGGTCCCCCAACACGAAACATAGAGGAAGCGGTCGTCGAGCGACAGGTTGATATCAGTTACCAGCGGTGGCACGGCCTTGAAGCCCTTCAGCAGCGGCGGTAGCTTTTCCGGGTCAGCGGGTTCGGCAGGGATTTCAATCACCTTGCGGACTGCCCATTTACCGTTCTTACTGCCTTCCTCGCGGTACCACATCCAGATCGATGACGACAGGTCTTTGAGCGAAATGCCCACCCCGACGAAACCATAGGTCTTGTTGGGATCGTGAGAAGGCCGCAGCTCGAGCACCCACTGTTGCTCCGCACCCAAGTCGATTTCCTGCTTGTGCCGGCGTTTGTCCAGATCCCAAATATGGATCTTGTGGCCGTACTTGCCGGCCAGCAACAACTCCGGGTTGACGCCGTCTTTCACCATGTTTGGTGTGCCCCATTCGGAGGTAATCATCGTGTCGTGTCCCAGGTGCCACCAGAAGTCGTATGCCAGTTGCTGCGGGCCACGATCCTGTTCCCATTGGCCCTTCAACTCAAACGTGTTCGCGTCCATCAGGAAGATGCCACCGGGGCCGTCCCCGTTGGCCGATCCGAGGGCGCTGCCATAGATGCAGTCTGGCCCGCAATGAATCGTATGGGGCGAGGTGTAGCCGGCTTTCTTGATGAACTCTTCGGGCTCGATCACCTTCACAATCTTCGGCTGCTTCGGGTCCGGCTTGGTATCGAGGATGTAGATCCGCGAAGACCCGATGCCCGGCACGATCAGGTAGCGACGTTCCATGTGCGGATGCGGGGCCTGCGGACAAAGACACGCACTGCAGGCATTCCAGCCGAAGTGGTGCAGCTCATTATCGCCGCGTGGAAAATCTGTTTGCCCGACGAGCTGCCCATACCCGGAGGAACTTGGATCGAGGTCAATCACTCCCATGGCATCGCGTTTTCCATTCTTTCCGGCGTTGAGCAGAGCGACATACGCGAGGCGTTCTGGCGGAGCCTGCATTGCCATGCCCGGTGAAGGGTAAAAAGTTGGATCCGGACGCATTAAAGCCATATTTGTATCTCCTTGTCGTGCAAAGATTCGCGGGAGGAACCCGAAACCTCAGGCTTTCACCGCGATCACTTCCAGATACTCCGATGAAACTACGGTGAGCTCATCCCCTCCGCGATTGTGTGCGGACCACAACGCCTCCAGTTCGTCGCGGAGCTTTCGCGCCGCAGTTTCATCCAACGACGCGAACGCGCGATTAGTAGGCCCATAGTATTGGCGGAAGAACTCCACTACGTCAGCTGGCGGGAAGGGGTAGGTGAAGCTATAGTGGCGCCGCGTCATCTTAAGGTCCGAAACCCCGGGGCCCAGCCTCTCGCGCACTACAGTCTCATCGCCCCACAACACCGGGGCCGGCATGCCGGAAGGAGCGATGAACTTGGCGAAGGTTTTGAACATTTGTCCCACGAATCCTTCACGCGTCCAATTTCCCATCGCGATGGTACCTCCAGGACTGCACACTCGCAGCAGTTCGCGGGCCACGAGTTCCGGCCGCGGGGCGAACATCGCTCCGACCAGACTGGTTACGACGTCGAAACTGGCATCTTCAAACGGGAGCGCTTCGGCGTCGCCTTCCATGAAACGAGCGTTGAGAGCTTCCGCCTTGGCGCGTGCTTGCGCACGCTGCACCAGGTTCGGCGCGATGTCTACGCCGGTGACGTTCACTCCATCACGAGCCGCCCATAGCGCAACCTGACCCGAGCCGCAGGCCACATCGAGCAGCTGGCATCCTGCGGGAATATCGAGTTGTTCGTAGAAAATTCGCGCGCCCTGCTCCATGTAGCGCGAGAACCGGTCGTAGTCACCGGCCATCCACGTATCTTTTAGTCGTGCCTTCAGACCGTCGATTTCCGGTGTAGTTGTGATGGTGCTCATCTTCCCTCCAATTTGTTTATTTGGTCTTTGCCTGCGGCAAGGACTTTCGGGGTGATCTTGGCCGCGAAGGATTGCGCCACTATCTTCCCGTTCCGCACAATGAACGTGTCGGTAGCGGCTTCATACGAATTGTCTGCTGTTTCTGCGCTCCACAAAATGTAAGCGTAATCACCCTCAACGCATCGCTGCCGCATCGAAAACGACGCGCCAGGCTTTGCAAACTCCGAAAAGAAAGCCTGGAAAAAAGGCTTGATTTGGTCAGGTCCCTTTAGCGGTCTGCCAGGTATAAACAACACGGCATCCGATGAGTAATCAGCGACAACGCCATCGAGGTCGTTCTCGCCAAAGCACTTCAGATGTTGATCAAGAACATCGCTTGTTGTAGGCATTCTTCATCTCCCTCTGCATTTTGAATTGACTTGAAGCGCTTTTCGCATCTGCGAAGACTTCAACGAGGTTTACTATGCGTCACTATCGCGGCCTATACTTACCTGCGCGTCCGGCTTTCTTGCTCACGGCAGCGTTGCCGTATGATGATTTGCTCAGGAGTCCGGAGAGATTTGCTGGGAGTCCCGCGAGAGGATATATGGATGTGCTTTCCGAAGTGCTGAAGGTGGTGAAGCTCCAGGGGGCCATGTTCTACAACGGAGAATTTTCCTCTCCGTGGAGTTTTTGCTCTCCACCCTCGCACATGGTCGCGCCCTATGTAGCGCCGGCCGCAGGGCACGTGATCATTTATCACCTATTGACTGAAGGGTGGGCCTCTGCCCGGCTGGTGGATGGCGAGCGCATCAATCTTGAAGCCGGCGACATCGTGATCTTTCCCCATGGCGACGCGCACTTCCTTGAAAACGGCCCTCCGACGAAGGCTGTGGATATGGTGAAGGAGTTGGCTCGAATTTTTTCCCAGGGGTTGAAGCTGTCGCGCCTAGGTAGCGGAGGGGAAATTACGAGATTCGTCTGTGGCTTCATGGCCTGCGAGCCACGACTAAGCCAGGTTTTTCTTAGCGGTCTGCCGCCGGTGTTCAAAGTCAGTATTCGTAACGATGCTTCGGGCAGGTGGCTGGAGAACTCGATCCGCTTTTCAGTGAATGAAGCTGACGCTTCCCGCGCCGGCGGAGAGGCAGTCTTGGCCAAACTGTCGGAGGTTTTGTTCGTTGAAACTCTGCGGGCCTACATTACCCACCTTCCAGCTGAGCAAACCGGTTGGCTGGCTGGCGCGCGGGATGCGGAGGTCGGAAAGGCGCTGGCGCTAATGCACCGGAATCCCGCGCATCCGTGGACCATTGCTTCTCTGGCAAAAGAAGCGGGAGTGTCACGCTCGGTACTGGCGGAGCGATTCCGCCATTACCTCAACGAACCCCCAATGGCGTACCTCACGCGCTGGCGACTTCAGTTGGGAGCGCAGATGCTTGCTTCGACCAGTTATTCGGTGGCACAGGTCGCATCCGAAGTCGGCTATGAGTCCGAAGCTGCCTTTAACCGGGCCTTCAAGCGCGAGTTTGCTGTTCCTCCCGCGCGTTTCCGCAGCCAGTCGAGGTCTGCCCAGGCGAAGCTGCCCCGGCAAGAGAAATCTAGGCTGAGTGAATAGATGGCTAGTCTTAGCCTAGGCTGGCTCTGGTTTTCGCGCGAACCCTGCGGAAACGTATCGCGGCTCGCAGAAACGCCAGCAGAAAGCGGTGCGGCGTTTCGGGGCGCGATGAAAGCTGGGGCTGGAACAGAGTGGCGATGAAGAATCGGTGATTGGGCAATTCTATGGCCCGCGTTTCCCCTAGCAGTCCGCGTGCGCTGACACGCAGACCGGCTGCCTGAAACTGCTTTTCGAACTCCTCATTTACGCCGTAATTACAGTAGTATTGCTCGGAGTCATCTTCCCTCCCGCAAATCGAATGAAGGAGCGTCCCGGGCGAAATCTTCAGCCGCTCGTCACCCGAGCCTTTGGGACCGCCATCACGCCGGTTCGGCAGAGCGCACGAAAGCGGCGTAACGACGTAGTGCGACGATCCCGACTTGTTCTCGGCCGTGTCGGCATCGGCGATCTTCAAAACATTGCGCGCATACTCTAACAGAATATATTGGAAGCCCCCTCAAGTTCCCACGAATGGCCAATTTCGCGTTCGCGCAAATTCGATCCCGCGCAACATTCCGTTGAAGCTCTTGTACGGACTGACGGGGGAGGCGATAAGCCCGTCCCAACGCCGCAGGATTTTCTTCGCATCCGGAACCTCCAAGGATGGAGTCGGCAGCCAGCGTAGTTCAAGCGGAACCTTCAGCTTTGTGGCCGCGTCATAGAGCGCGGCATTGGTCGCAAAGTGTGAGTGATACGCTGGCTCGAAGTCTCCGATGACCCCAATTCGAATTGCCTCTCTGATCCGACCACCTCCCCTACATTCACGAACAGCCTCGCACTCGGCGGTTAGCTCAAGTTTAGGGTAAATTAGAATTTAAACCCTCGCCCCGTCCAAGACTCATCAACCTGTTCCCCACACTCTTTGCTAAACTATGGGCCTCACGAGAGGAGCACTATGGCGAAGAAAATTGACCCCCTCAATAAAAAGCAGTACAGCGCTGTTTCGGCCATGCTCACGGTCTCCGATATTCCGGCCGCTGTGAGTTTTTATCAGAAGGCTCTCGGATTTTCCAAACGTGCGATCATGAATGGCCCAGACGGTAAACCCATGCACGCCGAGTTGACCCTGCGCGGAACAACTTTGTTGCTTGGTCCGGAAAATCCTGCGTGGGGTACCCGATCTGCGAAAAGCGTAGGCGCTTCGCCGGCCGGTCTCTTCATCTACGTCAAGAATGTCGACAAGGTGGTCGAGAAGGCGACCAAACTTGGAGCCAGCAGCAATGGTCCCGTGATGGACATGTTTTGGGGCGACCGCTGCGGCAAGATCGTCGATCCCGATGGATACAGTTGGATGATCGGGACGCACAAGGCGGAGCCTTCGACGAAGGAAATGAAGAAGAAGATGCTGGAACAGATGAACCAGCAGGGCACAGGCACCGCAACCGCAGCTTGACATTGTGGCGGACAGGCGATCCACGTCTCTCACGACTTCTCGAGGGTTTAGGTGGCCACCTGAGGTCACGTAATCTGTTTAAGCTACAGCATAAGCTCTCTCTGAAAAGGCCGCGCTCTACCCAAATGGACTGCCAAACGGTGTGCCGCAGAATGTGCCGTACGGGAGCAAAGTCGGAGAATGCCTGTAACAATTGTAATAATAAGGAAAGGATGACGAAATTTCGCCAGAACAGCGTGCTATGCAAGAGTTTTTTTGCCTTCCGGGGCTTGTCTCCCGTAGTCGTCTTCGGTCTGGAATTCGGCGTTCCTTTACGTGCGCAGGGTGGCTGACAGCAATCAAATCGAAAATGTTAGATCCTAGGGCCTTGTGGATCAGGTGCACGCCGAATTTCGGCGTGTCAGCTTGTTTCACAATCCTCCTCCTACATTTCGGTATACGCACTGGAACACGCGATTCAATACTGCGCGAGCAGCAGTCGGGCACTGTCCTGAAATCCACAGTTTTTGAGCGAGAGCTGACGACTATGAATCGGTTGACAACCGCGGTTGTCATCAATCAGACGAAGGTTGGTAGAGCGCAGCCCGGTTGGGCTTGGTGTCGACCCACTTAGCCGTAACAAAAGCTCGGATTCCTAGGGTTGCCACCGAATGGCCCTCGCGCGCTTCTTTAAGACGGCAGCGGTGATTGATTGGCGGAATCGGCGGACAGTCGTTCACGGGCAGCTGTCCCTATACTTGTGCTTGCGTCGAACCTGTCGAACAGCAAGTTTTGGCAACGGCACAAGGAACGCAGATCTCACCCGGGTAGGCCAATGCGGTGCACAAGGTTTTGAAAGCGCAAGTCGGAGCGGAGAGGATCAAAGCCCGGCCGCAGCAGGACGCCCGGGTTAAATCGCTCTTCGTAGCCTTTTTCGAGCCAATTCATGGCTTGATCCGTATCTCCGAGAGATGCATAGATCATGGCGATCTCCGAAGCATGCGAATAACCGGGGTTTGAGCGCTTCTTCAGGTCGCTCAGCAGCTTTACCGCTTCGCTCCTCTTGCCGGATACGACATAGGCGCGAGCAAGATTAGCTATGCATGTCGGGCTACCCCCAGACAGCTGGACCGCTTTTTGCAGTTCTGCGACCGCTTCATCTGGCAACTGTTTTTGAAGGTACGCCTGGGCGAGTTGATTGTGTGCGAGAGCAAAATTGGGATCCATTTCGATCGTCTTGCGGCTCTGTCGTATGGATTCGTCATAAGAGTGCGCAAGGACAAGGAGCTCTGCCAAATCGGCGTTAATGATAAGAGATAGCGGATCCAAGTTTTCTGCTTTTCTCATTTCCGCAATAGCTTCGTCATACCGACCCAGCAGACTCAAGTGCCAAGCATACCAATGGTGAGCGGTTGCGTAGCCTGGGTTCAGTTCAATGGCCCGCCGAAATTCGTTCCCGCCAGAGTCCAAATCCCAATCGAACCCATCCAAGACGAATGCAAGCGAGTTGTGGGCTTCGCCGAGCGCGCTGTCCAATTCCAGAGCTTTGATCGCCGCAGCCTTCGCTTTGGGGAGCGCCTGCTTGGGGGTCATCACTGCATACTGCCAGTCTCCCAACAAAGCATAAGTGTCGGCTAAGCCAGAATAAGCTTGGGCGTATTTCGGGTCCTCTTCGATTGCCTGGTTGAAATAAGCTAGGGCAACCTTCAAACCATCCGCCGTTCGCTTATTCCAGAAGTAGCGCCCTTTGAGATAGGACTCGTAAGCCTCCGGATTAACAACCTTTACGTTTCTTAGCGCAGCTTGTTCCTGCGGAGTCAAATTGATCCGAATTTGATCTGCAATGGCTCTAGCCACCCTGTTCTGGAGCGCCAGGGTATCACGCAACTCACCCTGATAGCTCTGGGACCATAAGTGCTTGTCCGTAGAGGCCTCGATCAACTGCGCCGTGATGCGGACCTGGTCGCCGGAACGGAGCACGGTGCCTTCTACCACGGCGTCCACGTTCAGCTCACGAGCGATCTGCGGCAGAGGCTTGCGCGCTCCTTTGTAGACCATTACGGAGGTGCGGGAGATCACCCGTAAAGCGCTGATCTGCGCCAGGTTAGTGATCAATTCGTCCGTCATGCCGTCAGCGAAGTAATTCTGTGAAGCATCGCCAGAGAGGTTGTCCAGCGGAAGCACCGCCAGGGATCGGATGCCCGTGGGCGCACGACCTCGCGAACGAATTAGCCAGACCGCGAGAATCGGCAAACTCAGGACCAGGGTCAGGGCGACGATGACCCGACGCGTCGGCCACTGCCGACGTTTGGGCGCAACGGTCGACCCGGCGCCTTGGAGCTGAAGCCCAGACTCTGTCCCAGGTATATCTCCAGCCGCAGATTCTGGCCTTTTGGTGCGGTCGTCTGCAGCGACAACCGACACCTCCGCAATGAAGCGATAGCCACGTTTTGGAAGAGTCTCGATATATCGCGGATTCTCAGCCGAGTCGCCTAACGCACTCCGGAGCTTCCCGATTGCGATGTTGACAGCTTGGTCGAAATCACCAAAACTTTCGTCCGCCCCGACTCGGCCGCGCAATTCCTCCCTCGTGACGACTTCCCCTGGGCGCTCTAGCAATATCTCCAGCAGCTTCATCGGTTGCTGCTGCACTCTGATTTTCACACCCGCTTTGCGCACTTCGCCCGACTGGAGAGACACCTCATAGGTTCCGAATCGCACGACGGACGTGTGCCGCAGTGGTTCCATAGCGCACTTGGGCTTCGCATGGGAGTCTAGCACTTCCCACAGACCCCAGTCCCAGACCCCAGCCTGAATATGTGTAGAGCTAACTCTTTAGCCATCATTTAGTTGACAGCCAGCGAGCCGGCTATGGAGCGAATAGCCCCAGTGAATTGACGCCTGACGACTGGCGCGTCAGATTGGGCCCAGATCACAAGATCAAGGAGATTGTCATGGCAAAGGTCATTGAGTTTTACATACCGAAGAACTTCCGGAAACCCTTGAAGTGCGCTCCTCAGCTGCAATGCGGAAAGGTCATCGAGTTTTGCTCGCAGATAAAGAAATCAGCCTAGCTGCGACCGGGTTTCGAACTGATTCGGGAGAAGGCAAATGACGCGTTTTGGATTTGGCGCACAAGGGATGGTCCTACTTGAGACTTCATCCTCACAGGACGATAAATCGTTGGCAGGGTTCGAAGAGTTGGCCATGCCCCTGTTCGATTCCCTTTACAACTTTGCACGCTGGCTTGTACACAATCAGAACGATGCCGAGGATCTCGTGCAAGAGGCATATCTAAAGGCTTTACGCAGTTTCGCATCGTTTCAGCCCGGCACCAATTTCCGGGCATGGATATTTCAAATCCTGAGGAACACTTTTCTAAGTTCGTGCTCAAAACTCGAGCGGCGCATGACCGTTGCGGTGGACGCGGAGGAGGATTTCCCGGTGTTGCCCGCAACTTCCGTCACTCCGGAGTCGCTGCTGATCGAGCGTTCCGGCAACGACGCAGTTCGGTGCGCAATCGCGCAACTGCCAGTCATCTTTCGCGAAGTCATTTTGTTGTGTGATGTTGAAGATGCGTCTTACCGGGAGATCGCGGAAATATTGTCGATCCCGATAGGAACGGTTATGTCACGCCTGGCCAGAGCCCGGAAGGCAGTTCGTGAGTCACTCCGTAGCACTTCTGGTGCACCGGTGCACCACTATCTGCGGAAGCCAGCGCAAAGCGCAGGAGCAATGAGAGAGGTGTCCATCGATCAGGACTTCGCTGCGGGAAAAGGCAAGCTTTCGCTTGATTACTCAGATTAGAGATCGAACCCTGAAGACCTCTACAAGGCATCTGAATTACAAATAAGAGCAGTGCTAGCCAGCGGCTCGCAAAAGCCGGGGCCCGGCTTATGAATGGTCTTCGTCTTGCGAGACATATAATCGGTTGCCCCAGACCGGACGTCAAATCTGTGACGCGGCGGTTTTAAACAATTTCGCAAGACTATCGATGTCCGCAGCACTCGCGTCCCCGATCACGAAATAACGCAGCCCGCCCTGCCTCCATGTTTCCACGTTGAACGACAGTTTCTTCGGTGCGAGAGAATTCTCGTCCAACTTGGCTGGCAGTGACCGTTCCTGGAACACGAACACAGAAATGTGGTGCTTTCGAACATCGTAGATGAGATGCGCACCCGGCGTTTGGCCAAGGTAGGTCATCCGGCCTCCAAGCAGAGAGAACTCTGTGTTCTGGAGCTCCGGCAAATCGAACGAAAAGGGAATCTTTCCCTGGAACCATGGTTTCACCGTGTGCCGATCGGTGGAGATCACATCCACCGGCGATGAACTGGCCAGGGTCGCCACGTGCAAGTCGGCGATTTCGCTGAGGACCTGATCTCTGCCCCGGGTTCCCAAATAGTTTGAAGTCAACGCCCCGACCGCGAGAATGACGGCCATCGCCGCAGCGAACATCCATCCTAAACGGAGACTGCGCTGCGGTTTGGGTGCAAGGCTCTGCTGCACCCGTTTCCGGAACTCGGCACTGGGAGTGAAACGTTTTCCAGCGACCTGAATCGCGCGCTTCGTCTGTACGCGCGCAAGGGCATCCCCGGAGCATGAAGGGCAGCTGGGCACATGAGCGCCGAAGGTGCGCATCTCCTCCTCCGAAAGCTCACCGTCGAGGTACGTGTCGAGTGTCGCCTTCCAAGACTCACAAACCATGGTTAATTCCTCTCGCAACTTCCTTCACCGCTTCATTACTATTACTTCGCGATTCGCGTCCTAGATGGGCGCGCAACGTGCGTCTGGCGCGCGATAAACGAGACATCACCGTGCCGATCGGAATGGAAAGAGTCTCCGCAATCGCCTGGTACGACATTTCCTCCACCTCACAAAGAAGGAGGGCCTCCCGGTAATGCACCGGCAGATCGGCGATAGCGCTTTGTACCAGTTGGGAATTAGAGCGCTTCATTAGAAGCGTTTCGGGAGTCTCGTTCTCAACTCCCAGTTCAGGTCCGTCCTCCTCCGACTCAAGAGGAACAGTCGAAGCAGCCCTTAGTCCGGTGCGCGAGGTTAAGAAAGTGTTGCGCAAGATGCGATACATCCATGCCCGACAATTAGTCCCCGGTTGGAAAGACGAGAACCCTTTCAGAGCCTTTGCGTAGGTTTCCTGAACCAGATCCTCGGCCTCTTCGCGATTCTGCGTCAACCAGCGCGCGAAATTGTAGAGCCGGTCGAAGAGCGGCATTGCCAGGTCTTCGAACGAGTCGGATTGAGGACCCGTTCCTGAGATCCACACAAGGTTAAAACCAGAACACAGGAGTTTTATTCCATCAGATAGCAATAATTTCGGGGGCAGGAATAAAACACTGTCCGGTCAGTTATCCGTTATGAGCGCCGGATCAACGGGAGACCCTTTGACGGTGCAGGCCTTAAAACCCACAGTTCGGGAGTTCTTGGGGCATTTAAGGACGTGGAGCGAATCTAAGAACGGGCGCAGCCATGGTAAATCCTTTCGATCTCAAGACAGTAGTTCTGGCTAGGCACGCACAACATGTCGTGTTGATCCATTTTCCAATCGCGCTGTTCATTGCAGCAGTGGCTTTCGACCTGATAGCACACGGGACGAAACGACGTGGCCTCGCGGACACAGCCTACTACAACCTGCTGGCGGCAGCGATTTCAACATTCCCAGTCCTCGCCACGGGCATTCTCGCGTGGCAGTTCCAACTCGAGGGACAGAAACTGAAGGGCTTCTTATTATTGCTGCACCTGGTACTCGCGTGCGTCTCGAGCGGGATGATCTGGCTGGTCTGGTGGCTGCATTTCCGCGCGCGACGGCGGGCAGAAGTCTTGCCGAACTACCGCCTGGCGGTTGAATTTCTGGGCGTCGGTATCGTTGCGCTGGCAGGGCATTTGGGCGGCTTCCTCAGCGGCGTAAACGGAACTGGTTAGGCCCTTCTGCGTTTCCAGCGGAGAGCACGTACAGAGGCGCTTGGATCGGCACGCACGAAAACCGTAGAACTTTCTGGCCGTCGCCTTCCATATGTTTTGGGAATAAAAGCAGCTCGCGCCAGTTATCAACTCAGAACGTCACAAACCACGGAGTGCAAATGAGAGACAAAAAACACGATCTGATCGATCAGAAATTGCAAGACCTTAACAACGACGGTGTTGACCGCCGTGGATTCCTGAAGTGCATGGCATGGGCAGGCACGGGCTTGGTCTGGACGATGAGCGGTGGCATTCCTGCGTCTCGGGCATTCGCCAAGGTCTATGGCAAGGATGCCGGCAAAGGCGGGGACTTCAGCTTTGTGCAGATCAGCGACAGCCACATCGGCTTCAACAAGTTGGCCAATCCGGACGTCACCGCCACTTTGCAGACAGCGATCACCAAGATCAATGCCATGCCGCACAAACCGGATTTCATCATTCACACCGGTGATCTGAGCCAGCTCTCAAAGCCCAGTGAATTCGACACGCTTGACCAGGCATTGAAAGGAGCTGCGGCGAAACAGATCTACTTTGTGCCGGGCGAGCACGACATGCTGAGCGACAACGGCGAGGAATATCTCCAGCGCTATGGAAAGGGCACGATAGGGTCCGGGTGGTACAGCTTCGATCACAAGGGCGTGCATTTCGTGGGTCTTGTAAACGTGGCCAATCTAAAAGCCGGCGGCATGGGGTCGCTCGGTCACGAACAGCTGGAGTGGCTTGAGACAGATCTCAAGGGGCGTTCCGCCAGCACTCCGATTGTGCTCTTCGCGCACATTCCTCTGTGGACCATCTATCCCGATTGGGGCTGGGGAACCGACGACAGTGAGCAAGCCCTGTCTTACGTAAAGCGTTTCGGTTCCGTGACGGTACTGAACGGCCATATTCACCAGATCATGCAGAAGATCGAAGGTAAAGTTTCGTTCCACACTGCGATGTCGACCGCCTTCCCTCAGCCTGCGCCCGGAACCGCTCCTTCAGCCGGACCCATGAAGGTACCCGCTGACCAGTTGCAGCGGGTGTTGGGTATCACCGATGTGAACTATCTGGTCAGCGGTCGCAGCCTCGCCATCGTCGACTCGCCACTCGGGGACCAAGGCTCATCGGCTTCAGGGAGTGGACGCGGCCTGGCGGTAGTTGACTCCGTCATTGGGTAGATCGGTAAAGATCCGGTCCAAACAAATGAAGATCAAACAAGAAGACAAAACTAGAAAAGGAAACAAAACAATGACAACGAAGAACATGTGGACTGTAGGTTTGGCAGCACCGCTCATGATTGCGATGCTGCTGCTAGCGGCATCACCGAGCGTCACGGCGAATGACCAGCCGTCAGCGGCAAGCGCAGACGTGAAAATTGACAATTTCAGCTTTGGGCCGCAGACGCTGACAGTTTCTGTCGGAACGACGGTCGTCTGGACCAACCGCGATGATATTCCCCACACAGTGGTCAGCACAGACGGCGTGTTCAAGTCCAAGGTGCGGGATACGGATGAGAAGTTCTCCTACACATTTACCAAGGCGGGCACGTATCCCTATTTTTGTTCGGTCCACCCGAAGATGACGGGGAAGGTCGTGGTGCAGTGAGACCGCGGTACTTCTAGATGGCATTGCGACGGAAGTGGCTTTCCGCTCTTAGCAGCACTAATTGCTTCCCCAAAGCGTCTTGAACGAATATGACCGCAGACTTGGCACAATTCGCGGGGAAGGCAGTGACAAGGGATGATCTGGATCTCGTCCATGCCACTCAGGATGGAGATGTATCTGCTTTCGAGCAACTCGTAGAGCGATACGATCGCAAACTCCTGCGAATTGCGGAACACATCACGCACAATCGCGAAGACTCGCAAGACGCGGTCCAGGAGGCCTTCTTGAAGGCCTTCCAACACGTGGGCGACTTCCGAGAAGATTCGCGATTCTCGACTTGGCTGATTCGCATCACTGTGAACCAAGCCCTGATGAAGCTGCGAAAACAGCGCACAACTAAAGAGGTGTCTCTCGATGAGGACTTTCAGGCAGACGGAGACATGCTTCCGCGCGAGGTCACCGATTGGGCTCCCAATCCTGAAGAACTCTACCGGGCGTCTGAATTACGAGACATCCTAATCAAGGCCTTGGATGAGCTGCGCCCAATCTTGCGAACGGTCTTTGTCCTACGGGACATTGAAGGGCTCTCAACAGATCACACGGCGGAGGTCCTGGACCTAAGTCCCGGCGCGGTGAAGGCGCGGCTATGGCGAGCTCGGTTGCAGCTTCGCGAACTGCTAAGCGAGGTCTTCAGCAAGCACAAAGAGCCTGCTCGCCCTTCGTGTTTGTCGTTTCCAGAACTCGGGCGCATGGTCGGCAGTAACGGCAAATGTTCAGTTCACCATACGGTCAACAGTCGAGGTGCAAATTGTCTTCACAAGTAGGGTCAGCACAACAAGAGCAATACGCAGTGAGCGGCTATCCGAGCAGACTGGTTGGACGCAGGCAAGTCGCGGAAGGAACCATGGCGTTCCAGTTTGAGAGGCCCCGCAACTTCCTATTTAACGCGGGGCAGTTTGTTGATCTGGCTCCGCGCGGCCCCCGACCTGACGGTTCAGACGGACTCACTCATACCTTTTCGATTGTGAGCTCTCCGCTTGCCGAAGAGATCGTGATGGCCACCCGCATGCGGGATACAGCTTTCAAGCGTGCATTATCCATCCTGCCGATCGGTGCAGAGGTCAGAATAAAGGGTCCGATGGGGTCCTTTACGTTGCACAAGAATGTCTCGCGACCAGCCGTGTTCCTGGCCGGCGGAATCGGGATCGCCCCATTCCTCAGCATGCTTTCTTATGCTGCAGTGAACAAGCCCCACCCCGCGATCTCTCTGTTTTATGCCAACCGTTACCTTGAAGATGCCGCTTTTATGGATACGCTTCGGGAGTTAGAAAGCTCAACGGAGAATTTCCGGTTTGTTCCAACCCTTACCGGGGGGACAACGCTCACGGGGGATGGCAGGGCGAGATTGGCCACATCAGCTCAGAAATGCTTTCCAAACATGTATCCAACCTGCAAGGCTCGATCTGCTATGTCGCCGGGCCATCAACCGTAAGTGTCAGAGCAAACACCTGGTTGACAGATTGAATCCGCAGCCAGCCGTTCGTTCAGGGCGGATTACTGCCGGTTAGCCCGTGACACAGGAGCAAACCGGAAGCTGAGCCAACCCACTCTAACCAGACAAGGGGCTCGCGCGCAATAAAAGCGAACGCATGTTAGGGTGGCTTAGACATTCGTGCAACGGCAATTGGGCCAGGTGATCGGCATCGGGCGGCTAGCCGTCTGGAAGACCGCCTGAGGCAACATGGGGCCAGAAACGGGTTTCGAGGAGGTCAACGGTGATCTCCGCGAAGCCGACTTCGGGCCCGGAATGATCTGGGAACAACGCTGTGTGGACGTCATCCCAAACAAAACTGTCCAACGTTCGGAACAACTTGGGCTCATCCCTGAGCTGGCTTCGCTTCGAGAATCCCGACGTTCCGAACCATAAGAGTGTCGCCCCCGACCGGGCACACCCGGGTCAGAATGAATCCCGCTGCCTCAAGAAGTGCTCTCCACTCACGCTCGCTACGTTCTCTACCGCCGGTAACAGCAAGCATGTTGAGATCGCTCATCAGGTGGCCTTCCAGTTGTGGATCTGCATGCGAGACGAGCGAAGGAAGGATGAATTCAATGATCAACAAACTGCCGTTCTGCGGAATTACCGCGCGGCAGTTCTTGAGAATAGTAAGAGCATCCCCGTCCTGACGCCCGTGCAGTACATGTTTGAGCATGTATACATCGGCGCCCTCCGGGACCGATTGCGTCAGATCTGCGGCAATCAGTTCGCATCGGGAGGAAGGATCTTCATCCGCGAAGCGAGATTTGGCTGCATCCACGCTGGATTCGAGGTCCACAAGCATGCCTCGCAAATGCGGGTTGAGCCCTAGTACTGCAAGAATGAGCGACCCACCGCCGCCGCCGAGGTCGGCGACTACCTTCGCGCGGGAAAAATCCCACGCCTCTGCGATAGGCGCGTAATCTTCTGCCGGAGCCGTACCCATCACCGCGCGAAAAATAGAATTAGCTTCGGCATCCTGCGACCACCGGGAAGGTATTTTCGGATCGCGGACCTGAGAGGCCGGCTTACCGGTCCGAACACAGTCGGTAAGCAGGGACCAGTCGTCGGCAAGCAGATCCGCCCAGAAGATGACGGCTGACCAGGCGGACTGAGGCACATCCCTCCGCAGCGGTTTGCCAAACGGAGTCAGCCGAAAGTGTTCGGGCGTTGTCTCCTCTGTCACGCCGATGCTGGCGAGGGCGCGCAGCAGACGATACAGAGCATCGGCATCTGCCTGACAGTTTTCGGCCAAGAAACCAACGCTGCGTACCTCGTCTCCCAGTGCATCGGCAATGCCGAGGCGTGCAGCCGCGCAAAGCATACGGCTGCGGGAATACGCCATTGCCATCTCTACGAGCCCTGTATTCGTCGTTACATTGCCGATGCCACCGCTGAGTTGAGCCATGAGATACCCGAAATTCAGGGAGAGAATATCAGAGGAACCGCAGGAGATGCTGGAGAAGGAGCGCTGTTCCGTAACCCGTACAGCATGGCGAGCCCCTGTTTATGAAAGACCTGTGCTGGGCTTCAGTTGACGAGAAAGGCCAATGCGCTCTTGGAGTTGCCAAAAGGAAGCTTGTCTTCTGTGTTTAGCGAGGATCGTCGGCAACCCGTCCCTTACCAGATAAGGGAAGAGTTGCCCGTCATACGTCAACATCGCACCAGGATGTCAGGCATGGCCAGCGTTACGCTCAGCCCGAGGATGCCTCGGCTGCGCACGAAAACACTAGATCAACTGATCAACTGGCCTCCGTGAGAAGCCCGGTTGAGCAGACCGATGCGGCGGAGCAGTTCGTGGAAGCGCCGGTCTGAGCGCAGCGGATCCAGTTGGGGTTCTACGTTGAGATAGCCCAGCCAAAGAGACCGTTGTTCAAAAGCCTTCTGCAACC
>JAIQFO010000111.1 GCA_020073215.1 Terriglobia bacterium | reverse complement strand
GCCAAGCTGCAGCTGAACGAAGGCGGAGACCGGGCATTTTATACGGCTCAAACCCTGGCCCGAATTTTCGACCTGTCCTTACGGCTGCTCCATCCGTTTACCCCATTTGTGACCGAAGAATTGTGGGAGAGCCTCAAGAACGCGCTCCAGGAGCGCCCTGACTTACATACCCCGGCCGAGGGTTGGGCAGAGGCGCTGATGGTCGCTCGCTACCCAATACCGAAGGTAGGCGAGGCTTGGGAAGAAAAAATTATAGCCGATTTCAGTGCAGTGCAGGAGGCTGTACGGGCCATCCGCAACCTGCGAGCGGAAAAGAAAGTCACTCCCGGCAAGCGGATCCCGGCAATTCTGGCTGCCGGAGACAAATTGGGGGTTTTCCAGGGGCAGGTTAGCACGCTGACTGCACTGGCCTTTCTCGACACGGCGGCCTTGATTCTGGCCGAAACCCTGCAAGAAAAACCACAGGGAAGTGTGGGGTTAGTGGTGGCGGGGATCGAAATTTATCTGCCGCTGGCCGGGTTGGTGGACGTCGAATTCGAACGCGCCCGCCTACAAAAAGAACTGGCAGAGATGCAGACGCAGATCGAACGCCTTGAGAATTTGCTGAAGAGCGATTTTGCCAGGCGTGCTCCGCCGCCATTAGTGGAAAAAGAACGGCAGAAATTAATCGATTTCCAGGAAACGGCGGGGAAGTTGAAGGAACAGCTTAAGAACATATAAGTAATTCAAACCTTATTGGAATGTGATAAAAAGGGCAGACACGCAGGTCCGCCCCTTGTATAATGAGAAGAAAGGCATAAGCTAGAGGAGACAGACGCTGATCAAGCAAGAACGGGAGAATCTGATCCGCCCCTGAAGCGAAAAGCTTGCAACGTAGATAAGATCCCCGTTTTCAGGTCTGAGAAGAGGTCGGACAGCATCTGAAGCCTCTCCAGCCTTTACCCGAGACAGAGAAGAGCTTGCATTCGCAAGGTAGACCCACACATCAGACCGGCCTGATCAGCGTCTGCATTCAGTTTACCAGAGGAGAATGCAAATGACACACTCAGTTTTAGGGATCGATGTAGCCAAAGCCACGCTCGACGTGGCGCTCATCCAGGGTGAGCGGAAGCTGTACCAGCAATTTGACAACACCCCCAGTGGCTACCAGCAACTGACGCTGTGGTTGAGCAAACAGGGTGCCAGCCAGGCCTCGGTGTGCCTGGAAGCCACCGGGCAGTATGGGGAGGGGGTGGCGGAGTATCTATTTGCCCAGGGATATACCGTCAGTGTGGTCAACCCGGCCCGCATCAAGCATTATGCCAGCAGCAAGCTGCGGCGCAACAAAACGGACAAGGCGGATGCCCAACTGATCGCCGAATACTGCCTGCGGGAGAAACCAGCGCTATGGAGCCCGCCTCCGGCCAGTTTCAAGCACTTACAGGCCCTGATCCGTCACCTGGAAGACCTGCAAGCCAGCCGCGTGCAAACGACCAACCGCCTGACCTCTGGGGTCGATACCCCGCTGGTACTGGAGCAATTGAACGCTTTGCGCACTTTCCTGGAGGGACAAATTCGCCAGACCAAACAGGCCATCCAGACCCTAATTGACGCTACCCCAAACCTCCAACAAGCTCAGGCTTTGCTGGTCACCATTCCGGGAATTGGCCGCCTGACGGCGGCCAAATTGCTGGGCGAAATCCGTGACATCTGTGATTTTCAGAGCGCTCGCCAGTTGGCCGCCTACGCCGGCCTGACCCCCAGAGCCTTTGTCTCCGGAACTTCTGTGCACAAAAAGTCCCGCCTTTCCAAGACCGGTAACGCCAACTTGCGCAAAGCCCTCTACATGCCTGGGATCTCCGCCAAACGCTGGAACCCAATCATTCACCAGGCTTGTGAACGCCTGGCTCAATCTGGCCTCAGACCTCAGGAACTTGTTTGCGCAGCCATGCGCAAACTCTTGCATCAAGCTTATGGCGTTTTGAAAACAGGCCGCCATTATGACCCTAATTACCTTGTTAAAGTGCAAGCTATCTCTTGACTTTCAAGACAGCATCTACGGCGCGATTCCGTAGGGGTGGGTCGGTGCAATGTCGCAATCCTGATCATCGGTTGTGTAGACCCACCCGGGTCTGTCGCGCCGCGAATTTACTTGGTGAGGGCAACAGCCGGGTTAACGCGGGGCGCGTGCATGTAGCCCTCAACAGAACGTTTTAAAAAATTGTTGGGTTTCGCCCCGGCAGGCTCAACCCAACGTAGATTATCCTGAATAGTTCCTAATTGTTGAATACTAGGCCGCCGGCGGGGGCACCATGGAAGCGAACTGGATGCGGTTGCCCTCCGGATCGTAGAAACTGCCGTAAGTCACCATGCCCGGGATCACCATCACATCATCGCATTTCACGCCTTTGGCTTTCAGGGCCGCGGCTACGGCATGCGCATCTTCAACGCTCAAGACCAGGGTCGTCCCGCCGTTCTGCGGCGGCATCGGCTCAGGTCCCATCCAGCGGCTGATCGAAACGTGGGCTTCGTTGTCGCGCCCGTATTCCTCCCAACCGGCCTGGTCGTCTGAGAAGGCCACCGGCCAGCCCAGGGTTTCGCGGTAAAACTTCTTGGCCGCTTCCCAATCTTTTACGTTGATTGAGACCACGTTGACATCCTTGAATAACGACATTTTTGCCTCCTTCTGGCTGAATAGTATTGTTTTGGACTTGTATTAGTATAGAACAAAATTTCTGTTATGTCAATATGCAAATTGATTAGAATCAATATAATATTACCGATTTAGTCACATTAATTCAATTAACAGTTCGATGAGGAAAAAATGTAGTAAGATAAAACCGTTAAATGAGGATTTCGGAGGTCCTTATGCCCAATCTCGTCCCGGCGATCTTGCCCAAGCTCGAAGCCCACCGCCTGCCCGGCCTGGATACAGGTCCCCGCACTTTCCACCCCTATTACGAAGGCTATTCGCTGGCCAATATTCCGGCCAGCATCTGTCACTGGCTCGGCGTGCCGCCGTTTGGCATCCAACCCCTGGCGCGCGAAATCCTGGATGCTTTCCCCGGGCCCTTCCAGCACGTGATCCTGCTGCTGGTCGATGGGCTGGGCCTCAACCGCCTGGGCCAGTTCCTCCAAGCCGGTAAGGAGAAGAACGGGCGTTACTCGCTGTGGAACCGGCTGCTGCCGAACGCCACCCTGCTGCCCCTCACCAGCATCGTACCCAGCACCACCTCCGCCGCCATCACCACTTTGTGGACCGGGCGCACGCCCGCCGAGCACGGCGTCGTCGGCTACGAGATGTGGCTGAAAGAATACAGCGTCAGCGCCAACATGATTACTCACTCCCCGGCTACTTTCCAGGGCGACGTGGGCAGTTTGCGCAAAGCCGGCTTCGACCCGGCCACCTTCCTGCCCGTCCAGACCCTCGGCCCGCACCTTCTGGCGAACGGGGTCCAGCCCTTTGCCTTCCAGCATTCTTCCATCGCTCACTCCGGCCTCTCGACCATGCTCTTCCCCCAGGTCAACGTTTACCC
>JAIQFO010000076.1 GCA_020073215.1 Terriglobia bacterium | reverse complement strand
GATTGCAACGTGATCTGGGATCTGGCGCCGCACGATCTGTCGATCATGAACCATCTGCTGAGCAAGAATGCGGAGGCCATTTCGGCGACCGGGCAAGCTCACCTCAACGGGCATGAGGATATTGCGTTCATCACGGCTTATTTTCCCGACAGCATGATCGCTCACGTCAACGTGAACTGGCTTTCACCGGTCAAGGTTCGCACGACGCTGATCGGCGGGGAGAAAAAAATGCTGGTCTGGAACGACCTGGAAGCCGACGAGAAGCTGAAAATCTATGACAAAGGTGTGGATGTGAAGAGCCAGGAAGGCTTGTACAACCTACTGGTCAGCTATCGCTCCGGCGACATGTGGGCGCCTCAGGTGGAGCAGGTCGAGGCGCTGAAATTGGAACTCGAATACTTCGTTGAATGCATCCAGCGGGACACGAAGCCATTCAACGATGGCTGCTCCGGCCTGAAGGTAGTTCGGATGCTCGAGGCCGCCAGCGAGTCCCTGGCTAAGAGGGGAGCACTGGTCTACCTATAGCGACTGGAGCAATCGGCAAGGCTGGCAGTATTTCGTCGCGGTTCCCCGGCGGTAGATCGGTCCAAACAGAGTAAGGAGTCGGTTGAGCAACGGTATGGACAGCTATCTGAGCATCGCCCCGAGTGTGAAGCTCGGGCAAAACGTGAAACTCTCGAAGTTCATCAACCTCTATGGTTGCGAGATCGGCGATGACACAAAGATCGGCGCCTTCGTAGAGATTCAGAAGAATGCGAGAGTGGGCAAGAACTGCAAGATTTCGAGTCACACCTTTGTGTGCGAAGGCGTCGACATCGAAGACAACGTGTTCATCGGCCACAGCGTGGCCTTTATCAATGACACCTACCCACGTGCGACGACCGAGGGCGGTCAGATGCAGACGGAGGCCGACTGGAAGGTCGAGCGTACGTTTGTGAAGAAAGGCGCCTCGATCGGTTCCGGGTGCACCATTCTGGCCAACGTCACCATCGGCGAGAACGCGATCGTCGGGGCCGGCAGCGTGGTGACCAGGGATGTTCCAGCCAACAGCATTGCGTTTGGAAATCCAGCGAAAGTCCGTCGCTATATCGACCAGACTAAGAAGGAGGTCGCAAAGTGAGCTTGCCCGGCATTCCTTTTCTTGATCTTGTTACTCCCCACGTTGAGCTTGAGCAAGAGTTAACGGCGGTGTTCCAGAAGGCCCTACACACGGCCGGATTTATTGGCGGCCCCATGGTGGAAAACTTTGAAAAGGCGTTCGCTACCTTCTGTGGGACCGAGCACGCCGTGGGAGTCGGAAGTGGCACGGACGCGCTGCGCTTTGCGCTGATGGCAGCCGGTGTTTGTCCTGGCGATGTGGTGGTGACGGTCCCGAACACGTTCATCGCGACAACCGAGGCGATTTCTCAGGCGGGTGCGCTGCCGGAATTCGTGGACATTGACGAACGCACGTACAACATGGATCCCGAGAAACTGCGCGAATATCTCGAGACGCAGTGCGCCATTTCCGCAGATGGCAGACTCGTCAGCAAGCGGAGCAATCGACCGGTCCGCGCCATCGTGCCGGTCCATCTCTATGGTCAGATGGCCGACATGGATCTCATTCTGGAGTTGGCCGACCATTTCAACCTGATCGTGGTGGAAGACGCCTGCCAGGCCCACGGCGCGCAGTACTTCTCGCGCAAGCAAAATCGCTGGCTCGCGGCCGGATCGGTCGGCAAGGCTGCCGCGTTCAGCTTCTACCCCGGAAAGAACCTGGGTGCTTGTGGAGAAGCCGGCGCCGTAACCACCAATGATCCGGCACTCGCAGCACAAGTCCGCATGATCCGCGATCACGGACAAGCCAAGAAGTACTATCACAATGTCGAGGGCTACAACGGTCGCCTGGACGCGATCCAAGCGGGCTTGCTTCACGTCAAGCTGCAACATCTGGCCAAATGGAACGAGCAACGACGCGAACGAGCGGCCGAGTACAACCGCCTTTTTGAAAACGTCGAAAATCCGGTCGCAACGCCTTATGAGCCTGCCTGGTCGCGCGCCGTCTACCATCTGTATGTCGTCCGGGTGGATGACCGCGAGGGGCTCATCGCCTTCCTGAAGAATGAAGGCATCGGTACTGGCATCCACTATCCCATCCCTCTGCACCTCCAGACTGCCTATCGGGCACTGAACTATCTCCCCGGTGACCTCCCGAAGACAGAGCAGGCTGCGGCTCAGATCGTTTCTTTACCAATGTTTCCGACTCTGAGCCCGGAACAACAGGCCTCGGTGGTTCATCAGGTGAGGCATTTTCTGGAAGCGAAAACCAAGACCGGGCTCCTCGACGCCGTGCGACTTGAGCCGGCAGGCCGGACGTCGTAACCAGTCCAATTTATGGACGATACGAGGAAAATTCGATGAAGATTTCAGTGATTGGCGCCGGGTATGTCGGTCTCACGACCGCCGCATGCCTGGCGGAAATCGGTCACAGCGTTCGTTGCGCCGACAACGACGAAGCGAAGCTCAATATGCTCCGTAATGGGCAGATGCCGTTCTTCGAGCCTCACCTCGAGGAAGTGCTTTCCAGGAACTGCAAGGCGGGAAGATTGCAATTTGAATCGCCGGTGAGCGCAGTAACGGGAGCAGAGGCGATTTTTATCTGCGTGGGTACACCGCCGCTTGACAACGGGGAAGCGGATCTTTCCGCTGTCGCTAACGTTGCTCGGACCATTGCGCAGTACACCACCGGGTATTGCCTCGTGATTGAAAAGAGCACCGTACCCGTCCAAACCGGACAGCAGCTGAAACGCCACCTCCAGCTTTACGCCCGCAACGAGCTCCGGTGTGACCTGGTATCTAATCCTGAGTTTTTGCGAGAAGGATCGGCTATTCACGATTTCTTTCATCCGGACCGGATCGTGATTGGCGTCGAACGGGAGGAAGTGGCGACCCAACTAAGAGAGATCTATCGTCCAATCCTGGAACAGACTTTCCAATGTCCCGTGCACGCAGAGTGTACGCACACTCAGAAGCCGGCCTGGATTGTGACCGATACTAACTCCTCGGAACTGATCAAGCACGCATCCAATTCTTTTCTTGCCATGAAGATTTCCTTTATCAACATGGTGGCCGATCTCTGTGAGGCCGTCGGTGCGGATGTAACCAAGGTCGCGCTGGGAATGGGCATGGATCCCCGGATCGGTCCGGCGTTTTTAAACCCCGGCATCGGTTTCGGCGGGTTCTGCTTCCCCAAAGACGTCCAGGCCTTCGTGCGGATCGCTTCGCAAGCTGGATGTGATTTCTCGCTGTTGAAAGAAGTGGAAAATATCAACAAGCGCCGGGTTGCACACGTCGTCGAAAAAGTCCGCAAAGAGTTATGGGTAATTCGTGGCCGGAAGATCGCCGTTTGGGGCTTGGCGTTCAAGCCCAACACTGACGATGTCCGGTTTGCCCCGGCGATTGAGCTTCTCCATGCTCTCGTTCACGAGGGCGCCACGGTAAGTGCTTATGATCCGCAGGCGACCGAAAAGGCCAGAGCGGTGTTCCCTGACGCTCGCTATTGTGCCAGCCCCTATGAGGCCGCCCGGGATGCAGAGGCCATCCTCATCGTCACCGAGTGGGAGGAATTCCGTCAGATCGACTGGCAACGCCTCCGGGCTGTAGTTGACCGACCCCTGATCTTCGACGGGAGAAATACGCTGGACGCAACCGAACTCACCCGCCATGGTTTTCACTACATCAGCGTCGGCCGGCCGCCCGTGATGTCTGAGTCCACCGGATCGGGAGAGGGTACCCCGGCATCCTCGCCTGTCGAAGGAGAGCGGGTGGCGGACGCTCGATGAAGATCGTAACGATTGTGGGAGCTCGTCCGCAGTTCATCAAGATCGCGGCTGTGAGCCGGAAGTTGCGCGCACGGCACCAGGAGATCCTGGTGCATACCGGGCAGCATTACGACTACGAGATGTCGGGAGCGTTTTTCGACGGACTCGAGCTGCCACCGCCCAATGTGAACCTCGGAGTTGGGTCGGGATCCCATGCGGCCCAGACCGGCGCGATGCTCACAGGCATCGAGGACGTGCTGCTGGCGGAGAGTCCGGATTGCCTGCTGATCTACGGCGACACGAATTCCACTTTGGCGGGGGCGTTGGCTTCGTCGAAGCTGTCGATCCCGGTAGTCCACGTGGAAGCCGGGCTGCGAAGTTTCAATCGCAGCATGCCGGAGGAAATCAACCGGGTGGTGGCAGATCATCTTTCAGATCTCTTGTTGTGCCCGAGCGATACGGCGGTTAGCAACTTGGCGATGGAAGGCATCACCGAGAATGTCCATCTCGTCGGAGATGTGATGCTGGATGCGCTGAACTGGGCAAAAGAGCGAAGTGTTGAAGCGGAGAACGCATGCTTGAAGGGGTTCGGACTAAAGAGAAAGGAATATCTGATCGCGACGCTGCACCGCAGCGAAAACACGGATGACCGTACGCGCTTTCAGGGAATCCTCGAGACCTTCAATTCGCTGCATGAACCCGTTCTCTTTCCCGTGCACCCGCGAGCGCGGAAGATCATCAACGAGATCAACTTTCGTCCCCAACCCAATCTTCACCTGATTGACCCGGTTGGCTATCTGGAGATGGTCGCCTTGGTAAGCGCAGCGCGGCTGGTTCTGACGGACTCGGGGGGTCTCCAGAAAGAGGCTTACTGGCTTGGCGTTCCCTGTGTGACATTGCGGAACGAGACGGAATGGGTGGAGACGGTAGAAGCGGGATGGAATGTGCTGGTAGGCTCCGAACCCGAGAGGATCGCCCAAACTGTGAAGTCATTCACTCCCCCCGTTGCGCGGCCGTTCCTCTACGGAGACGGCACCGCAGCTGAAAAGTGTGTCGATCTCATAGGACTTAAATCTGAGCCCATGGCTCTAGTTGGAAGGGCATGATATGGAAACTACATCATCCGGGGAAACGCGCGTCGGGATAGCGGTTGTTGGCGTCGGCTATTGGGGCAAGAATCTGGTCCGCAATTTTCATGATCTTGGGGCGTTAGAGGCATTGTGTGACGTGGATCCGTCCGCGGAAGCAACCTGCAGAAGTCGCTACGAGGGGGTCAAGTTCGGGTCGGATTATGCAAGGCTTCTGTCTGATCCCGCGGTTGATGCGGTAGCTCTGGCCACGCCGGCCGTCACTCACTATGCAATGGCCAAAGCCGCGCTGGAAGCCGGCAAAGATGTCCTCGTCGAGAAACCCCTGGCCATTGATGTCAAACAGGGTGAGGAACTGGTGAAGCTGGCCGAGGCGAAAGGCCGGATCCTTATGGTCGGCCATATCCTCCGTTACCATCCCGCAATCTTGAAGCTGAAGCAGCTCATCAAAGACGGCGTGCTGGGCAAGATCAACTATCTGTACTCGAACCGCTTGAACATCGGGAAGATCCGGACCGAGGAGAATATTCTCTGGAGCTTCGCGCCCCACGATATCTCGGTGATGCTGTCGCTGCTGGACGAAATGCCAACGCGTGTTGCCTGTCAAGGCAGTGCTTATCTGAGCCAGAACGTCGCGGACGTCACCTTGAGCCACTTCGAGTTCCCCAGCGGGGTGCAGGCCCACATTTTCGTCAGCTGGCTTCATCCGATCAAGGAACAGCGTCTGGTGGTGGTGGGCTCGGAAAAGATGGCGGTATTCGATGACACCGCAGAAAACAAGCTTGTCCTGTACCCCCATAAGGTGGAATGGAAGAATCGGATCCCCACCGCCGTCAAGGCGGATGCACAAGTTGTCGCACTCGATGACCGCGAGCCGCTCCGGGCCGAATGCCAGCACTTCCTCGACTGCGTGCGGACCAGAACGACTCCGGTGAGCAATGGAGCCGAGGGCCTTAGGGTGCTGCGAGTGTTGGATGCCTGCCAGCGTGCGCTGCGCAACGGCGGCGTCGCTCTTGAGGCTGCTCCGGCAGCAGCCGCAAAGCAGGAAAAACCGTACTTTGTGCACGAATCCGCTTATGCGGATGAGGGCGCCGAGATCGGCGCCCGCACCAAAATCTGGCACTTCTCGCACGTGATGAAAGGTGCCAAAATCGGCGAGCGTTGCGTCATCGGACAAAACGTGAACGTCGATGGCGGTACCATCATCGGGAACAACGTCAAAATTCAGAATAATGTTTCGG
Organism: Terriglobia bacterium; assembly: GCA_020073215.1. GTDB lineage: Bacteria > Acidobacteriota > Terriglobia > Terriglobales > Acidobacteriaceae > Acidiflorens. Next base: position 12,186 of record JAIQFO010000076.1, on the reverse strand, counting down.
TGTACACCGGCGCCGTAATTGAAGACGACGTGTTTCTCGGTCCATCGTGTGTGCTGACCAACGTCACCAATCCCCGCTCGCAGGTGAATCGACACTCTCTTTACGAGGCGACTCACTTGAAACGGGGATGCACCGTCGGCGCCAATTCGACGGTCGTATGCGGCGTCACAGTGGGACGCTACGCATTTGTCGGAGCCGGCGCGGTGGTCACCAAAAACGTTTCGGACTTTGCGCTGGTTGTCGGCAACCCGGCCCGCCAGGTCGGGTGGATGAGCCGTCATGGGCACCGTCTGGGCGCTCCGGATGCTGAGGGAATCATGCGGTGCCCGGAGAGCGGATACCGTTATCAGGAAGCCGAGCCCGGCGTTCTTCATTGCCTCGACCTGAATGAAGACGCTCCGCTTCCAGCCGAATTAAGTGTCGGCAGTAAGCCCTACCGGCAAATTAAAGAGGAATCAAAATATGAATATTCCGCTGCTCGATCTTAAGGCGCAGTACGCGTCCATCAAAAACGAAGTTAACGCGGCGATCGGGGAAGTGCTCGAATCGCAGCACTTTATTCTGGGCCCGAAGGTGGACGAGTGCGAGAAGGCGATTGCGGCCTACTCGAATTGCGCACACGGAATCGGGGTCTCGTCGGGCAGTGATGCATTGTTGGCCTGCTTGATGGCCGAGAATATCGGCCCGGGCGACGAGGTGATCACCACCTCCTACACGTTCTTCGCGACGGCCGGAGCGATCGCGCGTCTGGGGGCCACCCCGGTTTTTGTCGACATCGACCCCAACACCTATAACATCGACGTCTCCCAGATCGCAGCCAAGATCACCAAGAAGACGCGCGTAATTCTGCCGGTCCATCTGTTTGGGCAAGTCGCGGACATGGACCCGATCATGAACCTGGCGCAGGAGCACGGACTGGTCGTCATCGAGGACGCGGCCCAGGCGATCGGCGCCGAATACAAAGGCCGCCGCGCTGGTTCGATCGGAACCTACGGGTGTTTCTCGTTCTTTCCGTCGAAGAATCTTGGCGCCACCGGAGATGCCGGGATGATTGTGACCAACGATGCGGAGCGCGCGGAGAAACTGCGGGTCCTCCGTGGTCACGGGTCCAAACCGAAGTACTATCACCAGGTTGTGGGTGGGAATTTCCGTCTCGATGCTATCCATGCTGCGGTCGTCTCCGCCAAGTTGCCGCACCTGGATTCGTGGACCGCGGCGCGCCAGCGAAACGCGAAGAGATACGATCAGCTTTTTCGCGAGGCAGAGCTCCCCATCGGTCTGCCCGCGGTGGCGACCAATCGCCACATCTTTAACCAGTACGTAATTCGCTCCACGTCACGGGATCCATTGCAGGCATTTCTTAAGAAGAAGGGTGTGGGCAGCGAGGTGTATTACCCGGTGCCGATGCATCTGCAGGACTGTTTTGCTTATCTCGGAATCAGGGCCGGTGCGCTCCCGGAGAGTGAGCGAGCCGCCCGGGAGTCGCTTGCCATCCCGGTTTATCCGGAGCTCAATGACTCGCAGGCGCGTTATGTGGTCGAGTCGATTGGAGAATTTGTGGGGGCGGCAGCGCCGGTTCCAGCGCTGAGCCGCACGTAGCTCCGGGGTGTAAGCCTTGATCGGGGTCATTTCGAAGCCCACCCAACTTGAGGCGGTGGAAGAGTTTTTTCAACTCTTCAAAACGCCTTGGGAGTTCTTCCGTCCTGGGGAGGCGTATTCCGTTGTTATTGCCACCTATGGCGAAGTGTCGAACGTTCGCACCAAACTGCTCCTGGTGTATGGTCCGGAGCCGAAAAGCATCGATGCGCAGGTTGGAGTTATACCGGGCCGGCACCTCGAGTCTTCGTTCCTGACTCACCGAGACTCGTCCATTGCGATCTACGGGGGACTGTGTACTTTTGCTGGTTCCAGCAAGGGACGCCCCTGCGTCATGGCGGGCACGGAAACCGCCGGCGTGAAGATCAATGGCTCGGACACTACGGTCATCCGTCTAGGCTATGACTTATTTGATGAGGTGGAAATCCTCCTGACAAGCGGCCAGCCTTCCGCGAATGCTTCTACTCCCGCTCTCGATGCTCACATCCATATGTTGAGGACATGGATACTCGAGGAGGGCATTCCGCTGTTGGAGATTCCCCCGATTCCGGCGGGATACAACTTCACGGTATCGTTGACCCACGACATTGATTTCATCGGGATACGGCAGCACAAATTCGATCACACGATGGTGGGATTTCTGTACCGGTCCACCGTCGGAGCGGGCAGAAATCTGCTTCGAGGCAGAATCACCATCAGGCGCTTGTTTGAAACCTGGCGAGCGGTTGTATCTCTCCCCTTGGTATATCTCGGCTGGGCAAGAGATTTCTGGGAACCCTTCGAGTGGTACTTGAAGGCTGAAGACGGTCTGCCGGCAACTTACTTCCTGATTCCGTTTAAGCGGCGGGTGGGCGAGCGTGTGCCAGGCAGTCATGCATCTCGACGGGCGACTGCCTACGACGTTGGCGATCTCAAAGATTGGGTGACCAGCGTCAGCAAGGAACGTTGCGAGCTCGGAGTGCACGGTTTGGACGCATGGCACAGTGCCCAGAAGGGTCGGGCAGAGCTGGCGAGGCTTGGCGAACTCACCGGCCAATCGGGCACCGGCATCCGGATGCACTGGTTGTTGCAGGACGCAAACACCCCCGGGGTACTGGAGGAAGCGGGATTCGCCTACGATTCCACGGCCGGCTACAACGAAACCGTCGGCTACCGCAACGGGACAGCCCAGGTGTTCCGGCCGATTGGCGTCCGACTGCTCCTTGAGCTCCCACTGCACATTCAGGACGGGGCACTCTTCTATCCGCAGAGACTTGAGCTTTCGGAACCTCAGGCGCAAGAACGATGCCAGTCGCTCATCGACAACGCCATCCAGTTTGGCGGCGTGTTGACGCTGCTCTGGCACGACCGAAGCCATGGGCCAGAACGGTTCTGGGGAGACTTCTACCTCAGGCTCCTGGAGCAACTGAAATCGCTCAATGTCTGGTTTGGCTCAGCGGGGCAGGTTGTGAGCTGGTTCCGTCAGCGCCGCGATGTGTGGTTTGAGCGAATCGAAACACCGGACGGCGTGCGCGCGCGATTGTGCTACGAAGGCGGAGAAGTTCAACCTCCATTCCGGATAAGGGTTCACGGGCCGGGCGGAGGGAGCGCGGCTGCGACGACCGGGAATTTTGTTGACATTTCGTGGGACGGGAAGTCCCTCGAAGAACTTGACCTTAAGCTCCCCTATGGCGCTGCGACAACGCTCGCTAACCCAGCTTTTCCCAGGATCCCATGAGATCAGTCTGCCAGGTGGTTCAAAACGTTTACGACGTCGACCCGCGCGTGCGGCGGAAGGCCGAAGCCCTGGTGGCTGCCGGATACGCGGTTGATGTACTGGCGCTGCGGGCCGACGGGGGCCAGAAGAACTACTGTTTGAACGGCGTCAATGTTTGCACCCTCGCGTTGAGTAAGAAGCGGGGCTCGATCGCGAGGTACCTCTTTGAGTATGCCGTGTTCTTTCTTTGGACGTTCATCCGCGTGCCGGTGCAGATGATGCGGAGGCGTTACTCGGTGATCGATGTCAACTCGCTGCCGGATTTCCTGATCTTCGCTCCCATATTGGCGCGCTGGATGGGTGCGAAGTTGGTCCTCGACCTGCATGAAATCACACCCGAGTTCTATATGTCGAAGTACGGCATTGCGGAGAACTCCTGGACGATCCGGCTGCTGACCTACCTGGAAAAAATCAGCGTGAGATTCGCTGACCACGTGATAACCATTAACGAGCCGATCGAGAATCTTCTTGCGAGTCGTGGGTTGGATCGCTCGAAATCGACCATCCTCATGAACGCCGTTGACGAGGCTCGTCTGGCTGCGGGTTCGAATTCGTCGTCCGTACTGGCGCCGCGGGACCCAGAAAAGTTCGTGATGATGTATCACGGAACTCTCACCAAAATCTACGGTCTTGACATCGCGATTGAAGCGTTTGCGCTGGCACACACCGAAATGCCCGGTGCTGAGCTGTGGATTTTGGGATCGGGACCCGAAAAGGATGCATTAGCGCAGTTGGCGAAAGCGCGTGGGTTGAGCGTGAAGGTCCGGCTGGTGGGACAAGTTCCTGCCACCGAAATACCGGGCTGGCTTGGCCAGTGCGATACCGGCATCCTGCCCATTCGCCGCGACGTTTTCCTTGATTTTGCTTTTCCGAACAAGCTGCCCGAATTCATCATCGCCGGCAAACCGGTGATCGTTGCGCGTCTGAAAGCCATCCGACACTACTTTGGCGAGGATGCTCTGGCTTATTTCGAGCCAAACGATCCGGCCGACCTGGCGAGAGCGATGTTGCGGATTTACCACGATCCGGAATCACGCGCACGCCTGACGGTTGCCGCCCGCAGCGAATACGAACCGATCCGATGGGCAGTCATGAAGCAGCGGTATCTAACTGTGGTGGCCGACCTCGAGAAACTGAGAGTCACGACCGGCGAGCCGTCCGCGCCTGGAGTTAAGGCGTGATCGACACGCAGCCATGTGCTATCGTCGAGGGACACGCCCGCGCAACCCAAGAGCTCTGGAGCGCGATCGACAAATTCTGCGCCTGGCTCGGCGAGTCTGAAGGCGTAAGCTACGACCCCTACGACGTTCTGGGGACCCGTTACGGACGGTGGGCACGGCGTCTTTACTACCGCAAGAGCCCGCTGGGAATCGTTCTGACGGCGCCGCTCATCCTGATGGAGATACTCAGCCCGCAGCTGCGAGCGTTCTTCGTTGAGAAGCAGCGGTTTCCCACAGCGGACGCACAGCTGGCCCTGGCATTCTTGAATTTGTACGAGACGCTTCGAGCCCAGGACGAACGCAGGACTTCTGAGTACTCCGAAGATGATCGATCGGCGATGGGCTGTCTCCACAAGGCAGAAGCTCTAGCGGCCGAATTGTTGAAACAGAGTTCCGCCGGCTACCGCGGGTTTTGCTGGGGATATCCGTTTGATTGGCAGCACGTGAACGGGCTGATGCCCAGAGGCACTCCTCACATTACCGCCACGCCCTATTGCTACGAAACTTTTACGCGCCTGTACGACCTGACCGGCGATGCACATTACCTCGACGTCGCTCGGTCCATTGCGACTTTTGTGGCTGAGGATATCAAGGATACCCCTACTGGGAGGGGCGCCGCCGCCAGCTATACGCCTCACGATCACGGCAAAGTCGTGAATGCGAGTGCATACCGCGCTTTTGTGCTCTTTGACGCAGCGCAGCGGTTTCATCACCAGGAATACTTCACCAAAGCGCAAAACAATCTGCGGTTTGTTCTGGATTCCCAGGGCTCCGACGGATCCTGGCTTTATGCCATCGATAATCCGCCTGAAGCCTTCATCGACAACTTCCATACCTGCTTCGTGCTGAAGAACCTTTACAAGTTGAACCAGCATCTTCGCAGCCCTGAGGTTACCGAAAGCGTTCGGAGAGGCTACGGGTTTTATCGCGCGGAGTTGTTCGATGAGCAAGATAATCCCAAGTCTTACGCGGTCGCGCCACGCACCGAGATTGTTCGCTTGGAGATGTACAACTTTGCCGAGGCGATCACCTTGGGTACGCTCCTCAAGGATGACATTCCCGGGGCGTTCGCGCTTGCCAACGAGTTGGCTGCGCGGCTGATCCATCAATACCAGCGTCCCGCCGGCTATTGGATCACCCGGGTCTATCGGGGTGGAATCAGACATTCCGTCCCATTCTTGCGCTGGCCACAGGCCCAGCTGTTTCTCGCTCTGACGAATCTGCTCATGGCCTCGGAGTCTGCGGGGGAGATGACAAGTTGAAGCCGACGATCGCAGAGCGGGCGAACCTGGTACCAGGCGCGAGCGAGCCGGGACTGGGTCGGTATCGCATGCACCATGTGGGAATCGTCGTGCCGAACCTGGAACGGGCGGTTTCCCAGTACGCGGGAGCCTTCGAGTGTCATGAAACTACGCTGCCGTTTGATGACCAGGCACAGCGAGTGCGCGTGGCGTTTGTGAGGGTAGGCAACGACAGTTGGTTGGAGTTCATTGAACCTGTGGGCGCGGACAGTCCGGTGACGAAGTTTTTGGCAAAGACGCGGGGTGGTTATCACCACGTGGCATTCGAAGTGGCTGATATCGACGCGGCGGTCCAGGAGTTTGAGGCGTCACGGGCGGTGGTGGTCTGCCGCCCGGTCGTCGGATTCGAGGGCAGGCGGGTAGCGTTTCTGTTTCCGAACCTGCAACCCAGCCTGTTGACGGAGTTTGTCGAAACGCGAGCGAGCGCCGCCGGTCACGCAGGTTAAACGAGGCTTGCAACAAAGATGGCGGCGCCATCATTTTGAAAACTCCACGGAGGCGGTTCGAAGACACATGGCTGAAGACACTGTGATAGAGATCCTGCGGAACGCGTTGCAGATGGAAGACGAGTTTGCTCCCAGCGACGCTACGCGATTGGACGAGATGCCGAACCTGGACTCGATGGCCCGAGTCCGCATGGTGCTTGAGATTGAGCGGGTTCTCGATGACCGCCTCGGCATGGAAGAGATCATCGGGATCGAGACCGTGGGCCACATCCGGGCGTTGCTGGCCGCGAAGGGTAAACTGCAAGTCGAGGGCTGAAGTGGAAACGCTACTCCATCATCTTCTGACGATCGCCAGGAATCACCCCGACCGGATCGCACTGCGTTGCGGAGCGGAATCGGTTCGGTACGGCGAATTTCGGGCGCGAATCCTCACGACGGCGGCGCATTTGCGCACCCTGGGATTGGGAGAAGGTGACCGGGCATTGATCTGTGGCGGGAACACGCTGGCGATTCCGGTGTTGTATTTTGCCGTACACGCACTCGGAGCCGTGGCCGCTCCGGTTTCGCCGGACACACCAGAAAGCGTCCTGTCAGCCCTGGCAAGTGATTCGGAAGCGCGCTTGGCGGTGGTGGAGAAGCCAGTTACGGGGATGCCGTGCCCAGTGGTATCGCCGGCAACCGTGGCCGCGACGGCCGGTGAGAACGAAATCGAGCCCCTGTGCCGGCCGGACGCGATCGCAGACTTGCTGTATACGACGGGAACTACCGGACGTAAGAAGGGAGTTGTGCTGACCCAGGCCAACGTGCTGGCGGCAGCGCGCAACATCACGGAATTCGTGGGCAACGGGCCGGACGACGTGGAAGTCGTTCCTCTGCCGCTCAGTCATTCTTTCGGGCTCGGACGTTTGCGGTGCATGGCAGTCGCCGGCAACACGCTGGTCCTGGAGCCGGGCGTAGGCACGGGGGCCACTGTCGTCAGGCGGATTCTTGACACTCGCGCCACGGGGCTGGCGATGGTGCCGGCGGGATTTGACATCGTTCGAAGGATGACGGGAGACGTTTTAGGGCAGGCGCGCGAACACCTGCGTTACATCGAGATCGGCAGCGCGCCCATGAAGGCGGAAACCCGTCAATGGCTGACGGAACTGCTGCCGCAGACGAGGATTTGCCACCACTATGGTCTGACCGAAGCCTCCCGAGCGGCATTCGCCGAGTATCACAGCGATGCACACAAACCGGGGACGGCGGGTCGTCCTGCGCCGAATGTGGAAATTCTGGTTTGTGATGAGATGGGCAGACGATTGCCGGCGGGCGAGACTGGGGAAGTGGTGGTGCGCGGCGGCATGGTGATGCAGGAATACTGGAAACAGCCGGAACTGACCGCGATGGCATTTTGCTCCGAAGGGCTGAAGACGGGCGACATCGGTTACGTGGATGCCGATGGCTACCTGTTCCTGCTGGGCAGGCGCAACGACCTGATCAACGTGGGTGGACGCAAAGTCGCGCCCGATGAGATCGAGGATCTCCTCCGCCAGTTGGATGGGGTCAGGGACGCGGGATGTGTGGGAGAGCCCGATGAGTTGCTGGGGGAATGCGTGAAGGCCTACCTGGTGGCGGACCGCGAAATCCGACGCTCCGAGGTCGTGACGTTTCTGCGCACGCGAGTGGAGGAATGCAAGATCCCGCAGGTGGTCGAACGCATCGCCAGCATTCCGCGAACGAATTCCGGCAAGATTCAACGGCAGATGCTGCGGGGCGCGAAGGAGGTGGCGTGGACCTCCGAGCGATGAGATTGCAGCTGTTGAAGCGCGTGCTTTTCCCGCCGGAAGTATGCACGGGCAAGGGCAGCGTCGAGCGGCTCGCGTGTCTCGACCCCGCACGGGTGTTGGTCGTGACGGGGAGCAGCGGGAGGCGCTGCGGAGCACTCGAGCGGGTAACCGCGCAGTTGAAAGATGCAAAGGCCGAAGAGGTGCTTGAGCTGGAAAGCGGCGAACCTCGAGCCGCCGCGATTACTGCCGCGCGGGAGAAAGTGGCGGCGTTTGACCCCGAATGGATCGTCGCGGTGGGCGGTGGCGCAGTGCTCGATGCGGCGAAGTTTCTGTGGGCGCAACTGGAGCATCCTGACCTGGTATTTTTAGCGAAGGCGGTGCCGATTGGGCCGCTGCGCGGGAAAGCGCGATTCGTCGCGATCCCGACCACCGCCGGTAGTGGATCGGAGGCCTCGCAGGCGGCGGTTCTTGCCGGTGACGACGGAACAAAGATTCCCTACGTTTCTCCGCATTGGGTGCCGGACATTGCGATTCTGGATCCGGCGTTGACCGTGAGTCTTCCGCGAGAAACGACTGTGGCAACCGGGTTCGACGCGTTGACACACGCGGTGGAATCGGCGGTGTCGAACCTGGGCAATCCCTTTCTTCGAGTGCTGGCGGCGACTTCGGTGGGACTGGTGCTACGGCATCTGCCGGCCGCGGCAGAGAATCCGCAGGACCTGGTCGCGCGCGCTGGAATGCTCGAAGCGGCGTTTCTCGGAGGCCTCTGCCAGAGCATGACGTCAACCGGAGCGGCGCACGCGTTGTCGCACGCGGCGTCAAAACTCCACCGCGCACCCCATGGTGCCGCGACGGGCTTTTTCCTTTTGCCGACCATGCGATGGAACCAGAAGAAGAACGCGGCGCTGTATGACGAACTGGCGGTGAACTGCGGCCTGACGGACGGCGCGGCACTCGAAGCAGCGTTTTTGGAGCTAGTGGAGCTCGTGGGCTTGCCGCAGAGATTTGAGGAGCTGTTGGGACGGGTGCCGGATGCCACCGAGCGGCAGACGTTAGCCGAGACGGCAGCCAAGGACGTGTGCCTGCGAACCAACGCTTGCCGGCTGGGGACACCAGACCTGGCACAGTTGCTGGCGGAGATTGGCTAACAGCATGGGCGCAATCGAGGAACTCTTACGGCGGCCACCCTACGCGACAGAACCGGGCGAGCATCGCGGCTTGCTGCGGACAGCGGTTCGGGAAGCGATTCAGCATCACTGTACGAACTGCCCGCCCTTTGCACGCTGGTATCACAAGCTAGGACTGGATCCGAACGCCGAGATCGAGGATCTGGCCCGAGTTCCATTCTTACCGGTGTCCATTTTCAAACGGCTCTCGCTGGAGTCGGTCCCCGAGCAGGAAGTTGTTCGGGTACTGAAATCGAGCGCCACATCGTCGCAGACGCCGGCCCGGGTCGTGCTGGACCGGATCACGCGCGACCGGCAGATGCGGACCCTGGCGGTGTTGATGAGCGCGATGATGGGCCCAACCCGAAGACCCTTCCTGGTGCTCGATGCCGCCGCCGTGCAAGGCGCCGACATGGAACTCTCGGCGCGAGTGGCCGGGCTTCGTGGCTACCTGATGATGGCAAGCGAAACTCACTATGCGCTGGAAGCACGGGATGGACGCTTCGAACTGAACGCGGACAAGCTCGAAGATCTGTTTAGCCAGCTGCGTACCCGTCAATTGCCTGTTTGCCTGATCGGATACACCTACATGCTCTACCAATACGTAGTGGCGCCGCTGGTCCGCGCTGGGCGGCGCTTCCAATTGCCGCCGGGCAGCATGGTGCTTCACTTCGGCGGATGGAAGCGGTTGGAGCGGCAGGCGGTGAACCGGGCGCAACTGAATGCGGAGGTCGAGCAGGTGTTCGCCATGGACAAGCCCTGCATCCGCGACGTTTACGGATTCACGGAGCAGTTGGGCGTGATCTATCCGGACGATGGGAACGGAGTACGGATGGCGCCGGTGTACTCCGAAGTGATTGTGCGAGATCCAGTGACACTCGAGTCGCTGGGCGATGGAAAGCCAGGATTGCTCGAGTTCATTACTCCCCTGCCGCACAGTTATCCGGGCATCGCGTTGTTGCTGGATGACATGGGGCGAATCGTTTCGCGCGACCGCGAACAAGGGGGCCGCTACGGGACGCGTTTCGAGGTATTGGGGCGGGCACGCGGCAGCGAAATTCGCGGTTGCGGCGATACGTTGCCGGAACAAATCTATCAAGTGCGAGAAATGGCACGGGCCGAGGCATGAAGATCTTCGTCTTGTTTGACGGATGCGAACGGCACCTCGATCTCGATGGCGATCCGGAAAGTTGTCCGCTGGAAACCAGCCCAGACGGGCTCGTCAGAGAACTCAAAGCGGGCCAGGAACGTTTGCGTGTGGCGCCCATTGACGATCTGATCGGGTTGTGCGATGCGGCAGGCCGGGCGTGGACGCAACCCGGTAATGACGTAGCAAGGATGGTCGGCAACCTCGCGATCGGCTTTCTGCCGCTATGGTTGCGGCGAGCGAACCTGGAAGCGCTGGTGACGCAGGCTCTCCGGGGAGAGGCCGGAGCCATCGACGGCTTCGTGCCCCAGACCACTGGCGGCCGCCGGCAACATCGCGCACAGCCGCGAGGTTTGGTCGTGCACTGGGTGGCGGGCAACGTGCCACTGCTCGGGATGATTTCGGTAATCCAGGGCCTCCTGACCAAGAATGCCAACCTGGTAAAGGTGTCGCGGCAAAACGCGGGCGTGCTCCCGTACTTTCTGGCGGCGCTCGCGAAGGTGCGCTATCTGCGGCCCAACGGAACGGAAGTTGCCGGCACGCTGCTAACCGACGCCGTGCGGGCGATCTATATTGATCGCGAGGACCCGGCTGCGACCGCACTCTCTACCCTGGCCGATGTTCGAGTTGCCTGGGGAGGACGCGAGGCCGTCGAGGCCATCATGAATCTGCCTCGGCGCTTTGGCACCGAGGACATCGTTTTCGGACCGAAAACATCGTTTGTCGTGGTGGGCGCTGAGAAGTTGGCCAGTGAAGGCGAGGCCCGAAAAACGGCGGCGCTGGTGGCGCGGGATGCGGTGGCGCTCGGTCAGCGGGGGTGCAACTCGCCACACACCATCTTTGTGGAGCGAGGCGGGGCCCTGACGCCGGAGGCCTTTGCGAGCCTGCTGGGGGAGGAATTGGGCCGTGCCACACGGCAAGTACCGCCAGACGTGGCGCCGCAGGAGGCTTTCCAGATTCTGGGTTGGCGCGCGGAATATGACATGCGAGGCCAAGCCTGGTACAGCGACGGAGTACGCTGGAGCGTGTTCTACAGCGACCAGGACCATGGGCTCGCCACACCCTGCTATGGACGAACCCTATTCGTGAGGCCGGTGGACGATGTGTTTGAGGTGGCGGCTTTCTGTTCGATTAACACACAGACGGCAGGGTTGGCGTTAGGCGAACGGCGGCTGACGCTGGCCGAGGAGTTGACCGCGCGCGGCATCGAGCGCTGCCCCGAGGTTGGACAGATGTCACTCTACGAGGCGCCCTGGGACGGCATGTATCCGATGGACCGTATGGTGCGCTGGGTGTCGGCGTGAAAGAATCGCACCTCAGTGTGTCCCGGGCACTTCTTCGAAAGCGATGAGCGCATCCCTGCTAAGACGCGTAAGTAACCGGGCCTTGCATTTGCTGGCCAGGTTTTCCCCTGGGTGCACCAGTGTGCGACCGTTCCTGCATCGGCTACGCGGAGTGAAGATCGGGAAGGATGTTTTCATCGGCGACGACGTGTACTTGGAAAACGAGCACCCTTCCGCGGTTGAAATCCAGGATGGGGTGCACATCAGCTTGCGAGCCATCCTACTGGCGCACACCCGCGGTGCCGGGAAGCTTGTTATCGAGAAAGACGCCTTTATTGGTCCCAATGTGGTCATCGCCACGTCGGGCAACCGGACTCTCCGGGTAGGAGAGGGTGCGGTGATCGGCGGGGGAGTTGTAATCGGCAAGGACGTTCCCGCAAGAGCCTTTATACCCAGTCCGGCGGCAGTCCCGGTGGCGAGTGCGACGATGCCGCTGACAAAG
>JAIQFO010000109.1 GCA_020073215.1 Terriglobia bacterium | reverse complement strand
ACCGGAAACGGTTGGCGACCGGTTGCGCTACAGCTCCGAGCGCGCCATCGGGTCGAAGTGCTGTTCGCAAACACGTCGTCAGAATGCGTTCAATCGAGACCATAGCGGAAGTCCGCCCAACCAGGTTGTAATCGGAGCCGAACTAATCCGCTTCTGTTTCCGACAGCGCCACGGGGCTTGTAGCCTTAGCGGGCATGACGCTGCGCACCAGCAGGTACAACACCGGGATGATGAACAGGTTCAGGATGGTGGAAATCACCATCCCGCCGAATACGGTGGTGCCGACCGAGTGACGCCCTGCCGATCCTGCGCCGCTGGCGAATACCAACGGCAGCACGCCCAGGATGAAGGCCACCGAAGTCATTAAGATCGGGCGCAGGCGCAGGCGCGCGGCCTCCACGGTAGCTTCCGTGAGCGACAGTCCCTTGGCCTGCAACTGCTCGGCGAATTCCACGATTAGAATGGCGTTCTTGCTGGCCAGCCCAATGAGCATGACCAGGCCGATCTGGCAATAGACATCATTCTGCAACCCGCGCAACCACTGTGCCCCCAGCGCGCCCAGGATTGCCATGGGCACTGCGAGCAGGATAATGAACGGCAGCACAAAGCTTTCGTACTGCGCCGAAAGCGTCAGATAAACCACCAGGAGGCCCAGGCCGAACAGCAGGAACGATTGCCCACGCGACTGGATTTCTTCCAGCGATATGCCCGTCCACTCGTAGGCGTACCCGGCGGGCAAAACCTGTTTGGCCAACTGCTCCATGGCGCTGATGGCCTGTCCGGAACTGAATCCCGGGGCCGCGCTGCCGTTGATTTCCGCGGTGCGGAACAGGTTATAGTGGCTGATGATGCTGGCGTTGGTGGTCTCTCTCACGGTCACGATGTCGTCCAGCGGCACCATTTTGCCGTCATCCGCTCGGACATAGAACTGGCGCAAATCGCGGGGTTGTGAGCGGAATGCCTTGTCGGCCTGCACGTACACGCGGTACGAGCGGTTGTTGAAATCGAAATCGTTGACGTACTGCGAGCCCATGAAGACCTGCAGCGCCGAGGTGATCTGCGTAAACGGCACGCCCAGGCTCTTGGCTCTTTCACGGTCAATGGTCACCAGCAACTGTGGATCGCGCGCGCTGAAGCTGGTGAACAGCCCGCGCAGATTCGGACGGCTGTTGCCCTTCTGGATCATGCCGCGCAGCACGCGTTCCAGATCGTCCAGCGTGCCCGAACCGGTCTGCTGAAGCTGAAACTGGAACCCGCCGTAAACACCCAGGCCCTCAATCGGCGGCGCGAGAAACGGAACCACCATGGCTTCGGAAATCCCGGAGAGCGGCCCGCGCACCTGGTTGATGACGGCTTGCACCGAATGCTGCGGGCCGTGACGCTGGTCGTGTTCCTTGAGGCTGATGAACATCAAGCCCCGATTTGGCGCGGCGCCACTAAAACTAAAACCCGCAACCGAAAACACGCCGGTGATGTCGGGATCTTGGGCAAGGACCTGGGTCGCCTTCGTATTCACGCGCGTGGTGTAGTCCAGCGACGCCCCTTCCGGCGCCTGCACGGCGGCGATGAACCAGCCCTGGTCTTCGTTGGGCACAAAACTGGTCGGCACCTTGCCGTAAATCCAATAGCTCATGGCCAGCCCGGCAATAAAGACGATCAGCACCGGGATTTTCCATGCGCTCAGGTGTCCCAGCGAGTTCCTGTACGCCGCGGTTCCACCGCGAATCAGCGAGTTGATGCCGCGGAACAGCGGGTTGTGGGGGCGCTTGGTGGGACGCAACAGCAGGGCGGAAAGCGCGGGCGTCAGTGTAAGCGCGTTGAATGCCGAAAGCGCAATGGAGAACGCGATCGTCAGAGCGAACTGCTGGTACAGCCGGCCGGTGGTCCCAGGGAACAACCCTACGGGCACGAACACGGCGATCAGCACCAGCGAGGTCGCGATCACGGCGCCGGTCACCTCGCCCATTGCGACTTGCGAGGCCTTGCGCGCATCGGCAATCCCCTCCTCCATGTGGCGCTCGACGTTTTCGATAACCACGATCGCGTCGTCCACGACCAGTCCGGTGGCCAGCGTCAGCCCGAATAGCGTGAGCGTGTTGATGGAGAAGCCGAACAGCTTCACAAACGCAAACGCACCGACCAGCGACACCGGAATGGTGATGGCCGGAATCAGCGTGCTGCGCCAGCTTTGCAGGAACAGGAAAATTACCAGGATGACGATGATGATCGCTTCCACCAGCGTCTTCAGCACTTCGCGAATGGATTCGCCCACCGCCAGGGTGCTGTCAAACGCAATGACGTACTTCAGCCCCGGCGGAAACTGCTTGGAAAGTCGCTCCAACTCCTGGCGCACGCCGCGGTCCACATCCAACGCGTTGGCGTTGGAAAGCTGCATGACGCCGAGCCCGATTGCATCGTGGCCGTTGTAGGCGAGATTGCCGCCGTAGCTCTCGGCCCCGAGCTCGGCGCGGCCCACATCGCGCAGCAGCACCAGGGAGCCGTCGGGCCCGCGCTTGAGGACGATGTTCTCGAACTGCTTGGGCTCGGCCAGGCGGCCCACGGCGCGCACGCTGATCTGAAACGACTGCCCCGGCAGCGCGGGCGCTTCTCCAACCTGGCCCGCCGCCACTTGCAGGTTCTGCTCGCGCAGTGCGTTGACCACATCCGCGGCAGTCAGCTTGCGCGAGGCCAGCCGCACCGGATCGAGCCACAAGCGCATGGAGTACTTGCGCTCGCCGAAAATGATTACGTCACCCACACCTTTGACGCGCTTCAGCGCGTCTTTGACATAAACGTCCAAAAAATTGCTGATGAACAATTCGTCGTAGCGTTTATTGTCGGCATAAAAACCGACTGCCATGATGAACGAGCCGGAGTTCTTGTTGACGGACAGGCCGGTAGTCTGCACTTCCGCAGGCAGGCGCCCCAGGGCGGTGTAAGCCCGGTTCTGCACGTCCACGGCGGCAATGTCGAGGCTACGGGTCAGATCGAAAGTGGCAGTGATCTGGCTGGAACCGTCGCTGGCGCTGCTCGAACTGATGTAGCGCATGCCCTCCGCGCCGTTGATCGCTTGTTCCAGCAGGGTGGTGACGCTGGTCTCTACCGCTTGTGAGTTGGCGCCGGTGTACGACGCGCCAACCGTCACCTGCGGCGGCGCAATCTGCGGAAACTCGGCAACCGGAAGCGACGGGATTGCCACCGCTCCCGCCAGGATGATGAGGAGCGAACATACGATGGCGAACACCGGCCGGCGAATAAAGAAATTGACGAACATGAATGCTCCGCTGCCGCTTAGGATTGGGGCACGACGGGCATGCCGTCGGCCAGGATCTGCACGCCGCTCACGATCATGCGGTCGCCGGCCTTGATTCCATCCAGGACTACGTAGTTATTGCCGACAATATCTCCGAGGCGGACAGCGCGTTGCCGCGCTACGGCCTGTTTGCCATCGCCTTCCGCGAGGAACGCAAACGTTTGCCCGCTGACCCGGGCCACGGCTGTGACCGGAATCAGCGGGTGTTCAGCCTCGCTCCACATCACGCGAGCGTGGACCATCTGCGCGTTGCGGAACTGGCGGTCCTTATTGGGCACGATGGCCTTGATGAGCAGCAATTGCGAGTCGGGATCCACCCGGGGCGAAACGAAGCTGACCGCGCAGCGGGCCGCGCGTTTGCTGTCGTCGAGGATTTCTACAACCGTGCCGCGGTGCAGTACCGAGG